>JAFXNC010000030.1 GCA_017529875.1 Ruminococcus sp. | reverse complement strand
TATCGCAAGGTCAAACGGCGAATTTTCAAAGGCCATCAAGGCATACAAGAAGGCTGATCTGCTTATCCTTGACGAGTGGCTTATCCGAAAGCTGACTCAGGATGATGCATACAATCTGCTGGAGATCATCGAAGCAAGGATTGAAAAGTCGATGATCTTCTGCACTCAGTATCATGCAAAGGGTTGGTATGACAGGATCAACCCCGACCCCGAGAATGACAGCCCGATCTCCGATGCGATAATCGACAGGATCATTAACACTGCATATCCTGTGATGATAGAAGGCAAGGAATCTATGAGAAAGCGTCATGGGCTTCCGGAGGGGGCTGAGCCGTGATGAATGATTACTGCGCTTTCAGCAAAGATCACAAGTGCCTGAAATGGGAAGATTATGAGCTTACCCGTCATGAACTGGAGGAAGCAGACACACTGTGTCACGGCAACTGGATCGAGATACAGAGGCTGTATGAGTACATAGACCGACTCAAAGCTATTCTTGATGAGAATGGCATTGATTATCCCGAAATCTGATTTAGGTAATGGGAGCCTGTCTGGGTTTAGGCGGGCTCTTTTTCTGCCGGGCAGTGCGGTCAACGTCCGGCGGCGTGCGGTTCAAAGTGCGGTGAGGTGCGGTTCCAAGTCCGTGCAGCTGCGGTTTTGGTGGCGGTATATACAACAATAATTGAGTAATGACGTTGTTATTCAGATAATTATGTCTGTTGTCCATAACCCCTGCAACCACCGCAAATACGCCGTTTTACGGGCTTAAAATTATGGGATAAAACTGCGTTCTTCTCAAATTCTTCTCAAATCGGGCAGAGGAGAAAAATAAAAAACTCCGAAACGACGTATTTACGTCATTTCAGAGCCTTAAAAAGTGGTGACCCGTACGGGAATTGAACCCATGATTCCGCCGTGAAAGGGCGGTGTCTTAACCTCTTGACCAACGGGCCTTAACTAAAAGGAACAGCTGTGGTGGCGGTAACTGGATTTGAACCGGTGACACCCTGGGTATGAACCAAGTGCTCTAGCCAACTGAGCTATACCGCCGTATGCTGTTCCCTTATAGCGACTAATTTATTATACACTATCTAACACGGTTTGTCAACCTTTTTTTGAAAAATTCTTAAAAAATACTTATTAAAGAAACAAAATGTTTCATTTTCACGTTTATGATCAAACAGATATTGCCGTGATACTGAGTTTATTCATTGACACAGGATAAACTATTTGATATAATTGAAACTGAAAAACTATACTAACAGTTCCCGAAACATCTCAAAGTATGATCGCTGAACAAATGAAAGGATAAACATATATGGAGAGCAAAAAGAACTGGTCTCAGACACGGAACGATCTTATAACATCCCTCGTCTCGCTGGGCTACCCTGCTGAGCTCGGAAACATCATTGCCGAACACATCGGCAGTCCGAAAGGCATCGAACGGATGATATCCTATCTGAACTATGTGCGCCCGGAAAGAGTTGAGCTCATCGTTGACGAAATGCTGGCTATCAAAAGCGATATCGACAGGTGGCGCGAAAAGAAAGAATGCGAACAGGCGAACATAGCTTATAACAATGTCCTCAATTACGGCCTCGGCACTGACGAGGATTCATAGATCAATAACAAAAGCTCTGCCAGAGATCTCCCGGCAGAGCTTTTTGTTTTTATGACTAATAACCGGAATAGCGTTAAGCCCTGTTGCTGCAATGATCTCATTCGGATCCACGGAAACACAGTTGGCTCAGCGCGAATTTACATCAAGCTGCACCGCCCTACTCTACTACGGCCTGCTCACATTCTGAAACAGCAAACATGATCAGGAAAAGAGATTCAAGGTCATCAGACGCAGTCCAGCATCGGTAGAACATCTTGCCCATAGGTACTGTCAGCTTGTGCTGTGCCTCCTCGTCCTCATGGACGTACTTGCTGCAGCTCTCGATCCGCGCAAAGGCTGAACCGTTCTTAGTGACATCGTAGATCAGGTTCGGAAAGCGGCTAAAAAGGCTTGTTGACATACGGAGCCCCTGACTGTGCAGAAGATCCCAGATCTTTTCGCCGTCAAACTTGAACCAGGACTTCACCGAGAAAAACTCATCATTAAAAGAGCTTGTCATTACATGACCCACATCGTGCTGCTGGACATAACCGGTACGGTGATCGGTGAATTCGTAAGTTCTGGCACCTACAAGCGAATTTTTGAGCATCTTTGCCTCGTATAGAATGTTCCTGTCAGCGTCCTCGATAACATATCCCGGCTTGGTCATCTTGCCGTCAAGGCGGAAGTAATACTCAGTCACGCCCGGGGCTGTCTTGATATTCACAAGCTCTGCCTGAGTCCTGTCGTCTGCGGGAGGCGCGATATTGTCAAGCTCCTTGCTCTTTTTGAACGCACTGACCGTCATGTAAACCCCAAAGATAAGTGCTGCCGCACCGACCCCGATAAACGCAAAAGGTATTATCGCGTTCATTTTACTGTTGGTAGTTTTAGACGGATCAGCGGGATCGTAGAAGACCTTAATGCTTTCGCCCACGTTGTAGCTGCCGTCCATATTCATAAACTCGGTCTCGTAATCCTTGCCGTCAACTGAAAACGTGAGCGTCAGGTCGTACTGCATCTGACCCTCCTGATCAGCAACTCCATCCGAAACGGAAGTGATCTTTCCGGTGGTCTCGAGATAATTGTCCGTCTTGAATCCGAACAGGATCACTCCGAAAACTATCAGCACGATACCCACCGGCAATAAGAATCTTCCGGGACCCGTGTTTCTCATAAATCTTGCATATTTGTTTTCAAAAGACATATACACACCTCCAAATTGTGATACTGTTTATAATTTACTGTCAACCTAAATGTTCTATGCATAACCTGCAATAGTATTATAACACATATTATATATTTTTTCAACCTGTACACTGCATATTTTTGGAAAGCCGCACAAAAAAGAAAGAGGAGCGTACTTCCCTGTCCTTTAAAACCTTGTTTATTATCGATCATTCAAAAACGAAACACAATCAAGGAATAACAGCGTATAACACCAGAGTGTATGGCTCTGCTCACAAAGTTTTACGCTCTGCATTTTTCGCACCATAAAACGCTTCAAGACAGCAAATGCTACACATATCGCATAGCATCTTTAACAAATTCTATTATTTTCCATAAAAAGGCTTGAAAAAAATACATAATTATGTTATAATTATTATACTAATACCCTAATACAGTTTAGTGCGGATGATACCTTTGTCACAAGGTGAATGACCCGTAAGCCGCCTAAACAGCGCGGCAACATCACAACAAGGAGCTGAATAAAATGACTATCAATGAATTATATACCGAGATCGGCGGAGACTACGAGCAGGCTGTAAGGGTGATGCGGATGGACAAGCTCATCGACAAGCATATCCGCAAGCTGCCCCAAAACGGTGTTGCCGACAGGCTCATCGAGGCGGGCAAGACTATGGATCCCACAGAGCTGTTCGAGGCTGCTCACGCCATGAAGGGCGTATGCGCGAACCTGGGGCTCGTCAGGCTTTCGGAAATGGCATCTGATATCGCCGAGGAATACAGGCCGGGCAAAACCCGGAAGCTCTCGGACAGCGAGGTCTCCGGAAAACTGGCAGATCTCGAAGAACTGTACAGAAAGACCGCCGAGGGCATAAAAAAATACGAGGAGAGCTGATGCTGCGCTTAACGCAGCTCAGAGAGGGATATAGCAAATGGAGAAGACTAACAACAAAAAGTACCTGGGCGTTTTAGGCGCATGGGCGCTGTCCTTCGGGTGCAGCGTGGGCTGGGGCGCTTTTGTGATGCCCGGCACCACCTTCCTGCCTATCGCAGGCCCTGCGGGGACAGCCATCGGTCTCGGCCTTGGCGGACTGGTGATGCTGGTGCTGGCGGTGAATTTCCATTACCTGATGAACCGCTACCCGGAATGCGGAGGCATCTACACCTACACAAAAAAAGCCTTCGGCTACGACCACGGCTTTTTAAGCGCGTGGTTTTTGATAATCACATACATAGCAATAATCTGGGCTAATGCGACTGCGCTGCCACTTATCGCAAGGACAGTGCTTGGGGACACCTTCCGATTCGGGTATCTGTATTCGATAGCGGGGTATGAGATCTACACCGGAGAGATACTGCTCTCCGCCTTTGCGCTGCTGCTTGCGGCGGGAGCCTGCTTTTTCAGGAAGTTCTCGGCCTGTACGCAGGTGCTTATGGCAGGGGTGCTCTTTATCGGAGTGGTCATCTGCTTTGCAGCCGCATCGTCCTCGGGGGACTGCACCGGCACCGTCGATCCCGCCTTTGCACCGGGCAAAAGCTCCGCCGGAGAGATGTTCACGATATTTGCCCTGGCGCCCTGGGCATTCGTGGGTTTTGAATCCATAACCCACTCAGCGGAGGAGGCTAAATTCTCTCTGAAAAAGTCCTTCCGCATCATGCTGACGGCGCTTATAACCGCGGCTATCGCATATGTGCTGCTGTCGCTGCTGGCAGTAAAGGCGCTCCCGGAGGGATGCAGCTCCTGGACAGAGTACATTGATAATTTGGACAGCTACTCCGGAAGTGCTGCCCTGCCCACCTTCTTTGCATCCAACACCGCTCTCGGCAGCGCCGGTACAGCCATACTCGGCGTTGCAGCGCTTGGAGCTATCTTCACCGGCCTGATCGGCAACATCATTGCCCTGAGCCGACTTTCCTGCGCTCTGTCTGACGACAAGCTTTTCCCCGCATGGCTTGGAAAGAGAAACAAAAACTCCGTGCCGAAAAACGCTATCGTATCCATACTCGCGATATCGCTGATACTGCCTTTCTTCGGCAGGACGGCAATAAGCTGGATAGTGGACGTTACCACTGTGGGCGCCACTATCGCCTATGCGCTGGCATCGGCCTCCGCGTGGAAACTCGCCCGAAAGGACAAGGACACCAAACGCGCCGTGATAGGTCTTGCAGGAATGGTGATCTCGGTGCTGTTCGCACTGGAATTCCTGATACCGAACCTGCTGTCCATAAGCACGCTTTCCCTTGAATCCTATTTTATCCTGACTATCTGGAGCATACTGGGATTTCTGTACTTCCGCATATTCCTCCACAGGGACAAGGAACGGAGGATGGGTCACTCCATACTGGCGTGGATCGTGCTGCTGGGTCTTATCATTTTTACTTCAAGCGTATGGATGCGCCAGACCACCGACAAAGCTCTCGAACGCTCCGAGGATAATCTGAAAAGCTACTACGCAACACAGCTGGACTCCGACGAAGGCGATGAATACATTAAAGAGGAAATGGAAAGCGTGGAGGTATCGCTGACCGTTGCCAGCTCAATACAGATCGCGCTGATATGTTTCTCGCTGCTTATACTGCTGAGGATATACACCATCATGCAGAAGCGTGAAAAGCAGATCGAGGTCGAAAAGGCTCTTGCGGAGGAAAGCAGCCGCGCCAAGACCAGTTTCCTGTCCAACATGAGCCACGAGATACGCACCCCCATGAACGCCATAATCGGCTTTGACAACATTGCCCTGCGGGATCCCGACCTGCCGCCCCGGACGAGGGAGCAGCTTGAAAAGATCGGCGCCTCCGCAGACCACCTGCTGGGACTGATCAACGACATCCTCGACATGAGCCGCATCGAGTCCGGGCGGATGGTGCTGAAAAACGAGGAGTTCTCCTTCCGGGAGTTCCTGGATCAGATCAACATAATCATCAACGGACAGTGCCAGGACAAGGGGCTGGTCTACGACTGCAACATCGTGGGCGACCTGAACGACTACTACGTGGGCGATGACCTTAAACTCAAACAGGTCATGATAAACATTCTGGGCAACTCGGTGAAGTTCACCGAGCCTCCGGGAAGCGTTACTCTGACCGTTGAACAGCTCAGTGATACCGATGGCGACTGCACCCTGCGGTTCATCATGCAGGACACCGGCATCGGCATGGACAAGGAGTTCATCCCCAGGATATTCGAGAGCTTCTCCCAGGAGGACGCCACCACCAACAACAAGTACGGCGGCAGCGGCCTGGGTATGGCGATAACCAAGAACTTCGTTGAGATGATGAACGGCGAGATACTGGTTGAGAGCGAAAAGGGCGTGGGCTCTGTCTTCACCGTGACCGTAAAGCTCACAGGCTCGGAGCGCAAGGCCGGCAGCGAGCAGGGCGACCGGCTCCCCGAGAGCATCCGCGCCGCCGTCGTGGACGACGACGAGGTGGCCTGCGAGCATACTCAGCTGGTATTAAAGGCTATCGGCATAGGTTCCGATACTTTCACCGACGGCAGGACAGCAGAAAAGGCTATCCGGGAGGCGTATTCCTCCGGCAAGGGCTACGACCTGCTGCTCACCGACTACAAGATGCCCGGAATGGACGGGCTGGAGCTGACAAGGCTGGTACACGGCTTTGACAACGGCGATACTGCGGTGATCATGCTCACCGGTTACAGCTGGGATCTCCCGGAGGGAGAGGCCTCCGAGGGCATCGACGGCATACTTGCAAAGCCGCTGTTCTCAGATGTTTTAGTACGCGAGATACACAAGATACTCTCCGGCAGGCGGGGCATACAGGCGGCTGCCCCTGAGCCTGCCTTCACAGGCTCCGCCGAGGAGATACTGGCAGGGCGCAGAGTGCTCATGGCAGAGGACGTGGAGCAGAACGCCGAGATACTTGCCGACCTGCTTGAGCTGGAGGACATCGAGTCGGAGCACGCCGTGAACGGCAGGGTGGCTCTGGAAATGTTCTCAGCCAGCGAGGCAGGCTACTACGACGCTATCCTCATGGACGTGCGTATGCCGGAAATGGACGGCCTTACCGCCACCAAAAAGATACGGGAGCTTGACCGCCCCGACGCGAAGACCATACCCATAATCGCCATGACAGCCAACGTCTTCGACGAGGACATAGAGCGCACCCGCGAGGCCGGTATGAACGCCCACCTGTCAAAGCCTGTGGAGCCGGACAAGATGTTCGAGACCATGGCGCGGCTTATCTCGGGTGTCAATAAGACTTAGGGAGGTTTCCTGAATTGAGACCGATAAAGCTTAAAAAACTGATCACATTCCTCCTGCTGGCGGTCATGCTGGTGAACATGGTGCCGGCGACGGCATTTGCTGACAGTCAGGAGCAGAAGATAGTGCGGGTCGGGTGGTTCGATTCCAGCTTCTGCTACTATGACAGCTTCGGCAGGCGCTGCGGCATCGACTACGAATACCACCAGAAGGTCTCCGCCTACACCGGCTGGACATTTGAATACGTGGAGGACAGCTGGCCCAATCTTCTGCAAATGCTCAAAGAGGGCAGGATAGACCTGCTCAGCGACGTTTCCTACAAGGCGGAGCGGGAGGAGTATATGTACTTCTCCGACCTGCCTATGGGTACAGAGGCCTACTATATCTATGTGAGCGCCGAAAACCGGGAGATCACCGCGGATGACCTCTCCTCCCTCAACGGCAAGCGCATCGGCGTGAACAAGGACAGCATACAGGAGACCTTCCTCAGAGACTGGGCTGAGAAGAACCACCTCACCCTTGATGTGATCCCCCTCACCGGCACCGAGGATGAGTCCATGGAGATGATAAACAAGGGGGATATCGACGGCTTAGCCACCATATTCACCTTTGATTACAACAGAGAGGCTATCCCTGTCAGCAGGATAGGCGGCTCGGATTACTACTATGCCGTCAACAAGAGCAGGCAGGATCTTATTGAAGAACTAAACATGGCTATGGCAGAGATCCAGGACGAGGACCCCTATTTCAACGAGAAGATCTCCAAGGAACGCATCTTCTCCAGCAAGACCAATGCCCTGCTGACCCCTCAGCAGGAGGACTGGCTGAAAGAACACGGGGAGATACGCATAGGTTTCCGGGAGGACTATCTGCCCTTCTGCGACACCGATAACGATTCCGGGGAGCTTACCGGCGCTTTGAAGGACTATCTTGCCCACGCCCTCAACGGCCTCAACAGTCAGGAGCTGAAATTCAAGACCGTCCCCTACACCACCATTGAGGACGCTCTCAGCGCCCTTACTGCGGGGGAGGTGGACTGCGTATTCCCGGTGTATCTCAGCACCTACGACGCTGACCAGCGGGGCATACGCCTCACCGACCCTGCCATGAAGACGGAAATGAACGCCCTGATGCGGGTGGATGACCGTCAGGAGCTTTCCGATGAGAGCACTATCACCTTTGCCATAAACGACCGCATGGTGAACGTGGAGACCTTCATAATGGCCTTTTACCCCAAGGCTCAGAGAAAGCCCTTTGCGGGGCTCCAGGCCTGCTACGAGGCAGTCGCCAGGGGGGAGGCGGACTGCGTTCTCGTCAGCAACTACCGCATACCCTCGGAGGAGGACACGCTCAAAAAGAACAAGCTGTTCACAGTCCCCACCGGCGAGTCGCTGCAGTTATCTTTCGCGGTGAACAAGTCCTCCCGGGAGCTGTACTCCATAATGAACAAGACCGTTCTTGCCACCAACAGCAACGAAATGGACACCGCCCTTGCCTCATATATGTACGGAGAGCAGAAGGTCTCCTTCATGCAGTTTTTAAAAAACAACTGGCTGGTGGTACTGACGGTACTGACTGTACTCTTTGCTGTTATTCTGTTCCTGCTGGGATCTAAGCTCCGGGCAGAGCGCATTGCTCACAGGCAGAGGCGCCTGCTGGAGGAGGCGGCACAGATCAAAGATCTCCAGCAGACAGTCACTTCCCTGCTGGACAATATGCCCGGCATCTACCTGACCAAGGACGCCAAGACAGGTGAATACCTGGCCTGCAACCAGGCCTTTGCGGATTATGTCCACAGGAAAGACCCCACCGAGGTGGCAGGTCTCACCAATGCCGATCTCTTCGACGCTGAGAAGGCCAAGCGTTTCTCCGACGATGACAAGCTGGTGCTTTCAATGGATGAGCCGCTTATCTACTACGACAACATGGAGGACTTCGACGGCAACCAGATCAATGTAAAGGTCACAAAGGAGAAATACACCGATGCCAACGGAAGACTCTGCGTACTGGGAATCTTCCAGGACGTGTCCGACAGCCTTCGCATCACAAGAGAAAAAGCCCCCACCAGGGAGGCTTACGAAAAGGCCCGGAGCACCGGCATCATCTTCACCCACATCGCACAGGCGCTGGCAAACGGCTTTCTGATGCTCTACTATGTGGACATCGTCACCGAGGAGTTTATCGAGTACAGGTCCGACGAAAGCGACGGCTCCCTTACGGAGGTTAGGCGGGGCTGGCACTTCTTTGAGGAGGGTCAGGATGCGGCGGAGGAAAACGTCCACCCCGAGGACAGAGCCGAGGTCATCCGCGCCATGGACCGCAGGACTCTGGAGGTCGCTCTGGAGCAGAACAACATCTTCATGATAACCTACCGCATGATAACCAAACAAGAGCCCTTCTACGTAAGCATGAAAGTCACCCGTATGCGGGACGACGAGCGCTTCATAATACTTAGCATCACCGACATCGACGAGCAGATGAAGCAGCGTCAGGCCGCCCAGCGTATGCAGGAGGAACAGACTGCATACAGCAGGATAAGCGCCCTGGCAGGAGACTTCCTGTGCATCTACGTGGTAGTGCCTGAGACCGGACGTTACCGCGAATACAGCTGTGCCGCAGGATTCGACGCCTTTACCGTTCCGGCGGAGGGAGAGGATTTCTTCTCGGAGCTGAGGGAGAACTGCATCAAGGCGGTATACCCCGACGACAAGAACCGTGTCTTCACGGCGCTGACCATGGAAAACGCCATGGAGGAGGTAGCCAACAACGGCATCTTCACCCTGAGCTTCCGGCTCATGGTGGACTGCGAGCCCAGGTATGTACAGCTCAAGGCCGCTATCGTTGAAGAACAGGACGGCCGCCGGCTGGTAGTGGGTGTCAACGATATCGACGCTCAGGTACGCCAGGAGGAAGAATACGGCCGCCGCCTCGCTCAGGCAAGGATAGAGGCCAACATCGACGCACTTACCGGCGTTAAGAACCGCAACGCCTACCGGGTATACGAGGAGCGGCTCAACGCTCAGATCGAGATGAACCGCGCCCCGGACTTCGCACTCACCATACTGGATGTCAACGATCTGAAAAAGGTCAACGATACCGAGGGTCACAAGGCCGGAGACCAGTTCCTCAGAGACGCCTGCAAGATCATATGCACCACCTTCAAGCGCAGTCCTGTGTTCCGTGTGGGCGGAGATGAATTTGCAGTGCTGTCACAGGGCGACGACTATGCCCGCATAGACGAGCTTACCGAGAAAATAGACAAGCACAACGAAGATGCCATAGAGAACGGCGGCATTGTAATAGCCATAGGCATGGCACGCTACGAGCAGGACGAAAAGGCCGCCCAGGTTTACGAGCGTGCAGATCAGAGGATGTACGAGAACAAGAGCTGGCTGAAAGAAAAAAAGAAGCAGAGAGGGTAAGGAAATATGTATTATTCTGCGATCGGTCTGCTGGCCGCCCTGGTGATGCTGATAGTCAACTGGGACGTCCTGCGCGATTCAAGGGCTTATGACAAGCCTGCCTGGATAGTATACAGAAAATTCCTGTTGGCTGTCCTGGTATATTTTGTCACGGATATCCTCTGGGGTCTGCTGGAGTACAAGAAGCTGGATACAGCCCTCTATGTGGATACCACCGTGTATTTCATGGCTATGGCTGTGGGCATATCCTTCTGGGCGCAGTATACCGTTACATATCTGGATGAGAAAAGCCGCTTTGAGCGCTTGCTGGTGTACTCGGGACGGTTCATAGTTGGCTCTGTGCTTGGGCTCACTGTGGTGAACATCTTCGAGCCGGTGCTTTTCACGGTGGACAGCGACAGCGTATACACTGCCCTCCCGGCACGTTATGTGATACTGGTATGTCAGATACTGCTTTTGATAATCATATCCCTCCATGCCATGGCCTCAATGTTCCGGACAGGAGCCAAATTCCGCTCGGAGGAAGGTGTTCGCTACCGCATACTGGCCTCCTTCGGTGCGATCATGGCCTTATGTCTGTTCGTTCAGCTGTGGTTCCCCTATCTGCCCCTGTACTCCATCGCCTATATGCTGGGCACCTGTCTGCTCCATGCCTTCGTTGCCAACGATGAAAAGGAGGAACACAAGCGCAGGCAGGAGGAAGCCGAAAAGATCTCCGAACTCAAGGACAGGTTCTTCTCGCTTCTCGACAATATGCCTGGCATGGCATTCACCAAGGACGCCGAGACCGGGAAATATCTCGCCTGCAATCAGGCCTTCGCGGATTATGCCCACAAATCCTCCCCGGAGGAGGTAGTGGGGCTCACCGATGTACACATCTTTGACCCCGAGACTGCGGCGCATTTCACCGAGGCTGACCGTGTAGCCCTCTCACTGAGCAAGCCCTACATCTTCTACGAGGATGTTCCCGATGCCATGGGCAAGCCCAGGCAGTTACAGACTACAAAGCTCAGATACAAGGACACCCACGGCAGATCCTGTGTTCTGGGTATGTGCCAGGACATCACCGACCTGGTGAGCATACAGCATGAGCAGGCCATGACCAAGGAGGCCTACGAAAGCGCCGTCAATACCGGGCTCATGTACACACATATCGCACAGACCCTTGCCCGGGACTACACCGAGATGATCTACGTCAACACAGATACCGAGGAATTCACCGAGTACCGCAGGGATGATGACGGCACCACCCTCTCGGAGATACGCCGGGGCTGGCACTTCTTCACCGACTGCAAGGCTGAGCTTAGCGAAAGCGTATACCCCGAGGACAAGGAAGAATTCCTCTCTGCGCTGAACCGCAAAAAGCTGATGAAGGCTCTAAGCCGCAAGGACACATTCGTCACCACCTTCCGCAGGCTGATACAGAACGAGCCGGTGTATTACAGGCTCAAGATCTCCCGCATGGAACAGGACGAGCAGCATATCATCATAGGATTCACCGATGTAGATGCCGAGATGCGTGAGGCTATGGCCAAGAATGAGGCACTGTCCGATGCGCTGTCCTCGGCGGAGGCTGCCAACCGTTCCAAGACCACATTCCTATCCGGAATGAGCCACGAGATACGCACCCCCATAAACGCCATAATCGGCTTGGATACCCTTGCACTGAAAAACGGCGAACTGCCGGAAGATACCCGAGGCTACCTCGAAAAGATCGGCGACAGCGCAAAGCATCTGCTCTCGATCATCAATGACATCCTTGACATGAGCCGCATCGAGTCAGGCAGGGAGATACTCACCAACGGCAAATTTTCCCTGGAAAACCTGCTCGGTCAGATAAACGAGCAATATTCAGAGCTTTGCCGAGGCAAGGGGCTCACCTACGAGTGTATCATGACGGAGCAGCTTGACGGGCCCTGCATCGGCGACGAGAAGAAACTCAAAGCCGTGCTGTCAAACATCCTCTCCAATGCTGTCAAGTTCACCAATGCCCCCGGCAGCGTCACACTGACCGCGGAAAAGACGGCGGACTATGATGACCGGACAGAGATAAGATTTCGTATCAGGGATACCGGCATCGGCATAGACAAGGATAGCATCCCCGGGATATTCGACGCCTTCTCCCCGGAGTATGCGTCCCTCAGATCAAAATCCGGAGGCAGCGGCCTCGGGCTGGCGATAACAAAGAAGATCGTGGAGATGATGAACGGCTCCGTAACTGTTGGATCTGAAAAGGGTGTCGGGACAGAGTTCACCGTCACTCTGGCGCTGCGCAAAGGCGACAGGAACGAGACCCCTCATACAGGCGAGATCGACCCGCAGGCGATGTTTATCCTTGTGGTAGACGACAACCCCATCGAAGCGGAGCACGCAGGTATGGTGCTGGAGGAAGCAGGCATCCGTGCGGACACCTGCACCAGCGGACAGGAAGCCCTGCGAAAGATCGAAGTGCAGCACGCCCGGAAAAAGCCGTACAGTATCATTCTCATGGACTGGAATATGCCAGGCATGAACGGCATGGAGACCTCTGCGGAGATACTCAGGCAGTATAAGCACGAAAGCGTCATCGCTGCCATGACGGCTTACAGCTGGGAGGACATCCGTGAGGAGGCTCGATCGGTGGGCGTGGAGGACTTCATCGAAAAACCTCTGTTCCCCGCCAACATCACGCAGAACCTTGAACGTATCGCCTGCCGGAGCAACATGGATATATTCAAGGGCAAGAACAAGGCAAGGCTCGAAGGCCGCCGCATCCTGCTGGCTGAGGACGTGGAGATCAACGCGGAGATCATGACGGATATGCTCGAAATGGAGAACATCAAGGTAGACCACGCAGAGAACGGTAAAGTCGCTGTGGAGCTGTTCGAGAACAGCACCTCCGGCATCTATTCCGCGATCCTCATGGACGTGCGTATGCCGGAAATGGACGGCCTTGAAGCTGCACGCACTATCCGCGCTCTGGACAGAGAGGACGCCAGGCGCATCCCCATAATCGCCCTGACAGCCAACGCCTTCGACGAGGACGTACAGCTCTCCATGCAGGCAGGTATGAACGCTCACCTCAGCAAGCCAATCGAAACGGATCATCTTATCCGCATCCTCGGCGAGCTTATCTACGATGCAGAGATCAACCTGACCGGCATCAGTCACTGAAAGCAACAGACAAAAGCCCTGCGGCAGTGTGATCGCGCAGGGCTTTGTTTTTATCATACGTAGGTGATGCCGCTTATGACGCCGTCGATATTATCGCCTTCGGGATTATCCCATACTGCTTTGAAGCGAGTAGGCAGCCTGAGCAGGATCCATTATTATCCATGCGAAAAACAAAATGGTATTTTTTTGCATAACCCTTGAATTTTATATATAAAAGTGTTATAATACTATTAACAGTTCAGAATTTGTTTTCAGGACGGAGGTGTTCGTATGTTCAGACTGGACGATTATCCTACCCATGAGCTAAACGGTATACACTATCGCTGCGGCAGAGTAAACCCCTTTGGGGCAAGCATTATCGGGGACGGCATAATAAACTTCTCGGTGTTTTCAAAAAATGCTGTCTCCTGCGAACTGCTTCTGTATAATTGCGGCGAAAAAGAGCCTTATGCTGTGATCCCTTTTCCAGAGGAATTCCGCATCGGCAACGTGTTCTCCATCACCGTTTTCGGCCTGGACTACGAAAAGCTCGAATACGGCTACCGTTTCGACGGCAAATACTCTCCCTCTGAGGGACACCTGTTCAACAAAGAAAACATCCTCCTCGACCCTTATGCAAGACTTGTAGGCGGCCGGGAGGATTGGGGAGCTGTGAGCCCGCCCGACGAGAAATACCGATACCGCGGGCGCGTCATCCCGGACGATTTCAAATGGGAGGGAGACAAGCAGCCCGAGATCCCGCTGAAAGACCTTATCATATACGAAATGCACATCCGGGGTTTCACAAGAGATGCATCCTCAGGTGTCAAATACAAGGGCACCTACGCCGGCCTCGTGGAGAAGATACCATATCTCCAAAAGCTTGGCATAAACTGCATCGAGCTGCTGCCCATATTTGAGTTCGACGAGACCGAGAATCCCCGCTCCTTCGACGGCGAGCGGCTTTACAATTACTGGGGCTACTCCACTGTGAGCTTCTACTCCCCGAAGGCCGGATATGCCGCCTCAGCACATTTCGGACTGGCTGCCGAAGAACTGAAAAACATGATAAAGCGGCTCCACAAGGCAGGCATCGAGGTCATACTCGATGTGGTGTTCAACCATACTGCCGAGGGCAACGAGAACGGCCCCTGCATATCCTTCCGGGGCATCGACAACAAGACCTACTACCTGCTTACCCCCGAGGGGTACTACTATGATTTCAGCGGCTGCGGAAATACCCTCAACTGCAACAATGCCGTGGTACGCAACTACATTCTTGACTGCCTCAGATACTGGATCGCAGATTACCATGTGGACGGTTTCAGATTTGATCTCGCATCCATACTGTCCCGCGACAGCAGCGGCGCACCCATGTCAAGCCCGCCCCTTATCGAGACCCTGGCTCATGACCCTGTGCTGGGCAAAGCCAAGCTCATAGCAGAGGCCTGGGACGCCGGTGGGCTCTATCAGGTAGGCAGTTTCCCCGCCTGGGGACGCTGGGCAGAGTGGAACGGCAAATACCGGGACTGCCTTAGAAAGTTCCTTAAAAGCGGCGCAGAGTGCGGCCCCGAGCTTATCACAAGGATAGAAGGCTCCGCAGATCTTTACGGCACCCGCTCAGCGGAGGCTTCGATCAATTTCATCACCTGTCATGACGGCTTCACCCTTTATGACCTGGTATCCTACAACGAAAAGCACAACATCAACAACGGCGAGGACGGCCGTGATGGATGCAGCAGCAACGACAGCTGGAACTGCGGTGCCGAGGGCGAGACCGACGATCCGCAGATCAACGCTCTGCGGCGCAGACAGATCAAAAACGCCGTCATCATACTCATGCTCAGCCGCGGCGTACCCATGATACTCTCCGGGGACGAGTTCATGAACACACAGTACGGCAACAACAACGCCTACTGCCAGGACAACCGCATCTCCTGGCTCAACTGGGAGGATCTTCACACCAACCGGGACGTCTTCGAGCTGTTTTGCACTATGACATCCTTCAGAAAGGCTCACCCCGTACTGCGCAGGCCGGATTTCTTCTCCGGCTACAACAGTTCCGGCTATCCGGAGCTCTCGTTTCACGGAACCGAGCCCTGGTCGCTCAACAGGAACTCCCCTTTCCACACCTTCGCTTTCATGTACGCCGAGCCTGCCGCTGACTTCGGCACCGAGCAGGACTGCTTTATCTACTGCGCCGTCAACACCTACTGGGAGCAGCGATTTATGCGCCTGCCGATCATCCCCGAGGGGATGGTCTGGACTGTACTGACCTATACCGGCGACGATACCCTTTCAGGCAGCACCGCGTCCGACGGTATCAGCCTTATGGCTCGCAGCAGCGCTGTGCTCATAGGTCAGAGGCCCCAGCCTCCGCGCTGATAAAACGACAGCCTATGACTCAAAAACCGCTTGACAAATGCTATATACTGTGCTATAATATACAAGGCGATCAAAGAGAGCCATATATGCAGATATAGTATAGCGGTCATTATTTCAGTTTCCCAAACTGAGGATGCGGGTTCGACTCCCGTTATCTGCTCCAAACCGCAAACCGCGTAAATGCGCAAATCACGCATTTACGCGGTTTTCTTTTATCTCTATACTTGATAAAATATCTGTATTTCAACAAAACCTTGCCACACGTCATATTTATCTGACACGAAATGCCCGCGGACTGCTGCTGCCATTCCATCGCCGAACGTCCGCTCCGTTCGTAGACCGAGACCGCCTCTGCGCCCAAAGACACAGAGTATGGAATTACCACAGAGCGAGTGGGAAGCTGACGGCCGATTCGTTTATCGGTCATGCGTTCCCCTCCCTGTGTTCAGTTTATGGTGCCCTTTTTGGGCATAAATAAAGCGCCTTGCATTGCTGCATAGCGCTTTTGTGCATTATATTAGTTTTTCTTGGAGCATATCTCTGCGACTTTCATGCCAAAGCCAAGTGTCTTAAACGCCGCAATTATAACAAACAGCACCCAGCACCAGACCGGCGCCGAAAGCTGATATAATATCCAGCCGATAAGTATTGAGGTCAGCATAGCATCATCCTTTCGGGCATAAGAAAACCGCCTGATTATTCAGACGGTTTATTGGGTTCAAAATTGTAGCCGTTAGAACATGGTATTTTTTTATCTGTGTGAGGTTTTGATTTTTCAATGATAATATCATCAGGAATACCTAAAGGATAAGCCTTGCACACAGGCTTACCATTGTATTCGTTTTCCATGTCAAAGTAAATACAGTCTATGCACAGAGGATAATCTATTCTCATAATAAACACCTCACTCTATGTATTGGTCGTGTAATATCTTTAATTCTTCGGGAATATACTCTTTTCTGCTAAGTTTTACATGACTTTCAGCAATACATTCAAGCCCATCCTTTTGAGCGTATTCAGAGATTTCTCCCGCTAAGTCCTTAAGTGATTTCTTATCAGCCCTGCCTTTGATAGGCTGAGTGAAAAATGGACCACTTAGTTCTTCGTCAATAGCTTTGTATTGAGAATAAAATTTCCCGTTAATCACTTTTGCGTGAGCGCATTCGTGAATTACTGCTTCTTCAAGAGAATTTGCAGTACTATATTTCTGCAATTTAATCAGTTTATCCATATAGGCTTTCGTTTTCCCACCAAAAGCTTCCTCATTGATTTCAAGTATGACTTTTGGATAGCCTGGACTTGATATAGCGTTAGTTCTCAACAATTCCATACGCCCTTCTTTATCACGAGGAATTTTTACGACTTTCACTTCGTCATAGATATATGCTGCCCCCTGAGCTTTAAGAGTATTAAATATAGTTTTTTTGCACTCATCAGATATAACCTCGCCTGTATCGCTGTTTTGGATATCCTTGATTGTTATTGCTTTTATTATACCACTTTCAGCCTCGCCTGTCAACCTCTCCCTGCGCTTCGCCAGCACCTCAGCCTCGATCCTGCTGCCCTCTGCTTTGGAAAGCACTCTCGGCTTTTTGGCGTTCTCAGCGGCCTGCCTGATCTTCTCACGCTGCTGCTTGCGCTCGTCCAGCTCGCGGAGTGCTTCACGCTACTGCTCGTCGGTGCCGGAGCGCTTCGTGTGGACGTTTTTCCGCATACCGCCGCTCTGATGCTCCACAATGCAGCCGCAGTTGTCGTGCCGGCGGTAAACATCCTTCGGCACCTCATCGGGATAGCGGTACCTGCCGGCAAGGTGAGAACACCACTCACAGCAGCTACCGTCGTCCCGGCGGACGATGTATCAATCATGTCTACGGAGCGTGGATTGACGAGGCTTGGGGGATATGCTATAATGACAGCAGAGGTGATAATATGGATCAGGTAAAAACAGGAGCTGTGATAAAGCATTTCAGGACTGCGCTGGGGCTTACTCAAAGGGAGCTTGCCGAGAGGATAAACGTCAGCGCAAAGGCAGTATCAAAATGGGAGACCGGCAACGGCTGTCCCGATGTGTCTCTGCTGTCGGTACTGGCGGAGGTCTTCGGAACGGATATCCAGGTGCTGCTGACAGGAGAGATAGACAAAAACGAAAGCGAGGTGGGTAACATGAAAAAACTTAGATTCTACGTCTGCAAGGACTGCGGCAACATCGTAACCGCGACCTCTGAGGCATCTGTGACCTGCTGCGGCACCAAGCTGACCGCCCTTGAACCGCGCAAGGCAGAGGAAAGCGAAAAGCTCAGCATCGAGGATATCGGCGGAGAGCTTTATATTACTGCCGATCATTCAATGACCAAGGAGCATCATATCACATTTGTGGCTTATCAGAGTGACAGCTCGCTCATGATGTTCAAGCAGTACCCCGAATGGCCTGTGCAAATCTATCTGCCGGTATTCCGTTCCGGCAGACTGGTATGGTACTGCACAGAATGTGGGATGCTGTATCAGGAAATAACTAACAAATAAAGCGCAAACAACAAGCACCGGCAAGATATTGACAAATCCCTCCGAAAGCGGTATAATCATAATATACTTATATCAGGAGGACTGTTATGATAACACGAAGCGAAGCCTTTGAGCTTTTGAAAAAATACAACAAGGATCCTTTTCACCTGCGCCACGCACTTACCGTGGAGGCGGTGATGAAGTGGTATGCCAATGAACTCGGTTACGGCGGTGACGCCGAATACTGGGGCATCGCGGGACTGCTCCATGATATTGATTTTGAGCTTTATCCCGAGGAGCATTGTCTCAAAGCCCCGGAGCTGCTCCGTGAGGGCGGTGTCGGCGAAGATCTGATACACGCGGTATGCTCCCACGGCTACGGCATAACCGTAGGCTGCGGCGCGACCATAGACGTTGAACCGGTGCATGAGATGGAAAAGGTGCTGTTTGCCGCCGACGAGCTCACCGGCCTTATCGGTGCAGCCGCGCTGATGCGCCCCTCAAAAAGCACCAAAGACATGGAGCTCAAATCGCTGAAAAAGAAATACAAGAGCAAGGGCTTTGCAGCAGGATGCTCGCGAGAGGTGATCGAACGCGGCGCACAACAGCTGGGCTGGGAGCTTGACAAGCTGCTTGATCTTACTCTAAGAGCAATGGCAGCCACAGAAGATACGGTAAACGCCGAAATCGAAGCGCTTTAAAGTGACCGCACCGCAGGAGATCTCCGCGGTGCGGCCTTTCTTTATCAGGGCATTATTGTATTAGAAAACGCGGTTTCATATAATAATATGCTCCCCGGTATATAGAACATAAAATCACTGTCTTGACACCGCTGCGGCAGTATGCTATAATAACCAAAACAGTATAATTTCCTTTTTCAGGAAGGAGCGAATCACATGAAATAAGCACTGTCCCTGCTGCTGTCGGTCTGTATCGCGGCGGCGGCACTCGGAAGCTGCGGCTCCGAGGAAGTCAGCAGCAATCAGCAGCCCGCCGAAACGACTGCCGCAGTGACCTCCGAAACAGCCGAAAGCACGCCTGAGAGCAAGACCGAAGAAAAGCCGGTATTCAATGCCGACCCCACGCCCCTTGAACTGCCGGAGGCTGCACAGATAAGCTTCGACAATGTCCGCAGCCAGTACGACGGCAGCGCTGATAAGATCAGCAAAACGCTCAAAGATATCGCCGGAGAAAAAGACCTCCCCTGCATAAACATCACCACCGAGGACGAAAAAAAGATACTCTCCAAGGATCAGTACGTCCCCAGCGTCATCGACGCGTTCAACTGCGATGAAAGCTATGTGCTCTCCGCCAACGGCGGCGTCAAGGTAAGGGGCAACTCCACCGCAGAACAGGGCGACGAAAAGCCCTACCGGATAAAGTTCGAGCAAAAGCATAATATGCTGGGCCTCCACGGCGGCAAGGAGTACAAAAGCTGGATGCTGCTGCGCTCCTACTGGAACCTGGCACCGGATTTCACCGCATTCAGCCTGGCAAAGACCATATTCGAGGGCAAGTATTACTCCAGCGACTGCACCTATGTGAACCTTTACATCAACGGCAAGCCCCGGGGTATGTACCTGCTCTGCGAACAGAACCAGGCCGCTGACGACCGCATCGACGTAAACGAGCCCAAGTCCGACGATACTGCCTTTGAGACCGGCTATCTTGTAGAAATGGACAACTACCCCGGCGACGATCACCCCTACTTTGAGTACGACCACGAGAACGCCGCATTCAGCGATATCTCCGGTGAAGCCCGCACTCTTGAAACTCATGCATACAGCGTCCGCAGTGATATTTTCACCAAGGGACAGCTTGATTTCATCGAGCGGTATATCAGCGGCGCCTTTGAGATACTCTACCATGCCGTCCTCTACGATACGCCCTATATGTTCAACTCAGCTTACAGCGTTGTCCCGGCCAAGGACACCTATTCGACAGCACGCGAAGCCGTTGAGGCTGTATTTGATCTCGATTCACTGGCTAACATGGTGATACTCGAAGAGCTTGTCCACAACAACGACGTTGGCGCCGGGAGCTTTTATATCGCCGTGGACTTCACCGAGGACAGCAAGTATAAAAAACTCACTTTCCTGGCTCCCTGGGATTTCAACTGGGCTTATGAGGGTTCTGCAAACGGCGGATATTACGCATCCACCTTCCAGAAGCCCCAGCACGACGGTATCGACAGATCAAACCCCTGGTACATCACGGCAATGAAGGCCGACTGGTTCCAGAGCATCGTCAAGGAGAAGTGGTCAAGGCTCTCCGAAAGCGGCGCACTCAAAGATACTACTATGCAGGTTCTGAAAGACTGCTCCAAGCTCAAAAACGACCTGGGCGACGACGCCTGGAAGATAGACCAGGCCAAGAACATAGTGAATTTCGTAAACGGCAGGATCAAGTGGCTGGACAAGCAGTGGCTCATAAAGTAACAAAAACCAGTATATCCATCGCGGTGGATATACTGGCTTTTTTCTCAGTTACCGGCGTTAAATGTTATATCTCCGGAGGAGGTCTCAACAGAGATGCTGTTGGTCCCGGAGCCGCAGGAATAGCTCTCTCCGCTCTTGGAGAGGGAGATGCCGGTGTAGTTGAAGTCGCCTGAGGAAGTGCTGATCTCGGCCTTGAAATCGGAATCCTTCGGGAGGCTGACCTTCACATCACCGGAGGAGGCGGTGATCTTTGTTGAAGCGGGTACGGCGCCGAAGGTGAGCTTTATCTCGCCGCTTGAAGTGTCAGCGTAAACGCTGTCAGCTGAGGCGATATTGCAGGTAATGCCGCCGGAGGATGCATCTGTACGAAGCTCCTTGACGGTCTCGGCGGTAACGCCGATCTCTCCGGAGGATGTGGTACACTTGATGAGATCACACTCGGCCTTCTGCATGACATTGATATCACCTGAGGATGCGGTCATGCTGATCTTAGGCGTAGCACAGTCCTCTGCCATGATATCTCCCGAGGATGTATCCACCGTGAGCTCGTCGCAGAGCTGTTCACTGATACGTATATCAGCAGAGGAAGCCTCACACTTTATGCCCGAGAACTTCTGCCCCTCGGGGACAAGTATCTCCAGTTTCTTGTCGCACTCCTCGCCGCGAAGCACCTCGCCGGAGGCGGAGAACTGCACGCGGAGAGTGTCGCCGTCAACCCAGGTGTGGACCTGCTTTTCAGAGTCGAGGCTGACCTTACAGGTCTCACGGACTGTAATGCTGTCGCCGCTGCCTCTGGCGACAGTCACGCTGCCGCAGCTCCAGTTGATATTGAGAACGGAGATGCTGTCGGTTATATCCCTGTTGCCGGCGGTGTATTTATCTGCATTGTCATATGTCTTTGAGATGTTCATACAGCCGGTGAGCAGGATCAGCGGAAGAAGGATCGCTGCAAAAATAATAGTCTTATTCTTCATGTTGTTGTCCCCCTAAATCAATGTTTGTTTGTCTTGCGCACACCGATAACGGTGAGTATAGCAGATGCGATGATCCCCAGGAAAAGCACCGTCCAGCGGATGCTGTCTTCATAGAGCGCGGAATTGAGTGAACCGAAGCCAAACCTGGGCAGATACAGTCCCCTGCCCAGCAGCAGTATCACCAATGCCTCGCCGAAGAATACATAGAGCGAAGTCACAAGCACGCAGGCAGCCACCTTAATGGTGACGTGCCACTTTCCGTAGCGTATCAGCAGGAACATAGCCCAGAGGTAACCAAACTGCGGCAGCGACCACGCAAAGGCATACCGGAAGAAATCCGGGTTGTCAGAGCGTATCCCTATGCAGATCATCATGAGGATAAAGGTCACGGTCATAGCACCTATCGCAGTGAGCGCCTTGTGCTTACCGATGCGGCTCGCTATGGGCTTGGCGTTCACGGCAAAGGGCGCGAACAACACCGTCAGCCCGAAGATCACGCTCGAAGCCGCCACAAAGAACCAGCTCCCGCCGGAGTAGAGGCAGCACACGCCCAGCAGCGTTACAAGGCTCGCCGTGAATGTGCCCAGCGTCCAGAGGGCTTTGTTGGAGGGCAGCATCAGCGGCACCACCGTCAGGGACGCCGGTATGAACATGGCAGTCAGTACGATGAAGAACCAGCTCAGCCCCGCGCCGGTTGCCAGGTTCACGATCAGGCAGATCAGTATGGGCAGCGAGAATATGCCCCCGATGATACTCCCAGCCAGCACGCTGCGGCGCTTGAAATACTTAGCCTGCCTGTTGAGCACCTCGTCGCGCTCTTTTCTGATGCTGCCGTCTATCTCTTTCTCGCAGCGGATCATGTCGTTGTAGATGCCTGAGCAGCTCTCGCACTCGGACAAATGCTGCTCGACCGCAGCGGCGCTGGTTTTGCTGCAAGCTCCGTCAACGTACAGCGGCAGCAGATCACAGATCATGTCACAGTCAAATCTCATTGTTATCCATCCTTTCTTTCAGCTTCAGTCTGGCGCGGTGATAGGTAACTCTTGCCCAGGTCTCGGTCTTTCCGAAGATCTTCCCGATCTGCCGGAAGGAAAGCTCCCCGAAGACCCGGAGCTCAAAGACCTCTTTGTATGGCTCCTCCATAGAGTGGAGAAGTACGTGTACCCGGAAGGACGTGTCAGCGTCGGTTATGCTCTGCTCGATGTCCGTGCCGGTGTCGGGGAGGGCTTCGTCCGGTTCGTCGGTATACTTCGAGCTGCGGCGGGTCTCGTCAATGAACAGGTTCTTGGCGATAGCGCAGAGCCAGGAGTAGCACTCAGACTCCCCGCGGAAGGTCTGTTTAGTAGTCATCGCCCGATAGAAGGTCTCCTGTGTGAGCTCGGCGGCGGTATTCTGATCCTTAGCAAGCGTCATCACGTAGGAATAGACCTTCATATAACAGGCGTCGTACAAGCCCTCGACGGTCTTTTTATCCAATCATCGCACCTCCTTTCCTGCCTTTCTGTATGTTAGACGGATAAGATCCCAAAACGTTACAAAGGTTTTCAAAAATATTTTTCAAATATATGTGCCGTATTCCGCTATGGACTTACAGGTATTTGATATACTACGATTGACTGAAAGCTGATTATGTGGTATGATAAAGTCAGAACAATTATTTGACCTATAAGGAGCTGAATATCATGGATTGGAACAGGATCAACGACAATACATACTCCTACGAGGACGGCGGCGTTCGTTTTTACCTTGTTATCGGCTGTCAGGCAGCCCTGCTCATCGACAGCGGCATGACCACGATCAATGCCAAAGAGTTGGCGCAGCAGGTGACTTCCCTGCCGGTCAAGCTGTTCAACACCCACGCCGACCCTGACCACGTCGCCGGGAACGGAGCCTTCGACGAGGTGATGATGAACCCTGCGGAGTTCGTAAACTACCGTATGCCTCATCCCTCGCAGAGGATGATCCCGGTATACGACGGCGACATAATCGACCTTGGAGACAGGCTGCTGAGAGCCATAGCTCTGCCCGGACACACCCCCGGCAGCACTGCGCTGCTCGATCTGAGCAGCGGTATGCTCTTTTCGGGAGACCCGGTTCAGGACGGTCACATATTCATGTTCGGGACGATGCGGGATATCCCCGCCTATATCCTGAGCCTGAAACGCCTGCTGACCTTCAAGGACAAGATCAGCGAGATCTACCCCTGCCACGGCAGCTTTCCTGTGAAGCCCGACCTTATCGAAAAACTCATCGAAGGGGCAGAGCGGGTCGAGCGGGGCGAAGTCACCCCGCAGACCGTTGATATGTACGGACAGAAGATCAAGACCTACAACATCGGAGCGGCTGTGCTGCTCGGAGATGCGTAAATATACTACGTCAAAAAAGCAGCGCCGGAATGACGCTGCTTTTTCATGTTTGTTCCGGCACAGTATTTGACAGGTCAGGCTCTCTCCATTATCAGGTGAGAGGTCTGGCCTTTTTCTTTACGGGCTTTCTTGTTGAGATACATCAGCTCGTCGGCCTTCTTGTAAAGGGTCTCGTAGTCGAAGTCGCCCTCGCCGTACTGCATACCGAGAGCCATGACGCAGTAAACGCTGCCCTCGGAGTTGAGTCCCTCAAGAGCCGTCTCCCATTTCTCTGCAACAGCCTCGGCCTCAGCCTCGGTGATGTTCACAGCCACCATGACATACTCGTCGCCGCCCATCCTGTACCCGAAGACCTTGTCAGAGACCACTGCATGGATGCTCTTGGCAGCCTTGACTATGAGCTCATCGCCCAGTTCGTGACCGTATGTATCGTTTATATGCTTGAGATTGTTCACATCGAAGTTATAGATGGCGATCGACGCAGGATCACCGAAGTTATCGGCCTTCATAGCCATGTATTTGCCCTTGTTGTAAAGGCCGGTGAGCTTGTCATGCTCACTTTCGTATACGATCTTTTCACGGAGTATGCTGTTCTCAACATAGAGGCTCAGCACGTTGTATGCCGAGATATCCAGCAGGTTGTCCAGTTTCAGCGACGGTGTGACCTTGGCAAAAACGCTGTATCGCCTGCCCTCGGTCTGAGCTGAGAGCAGACAATGGAGCGCCCCGCGCCTCTCGCCGCGCTTGCAGGAGAACAGCGCCTCAGTCTCGTCGGTGGACTCTATGCGCGACCGGATCATAGCGCCGCTGTACAGGCTCTTGGTGATATAGCCGTCAGTTTCACAGTACATGACCAGCTCCTTTGCGCTGCAATAGTCAGCCAGCACCGGCATGAAAGCATCATAACTGCCGGACATGATCTCCATGATCTTTGTCTGGAAATTGGATATATCCGCAATATTCTTGGTGTAACCGAGAGCCTCCTTCATAAGCATCGAATACTCGGTGATATCGGTGAAGTGGCAGCACACGTACTTCTTGCCCTCCAGCTCTATGAACCGGCGGCAGACCTTCAAGTTGACACGCTGTTCGATGTCGAGAAATTCCCACTCATCGGAATCGTCATGACCGAAATTGATGTCATCGAGTATATCCTCAACGGTATAAGGGAAAAACTCGCTCATCCACACCAGCTCTCCGTTTGTGTCAGTCACGATTATATGCTCCTTTTCAGGTGCAAAAAATCTGCCGATGATACTGTCTATGAACATAACTTCCTCCTGTATATCTGCTTTGGGAACGGGTCTGACGGCTTACTGCAATTTCTTCTTTATCGTCAGGATGTTCTTGCCGTCCTTGTATTCGTATTTGACCGCGTCCATGCTTTTCTTAACAATGAATATGCCCATCCCGCCGATAGGCCTGTCCTCGATATCAACGGTGATATCAGGGTCGGACTTGGCAAGGGGATCGTACTGCTTGCCGTTATCGATGAAAGTCACCTCAACAGACAGCGGCTCCTTGATAACATCCACCCTGACAGTGGCATAACCGGTATCGGGATTGTATGCATAGTGAGCGATATTTGCAAACAGTTCATCAACCGCAACGTCGATCGCCATTTTTTCGTTGAACCCACAGCCGTATTCATCCAGCTGCTCGTCAACAAATTCTATCACAGTATCGACATTTTCGGGGGTCGCTTCGATCGTAAGCTCTTTCATTTTATTCTCCTCCAAGATATCTGATACACAGCATCGTAATATCGTCAGACTGTTCTGCGCCTTCGGTAAACTCATTGAGGGTCTCAGTGACCTCGGCGCACACAGCTCCGGCTATGCCGTTGTCCCCCGCCGGCGCAGGATAGTTCTTTCCGAAGGACAAAAGCTTCAACAGCCTCTCCTCGCCGAAAAGGGCCTCGGCAGTATCCATAGCCTCGGTTACGCCGTCGGTGTAAAGGTACAGCATATCGCCCTTTTGAAGCGTCAGGGTCTGCTCCTTGTAGAGAATATCGTCCATAGCCGCAAGCATAAGACCGGGTCTGAGTATCACGTATTTCGCCTCGCCCTCATGAATGAGCACCGGCGGATTGTGACCGGCATTTGAAACACGCACTATACCGGTCTTAAGGTCAAGGAATCCCAGCCATGCAGTGACGAACATCTCCGCATCGTTGCCCTCGCAGAGCTTTTCGTTAGCCTGAGTGAAGACCTCCGCAGGAGAAAGCCCGCTCTCGGCAAGGCTCTTGATAAGGGTCTTGGCTGTCATCATGAACATGGCGCCGGGGATGCTCTTGCCAGATACGTCGGCAATAAGAAAACCAAGCGTACTGTCGCCCAGCATGAAGAAGTCATAGAAATCTCCGCCGACTTCCTTGGCGGTATTCATAGTCGCGTACAGTTCAAACTCTTTGCGCTCCGGGAAGGGCGGGAAAACTGAGGGCAGCGCCGAGCTCTGAATGGCCTTGGCAAAGGCCAGATCGGAGTCTATACGCGCCGCAGCCTCGGCTATGTACTCTTTGAGCTTGTCAACCGTGGCATTTATATCCGTGGAGAGAGCGTCGAACTCCTGAGTGTCCCGCACCTCTACCTTTTCCTCCAGATTGCCGCTGGCGATCTCGGTAAGAGAGGCATTAACGGCGTCCAGCTTCTTAACGACGGTGCGCTTGATAAGGAACCGCACCGTAAAGAACAGCACCGTGAATATAACTATCTCCCCCGCCAGCAGGAACCGCATGGTGGTATCCACTGTTCCGAGGGCTTCCTTCACGGGATAGAGACTGTATATGTAGAACACGTCTTTAACAGGCATAAGGCAATAGAAGTATTCCTTGCCCCAGAATTCGTCCTTACCTGTCAGGAAGGTGATCTCGTATTCGGCTGTGTTGAAATTCTGAACACGGCTGATATTCTCAGTCACCGCCAGATTGCTGTTTACATTAGTGACCTCGTCGATAAGCTCAGAATGGATCATCTCGGAATAGAACTCCGCATCGGGACTGGGGGTGGTCAGTACCTTTTTATCGCTGCTGACCAGTACATTGAAGCCTTCCTTGCCGATATGTCTGTTGGAGGCAACGAACTGCCCCTGTCCTATCATGATCTGGTCGAACTCATCCGGTTCGATACCAAACACGATCAGCCCGTCAAATCCCTTAATAGTCATCATAGCATAGTAAAGCGTTGACTTCCCGTCAAGGGAAAGCTGGGGATTCTCGGTCATGTTTACCATAGATACATTTTCTTCGTGTATCATAGCAGAATTAAGCTCATCCAGCAGACCGGATATCTCAGGTATCTCGCGGATGTTGTGAGTCATGAGCTCGTCGGTGGCAGCGGCTATTATATTGCCGTCATAATCCGAGACATAGGTAGTGCCGATCTCGTTTTCCACAAGATTCTGCCTGAACTCCTCAACTGTCAATCCGCTGATGCCGGTAAGCATAGAAGACACCTGATAGAAATACTCTCTTGTCTTCTCGTTGATGTCAACGGCGACATCTATGGCGTTCTGCTTTACAAGATCGTACGCATTCTTGCTTGCCGACTGGAAAAGGATCAAAAACGTCAGTACAAAAGAAAGCATAAACGCAACGATAACAGGTATCAACAGTTTAAGGGATATCAGCTTTGATATTTTTCTCTTGCTTTTCTCCATAACAACACCCGCTTATGCAGGACGGATATCGAGCACATCAGCCATTCCGGTAAAGGTAAAAACATCCATGACCGGCTGTCTGACATTGAGTATCCTCATACTGCCCTGCTTTTTCATTACCTTAGCCGAGGACATCAGTATGCGGAGCCCCGCAGACGCCATATACTCAAGCCCTGCAAAGTCAAAGACCAGCTCGGTGATCCCGGCAAGATTATCCTTTACAGCCTTTTCAAGCTCCGGCGCAGAGCTGGTGCCCAGTTTGCCGTCAACAGTCACTGTGAGCTTTGTACCGTCTTTCTGTGTATTTACTGTCATAGTATACAGTCCTTTCCGTTTTATTATCCGTTACCGGAGGCTGAACATAAGAACAGCCGCCGATATTATAATACCATATCCGACAAATAAAGTCAATCCGGGAAAATAAATATCAGATCAGTTCTTCCTGCGAGAAACAACTGCCGCAGCAGCCGCAAATGTTACGAATACGAACACAATGGGAGCCGCTGTACCGGTCTTGGGATCAATAACAAGATCCTCGACCTCAATGCATGACAGCTTCACGGTGCATCTGACCTCATCGCCGGCCTTGAGAGGCTTGTCAAGCGGCTCACCGAAGGACTGATTCTTGACGCTGGTAACGTAGTTCTTGCCGTCAACGTCGCGCTGGTCGAACTTTGTCAGCGAAGGCGTCTGAGGCATATCCTACGGATCCGCGACTGTATAGCCGTAATCGGTATCACAGCTCTCTTCCCACATCCGAGCACCAATTTTTTCTATGTCATCGGCATTGTCATTAACTGCAAAGGCTCCGAGAACGCTGCCCGGAACGGTCCCCGCAAGCATGAGGATCGCGCTGGCTGCCGCAATGATCCTTTTGAGTTTCAAATGATCACCCCTCTTTCATGTTTTAAAAACTCTTTTTTACAAAAGTGTTCTGCAATAAATCAGAATTTAAACTATTCTATATCCTTCAGAAGCTAAGACTTCTAAAGCTCTATTATAGTTTTCTTTCTTCACAAGAATATAATCTGTATTGAATGTTGATACTGCAAAGATACCTATTTTATGTTCAGCGAGGATGCCTGACAGCTTTGATAAGATACCTATCAACGAAAAATCAAGTATTCCCTGAATACGAAAGCCTTTCCAACCGTCATCCCGTTCAATGGTTTCTGCCGGAACATCTTCTGATTTGCAGACCAAGGATAATTCTTCATCCGTTTTTCCAATAAAATAAAAATTCGCGGTAATATCTATATCTGATATATCCTTTACTTTGCAAACAGTCAGATCATACTCAATTCTTTTCAGTTCCATTTGTCCGTTCCCCCTCCTAAACTCCGATTTATCTTATTAACCACACAAAAGTAAAAAAGGCGTTTTAAAACGCGTAATATATTATTCATTTTATGTTATTGTATCACAAACAGATGAAAAAGTCAATCAAAGTCAACCATATTTTCCATATAATTCAAGTCGTTTCCGCCGGACACGGAAAAGAGCATCCCCTCGCCGGCGGCAAAGGGATGCTCTGAGTATGTTAAATCTTTTCGATCAGGTCGATTATCAGCTTGGAGATGCACTCGGGAGGCTCCGGTTGTTCGCTCATGAGCCACCTGCGGACTATCGAATACGCCCCGAAGGTTATGAACTCCCGGACATAGTCGTTCTCGAACCCGGAATAGCGGGGCGAGAGCTGCTGTTCGAGCTGCTCGGTTATAAGCGACAGCGACAGGATCCTTTCAAGAAAGCCGTCACTGGCGGCGGAGCGCAGCAGTGCGGTGCAGGAATCCCTGTGGGTGTCGATATAGGTCAGGATATACAGCAGGCTGACGGGGCGGTTCTCCTCCCGGAGGCTGTTTTCGAGCTCCCTGAGGAAGTCCCCCTGTATATCCGCCATAAGGTCATACTGGCTGCCGTAGTATTTATAAAAGGTAGTCCGGTTGATCTCGGCCTCCGCGCAGAGCTCGTATACCGTGATCTTGTCGATAGTCTTGTACTCCAACAGCCTTACAAGGGCTTCTTTGAGCATTTTCCTGGTAAGTCTTATCCTTTGATTTTCCATATTTCACCTCTCAACATAAATCCGCAAAATGTTGACTTCGCAACACCAACGTTCAGTTCTGTATATTACACATCAAATTAAAATAAACAGTCGGTTGACTTTACAACTAATGTGTGATAGCATTATATCATGTGAATGAGAATATGTCAAGAGGTGCTTTGTTTGAAAAAAATAGCAGATCTCATTGTTGAGAAAAGGATACTGATATTCCTGACGGTGCTGGTTATCGCGGGTGTCTGTGCGGTTTTGATATTCAAGGTGGAGGTCAACACAGACCTTACCAAGTATCTGCCGGACGATTCCTCCATGAAGATAGGCATGGATCTTATGGACGAGGAATTTCCCGAGGCAGAGGGCGACTACACCGTAAGGGTAGTGTTCAAGAATCTTACCGAGGAACAGATCGCTCAGACCAAAAAGGAGCTCTCGGAGATCAAAAACGTGGATAAGGTTGACTACAAATCCGGGGACGAAGAGTACAACCGGGACGGTTACACCAAGTTCGTAGTCCACACCAAGTATGACTACGATACCGCGGAGGAACTTGCCGTGGAGGAGGCCATAGAGACCGGTTTCTCCCGAAACGGCATGATGTACAAGAACGACAGCAACGACACTCCCGACTTCCCGCTGTGGGTGGCCTTTGCCGCCGTTGCCATGATAACGACCATACTCATTATCATGAGCGGGTCGTGGATAGAGCCCTTTTTGTTCCTGTTCACCATCGGCATAGCGGTGGCCATAAACATGGGCACCAACATCTTCATCGGGGAGATCTCGGAGAAGACCTTCTCGGTGGCGGCGATATTGCAGCTGGTGCTGTCAATGGACTACTCCATAATACTCATCAGCCGTTACCGTCAGGAGCTTGCCAAGACCGCCGACCGCAAGGACGCCATGAAAGCCGCGATCATCGGGGCGTTCTCCTCTATATCCTCCAGCTCGCTGACTACGGTTGTGGGACTGCTGGCTATGCTGTTCATGAGCTTCAAGCTGGGCCTTGATATGGGCGTGGTGCTCGCAAAGGGCGTACTGCTCAGCGTGATCTGCGTTTTCCTTGTGATGCCGGGGCTCATACTTATCTGCTCGAAGGCCATTGAGAAAACTGCAAAGCCCTCGCCGGTGATACCCACAGGCGGGCTTGCAAGGCTCTGCAACAAGCTGAGGCTGCCTATAACCGTGGCGTTCGTGGGACTGTTTGTGGCAGCGTACATCCTGCAAAAGCAGACTGTCATCTCCTACTCCATGACTACTGCCGACCCCATTGCGGACATCTTCCCGAAGACAAGCACCGTGGTCATGCTCTACGAGAACAAGGACGACGAGAAGGTCACTGCCATAGCCGAGGAGCTTGAAAAGCAGGACAACGTCAAGGCTGCCACCAACTACTCAAATATGCTGGGCAAGCAGCACACCGCCGCAGATATGGTGGATGCGGTCAACGACCTCTCCGAGAGCATGGGCAGCGGCAAGGAACAGGACATCGAGCCTGACGAGTCCATGTTCAATATGCTCTATTACAAGTACTACGGCGGCGAGGCAGGCACCATGACCGCCGGCGAGTTCATGCGGTTCATCGCCGAGGACGTGATGACCAACGAGACCTTCAAGTCCTACATCAGCAATGACATGGAGCAGAATACCGCCATGATAAAGCGCCTCTCCGACGCGCAGGCGCTGCAAACTCCGGTATCTGCGGCGGAGCTGGCGGAGTTCTTCGGTATGGAGGAAAGCCAGTGCACACAGCTTTTCACCTACTACTGTCTGCAAAGACCGGATGCCGAGGCAAAGCCGCTGACCGCCAACGAGTTCGTAAGCTTCATACTGGATGACCTTGCATCCGACGAGACCTACGCCTCCATGTTCGACAAGCAGAGCCTTGCTCAGATGCAGATGCTGCGGACATTCACCGACAAGAGCGCCATACAGCAGCCCCTCTCGCCGAAAGAGCTTGCGCAGTATCTCGGTATGGATGAGACTGCTGCTCAGCAGCTTGCAGGCTACTATCATCAGATGAATCAGACCGGCAGCACCGATATGAAGCTGTCTGTTTATGAAATGGTAAGCTTTCTGTGCGGTAACAAGGAGCAGTTCGCCCAGTCCATGGATGCCGCAATGCTCGGGCAAATGGAGCAGCTCAAGGGCATAATGGACACCGCCCTGGGAGAGGTTCAGCTCGACGAGATCAGCCTTGCGGCTATGCTGGGCATGGAACAAGGTCAGGCGCATCAGCTTACGATGCTTTACACCATGCGCAGCCCGGACTTCGAGATGAAGCTCTCGGCGGCGGAGTTCGTGAACTTCCTTGTGAACGGCGTCCTTGCGGACGAGAGCATGGCGCAGAACTTCACCGAGGAAAATCGCACTCAGCTGACCTACCTTTCAAAGCTCATTAACGCAGTGGTGTCGGAGCAGAAGTACACCAGCAGCGAAATGACCGAGCTGTTCAGGGGCATGACCGACGAGCTCGACGAGAACGAGACTGCGGTGATGTACCTCTATCACGACGCCAACGGCTCCCCCGACAAGACAAAGACCATGTCGGTGGAGCAGCTGATGAACTACCTCAACGACACGCTGATCTGCGACGAGACCTTCAAGCCCCTGCTGGACGATGATACCGTCTCCGACATCAAGCAGAACGCCGCCGACCTCAACGACGGCATCAAGCAGCTAAAAGGGCCGAACTACTCCAGGCTGATCCTTTCTGTAACTGTACCGGAGGAGGGCGAGGAGACTGATGCCTTCTACGAGCTGGTCAACGAGAAGTGCAAGGCGCTCACAGGAGAGTATCATCTGATCGGTTCCTCAGCCATGAACTACGAAATGAGCCAGACCTTTGACAGCGAGTTGCTGTTCATCACCATACTTACGGCGGCGGCTATCTTCCTGGTGGTGCTGATAACCTTCCGCTCGGTGGGCGTGCCGCTGATACTTGTGCTGCTGGTGCAGACGGGTGTTTATATCACGGTTACGGTCATCGGGTTCCAGGGGTACAGCATCTACTTCCTGGCTCTGATGATAGTACAGTGCATACTTATGGGCTCGACTATCGACTACGGCATACTGTTCTCCAACTACTACCGGGAGTTCCGGAGAGATAACGACCGTCCCGAGGCGCTGAAAAAGGCCTACTCCGGCTCGATGCACACCATACTGACCTCGGGTCTGATAATGGTGACTACCACCGCTATCCTGGGTCAGTGCTACGGCGAGCCCACCGTGGAGCAGATCTGCCGGACTATCTCCATCGGGGCCGCCAGCGCCATAATCCTGATAATCTTTATCCTGCCGGGCGTACTGGCTTTCCTTGACAGATTCACCGCCGGCAGAAACAGGAAGAAATGATCAAACCGCGTATTTACGTGCTATTGAAACGGCATATCCCCGCTGTAACAGGCCGGGGATATGCCTTTTTATCGACGCTGAACGGTAAATTTTACCAATTCGCAGAGAATAATTATAAAAATTACTTGTAAATCCAATATGAATGTGTTATAATGTAACATATATCGCACAGACTCTGTGCAATATCAGAGGTGGACACAAATGAAAAAACGCAAGGGCAAGACGCCCTTTCAGATAATCATTCTCAGCTTTTTCGCATTGATACTCGTGGGGGGGCTGCTGCTGATGCTCCCCATATCCTCTCAGGAGAGAACGGTCACGCCCATTTCAGACTGCCTGTTCACAGCGACCTCGGCGACCTGCGTAACCGGGCTGGTGGTCCGGGACACAGCTACATACTGGTCACTTTTCGGCAAATGCATCATAATGACGCTGATACAGATCGGCGGTATGGGCGTCATCACCATCGGCATGGCTATAATGAAGGTCACAGGCCGCAAGCTCAGCCTCTCACAGCTGAGCACCATGAAAGAATCTATATCCGCGCCCCAGGTTGGTGGCATCATGCACCTGACCGGGTTCATACTCAAAGGCTCTCTGATAGTGGAGCTTGCCGGAGCGGTGCTGCTGGCGCCGGTGTTCATCAGCGACTTCGGATTCCTGCAAGGTGTGGGATATTCGCTGTTCCACTCGGTATCGGCGTTCTGTAATGCCGGCTTCGACCTCATGGGGGAGCGTGAGCCATTCTCGTCCCTTACCAGTTACAGTGCCAACGCTTATCTCAACATCATCATAATGCTGCTGATAGTAGTGGGAGGCATAGGTTTCCTTACCTGGAACGACGTTATGACCCACAAGCATCATTTCAGGAAGTACAGCCTGCAAAGCAAGCTGGTCATCATCACTTCCCTGCTGCTTATCATTATCCCTGCGGTGTTCTTTTTCTTCTGCGAGTATTCCGATCTTGGACTTAAAGAGCGGATACTGAGTTCCTCCTTCCAGTCAGTTACCGCCAGGACAGCGGGCTTCAACACCCAGGATCTTGCGCAGATGAGCGAATCAGGTTCCCTGACCATGATCCTGCTGATGCTGATAGGAGGCTCGCCTGGGTCTACTGCCGGCGGTATGAAGACAGCCACCTTCGCGGTGCTGTTCCTGGGCGCGATCACGGTGTTCAGGCGCAAGAACGACGTGGAGTGCTTCAAGCGCCGCGTCCCGGACAACGCTTTGCGAAACGCCGGCGCCATACTGTTCATGTATCTTTCGCTGTTCATAACCAGCGGCATTATCATCAGCCGCTATGAGGGGATACCGCTGCTGACCTGCCTGTTCGAGACCGGCTCGGCCATAGGCACAGCGGGTCTTACCATGGGCATAACCACACAGCTTTCCATGCTATCCAAGGGCATACTGATGTTTTTGATGTTCTTCGGCAGAGTCGGCGGACTGACGCTTATCTATGCCGCAGTTTCCTCATCGGAGAGCGTAAAGGGCAGACGGCCTGTTGACAAGCTTGCAATTTGATCAAAGGAGAGACAGCTATGAAATCAATACTTGTTTTGGGAGCGGGAGAATTCGGCAGCACCATCGCCAAGAGAATGAGCGAGCTGGGCTGTGACGTGCTCTCGGTGGATTCCGATGAAAACGTCATAAACGAGATCTCGCCCTATGTCACCAACGCCATGATCGGCGACTGCACCAACCGCGACCTGCTCAGATCCCTGGGCATACCGGATTTTGACATCTGCGTTGTTGCCCTGGGAGGACTTTTCCAGGCGTCGCTGGAGGCGACCTGCACACTCAAGGAGCTGGGAGCGAAGTTCGTCATGGCGCGAGCCACCAACGACGTGCAGATGAAGTTTCTGCGCATGGTGGGCGCCGACGAGATCGCATACCCCGAGAAGCAGACCGCCATACGCTTTGCCACGAGGTACGCCTCCGACATGATTCTGGACTTCATCAGGCTCGACAGCAACTACTCGATCTATGAGATCAAGGTGCCCAAGGACTGGGTCGGCAAGACACTTGTTCAGACTGACGTCAGACGTAAGCACAAGGTCAACATCATCACCGTAAAGCGGGGCGATTCGGTCTTTATCCCCCACCCGGAGACGGTCTTCATGGAAAACGACATAACCTTTGTCATCGGCGAGATGAAGGACATCCGCAAGTGCTTCAAGATCTGATACGACATTCAAAATACACAAAAATAACGGTATATCCTCACAACGGGGATATACCGTTTTGTTATGCCTGGGGCTGCTGATCGTCCTTGGGAGCGTCCGGGTCTTTCTTTACCGATGCGGTACAGCGAAGGCGGCGGGGCTTCGGGCTGTCGGGCGGCTGAGCCGTAAGAGCCGCTGAGATACGTGCTCTGCGGCGCTCTACAGACCTGAGCCTTGCGGCTCTGTCCCTGCGGCGCATACGTCTGCCGAGCCTGGGGGCGGGGGATGAGTTACCGTCAAAGGCTTCAGACGAGTCGGGATCATCATTGTCAGAATCAGACATTTTGACGTCCTTGGTCTCTGAGTAGAAGTTGATGATGATAGAAGTGATCAAAGCCACCACTATGATACCGTAGATACCCAGGATCACCGTAAGTATCTGCCCTATGGCAGTCGCAGCAGCATAATCGCCAAAGCCTATGGTGGTCACTACGGCGAAGCAGTACCACAGGGCATGGGAATAGGACTCCTTCATAGAGGGTTCAAAGGTCGCGAATACCAATGAAAAGGTTACTATCAGGATGATGAGGCCGGACATTACCTCAGCCGCCATGGACTTGACGATGATGCGTTTGAGGATATCGAACCGGATCTGCGACATGGAGATGCTCAGAAGCCTCAGCAGAAGCTGTGCGACCATTATGAGCGACATCAAGAAAGTGCCCAGCTGCAGCTCTTCTTCGCCGGGAACAAAGGAATACAACAGCAGAGGCACAAAGATCAGCATACGCAAAAGATGCAGGATAACGCCCTTTACGCTGCGGTTTCTTATGCCGATGATCATGGAAAACGCCCTTGAAATGATAAGCGTCGAGCTGTAAAACAGCATCCACATCCGCATAGTCAGCAAGCCCTCGGCGAAGAAAAACGAAATGCCGGCGATAAAATAGAGTATGCTCAGTATGACGTATCTGACGAATTCGTCTGTATTCTCGCTTCTTAGCCTGAGAAAGCGCACCACATCGGAGAGGGCGATAGCCAGGAACACCACAGCAAGGGTGTATTCCGGCGACACGGTATAGCTCATGGAGGTGGCAAGGTTCAGCACCATGATCATAGTGGAGAACAGCAGTATTACCTCTGCCAGCTTAAGTCTGCCGATCCTGCTCAGTTTCATTTGTATACACCTGCCTTGATAAAGAGCTGAGTTTGGTATCTGTTTTCATTGTACCATTTTTACGGCTGGTTTTCAATACCATATCACCCGGGAGTATGAATTTTTTATAAACAATGTCGATTTTAGCATAAAAAATCCCCGCACCTGTTTCGTTCAGGTGCGGGGCGGACCTCCGCAGCCGCTCTCCGGGCTGCTTTGGCTGTTCTCTTGCTGTGTCTATATAATACCATATTCTGCTGGGTTTTGCAACAGACAATATCAGCGCGAAATGTAGTAAAAACAACACATCGAAGGCAAAGTGTTGCGTATACTACATTTAACGGCAAAATTGCAGTAAAACCAAAGGGCAGGCTGCCGGAATGGCTGCCTGCCGCGGATTTATTGGTCTGAGTCTTTTTTCATCACGTTCTCGAAAAGGTTGTCCTCTGCATTGGTGATATGCTTGGCGGTGAGCTGCTCGGCGAGGTCGCCGTTGTGCTGCTTTATGGCATCGAGGATAGCCCTGTGCTCCGCGACGGTCTTTTCGGCGCGGCCTTCGGTCTGCACCGAGATGTCACGGGCTTTCTTGATGTAGTTGTGAAAATTGGACAGGGTAAACCTCAGCGGACGGCTGCGTGAGGCGTCGTAGATGATCTTGTGGAAATCGCCGTCCAGCTTCCAGATCTGCCCGGTGTCGTTTTTGAGCAGGTAGAACTCCTGGAGATCCACGATCTGTTCAAGGGCGTGAAGCTCGTCTTCAGTGATGTTCTCGGCGCAGAGCCTTGCGGCAAGCCCCTCAATGCGCACCCGTATCTCATAGATGTCATGGGTGTCCTGTTCGGTGACGCCCACCACCACAGCTCCCTTGTTGGGGATGTTGCGCACCAGGCCTTCAAGCTCAAGCTGCATCAGGGCTTCACGCACCGGCGTCCTGCTGACACCGAGCTCCTTGGAGAGCCGCAGCTCGTTGAGGCTGTCGCCGTCCTTGTATTCGCCGTCAAGGATAGCGTTCTCTATGGCGTTGAAAACTCTTATCCTGAGTGATCTGTCATCAGTTTCAAGCAGCATATCAGTTTCCCCCTGCGATCTCAGGCATATACTTTGCTACCAGCGTTTCAAGCTCTTCGTCGCTGATAAGGGTGACACGTCCGCCTGCATATTCGCTGTCCACCCATTCCTTGATCTTAGACACGGCGGGGTCTTTCTTATCGACAGAACGCTCGCCTGTGAGCCTGAAATAATTGTTGATCCAGCAGGCTATCCCCGCCAGTCCGGAGGATGCGCTGACCGATACCAGCGGAGGCCTGTTGAGCAGCTTTGAGGTGTCGAATATGTTGTATATCTCCTCGTCCTTCATGAGGCCGTCGGCGTGTATGCCTGCGCGTGTGACGTTAAAGCTCTTGCCCACGAAGGGGGTCATGGGCGGCAGCTCGTAGTGGGTCTCGTTTACGATGTAATCGGCGATCTCGGTGATGACCGAGGTGTCCATGCCGTCGAGGGTGCCTTTGAGAGAGGCATACTCGAACACCATAGCTTCAAGCGGCACATTGCCGGTGCGCTCGCCGATGCCCAGCATAGAGCAGTTCACGGCTCCCGCGCCGTAGAGCCAGGCTGTGGCGGCGTTGGTGACGCCCTTGTAGAAATCGTTGTGACCGTGCCATTCAAGCATATCGCTGGAGAAACCCGCATAGTGCTGCAAGCCGTAGATGATGCCGGAAACGCTTCTCGGCAGCGCCGCCCCGGGATAGGGTATTCCGTAGCCCATGGTGTCGCAGGCGCGTATCTTTATGGGGATGCCGCTCTGCTCAGAGAGCTTTCTCAGCTCGATCGCAAAGGGTACAACAAAGCCGTAGAAATCCGCCCGGGTTATGTCCTCAAAATGACAGCGGGGGTGCAGACCGGCGGCGATGCACTCCTTGACGATGCCGAGGTACTTGTCAAGTGCCTGGCGGCGGTCAAGACCCATTTTATTATAAATATGGTAGTCGGAGCAGGAGACCAGGATGCCGGTCTCACGGATGCCGATATTCTTCACCAGCTCAAAATCCTGTTTGTTGGCGCGTATCCAGGTGGTGATCTCCGGGAACTCATAGCCCAGCGCCATGCAGCGTTCAAGAGCCTCCCTGTCGTTTTTGGAGTAAACGAAAAACTCCGTCTGACGGATGATGCCCTTTTCCCCGCCCAGGCGGTGGAGCATCTTGTACAGCTCAACTATCTGCGACGAGGTATAGGGAGCCCTCGACTGCTGACCGTCCCTGAAAGAGGTGTCTGTGATGTAGATGTTCTCCGGCATATTCATAGGTACATGGCGGTAGTTATAGGCCACCTTCGGCACTTCGGTATAGGGGAACATCTCCCGGAAAAGCTCGGGGCGGTCGCTGTTCTGCAATTCGTATTCGTAGGTATCGAAATCCAGCAGGTTCGTCCTGGGGCTGAGACTTATATTGGGCATTGTGTGTTTCATAGGGGATGCCTCCTTATAATGTATATGTGTATCGCTGTATAATTGTATACAATTATACACTTATCGGAAATGTATGTCAATATGGCATATTCAACAAATCGTTATTATTCTGTGCAAACAGCAGTCCATTGCCCTAAAAAGATGCCTTCGGAGTGAGAAACAGCGGCTCAGAGGGCCTTAGTCGCACTGGATTTTGCCCATGAAAAGTCAAATATAACCGGTTCAGACCCCGGTTTCGTGTACGTGAAGACTGACTGCGCTTCTTTCGGGGCGAGGATTTTGGCTATTATGCCGCATTTTTAGGAAAAAACGCTTCACCACTTGAAATAACAGAAATAATGTGCTATAATAGTTAAGGCTGTATATTCATTGATTGACATTTTATAATAATCTTGTAGTTTCAGCCCGGGGAGGTGCGGCATATGGATAAACGCAAATTCATTTATTACAGCGATGAGCTGCACGATGAATTCTCCGTGACGCAGATTGAGCCCCGCCGCATCGACAAGGACTGGGTGTACGTTTACACCTCAAGGTTCAAGAAGTTTACGCATTTCTTCTGGTACAGGGTCGTGGCGACGCCTATTGCATTCTTCTACTGCAAGGGCGTTTTCGGGCAGAGAGCCAAGGGCCTTCACAAGCTCAAAAAGTTCCGCAAGACCGGTTTCTTTATGTACGGCAACCACACTCAGGATATTGCGGACGCATTCATCCCGACGCTGGCCACCTTTCCACAGGATGTTTATGTTATAGTCCACCCCAACAACGTCTCAATGCCCTATCTTGGAAAGATCACGCCCTCGCTGGGAGCGCTGCCCCTGCCCGATGAGCTGGCCGCCTACAAGAATTTCAAGGAGGCCATCGAGACCCGGATCAACGGGAACAACTGCGTCGTGGTCTACCCGGAGGCGCATATCTGGCCCTACTACACCAAGATCAGGCCCTTCCCGGACACCTCCTTCGACTACCCTGCCAAGCTTGGGACGCCGGTGTTTGTCTTCACCAACACCTATCACAAGCGGCGGTTCTTCAAGCACCCCAGGATCGTCACCTATATCGACGGGCCGTTTTACCCGGATATGGATAAGTCCCCCCGCAAGCGCAGAAAAGAGCTGCGTGAGAAGGTCTACAAGGTGATGTGCAAGCGGGCAGAGCTTTCGGATCACGTACAGATAAAATACATCAGACGGGAGAGCAAGCAATGATAGATATACTGTTCTGCGGCAACGACGGCGTATTTGACGGTATGCTGACCTGCACCCTTTCCATACTGATGCGCATTGAGTGGGAGGAACCCTTTCATTTTCACATTTTCACTATGGATGTCTCCCACCTCGATGAGAAATACATACCCCTTACCAAAGAGCATATCGCGCTTTACCGCAGGGCTGTCAAGGAATTCAACAAGGATAACCGGGTGACGGTATACGACGTCACCGGGCTTTACATGAAGCATTTCTCCGGCTGCCCCAACGAGGGAGCCTACTGTTCGCCCTATACGCTGATTCGGCTTTTCGCGGACAGGGTAAAAGGCATCCCCGACAAGCTGCTCTACCTGGATGCAGATATAATGTTCAACCGCGACATCTCGCTGCTGTGGGATACCGATATCGAAGGATATGAGTACGCAGCTGCAAGAGACCACTACGGCAAGTATCTTATCAGCCCGAACTACATCAACGCGGGAGTGCTGCTGTTCAATATCGCCGAGGCGAGAAGGACCAAGCTTTTCCCGAAAGCCCGGGCATGGATAAAAAAACAGAAGCTCACCTTCGCCGATCAGAGCGCCCTGATACGCTCCACGACGAGAAAGAAAATGCTGCCCCAGCGCTTCAACGACCAGAAATTCCTGCACAGGCATACGGTGGTGCGGCATTTCTCAAAGCGGCTGTTCTGGCTGCCCTATCCCCATACCGACAACATCAAGCAATGGCACATCGACAAGGTACATTCGGTGTTCGGGTACAGACAGTTTGACGATATCTACAAGAGATATCTTTCCCTGATAAAATAATCCTTCTGAAGGAGCGAATATGAAAAACGCAATCATCCCGATCTTTTATTCCTGCGACGACGGATTCGTGAAATACACGGTGGTGTCGCTGCATTCAATGATCGCCAACGCCTCGCGCGACCGCAAGTATGTGGTGCATATCCTCAACGCAGGCATTTCCGATGAGCTCAGACAGACTGTCGAGGCTCTCGGCGACGAGTGCTTTGAGATACGCTTTGTTGATGTTACCAAGAATCTCGATTCGGTCTCGGATAAGCTGCCCCTGCGGGACTACTACTCCAAGACCACCTATTACAGGCTCTACATCGCTGAGATGTTCCCCGAGTACAGCAAAGCCATATACATCGACAGCGACACTGTGGTGACAGGCGACATCAGCGAGCTATACGACACCGATACCGGCGACGCCTACCTCGGAGCCTGCCACGAGCAGGTAATGATACAGGAGGATGCCTTCGGCACCTATGTTGAGAAGGTCATCGGTATACCGAGGTACAATTATTTCAACGCAGGCATACTCCTTATAAACTGCGATAAGTTCCGCGAGCATAAAGTTTTGAAGAAGTTCATCGAGCTGCTCGGAGTTTATAATTTCGTGGTAACTCAGGACGAGGACTATCTCAACCTGATCTGCAAGGATCATGTTCACTGGATGGATCAGCGCTGGAATACCGAGATATTCGGCACGGTGCCTGTTCCGATCGAGGAGGCAAAGCTGATCCACTACATAATGGCAAGCAAACCCTGGCATTACGAGGACTGCCCCTACGGAGATATCTTCTGGAAATATGCCGGGGAGACCTCGGTCATCAGGGAGCTGCGCAAGGTCCTTGAAGACTATACAGACGCTCAGAAACAGAACGATTCCGCCGCCGCCGCAAGGCTCATCAAGACTGCAAGAGAAGAAACCGAGCGCAAGGACAACTACCTGAACCTGCTCAACGCCAAGCGTGATGCAAAGCGAGTGGCGATAGTCAAAAAGATCGAGCAGTATGAGCGTGAAGGCCGTTTTGACGAGGACGTTGAGGACGATCCTCCGGGAAGGATGCTAATGCCCGACGAGATCGAGTATATCCGCCGGGGCAAGACCGACAGACTCAAAACAATGGGCGCATTCAAAGCGGCGAGAGGTTTCGTCAAGAAGCTCATAAACGATAAAGAGCTCATAATCAAGGAGTTTCGAGGGATAGAGAATTTTCAGGCTCTTAGATCAGGCGCCATAATCACCTGCAATCACTTCAACGCCTTTGACAGCTTTGCCATACAGCTGACCTACGATGCGGCAAAGCAGAAAGGCAGGCAGTTCTGGCGGGTCATCAGGGAGGGGAATTACACCTCCTTCACCGGGTTTTACGGAACTCTCATGCGCAACTGCAACACCCTGCCGCTGTCCTCGAATCTTACCACCATGAAAAAATTCTACGACGCTGTGGATCAGCTACTTCAAGAGGGACATTTCGTGCTGTTCTATCCCGAGCAGAGTATGTGGTGGAACTACCGCAAGCCCAAGCCCTTAAAGCGCGGAGCATACAGGTTCGCCGTATCCAATAACGTGCCGGTGCTGCCCTGCTTCATCACCATGAAGGACAGCGATATCTTGGGCAAGGACGGGTTCTATGTACAGGAGTACACCGTACATATCTCGCCGCCCATCTACCCCGACACTTCCCTGCCCCGCAGGGCTCAGTCCGAGGACTTGATGCAGAAAAACTACGCTCTCTGGAAAGAGATCTACGAGACCGAGTACCAGATGCCGCTGACATACACCACCGGCAAGTAAGGAACACTAATGAAAGAATCAACAGTCAAAACCAAAGTCAGAGAGATCACATTGCTCCGGGTCATCATTGCGGTGCTCGGAGCTCTGCTTGTTACAGGGCTTTCTTTGCTGAGACACCCCTTTGACCGCATGACCATATCCCCTGTGGCGTGGATACCGGTATTTGTGATACCCATAGCTGTGCTGGCGTTTTACTTTATGCTGCTCAAAAAGCCGGAGCCCTCGGTTTTCCGCTCTGTGAAGTGGCTGTACATCGCCGGGACGCCCTTCATACCTTTTTTGGTGACCGGAGTGGTATTCGACCCCAACAGGCCTGAGCAGTACTCCGGGGAGGACTTCGGGTTCTTCCTGCTGTCATGGTCGGGGATATGGGTGCTTAGCATCGCTGCGGCATACTTCCTGCTGCTGCTGTTAGAGGCACTTGTACAGAGCGGCAGGGAAAAAGGCAGCGCCGCTCTGCGGATCAGCAGCGCCCTCGCCGTGATGTACACCCCTCAGAAGATACTCAGCCGTCAGAAGCGTGAGGGCAAAGGCAAGTGGGTGGCGGCATGGATCATCATGCCGGTCATAGCAGTCGCGGTATTTGTGGGCACAGTTACGCTGTACCTGAATATCGTCTACACCAACATGGATTTTGAGGCAATACTCTTTACCCTGAGATTTGCGGCGGGAGGCATAGCCACTGAGGACTTTATTGCAGGAACTGCCATATTCCTGGTGTTTGCATCCATAACGGTATACTTCTGCGCACATCTGCTCAGATGCTTCATCAATGACAGAGTCACTGTCGCCGACAACGGCAGCGAGTACACTCTCGTCCTCAACAGCAAGAAACGCGCCGTAACTGTCGCGGTGGCAGCTATACTGTTTTTCGGCTGCGCGGCGCTGTTCTCAGGGCAGACGGATTTTGCCCACTACATCAGCGTGAAGCTGGAAAAGTCCTCCATTTACGAGGAACACTACGTCAAGCCGGATGCAAGCGTTGTATCCTTCCCCGGGGAAAAGCGCAATCTAATTTACATCTATCTTGAATCCATGGAGAACACCTACGCCTCCAAAGAGGCCGGCGGTGATCAGGACAAAAACTACATCTCCGAGCTCACAGACCTGACCCACGAAAGCGACTGCGTCAGCTTTTCAAACAATGAGCTGCTGGGCGGACCGTCGGTGTTTGTGCCGTCTATCACCTACACCATGGGCTCCACAGTGGCACAGACTGCGGGTATATCACTTAACACCAAGCTGATGCCGCAAGCCGGCGTGGTGGAGTTCCCGGCAACGATACGGCTTGAAGATATCCTCCACGACAACGGCTATAATCAGCTTTATATCGAGGGTTCAAAGGGCGAATTCTCCATGTACGACAAGTACGTCGGCAGATACGACGACTGCCTCGTTTACGACAGGATATCCTTTGCAGAACAGGGCTACACCGACGAAAGCGCTGACTACATCTGGAAGTGGGGCATCGAGGACAGAAAGCTGTTCGAGCTGACCAAGGAGCTCATCACCGATATGTCCAAGAAGGACAGACCCTTCTTCGTGACCATGTACACCATGGACACCCACTCCTTTGAGTCGGGGCACCGCTGCCCTCTCTGCAACAGCAGCATATCCAACGATTATCTTGCCTCCGTTGACTGCACCTCGCGACAGACCAAGGATTTCATCGACTGGGTAAGGCAGCAGCCCTTCTATGAGAACACTACGGTGATACTCATAGGCGACCACCTGGGCAACAAGCGGACTACTCAGGTTGACATCGAGGACGACTATCTCAGGACGACCTACAACTGCATCGTCAACCCTGCAAAGACCGCATCAAGCACGCAGAACAGGCTGTTCTCGTCGCTGGATATGTTCCCCACCACCCTCTCGGCTATCGGCGCCGAGATCAAGGGCGACCGCCTGGGGCTGGGGACAGACCTTTTCTCTGCGACCCCCACCCTCAGTGAAGAACTGGGCGAGGAGGAGTACAAGCGCCAGCTGGAACAGAGCAGCGACTACTACGACAGGGAATTCTATTAAAACAACAAGCTCGCCCCGCAGGATCATGTCCGGCGGGGCGTTGTTTTATCTGTTCATGGATACCGCTCTTTCGTAGTCGTAGCCGCGGTCTGAGGTCTGAGTTCGGGGGGTGAGCTCGAAGTAGAGCACGCCGTTTCTGCCTGTGGAAAGGTCTGCCCGCACTCTGCCGTTTTCAGGGGTGAGTATGCGGCTTGCAATGCGCGGGGAGGCCGCCGCTCTGATAAGGTCGAGGGTGGCAGCGTCGGGGTAGGCGGGCTCGCCAAGATCGTGCCAGAGCTTGAGGGGGTTGCAGCAGTCCTCGTCAACGGTCTTGGTGACAAGGGTGTACTCTGCTGCCTCGGCGGGGAGGTCGAAGCTGCGGAAAGCGCCCTCGCCGATGTTCCAGACGATGCCTGCATAGCCTCTGCCGCTGCTGACGATGACTGCACTGCTGTCGCGGAAAACGCATTGGCTGCCGAAGGCTTTCAGCTGCTTGTAGAAAGAGAAGGTGTGGAATGTGGGCTTGGGTATGCACCCTGCCGCCATGAGCCCGAAACCGCCGTGAAACAGAGAAAAAGGCACTCCTTCCTCCTCGAAGACGTCGCCGAAGGTCCAGTAGGAATAGCTCTCGTTCATGTCGCCCAGGCGGGAGAGCTGTCCGGCAATATAGGCGGCGTTGAGGTTGGTGTCGTGGATGACGTCCTTTGGGGTGTAGGAGGTGTTGAACTCGGTTATGTGTATGGGCAGACCGCGGAACTCCTCGAATGAATCAACGATATCCCTGGTCTTTTGCAGGGTGGAGAGGCGCTCGTCGGTGTCCTGGAGTTTGGAATAGTCGTAATGCCCTACCCGCTCCGGGAAATCCACGGTATAATGGTGGCGGGTGACAAAATCGGGTCTCAGCCCCTCGGTGCGGCAGAAGCTCATGAATTCGGTCATCCATTTCTCGTCGAAGACGCCGCAGATCGCGGGTCCGCCGATGCGGAAACGCCCGTCAAGAGCCTTGACCGCGTTGAAGGTCTCCTTGAACAGCCTGAAATACTCCTGCATATCGGCATTCAGCCAGAAGCCAGGAAGGTTGGGTTCGTTCCAGACCTCGATAGGCCAGGAGTACACCTCGTCGCCGTAGCGGGTCAGCAGGTGGCGCAGCAGCGCCGTTACCATGTCAGTCCAGCGGGTGTAGTCCTTGGGCGGGGTGGTGTTGCCCTTCCAGTAGAAAATGGTCTGGGTTCCGCTGGCAAGCTGCCCGGGCATGAAACCCAGCTCCAAAAACGGCCTTATCCCCATGCGGATATAGCTGTCAAAAATGCGGTCTATGTAGGAGTAGTTGTACTCCACTTTCGTGACGCCGTTCTCCTCGTACTCGTGGTAGATAGCAACGTCGTCGCAGAACAGGCCGTGGCCTCGGATGAACTTGAACCCTATCTCCTTCTGCACCGCGGCAAGCTCCTTCTGGTATTCCTCGGTGAGAGCAAGGCCGAGGCGCCCGGTGCCGACGCAGAAGTCAACGTTGTTATTAAAAGGTACAGAGTTTTCGGTTGTGATGACTGTGATATCCGGCATGATGATGACCTCCTGTTGTTTGATATTAGCTTTAAAGTCAGTATATCATACCGGAGTTTACAGTACTACACGAATATTGCGTTCTTGCAGGCGAATCATGCTTTGATTTGGGAGAAAATGTTAATATAAGCCAAAATAATATGATAGCATTTCCGGCGTATCTGTGCTACAATCAGAATAGAAGTGATCGTTTACATTATGATTTGAAGGGAGAATATTTTTATGTCAGGCAGAAAGATAACAGCGCTGCTCTGCGCCGCCCTTATACTCGCCGGGTGTGCCGACAGCGGCAGTTCTTCGGAGAGCAATGCCGTTTCGACATCCGGGGCATCATCGGCAGCCGAGAGCAGCATCGCAGAAAGCAAGTCCGACAGCTCCGCAGACAGCACTGCGGACAGTACAGAAGAAACATCAAAGCCGGAGTACAATGAGAACAGCTACGAGGTGACATTCTCGGCGGCGGGGGGCATTTACGCCGAAAAGCAGCAGATAGAGCTGACCTCCAAGGACGGCGGCACCCTGTATTACACGACTGACGGCTCCGACCCGCGCTCCAGCAGTACCCGCGTGAAGTACGAAGGCGCTATAACCGTTGACAAGCGGGACGGCGACCCAAATGTGGTCTCGGCGGTGGACACCTCGCTGATATCCGGCAACTTCAACGAGATAGACTTCGGTGCCGGAGGCTTCGTCTGCAAGATCAAAGCTCCGAAGGACAGCGACGTTGACAAATGTACCGTGATACGCGCCTGCGCCGAAATGGAGGACGGCTCCGTGACCAAAGCCTTCTCCAACACCTATTTCATCGGCACCGCAGAGGAGCATATACAGGGTCTTGCCGAGAGCTGCAAGGCGGCGGGGACTTCCCTTTCGGTGGTCTCGCTGTCCATGAACTACGACGACCTGTTCTCCGCCGACCACGGCATTTACGTCAAGGGGGACATTTTCGACGCAAGCTTAAAAGAGCTGATCGCTGACGGCGCCTCCTACAATGACGGCGAGACTGCACGCAAGGCCGACGCCAACTACAAGCAGCGCGGCAAGGAATGGGAGCGCCCCGTTCACGCGGAGTTCTTCGAGATCTCCCCCGACGGTTCAAAGACTGTCATCTCACAGGACTGCGGCATCAGAGTTCAGGGCAACTACTCCCGCTCAGACCTTATCAAGGGTCTGCGGCTCTATGCCCGAAATAGCTACGGCGAGCAGCGGTTTGAGGCACCGCTTTTCGAGGGGCTGAAAAACTCCTCCGGCGAGGACATAACAAGCTTCAAAACGCTGGTGCTGCGTGCAGGCGGCAACTGCGCGTTCTCAGCTAAATTCAACGACACCTACTGGCAACAGCTGTCCACTTCCTTGGACTGCTCCACCAAGGCGTCACGTCCCTGTGTGGTGTATCTCAACGGCGAATACTGGGGACTTTACGTTCTGGAGGAGGACTACTCCGACAACTATTTTGAGGATCACTACGGCGTGAACAACAAAGACGTCATCGTCTACAAGGGCGATGCCGAGGCGCTGAAACTGGGCTACAAGCTTGACGAGGGTGAGCTGCCCGAGGGTGAGCATGAAAGCTACTATTTCAAGCCGCTGCTGGACTTCTTCAAGAGCCACAAGTCTCTCGATACTCAGGAGGCTTACGACGAATTTGCCAAGCTTGTTGACGTGGAGAGCTGCCGGGACTACTTCCTCACCGAGGTATGGATCAACAACAAGTGGGACTGGCCGGGCAAGAACTGGTCCATGTGGAAGACAGCCAATGTCACCGAGGGCAACGAGTACTCCGACGGGCGGTGGAGGTTCATGTTCTATGACCTGGAATTCGGCGGCGTATCCGGCAGGCAGGACACCAACACCAACACCATCAAGGACGACAACTACAAGCCCAAGGGACTGCTTGACATGGATACCAACAACCCGGCGGTGCTGTGCTTTGCCTATCTGATGACCAACGAGGGATTCAGGAGCGACTATCTGACAAAGCTGGGCGAGCTTTCCGAGGGCATTTACAGCAAGGACAACCTGACTGCCAAGCTTGAAAGCCTGACAGCTCAGTACTCGCCGCTGTATGAGCAGTTCTTCAAGCGCTATCCCGGCACCGGCTCGGCTGACGAAGCGGTGAACGGAGGTTACAGCTCCGCCAATTGCATCAAGGATTTCTTCGGCGGGCGCGGCAGCTACATACCCAAGATGGTACAGTGGGTGGAAAAGCAGTTCAAGTAAACTGTACAATTTTGCGGACAGTTATAAAACTGAAATACAGCTTGTCGGGAACTTCCCGCTTGACAAGCTCAGGCTCCTGTGGTATAATAAAGGACGCGAAGAAATTGACCGTGTGTCAGTTTCGATCAGCCGCTGAGCGGCAACAGGCTTTACACAAAGCCCAATGACCATATCAGGAGGAATAAGTATGAAAAGATCAATGATCGTTAGACTGGCAGCTCTCACGCTGGCAGGTGTTATGTCTCTCGGGTTTGCTTCCTGCGGGAGCAGCGACAGTTCATCCAAGTCGGATACAGCCGGCAGCAACTCAACAGCAGACGCTGCCGATGACAGCCAGGCAGCCACAGAGTCACAGGCAGGCGACAGCAAGGAGATCACCGGCGAGACCACTGCCTGGGGCGTATATACCTTTATGCTCCCGGAGGGCTGGAAGCTGAGAACAGGCGACGTATTCGACGACAACGACCCTGAGTTCTGCTCGATCAAGAAGTCGGACTTCTCCTACTTCTCCCTTAACTGCGAGACCGAGGAAGTCCAGAAGAGACAGTACGAATACAATAAAAAGACCTATACCCTCGAGCAGAAGGATCTGCCCGCTACGACTTTGAACGGCATCGAGTGGAACGGCTTTGAGTACGGCAACGACTTCTCGAAGGGTTTTGAGATCTACGGCAGCTCCAACGGCAGGTTCCTGAGAGTTTCCGGCGTTGGATTTGCCTTTGACAGCGCCGAGGCCAAGGCAGTACTGGGCTCCCTGAGCGTAAGCGCCGCCGAGGCTGAGAGCGCCGCCGAGGCTGAGAGCACCGCCGAGGGCGAGACTGAGAGCGCCGCAGAGGGCGAAGTCTGAACCTGTTCTGACCAAATATGCAAAAAACAAGGTATCACGGCGATACCTTGTTTTCTTTTTTGTTTAGTTATCCTTCTCCCCGAAACCCTTGAAAAGGCATATACCGAGGAAGCAGGTGAAGCCGGTGGCGGCGAAGACGCTGAAACGCTCTGCGATACCGAAATAGGCTTTGGGCAGCGCCGCCATGCCGATGGGTCCGAGGAACATCATTCCCAGAGCGATGCCTGCGCCTGCTGCCATGAAGCGGTACTGCTTATTCTTGCAGCCGCCCACGATGATAGTCACCAGCGAGGCGATAGAGAGCATTACTACCAACGGAGTTACGACGTAGGTGTGCATGATGTCCTGGAACTTGTCGGGATTGCCGCTCTCGGAGAGGGGAAACATGGCGTAGCCGATGCCGGATATCCAGCTCATTATTGTGAACAGGCAGATGCCCGCCCGCAAAGGCTTTGTGAGCCTGCCCTGCACATAAAGGCATACCGACATAAGACAGACCAGGGTACACTTGTTATAAGGCGCGGCGATGGTGTTCCAAAGGGCTCTGGAGGGGGAATTCTCGGCGCTAAGGTCGCTGACCGCCTGGGACATCCAGTCGTAGCCGGGGTAATCCAGGGGGGCAAATATCACCGCTGCTGTGTATGAGAGCAGGGCGACAACGCCCAGCAGTCCGAACTTTTTGATAAGAGTATTATCCTTCATTTCCATTCCTCCCGTACTGTTTGCAGAACCATTTGATGTAATCGGTGAGCAGCTCGCTGTGAGATGCTCTGCCGCAGTTGGTGCAGTCATGCATATAATCCATGAGCCCGTGGACTGTCATGGCAAAGGACAATGCCGCCGTGTCGATATCCGGGGCGTCAAGCTTTCCGTGGGCGTGGAGGGCGTAAAACAGAGCTTTGGTCGCCAGTATCATGCGCTCGGTCTCGTCAGCCATAATGCCTGCGGCGGTGGGATCCACAGCTCGCTGAGAGTAGATCACCTTGTAAAAGCTCATCATATCATCCTGCTCGTTCATGCTGTGGTAGCTGCCCACGGTCATGAGCAGGACTTCCTCGGCGGTCCTGCCCTTGACCAGCTGTCCCAGGTCGATATTCGCGGAAGACACCTTCTGCCGGGAGCTTTCCCGGAGAAAATGGTACATGGCGTCGATGATAGCCTCCTTGGACTCGAAGTGGTTATACAGCGAGGGCTTGCGGATGCCCAGCTTATCGGCGATCATCGACATGGACACGCTCCCCAGCCCGTGCTCGGCGGCAAGCTCCAATGTTGCAAGGATTATTCTTTCTTTCTGATTCATACTTTGCCTCCTTTGTACCGTCTGATAGTTATTATACTACCGTTCGTTAGTTTTGTCAAGAGGGTGCAGAAAAAAATTGACCGCAGATATCAGAATATTATCTTACCCCTGCAAAAACTAAAAGGAGATACCGTATAGCGCGGTGGCGATTTAGGAGTATCTGTATAAAGCTCTCCGGTGTCTGCGAAGCGGACGGATCTAATGATCATCGCCAAAGGCGATACCAGATCGAACTATGTTCAATCTATTATTCTTTTTTATTTTAGCAGGCGCTGCACAAAGCAAAGTAAAGTAAAGGCACTTCCGTCAGTTTCCTGACAAAAGTGCCTTAATGAAACATATTTATCGCGCCTGCGCTTTTGATGTCTCCTGTATACTGAAACAATTGTCTGTTGTCAGTTCCCGGCTTCTCTGACCCACTCCAACAGACTTTCCCGCGCCTTCGGGATGTCGTCGCAGTAGATGCTCATTACCTCTTTGACCTCTGCTCCGGGGACGAGGGCCCGGATATCCTCGGTACTGTCGGAAAAGCCTGAGCTGCCCTGGGTGGCGATCAGGTATACAGTCTTGCCGGTGAAGTCGGCGCTGTCAAGGAAGGTCGCTGCTGCGGGCGGGATCGTACCCCACCACAGCGGATAGATCAGGATTATGCTGTCATAATCCGATACATCGACAGGCTCTATGGGCGGGTGATAACCTGAGCTGATCTCGTCTACCGCCTGCATCACCGTGGCTCCGTAACCGGAGGGGTACTTGTCGCCGGTCATGGTGATAGCCTGTTTTTCACAGCCGGTGATGTCAGCCAGCATATCCGCCAGCAGCTCGTTGCTGCCGGTGAGCTTACCGTCGGCAAGGAGCAAAGAGGCTCCCGAAACAGCATCAACGTCCGGCTCGAAGTCGGTGTTTCCCATCCGGGTAAAGTATACTATCAGCGGCTTGCTGCCCTGCCACTCTGCCTTTTCGCCGGTGACGGCCTCGGCATAGCTGACTGTGACAGTCCTGAAATGACGGTTGAGATAAGGCACTCCGAACAAGCCTATGCTGACCCCTGCAAGTCCGGCGAGGATGGTGAGAACAACAGTCTTTTTCTTCTTGGAGCGCACACAGAACCGCAGCCCTGCATGGAATGCTGCCAATCCCAGCACTGCCGAGGCAAGATACCTGTGGAGGTCGCTGCTGCCCATGAACTTGAACCAGGGAAACAGCGTCCGCGAGACGCCCATACTGCTGAACATGAGCACGGCGCAGCAGATAACAAGCAGACAGGTCACGAATACCTCCAGCTTGCGCAAGAAGCCGGGGCATTTCAGCTTGCCGGTGACAAGGGCTTTGAGCCATTTGCGTTTGATCACCATGTGGATGATCAGACATACGAAAAAGCTTATCCCGGTGATCTCGTGGATAGTATTGCCGGTAAAGATATACAGCATCTGCATGATCAGCAGGACAAACATAAGAATATCAACTGCGATGCCGAGCTTTTTGGTAAAGCTGTTCACGTTAAGCCCCCCTTTCTACTATAACTATACTACTGATTACAGCATTTGTCAAATCCGCGGAGAAACGGTTAAGGGCATCAGGGGAAAAGGCGTGTCATTGTTAAGAATTTTATGCTTGAAATCCATGCTTAGATTTGGTATAATAGAACAGAACAGAGATGCTGATATGATAAAGGCTGTTATACTCGATATGGACGGGCTCATGCTCGACACCGAGAAGCTTCTGCAAAGGTTCTGGCGGGAGGCTGCCGCCGAGTACGGCTATCAGATGACTGTCGCTCACTCGCTGGCTATACGCTCCATGTATTAAACCTTTGCTGTCAGGTATCTGAAACGGCAGTTCGGAGAGGGCTTTGATTACAGCGCTGTCCGCGCACGCAGGATAGAGCTGATGAACGCCTACATCGCCGAGCACGGCATTGTCAAGAAAAAGGGTCTCGACCAGCTGCTGGACTGGCTCAAGGCCAACGGCATCAGAGCGGCAGTCTGCACTGCCACCGACTCCGAGAGGACGAAGAAGTATCTGGAAAGCGTTGGCGTGCTTGACAAGTTCACAGACTTGATATGTGGCAACATGGTAACTCTCGGCAAGCCTGCACCCTAAATATACATCAAGGCCTGTGAAGCTCTTGGACTTGAAGCCGCTGAATGTCTTGCTTTGGAGGACTCTCCCAACGGCATAATCTCGGCGGCGACGGCGGGGCTCAACGTTGTCATGGTGCCGGACGGCACACAGCCATCGGAGGATATCCTCCCGCTGCTCAGCGGCTGCTGCGAAAGCCTTGACAAGGTCATAGATCTACTGGAAAAAGGAATGGTATAATGGAACTCGACGAATTAAGGCAAGGCATAAACAAGATCGACAAGCAGATAGAGGAGCTGTTCAAGCAGCGCATGGATCTGTGCATAGACGTGGCGCGGTACAAGGAGGCTCACGGCATACAGGTCTTTCAGAGCGGACGTGAGAATGAGATACTCCAGCGTGTGAAAAACGATATGCCCGACTGGCTCGAAGGCGGCGGTCAGCTGCTTTTCACCACCCTCATGGACATATCCAAGACCTTGCAGTTCCAGCAGCTGCTTTCCGGAAAGCCCGCTCCGGACTGGTCGGTGCTGGATCTCTCTAAGCCAGAAACAGCGGCTGTACCGGGGATCAGCGGGTCGTATTCGCACTTTGCCTGCCAAAAGTTCTCAGACAAGCTCACCCCACGGTTTTACAGCTCTTTCAGAGAGGTATTCAAGGCCGTTGAGAGCGGCGAGGTGCGTTTCGGCGTGCTGCCCATAGTCAACTCTACTGCGGGCTCGGTGGGTCAGACCTACGAGCTGCTCAAAGAGTACGACCTTAAAATATGCTCCACCACCAAGCTGAGGATCTCCCATTGCCTTGCGGCAAAAAAGGGCGTGAAGCTCAGCGACATCAAGGAGGTCTGGTCCCACGATCAGGCGCTGATGCAGTGCTCACAGTTCTTAGGCGAGCACTCTCTGCGCCCCCACCCCTGCGAGAACACCTCCCTTGCCGCCAAGCACGTAGCGGAGAGCGAAAAACCCTATGCCGCCATCTGCTCGGAGCAGTGCGCCAGTGAGCAGGGTCTTGAAGTGCTTGAACAGAGCATCGCCAACGCCGACCAGAACTACACCCGGTTCATACTGGTCTCGAAGGATGCTCTCGGCGAGGAGGGCTCAAACATCATCTCGGTATCGCTGGCACTGCCTCATCAGAAGTCCTCGCTTTACCGTATGCTGACGAAGTTTTCGGCATCGGGGCTCAACCTGACCATGATCGAGTCCCGCCCCATAGCCAACACAGATTTTGACGTAGTGTTCTATCTGGATTTCGAGGGCTCGCTGCAAACGCCTCAGGTGGCTATGATAATCGAGGAACTGGAATATGAGCTGTCTTATTTCAAGTTCCTGGGCAACTACAAGGAGCTCATATAAAAACTGCCCGCCCCCATAGGGAGCAGGCAGTCGGCACGATTATCACGAATAGTCCACAACGTCGATCCAGCGAAGCAGGAATTCCTTTTCGGATTCTATTCCCTTGTCAAGCTGAGCCGCCGCAACGATAGGCAGCCATGCCTGTACATAGCGCTTGGAGGTGGAGGTCTTGATGCAGTAGCGCTCAAGATAAGCGTCGGCGATCTCCGGCATATGCAGCTTCAGCAGCAGATAGGTCTTCGCCGCGTCGGCGGAGGCGTTGCCCTGACGGGCGTGACCCCAGTTGACGACGAAGGTGCCCTGGTCATTGATGATGACGTTCTTGGGCTCAAAGCTGTTGTGGGTAAGCTTTATGTGCTTGGGCATCGAATCGAGACGGGTAAGCAGCTCGTACTTGCGGATCTCGTCGATCTGACCCAGGCTCTTGATCTGGCGGGACATCTTGTCTTTCAGCTTGGAGAGCAGCGGCATATACTGGTCATGTATCTCGATCTGCACGTCGAGAAGCTTTTCAAGGTACTGGTCGCTCTTTTCGGGGTTCTTCCTGATGAGCTGCTCGAGGGTATCCCCCTCTATCCAGTCCATGACGTTGCTCCACTTGCCGTCGATGACCAGCACCTCATGGAGCTGGGGCATCTTGATGGAGGAATTGCCGAGAGTGGTCTCGACTCTTGCATGGGTCAGCGCCGCATAGAGGCACTTCTCCTTGTACTCCGGCTTTTTGTAGACACTGACAGCCATTTTATCCGACTTGTATACGTCGTAGAAATCATTCTGAGCTATGAGTTCCTGTAATTCCATAGTATCGCTCCTAACCATAATAGTATTTATCTATATTGTAGCACAAAATAATAAAATGTCAAGAGATTTTTGTAATATCCGCTATTGTTTGCTATTTCATAACGCTTTGTTTACATTTTGTTACGATATACACATCGCAATATGCCGGATATGCTCAAAAAGGCATCCAAAAGCGCGTAAATGCGCAGCTTCACGGAGCTTAAAAGGGCTTTGTGTATAATGAATAAGAAAAGGGCTTAAAATAGTATAAAAGCTGTACCAAAACAGGATTGACAAAAAAATAACAAGCTGATATAATGGGTATAATGAAAGTAAGACTATCAGGCCCCGCGGTCGGGGTTTACCAAAATATAACTGTACGGAGGTAATGTTATGGCAGACTTCACAGGCACCGGCCTCGTGGACAGCGTTGAGGCGCTCGAGGCAAAGATCAGAGAAGTAAGAGAGGCGCAGAGGAAATTCGCTTCCTATTCTCAGGAGCAGGTCGATGAGATCTTCAAGGCTGCCGCTATCGCAGCGAACATGGCACGCATACCCCTTGCAAAGCTCGCCGTCGAGGAGACCGGAATGGGCGTTGTAGAGGACAAGGTCATCAAGAACAACTACGCCGCCGAGTATATCTATAATGCTTACCGCAATACTCAGACCGTCGGCATAGTGGAGGAGAACAAAGCCATGGGCACCAAGAAGGTGCTTGAGCCTATCGGCGTTGTGGCTGCGGTCATCCCCACCACCAATCCGACTTCCACCGCGATATTCAAGACAATGCTCTGCTTGAAGACCCGCAACGGCATCATTATCAGCCCCCACCCCCGCGCTAAAAAGAGCACTATCGAGGCGGCACGTATCGTATATGAGGCTGCTGTGAAGGCCGGAGCCCCCGAGGGGATCATCGGCTGGATAGATGTGCCTTCCCTTGAAATGACCAACCTCGTTATGAAAGAGGCCGACATAATCCTTGCCACCGGCGGTCCCGGAATGGTCAAGAGCGCCTACTCCAGCGGCAAGCCCGCAATAGGCGTCGGCGCGGGCAATACTCCCGCAGTCATCGAGGAGAGCGCCGACATCAAGCTGGCGGTCAACTCGATCATTCACTCCAAGACCTTCGACAACGGCATGATCTGTGCCTCGGAGCAGAGCGTCATCGTTGAGAAAAGCATCTACGACGAGGTCAAGGCGGAATTTGCCGCCCGCGGCTGCCACATCTGCTCCCCCGAGGAATGCGACAAGGTAAGGCGCACCATTATAATCAACGGCGCACTCAACGCCAAGATCGTAGGCCAGTCGGCGTACAAGATCGCGCAGCTCTCGGGCTTTGAGGTACCCAAGTCCGCCAAGATCCTTATTGGCGAGGTGGAGCGTGTGGATCTCGATGAGGAATTCGCCCACGAAAAGCTCTCCCCTGTTCTTGCAATGTACAAGGCCGAGGATTTCGACGACGCTATGGAAAAGGCCGACAGGCTTGTCCAGGACGGTGGTTTCGGTCACACCTCGTCGCTGTATGTGGATGCAGTAACCGAGACTGATAAGATCAACAGGTTCGCTGCAAAGATGAAGACCTGCCGCATACTTGTCAACACACCTTCCTCTCACGGAGGCATCGGCGATCTTTACAACTTCAACCTGGCCCCCTCACTGACTCTTGGCTGCGGCTCATGGGGCGGCAACTCGGTATCCGAGAACGTGGGAGTCAAGCATCTGCTGAATGTAAAGACCGTTGCCGAAAGGAGAGAGAATATGCTTTGGTTCAGAGCCCCCGAAAAGGTATACTTCAAGAAAGGCTGCCTGTCCACAGCCCTTGACGAGCTGGGCAGCGTAATGGGCAAGAAACGCGCCTTCATCGTGACCGACAGTTTCCTGTTCAAGAACGGCTTCACCAAGCCCATAACCGACAAGCTGGATAAACTGGGCATCGTACACGAGACCTTCTCCGACGTTGCCCCCGACCCGTCACTCTCCTGCGCTTTGGAGGGCGTGAAGATGATACGCGCCTTCGAGCCCGACACCATCATCGCCGTGGGCGGCGGTTCGGCTATGGACGCTGCCAAGATCATGTGGGTGCTGTACGAGCATCCCGATGCGGACTTCTATGACATGGCTATGCGCTTCATCGACATCAGAAAGCGCGTTTACACCTTCCCGAAAATGGGCGAGAAGGCATACTTCATCTGCGTTCCCACCTCTTCCGGCACCGGCTCGGAGGTAACGCCCTTCGCAGTCATCACCGACGACAAGACCGGTCACAAGTATCCCCTTGCGGACTATGAGCTCATGCCCAACATGGCTATCGTTGACACCGACATGATGATGAGCGCCCCCAAGGGCCTGACTGCGGCCTCGGGTCTCGACTGCATGGTTCACGATCTTGAAGCTCTGGTATCTGTAATGGCTACCGACTTTACAGACGGTATCGCTCTCCAGTCGCTGAAAAAGACCTTCGAGAACCTGCCTGAGTGCGTAGCCAACGGTCAGACCGCAGTACGTGCCCGCGAGAACATGGCTCACGCCGCGACTATGGCCGGTATGGCCTTTGCAAACGCTTTCCTGGGTATCGGCCACTCGCTGGCTCACAAGCTGGGCGCATATCACCACCTGCCCCATGGCATCTGCTGCGCACTGGTCATAACCGAGGTCATGAAGTTCAACGCTGCCGAGGCTCCCACCAAGATGGGCACCTTCCCGCAGTATGAATACCCCAATGCCCTTGCCAAGTATGCTCAGATCGCACGTTACCTCGGTCTCAACGGCAAGGACGATCAGGAATGCCTTGACCTGCTCTGCGCTAAGGTGGAGGAGCTTAAGGAGACTGTGGGCTGCAAGAAGACCATAGCAGAGTACGGCATCAGCGAGGAGGACTTCCTCGCCACCCTCGACAAGATGTCCGAGGATGCGTTTGACGACCAGTGCACCGGCGCAAATCCGCGCTATCCGCTCATTGAGGAGCTCAAAGAGATCTACAAGAAGTGCTACTACGGCAAATAAATCACAGATGATAACAGCCCGGCCTCGTTACGAGACCGGGCTGTTTTGTGTATGTGTTTAGCTATCCCGCCGCGCCGATCATCAGCTCGGCGATGAATGCCGCGCCGCTGGCTGTCAGGGCTACCACTATGAGCGACTGCCCGAAGAAGGCCAGCACAAAGGCTGCCGCCAGTCCAACGCTGGCTGAGATCATGTTACCGGTGGCATAGAACACCGCCGGGACGGTCATGGCGCCCAGTACCGCGTAGGGTACGTAGTAGAGGAAGCTCTGCACCAGCTGAGACTTGATCTTCTTGCGGAAGACCATCATGGGCAGCGCCCTGACGAGATAGGTAACTCCCGCCATTACCGCTATGTAGAGTATCAGTCGTGTGCTCATGCCGGTTCATCTCCTTCCGTCTGTTCGGTCTTCACCGGGAAGAATACCGCTCCTAAAGCCGCCGCGATGACTGTGGTTATGATGATCGCAAAGCCGTCGGAGATGTCCTCAAACAGGGGGATGTATTTCAGCGCACAGCTCCCTGCGATAGCCGTGATGACAACAACAAGCACCCCTATGGCCTTACGCGCCGCAGGTACGAAGATCGCCACGAACATACCGTATATGGCGATGCCCAGGGCGGCTTTAAGCTTTTCGGGAAGTATCTCCCCTGCCGCCGCGCCCAGCAGCGTACCCAGAGACCAACCCACCCAGGGGAGGGATATTAGGCCTGCCATGTACTGCTTCGAGACCTCGCCGCTGCGTCCGGAGGCTACTGCAAATATCTCGTCAGTGATGCCAAAGGACGTTCCAAGCCTCGACAGCCAGGTAAAGTGGCGGTCAAGCTTCTGGGAGAGGGAGAGGCTCATCAGCGAGTAACGCAGGTTTATGACCAGCTGTGCCACCGCCATTTCGATCATGCCGCCGTTTGAGGCGATGACGGTGAGACCCGCCACCTGCCCCGCGGAGGTGAGATTGGTCATTGAGATAAGTACCGCGGCGAATACCGACAATCCGTTGGAGACAGCCATGATACCGAAGCCGAAGGACACCGAGAGATATCCCAGGGCGATGGGTATGCCGTCTCGCAAGCCCGCGGAAAAACCACAGCCCGAAGTGCTTGACATTTTGCTTAACTCCTTTTATAATAGAATATGATGCATATTTCAGATGCGTGTCCGCATACTAATACAGTATAGCACAATGTTCGGGAAAAATCAATAGATTTCTGACCTTTGAAATATGTAACCGATTTTTAATTGACTTGCGTCATTTTATGTTGTATAATAAGTGTATACGTCGGAATTATGATATTAATATACATATTCTGTTCACAGGAAGGAGCAAGACAATGGCAACGAAAAAGAGAAGGCCGCCGCGCCGTGAGGAGTTCGAGGAGACTACAACTGACTGGGGCTCACACGTTAAGGGTATCATAGCTATCATGATAACCGCGCTGGTAGTCATAATCGCGGTGATGCTGTTCGCCAAGAGCCTGTTTGTGAGCACCGCTTCCACCGAGAAGCAGACCGGAAAGCTCACCACACCGCCTAACTATACTACCGTTACCACCACCACTACCGAGCAGGTAACTACCACCAAGAAGAAAAAGACCACTGCCGCCACCACCGAGGGAGACCCCTATCAGCCGGGTCTTGACGGGCTTGAATCCACCGACATGGTGGTCAAGGGCGATGTATACCTGCGTACCGAGCCGACTTCCAGCTCCAAGAGCCTGACTACCATACCCACAGGAGCTCAGGTCAAGGCTTATGCTGTTGTAAACGGCAACTGGCTCTATGTTGAATACAACGGTCAGAGGGGCTATGCCTTCGGTGACTACTTCAACGGCACCAAGCCCACCGCTACCTCAGTTCCCTCGTAAGAGGCTCAGACTGAATGAGATCTCACACCTTCGCCGGTCGATCCGGCGGAGGTGTTTTGTTATGGGGGACGTTCTTCGTCACAAAAATTTTACGCATTTTTGTTTGACAAATACTCCTTACTATGCTATAATATATCATGTTGATTATACACTTTAAAGCACTAAAATGCATGGCCCCAAGAAAGGAAATGATGAAAATGAAAGAAATATCTAAGCTTTTAGATTACCGCCCGGACATTAAGGTCGTTGACGCTACCCTGCGCGACGGCGGACTTGTCAACGACTTCTTCTTCTCCGATGATTTCGTAAAGGCGCTGTATAACGCTAATCTCCGCTCCGGAGTTGACTATATGGAGTTCGGCTACAAGGCCGACAGAGAGCTTTTCGACGAGGAAAAGTTCGGCAAATGCAAGTTCTGCGACGACGACTACATCCGCTCTATCGTAGGCGAGAACAACACCGACCTTAAGATCGCTGTAATGGCTGACGTTGGGCGCTGCGACTACAAGAACGATATCCACGACCGCTCCGAGTCGCCTATCGACCTGATAAGAGTTGCCACCTACCTGCACACCATACCCACAGCCGTTGACATGATCGAGGACGCCAAGAAGAAGGGCTATGAGGTTAGCTGCAACATCATGGCAATCTCCAACACTCAGGAGGGCGACGTTAGGGCTGCTCTCGACATTCTCGGCAGATCCTCCGTTGACGTGCTCTACATCGTGGACAGCTTCGGTGCCCTCTATCCCGAGCAGATACAGAGACTTGTAAGCGTTTACGAGGAGTTCGCCTCCAAGTACAACAAGAAGATCGGCATCCACGCCCACAACAACCAGCAGCTGGCATTTGCGAATACTATTGAGGCCGTGGGCGACGGCGTTGACTGGCTGGACGCCACCTACTCGGCTATGGGCAGAGGCGCCGGAAACTGCGCTATGGAATTACTTCTGAGCTTCCTTAAGAACCCGAAATACAACGTTTATCCGGTGATCAAGTTCATCGAGAACTATATGCTGCCTCTTAAGGAACAGGGCATCGTCTGGGGCTACGACCTCCAGTACCTGATGACAGGCATCCTTAACAGGCATCCCCGCAGCGCTATCGCCTTCACCAACGAAAAGCGCACCGACTACACCGAGTTTTACAAAGAGATAATCGCTCTTGACTGATGCTTACAGAGGACATCTGAAAAGGTGTCCTCTTTTTTGTACAGATAAAAACGCCTTGCCGCCCCTTGACAAATCGCAGGAACAGATGTATAATAATATCGTTACAAAAATATCAATGTCGCATAAGACGGCATCAGGAAAGAGGATCCTATGAAGACTAACAATCCGGTCTCGGCATCGGTGATAAAGAGGCTGCCGAGGTATTACCGCTTTCTCGGCGAGCTGAAAAACAAAGGCACTCTGCGGATATCCTCCCGGGAGCTCTCTGACATGATGAAGCTCACCGCCTCGCAGATAAGGCAGGATCTCAACTGCTTCGGGGGCTTTGGACAGCAGGGCTACGGCTATAACGTGGCGCAGCTCCACGCAGAGATCGGTCAGATACTGGGCGTTGACAAGGGTTTCCGCACTATCGTCATCGGGGCGGGAAATCTTGGTCGTGCAATCGCCACGCATATAAACTTTTCCACCCGGGGCTGCGAGCTCATCGGCATCTTTGACCGCGACCCTGCCATCACCGGAGAGCAGGTGGGAGATCTCAACGTGCGCCATGTGAGCGAGCTTGAAAGCTTCTGCCGACAGAAAAAGCCGGTGATCGCCGTGCTGTGCATACCAAAGGCCGAGACTCAGGAGATCGCCGAGCGCCTTGTGACCCTGGGGCTGAAAGCCTTCTGGAACTACTCTCACTATGATCTGTCTATCGACTATGAAGATATAGTGGTGGAGAATGTCCACCTGGGCGACAGTTTGCTGACGCTGACGTACAGGACCAAAGAGATCACCGGGTAATCAACTTATCTAAATGGGGGCTCCGCCCCCATACCCCCGGATCGTCGGGGCTTTGAGTTTGGGGCGGCGTTCACTCCGCTCCTTTGTTGCTGCGTTCACTCTGCCCCAAAAGCCCCTCCTCGCCGTCACAATTCACTTTCATTCTTAACTAAACAGCATTTTAACTATTGAGTACTGGACACGGTTTACTTTAACAGACAACATAAGGAGCTATCGCCATGACATTAAACGAGCTGACCGCCGGCAAGTCTGCGGAGGTCACTGCTGTCGGCGGAGAGGGCGCTCTCCGGCAGCATTTTCTTGATATGGGGCTGATACCAGGGGTGCAGGTCACGCTGGTGAAGTTCGCGCCTATGGGCGATCCCATGGAGCTGCGGCTGCACGGATATGAGCTTACCCTGCGCCTCGACGATGCAAAGCACATCGACATCGTCCCTAAGGATATCCCGCCCGAAGACGCCGCACAGGAAAAGCCCCGCCGCAAGGTGGCTCACCCCGGTCTCGGCGAGGACGGCATCTTCCACGAAAAAGGCAGCGGCGATCCCCTGCCCGACGATACGGTGCTGCGCTTTGCCCTGGTGGGCAACCAGAACAGCGGCAAGACTACTCTGTTCAACCGCCTCACCGGTGCCAACCGCCATGTGGGAAACTTCCCCGGAGTGACCGTTGACCGGACTGACGGCGAGATCAGAGGCCGCAAGAATACCGTAGTTACCGACCTGCCCGGGATCTATTCTATGTCGCCCTACACCAGCGAGGAGATAGTATCTCGGAATTTTGTCTTCGACGAGAAGCCCCATGCCATCATCAATATTGTTGATGCAACTAACATAGACCGCAACCTGTATCTGACCATGCAGCTGCTTGAAATGAACATACCTATGGTCATAGCCCTTAACATGATGGATGAGCTGACTGCCAACGGCGGCAGCGTGGACATCAACGCAATGGAGGCCATGCTGGGTGTGCCGGTAGTTCCCATATCTGCAAGCAAGAACTCGGGCATCGAGGAGCTTATCGACCACGCAATACACATAGCCCACTATCAGGAGCGCCCCCTTGAACAGGACTTCTGCGGCAAGGACACCAACGGCGGCGCAGTTCACCGATGCTTGCACGCCATAGCGCATCTGATAGAGGATCACGCCGAGGCTAAGGGTCTGCCGGTGCGGTTCGCCGCCAGCAAGGTAACTGAGGGCGACGAGCTCGTGCTCAAACAGCTCGACCTCGACGAGAACGAGACCCATACCATAGACCACATCGTGGCGCAGCTCGAAAAGGAGCGGGGCCTTGACCGTGCAGCGGCTATCGCGGATATGCGGTACCGATACATAATCAAAGTCGTGCGGGACACCGTGCACAAGCCCCGGGAGAGCCGCGCACACATCCGCAGCAGCCGCATAGACCGGGTGCTCACCGGGAGGTATACTGCGATCCCGCTGTTCATCGGGATCATGGCGGCGGTTTTCTTCCTGACCTTCAACGTCATCGGAGCGGGGCTGCAAAAGCTGCTTGAAATGGGCATAGACCGCTTCACTGCCACCGCAGACGACCTGCTAACCGAGGCGGATATCCACCCCATACTCCACGGACTGATAATCGACGGCATCTTCTCCGGCGTCGGAACGGTGCTGAGTTTTATGCCTATAATCGTGACGCTGTTCTTCTTCCTCTCCATGCTGGAGGACAGCGGCTACATCGCCCGGGTGGCCTTCGTTATGGATAAGATGCTGCGAAAGCTGGGGCTTTCGGGGCGGAGCATCGTGCCGATGCTGATAGGTTTCGGATGTACCGTGCCTGCTGTCATGTCAACGCGGACGCTCCCCTCCGACCGTGACCGCAAGATGACCATACTGCTCACGCCTTTCATGAGCTGTACCGCAAAGCTGCCTATCTACGCATTTTTTGTGGATGCGTTCTTCCCGGAGAAGAAGGCTCTCATCATGATAGGGCTCTATCTGCTGGGCATCCTCACCGGGATATTCGCGGCGCTGCTCTACAAGGGGACGGTGTTCCGAGGGGAGCCTGTGCCTTTTGTTATGGAGCTGCCAAACTACCGGCTGCCCGCTCCCAAGAACGTGCTGCTGCTGCTCTGGGACAAGGCCAAGGACTTCCTGACGAGGGCGTTCTCCATTATCCTTGTGGCATCTGTGGTGGTGTGGGTCCTTAAAAGTTTCAACTTCTCCTTCAACCTCGTCAGCGACTCCCACGACAGTATGCTGGCGGTCATCGCGGGATTCATAGCTCCGTTGCTGCTACCCCTCGGACTGGGTGACTGGCGGATAGTCACTGCTCTGATAACAGGTTTCCTTGCCAAAGAGAGCGTGGTCTCCACCCTCGAAGTGCTCTACCCTGCCGGAATGGTGGGCTCAATGACCTCACTGGGTGCTGTTACTATGCTGGTGTTCTCGCTGCTCTATACCCCCTGTGTGGCGGCTATCGCCTCGGTAAGGCGGGAGCTCGGTCACAAGTGGGCACTGGTGACGGTGCTGTGGCAATGCGGGATCGCATGGCTCGTGGCGATCGCAGTAAGACTGATCGGCATGGCCTTCGGTGCAAGCTAAGACAAATAGATCAGCCCCGGCTGCCTGATAAAGCAGCCGGGGCTTTTGCTGTCAGAAGGGTTTCAGCGGCGACCAGTCCTTGCCGTCGTCGGGCATGATGTTCGGCTCGGGGGTAACGACGGTGCCAGTGGTCTCAGCCTCGGAGGGATCATCCTTCGGGGCCTCGGTAGTCTTGCCGGTAGTCTTTCCGGAGCTGGTGGATTTGCCGCTGCCGGTGGACTGGGTGGTCTTAGTCGTCCTTGACGTGCCGGAGGACTTGCCTGACTGGCTTGAGTCATCGGTCTTGCCGGGCTCGGCGGAAACTGTGGTTTTCTTGGTGATGTCGGGAGCGGTGCTGTCGCCGGAAGTCTGCTTGGGGGCAGAGGAGCCCTCTGCGGGCTTTGCGGACTGAGACTGTTCCGGGGCATCCTCGGAGCCGCTGTTCTGCGAGGCGGCGGTGGTGACGGAGGGAGACCTGCTTTCGGTGTCCGTCCCGGGACCGAAATCTATGTCAGCGCTGCCGCCGGCATCACCGAAGCCGATATCCGTAACACAGGTCGGAGTGTTCCGGGCAGTCCAGCGTATCTTTTTTTGCCGAAGGAGGTCACGATAACGTCCTCGGTGCTGAACTATATCACTTCAAGTTCGAGCTCTGTACAGGTCACCTGAACGGTGGCTGGCTCCTTACAGATCTGTTTCGGGCTGGTATAATGTATTGTCGATAGCAAGATAGCAGGTGAGCTGCTCAGGTGAGGCGCCCTTAGTGGTATCAGCTATTGATATTATGCTGCTGACCGATATCTCGCTTGTGAGCATGATGCTGCCGCCGGACTGCAATGCAGCAAGAATGGCATCGTCATCCATATCGGAATTGACTTTGGCAGCCGGAGACTCCAACCCGAATGTGTAGGGATCATCCTTTGTGCCCGAGCCGCCCGTTACGTAGAACCCTGCGGGATCGAGATCAGGGTCATCTGACTGAAAAAAACTCCGCAGAGTTTACAACCATTTAATGTATTATAGCACCATTGTTATAAACTGTCAAGCCAGAAGACCCGGCGGAGCAGCCCAAGCGGGCTTTTCACCTCCCTGCCCTGTTGCAAAAACCGACAGACTGTGATATAATAGTGCTGTAAGTAAAACATCGGAGGGAAACCATGCTCTTATCCTTGGAACACATATATAAATATTACAACGGCGAGCCGCTGCTGCGGGATATAAGCCTCACCGTTGAAAACAACGAGCGCATCGGCCTCATAGGGCGAAACGGCTGCGGCAAGACTACCCTGCTCAACATCATAAACGGCAGAACTGAGTTCGACCGGACGCCTGACGGGCTGGGATCGGTCTCGGTTGGGGGGAATACCGTCATCGGGTATCTCGAACAGAACAGCGGCCTTGAAAGCTCAAACACCATACAGGAGGAAATGCTGCGTGCCTTTGACCCGCTACTCAAAGCCAAAGAGCGCCTGAGCGAGCTTGAAAGCCTCATGACTTCTCTTGCGCCGGATCAGCTGGAAATGATAAGCGGAGAGTATTCGCAGCTATCGGCATACTTCGAGGCGCACGACGGCTACAACATGGACGTTAAGATCAGGATGATACTCAACGGCATGGGCTTCGGGGACGTTCCCACAGACAGGCAGATATCCACCCTGTCCGGCGGCGAGAAGACCCGCCTTGCGCTGGCGCGGCTGCTGCTGGAACAGCCCGATCTGCTCATCCTCGACGAGCCCACCAACCACCTTGATTTCAGGACGCTGACCTGGCTCGAGGGGTATCTGAAAGGCTACCGGGGGGCGGTGCTGATAGTATCCCACGACAGATATTTTCTTGACAAGGTCTGCACCCGGATCTGCGAGATCGAAAACGGCAGACTGACCTCATACAAGGGCGGATACAGCGAATACTTAGTGCTCAAAAAGAGCAGCGTGGAGCGTCAGGTGAAGGAATACGAGGCTCAGAAGCGGGAGATCGAAAAGCTGGAGGAATACATCGTCAGGAACAAGACCCGGGCTTCAACAGCTAAAATGGCTAAGTCCCGGCAGCATATGCTCGACCGCTTTGAGCCGGCGGAAAAGCCCATAACCTATGAAAAGCAGGCAAAGATCAGGCTCGAATACGACATCGAGCCCACAAAGGATATAGTCAAAGTCAAGGATTGCCCGGTAGTAGTGGGAGAGGGTGCCAAGCGCAAGGAGCTCATCCCCTCTCTGGAGCTGCATATCAGGCGGGGCGAACACGCCGCCATCATCGGTCCCAACGGTATCGGCAAAACCTCGGTGCTGAAGCTGATACAGGGGCTCATTCCCCACGAGGGGGGAAGCATCAGCTGGGGCGGAAACGTTAAAATAAGCTACTTCGACCAGGAGCACTCTATGCTGGATCCGCGGGACACGGCTATCGGGTCGCTGAGCAGGAAGTTCCCACGCATCTCCGACCAGCAGGCGCGGAGCATACTGGGTGCGGTACTGATCAGCGGCGAGGACGCATTTAAGCCGGTGTCGGTGCTCAGCGGCGGCGAGAGGGCGAAGCTTTGCTTTGCGCATATGATATTACAGCGGGGCAACGTGCTGATACTGGACGAGCCCACCAACCACATAGACCTGGGCACCAAGGAAGTGCTGGAGGAGGCTCTTGCGGAGTATAAGGGGACTATAATACTGGTGTCCCACGACAGATATCTGATAAACAAGACCGCCGACAGGGTCATCGAGCTGTCGCCGGTGGGAGCCAGGTGCTTTGAGGGCAACTACGATGCCTACGCCGCAGTCATTGAGGCGGAGCGCATCGAGAGCGAACAGCTCAGACAGGAGCAGAAGCTTGCTGCCCAGCTCGCAGAACGCAGCGAGAGCAAGCAGCGCCAGTACCGCTCCAAGCAGCAGCGTGCTGCCGAGGCCAAGCGCCGTGCGCGAATAAAGGAGTTGGAGGACGAGATCATGGAGCTTGAGGAACGTATCGCAGCTCTTGAATCCGAGATCTCAGACCCGGCTGTGGCGGCGGACTTCCCGCTTATGAGCGCCAAGTGCGCCGAGCTGGACGAGGCAAAGCAGCTGCTTGACGAGAAAATGGAAGAATGGGCAGGGGAATAAAAAAAGGGGCTTTGAAAGCCCCTTTTGGTATTAATCTCTGATGTAAGCCGCCACGATCTCGCCGTAGTAAGCTGTGTGGAAATCGTTGAGGCGGTACTGGTCGGAAACTATGGTCTTGTCGGTGAAGCTGTCCTCTGTCATGGTCTGAGCGTAGAGCTTGCGGCAGAGGAATATCCTCGAGGCCTGCTCGAAGGCCACTGTCTCCCCTACCTTAACAGGGATTAGGCCGGTCTTTTCGCACTTGTTCACGTCACGCCCGCTGTTGGAGCCGCAGAAGGCCAGCGCCTTGCGATATTCCGGGGGATAGAAGCTGAGGGTGAAATACTCTCCGGCGTCGATGAAATGCTTGGTGTATCTCTGAGGACGGATAGCGGTGATAGCGCAGGGCTTGTTCCACATGATACCTGCAAAGCCCCATGAGGCCGTCATCATATTGAAACCTTCGGGAGTGCCGGCGGTAACAAGCATCCAGTCGGCGCCGATGCTGGTGAACACATCCATATCCTTGCCCGCCTCGGACAGATCAAGCTTTCTGAGTTCCTTGATGTCATTGATGTCTTTCATTGTCTTATCCTCCGTTCATAAAAGATCAGTCAGGTTTTTGACCTGTTATCATTATACCAAAAAATGCCCGGAATGTCAACGGCTGAAAAGAGTGCTGTTAATAATTTGTTGACATAATGCGGGAAATATGCTATAATTCTTTATGCAGAACAAACCTGTACATAACATCACTTTATATATATTGGAGAACAAAATGAAACTCAAACAGACCTTTCTGGCGCTGGGCTCGCGGATAAAGGAGTACGGCATAAGCGCCCTGCTTTACAGGCTGATGCTGAGCTGGTTTCTGGTATCCATATTCTATGTGGCCAACAGCAGCTTCAAATTCACCGACTTCGCTTTTTTCGCCGACATCAACTTGACGGTCTTCATCTGCACCACGCTGTTCGTGTGGCTGCTGCTCATCAAGATCAAGGACGGGGTCTTCATCAAGTGGGTGATGATACTCGCGGCGCTGGCCTACGCGGTGCTGGCGGCTATCGGGAAAAGCAACTTTCCCTTTTCGGTGGGACTGAGCGGCGCGGTAGGCGTGGTGCTGTACTTCACCGATATTAAAGAGCTGAGATTCAAGCTGCACAAGTCGGTACCCTGGATCTTCGGAGTACTGGTCATGGGTACGGTAACGGCCTTCGTGGGGACGATCTGCTGTCTCTACTACCTAAACCACTGGACCCCCTGCTACGACTTCGGACTGTTCGCGCAGATGTTCCACAACATGAAGGAGACCGGCCTGCCCCTTATCACCTGTGAACGCGATACGCTGCTGAGTCATTTCGCAGTGCATTTCTCGCCGGTATACTATCTTATCCTGCCGCTGTATATGCTGTTCCCGAACCCCTGCTTTCTGCTCATCGTGCAGGTGCTTATCGTGGAGAGCGGCATCATCCCCCTGCTGCTGATCTGCAAGAACCACAGTCTCTCCGACAAGTGCTGCTGCGCCTTCACCGTGATCTATGCCCTTTATCCCTGCTTTTCGGGAGGGTGCTTTTTCTATCTGCATGAGAACAACTTCTTAGCGCCTCTGCTGCTGTGGTTCGTTTATTTCAGTGAGAAGAAGAAGACCGTGCCGCAGGTGCTTTTCCTGCTGCTTGTGCTCTCCGTCAAGGAGGACGCTTTCATCTATGTGATCTTTGCGGCGGCATTCTTTATGGCATCGCAGAAAAGCTTCAAGCGCTATCTGCCCATGATAATAGGCTCGGTGATCTACTTTGTGATCGTGACCTATGCCCTCTCAAATTACGGCGACGGCGTAATGACAGGCCGCTACGACAACTACATCTACGATCAGAGCGGCAGCCTTATCACGGCGCTTAAAGCTGTTATCAAAAACCCTGTCTACGTACTGAGCCAATGCTTTACCGAGAGCAAGCTGCTGTTCATACTGAATATGCTGGTGCCGCTGGCGTTCCTGCCGCTGCTCACCAAAAAGCCCTCCCGGTATCTGCTGCTGGTGCCGTTTTTGCTGATAAACCTCATGACGGAATACAAATACCAGTCGGATATAGGTTTCCACTACTGCTTCGGCAGCGGGACCTTGCTAATATATCTGTCGGTGATAAACTATGCCGATCTGAAAAAGCCGAAGCTGCTGCTGTTTGCTGCCTTCACCTCGCTGATAGTCTATGTGGGGATATACTCCCCGAGGAACACCTATCTGAAATCCTACGAGAACCAGACCAGGGAACGTGAGGCCATAGACACGGCTCTGAGCCTTATCCCCGAGGACGCCAGCGTTTCGGCATCCACGTTCTTCATCGCAAATCTCTCGGACAGGTCGGAGCTTTATCAGCTGGAGACCACCAAGCAGACTACCGAATACTATGCCATAGACCTGCGCTACTCCACCGACGAGGTCAATCCCACGGCTTACTATACCAGCGAATTCGAGATACTGTTCTATGAGAAGGATATCGTTGCCGTGGTCAGAAGGGTCGGGACGTAGTAGCTCCGATAAAATTGTTATAAAAATCGTCAAAAATCATTGACACAGAGCTCATTATTTGGTATAATTACTATATGAAATTATTTTCCCCGACAATTATCAATTCATATATTTTATGGGAGGTTCCAAAATGAGAAGACTTGTTACAAGAAGTGACTTTGACGGTCTGGTTTGCGCCATGCTGCTCAACGAGATCGGGATCATTGACGAGATCAAATTCGTTCACCCCAAGGACGTTCAGGACGGAAAGATCGAGCTTACCGAGAATGACATCACCACTAACCTGCCCTTCGACAAGAGAGTAGGTCTCGCTTTCGACCACCATGAGAGTGAGCTTATCAGGAATGAGCTCAAGGACTATCTCGGCAAGTACATCATCGACGGCAACGCCAAGTCTGCGGCGAGAGTGGTTTACGACTACTACGGCGGCGAAATGGTCTTCACCGAGGTCTCCAACGAGATCATGGAGGCCGTTGATAAGGGCGACAGCGCCGACTTCACAGTTGACGAGATCCTCAACCCCAAGGGTTGGGTGCTGATGAACTTCCTCATGGACGCCCGCACCGGTCTGGGAAGATTCCATAATTTCCGCATCTCCAACTACGACCTTATGATGCAGCTCATTTCCTACTGCGTACACCACAACATCGACGAGGTGCTGCAGCTGCCCGACGTCAAGGAGCGTGTTGACCTGTACTTTGAGCAGGCCGAGCTTTTCAAGGAGCAGCTCAAGAGGATCGCCCGCATCGAGGACAAGGTAGCCGTCATCGACCTGCGGCATGAGGAGACAATCTACGCCGGCAACCGCTTCATGGTATACGCCATGTGGCCGGAGATAGAGCTTTCGGTACACGTTGCCTGGGGTTTCAAGAAGCAGAACACCGCTGTCATGATCGGCAAGTCCATCGTGAACAGGAGCTCGGATTTCAATATCGGTGAGCTTTGCCTGTCCTATGGCGGCGGCGGTCATGCCAACGCAGGCACCTGCCAGCTGGACAATGACAGGATCGACGCAGAGCTGCCTGTCATCATCGACAAGCTCAACGGAAAGATCCCCGTATAACGACAACATCAAGGCCGCCGATCTCAGTATCAGCGGCCTGAATACTGTCCCGACACAGAAAGGAGAAGGGTCTTGAAGCAGGAATACTACGATGACTGCCCCTACTATCTGGAGGATTTTCTCACCAACATGAAGATCATCCGCAACCGCGCCGACCTCACCGAAGAGGCATACTACATCGACATCAGAACTTTTCTCAGGTATCTTAAACTCAAACACCGGGACGTGCCGGAGGGTACAGAGTGGGGCGATATAAGTATAAAGGATGTGCCGCTGGAGTATATCGAGAACTTCTCCCTCAATGACGCCCACGTTTATCTGCGCTTTCTCAAAGACAAGCGGGGCAACGCGACCGCCACCCGCGCCCGAAAAAGCTCGGCGCTCAAACAGTTTTACATCTACCTGCATCAGAAGGCCAAGCTCATTGAAAGCGACCCCATGCAGGATCTGGAGCTGCCCACGGTCAAGAACAAGCTGCCGAAGTTCCTCTCTTTGGAGGATAGCAACAGGCTGCTTGACAGCATCGACTCCAAGAACAAGGCCCGTGACTACTGCATCATACTGCTGTTTCTGAACTGCGGCATGAGGCTCAGTGAGCTGGTGGCGTTGAATTTCTCGGATTACAGCAAGGAAAACCGGACACTGAGGCTTTTCGGCAAGGGCAGCAAGGAGCGGATCATCTACCTCAACGATGCCTGCATCGAGGCGCTGGAGGACTATATCCACAATGCCAGACCTAACGAGACTGCTGTGGACAAGAATGCGATCTTCCTCTCTGCCAACAAGACCCGCATCAACAAGCGGCGGGTCCAGCAGATAGTGGAGGAAAGTCTTGCCAGGGCGGGGCTGTCAAACCTCGGCATCACCACCCACAAGCTGCGGCACACCGCTGCAACGCTGATGTATCAGTACGGCAATGTGGATACCCTGGTGCTCAAAGAGCAGCTGGGGCACAAGAGCGTGGGTACCACCGAGATCAACACACACCAGTCAAACGAAAACCTGAAAGCGGCTGCCGAGGCCAATCCCCTTGCGGGGCGCAAGGGCGACAAAAAGGATACTTAAAGCTGATAGGAACAAGCCTGACACTTCCTGCGGGAGGGTCAGGTTTTTTCGTTGGGCGGGCATTTATGCGCTCTGAGCTGCGACAATTATTTTGTGTTTGTGCTTGATATACGCTTGACATCTCAAATATTTTGTGATATAATATAGTCAGAAGTATAAACTCCCCGAAGCGAAAGGAGCATCATCATGGCTCGCAAAAACAACGGCACCGAGTACAAAGGCAAGGAGCTTTCTGCTGTCGCCCGAAATATCCGCAAGCGCCGGGAGGAACTGGGGTTGGAGCAGCGAGAGCTTTCAAAACGGCTCGGAGTTTCCCCGAGTGCTGTCGGGAACTGGGAGACCGGATATTCAAAGCCCTCTTTGGATATACTGGTCTCTGTGTGCAGCGTTCTCGGCATCACGCTTTATGAGCTGTTCGGACTTAAAGAGCCCTCTGTCAGCTGCAATGCAAGGGAACAAAAAATGATGGCGGACTATCAGGAGCTTTCGGAAGATCACAAGATCGCTGTGGATAATCTGATCTTTAACCTGCGCCGGGCAGAGGTACGGGCTGCTGCACCTGATATTACGAGGCTGATATGTTTCAGCAAGCAGCTTGCCGCCGGAATAGGCGATCCGGCTGACATAGACGATATGGGTGAGCCGATCTATCTCTATTCTTCCGAGCTTATAGACCGGGCTGATTATGTTTTCACCGTCAACGGCGAAAGCATGGAGCCGGAGTATCACAACGGCGATATGGTGCTTGTAAGAAAAGCCCCTGAGTGCGGAGCTATCCACCCGGGCGAGGTGGGGGCATTCATGATACATAACGAAGCCTACATCAAAGAATACCAGACAGACGGTCTGCATTCCTACAACAAGAAGTACTCCCCTATCAGGGCTATTGATGAATACGGTGCTGCCTTCATCGGCAAGGTCATCGGCATCATCGATGAGAGCGATATGGTTTCGGAGCATGACAGAGACAGGTATATCAAAGCAAACGAGAACGATCATCAAGATCACTGAGAGGCGGTTTTATGGCTGTAGATCGCAGAAAGCAAGAAAGGGTATACGTCAGGGTCTGCACAGACTTTGACGCTACGGGTTATATGCAGCCGAGGTCTGTGACCTGGAGCGACGGGCGGACCTTTACCATTGAAAAGGTCAAGGACTTCCGGCCTGCCAACATCTACCGCGAGGATTGCAGCGGCTACTGCTTTACGGTCATGATACGCGGCGAGGAAAAGCATTTGTTCTTTGAGCCCGCAGACTCGACCTTTGCGAGCCGCATCGGGCGGTGGTATGTGATGACTGCGAACTGACAGGGAGGTACATTCTGTGAGCGAAAGGACATATCTTGCGATAGATCTTAAATCGTTTTACGCCAGCGTGGAATGTGCCGAAAGACAGCTCGACCCGCTGACCACAAACCTTGTTGTGGCTGACGAGGCCCGTACCGAGAAGACCATCTGCCTTGCTGTATCTCCGAGTCTGAAAGCCCACAAGATCTCCGGCAGGGCCAGGCTTTTTGAAGTGATACAGCGTGTGAAGGAGGTCAACAAGGAAAGGCTCCGTCAGGGCATCCTCAGCGGAAAGATCAAGAAAAACAGCGAAGGCAGGTATGAGTTTTCGGGGTCCTCCTTCGACGCCGAGGCGCTTGAAGCCGACCCTGCGCTGGAGATCTCCTACATCACTGCCCCGCCGAGGATGAGGCTTTACGAGGAATACAGCAGTAAGATCTACTCGATATATCTCAAATACATCAGCAAGGACGACATCGTGGTTTACAGTATCGACGAGGTGTTCATGGATGTTACGGGGTATCTTAGGACCTACAACATGACCGCCCGGGAGCTGGCTATGACCATGATCCGGGAGGTGCTGTACGAGACCGGCATCACTGCTACCGCCGGGATAGGCACGAATCTGTATCTTGCAAAGGTGTGCATGGATATCGTTGCGAAACACGTCCCTGCCGACAAGGACGGCGTGCGCATCGCCGAGCTGGACGAGCGTAAATACCGCGAGCTGCTGTGGACGCACCGGCCGCTTACGGATTTCTGGCGCATCGGGGGCGGTATCAGCAAAAAGCTGGAGGCCATGTACCTGTTCACGATGGGGGATGTGGCACGGGCATCCCTTGACCCGCTCACCGAGGAAAGGCTTTATAAGGTGTTCGGGATAAACGCCGAGCTGATAATCGACCATGCCTGGGGCTGGGAACCGTCCACCATCCCCGCGATCAAAAGCTACCGTCCCTCCGCAAAGTCGATCTCGTCGGGGCAGGTGCTCAAGGAGCCCTATCCCTTTGAAAAGGGGCGGCTGATCGTTCACGAGATGATGGAGCTGCTGTCCCTTGACCTGGTTAAGAAGGGCGTTGTGACCAAAAAGATCAACCTCACGGTCTGCTATGACCGGGAGAGCCTTGCGGGTGAGCGCGGGGAGCGGTACAAGGGGGCTGTTGTCAGGGACTGGTACGGCAGGAACGTGCCCAAGCACGCCCACGGCACCGAGAACATCGACCACTACACCAGCTCTACGCAGCTGCTGTGCAGGGCTGTGCTGCGGCTTTATGACAGGATCGTTGACCCGGATCTGCTTGTGCGGAGGATGTTCGTGGTGGCGGAGAACGTGATATTCAAGCAGGATGCCCCGGAGGAAGAACCGATACAGCTTGACCTGTTTTCAGCCCCGGAGGAACAGATACGTCAGCATGAGCAGAGCCGTGCCGCCGAGGAAAGGGAGCACCGCTTGCAGGAGGCAACGCTGAAAATACAGGCCAAATACGGCAAGAACGCCATACTGAAGGGCATGAATTTCCTTGAAGGCGGCACTACCATTGAGCGCAACGGCCAGATCGGCGGGCACAAGGCAGACTGAGAGGTGAGAGCATGGACGAGGATTTCCCTTACAAAGACATAATCGACCTGCCGCACCACCAGTCGGCGGGGCGCAAGCATATGAGTCTCTATGACCGGGCGGCGCAGTTTTCGGCCTTTGCCGCCCTGTCAGGGTTTGATGAGATCATCGAGGAAACAGGCAGGCTCAAAGAAAAAGAAAGCAAAAAGCCCGAACAGTTCGAGGATGATACCTGAGCTGTTCGGGTATTATTTATAACCAGTGCACGCCTTCGTCGCCGAGGACGTTGCTGCTGTCCTGCCGAGAGCTGTCGGAGGAGGGCTCCGAAACGATCGGGTCGTCGGGGAAGGAAACCACCGACATATCTTCGGAGGACGTGTTCGATGACGAGTCAGCAGAAGAAGACGAGGCGGATGTCCGCTTGGTGGTCTTTGTGGTGCCGGTGTCTGATCCGGAAGAACTGTCGGAGGGCTTTTTCGTGACTGCCTCCGGGCGGGACGAGTCTGAGTTACCGGAGCCCGACGAGTTATCAGAGCCGGAATTGCCGGAGGACGGCTTGTCTGCGGAGTTGTCGGAGCTGCCGGTGTTGTTTCCGGCGGTGTTGTTTTCGCTGCTGCCGGGAGCGGTGTTATCCGTCTTGCTTTCGGCGGGGGCAGCGGTCTGAGCAGGTACGGAGCTTTCGTCGGAGGGGTCGGCGTTCCAGTCGAGGGCTCCGTCGGGGTCGTCAAAACCAGGCACAGCGTCCCCCTTGCTCCAGGTTTCAGACTTGCTGTCAGATGCCTCGGTCACAGCTGGAGCGGCGGAGCTTTCGGTCTCCGGCGCGGAGCTGCTGTCACCGCCCTTACAGGCTGAGAGGCAAAGTGCCAGCGCAAATATCAACAGCAGTTTATTTTTCATACTGTCTCCTTTCATACGAAAATCGGCAGGCGGGAAAGCCTGCCGAAATGTTATTAGCCGTTGTTGTTCCAGTAGATAGGAGAATCGGGATCCTCGTAGTTGGGAACGGTAGAACCGTTTTTCCAGTCATTCTCGGAGGTCACGATGATATCATCCTGTCTGAATTTGATTATCTCAAACTCAACGCCGTTATATAATTCTTTCATGCTTATATCCTCCGTCCTTAACTAAGTGTGACCTTGCAGGTCAAAGCTCCGGGAGCATTGACTACCATCTTGGAAACGATAACGTAACCGTCGTTGCAGGTGTAGGTCGTGTTATTATACGAAAGAGCCGTGTAATATGTTGAGGAAGTACCTGTCCTTGTTACTCCGCCGCAGGTGAACTCGAAATTAGCCTGAGAGTGCTTGATAAGCTCGCTGTACTTAACGGTCTGGATATATCTTGCATAGATATTGCCGTTATCGTCATAGCCGTACTGCATGAATCCCGCATCGTTATCCAGCACATTGTTGGTCTCGGGAATTGGGTCGCTTGCAGGAACAGACTTGATATCGGAAACGGTGATGCTGTTGTTGTTATCCAGCCACCATGTATTGATCTCAAGAGAGTCAGCATTCTCAGCAGGGATCACATTAAGTCCGTTTGTCAGACCAGTATTACTGTCTATATATCCGGTCGATTCACCGTTATAAAGTGTATTGAAAGCACCGTTGGGAGATTTCCAATCAAGGTTGAACAGAACCGCAGCGATATTCTCATTCTCGCCGTTTACATCAAATGAATGCGCAGGCTGGTTGACCGTACCGCTGGTGAAAGTGTAGCTTCCGTTGTCTTCGACCCATTCATCATATACGGGAGCTTCGACAAGCTTCTGGTCACTGACCGTGACATAGAAATTAACATCTTCCGGCATCGCAGAATTAAAAACGCCTGCCAAAATGTTCTTGCCTGCACCGGCAGAGGTGAATCTCACGGTATCGGTGCCGTCAGCGATATAATCGCCAGAATCACTATAATAAAACGCATAATATACTGTTGCCTCGAGTTCTTTGCCTGAAGGAATATAATTCCCAGCGTATTCAGGGTCAAGACGTATCATACCGCCGAACTGGAGATTGCCTGAACCGGGATATTCAGAGTTAAGTGTATCCGTATCCCCAGTCGTCACGCCCTCAAAATAACCGCTTTGCTCATACAAAGGCTCACCCTCGGTGTTTACCCACTTCCAATTCGTTTCGTCCATAGTATAGACGCTGATCAGGAAACCCTCTGAGGGTACAATGTCTTCCGCGCTTGCCTCAAAAACCGCGAAACTTGTTGCAGTCGTGACCGCCATAACGGAGGCGATCATACCCGAGAATAATGTCTTCAATTTCATAAAGGACATACCTCCTTATAATAATCTATACATAATTATACTACATTTTGTCGGATACGTCAAGTATCGTCCTATATTTTGGGATAATGTACAAAGCGAACAGGCGACAATTAACTATTTAAACAAATTTTGACGATCAAAGTCAGATAATTGCTGCTGCCCTGCCGCTGTGGTGGGATGATCCAGCGCGAAAGAGCGTATGACACCGGGGATATGATGGTGATGCGGCCTCAGTGATCTTTATTCAATTTCGCTCAATTTTGGATTGACTGTTTATATGTTTTGTGGTATAATCAATATAAACATATGCAAAACCGCAGATGCAAGTCAGCGCTGCACCCGGATGCTCCGGGGATCGTTTCAGCCGGACTGTCCGAGTTCACGAAAAAGGAGAATCGAAAATGGATCAGATGATAACAGAGAAGACCTTCTACAAACAGCTTGCAGGCAGCGCCGCAGGAGCGATCACTGCTACCTGCATCGTCGGAGGGATAGTAGGGTTCTGCGCCGTATTCTGCGGAACGCAGCTGGGCTGGGACAGCATACTGACCATCATTCTGCTTGTGGTGCTCGGCCTGTGCGGAGCACTTCTGTTATGGTTCATCATAAAGACTATACGGATGAAGCACCACCGTGTGTTCAGCATCTACGGCAATGCCCGCGAGCTTGCCGCCAAGATAAACCGGGGGATGCTCGACCCTGTTTACTTTGCAAGGGGTTTCAACGCCAACGCGCCCTTTACGACGCTTATCACAGAGGAGTTCATCGTATCGGGTCTGGAGCTTGTGAGCTATATGGAGCTCAACGACCTGACGACGGTACACACAGGCGAATTCAGACCCAGGCACACAATTTATGTGGGGAATCCTGTTATGACCGTCGGGTCGGTGGCAGCGAACCGCATCGGCGACAGATATCTTGAATCCAAGGGCATAAACGATCAGACCAAATTCGATATACTGATATTTGAGGACAGGAACGGCAAGCAGCACCAATACGGCGTACAACATCAGGACATGGAGAATGTTCTCGGGATGCTTCAACAGATCGCTCCGCACATACAATTCAAGCCGTGATATCAGCGTATCTCTGCTATATAAATAAGGAGGCTATAAAATGGATCTTCAGGCGTTAGTCAACAAGTTCAAGATAATCGCGGGGGTGTATGCTTTCGATATCCTGCCCGACGGCAGTTACAGCGAAATACGCATCATGGCCATAAATGCGCTGAACGATATGATGTTCAATGTGTACCCCGATGCGCCGGCGTTTTATCCCGGGGTGCCGCTGCGCAGATACTTCACCGAGATCAATCTTGAAAACTTCATCTACACCAGCGCGGTCAACAATGAGCCGCTGTATTCCTATGTCAACGCCTTCGGGATGTGGATAAAGGGGTTTTATCTGCCGCTGGACGAGGAAGGCAATATCGTCAACGAGAAGGGCGAGCCCAACACTTCTCCCAGGACGGCTTACTGTCTTTACCTGACCACCCGCTCCGACCATGCCGAGACGGATTTTATGAATCAGCACTCCGACAGAGTAGCCTCTGCGGTCATGAACATCAGCCTGAAACTGCATGAGACCACCGACTTCGATCAGGCGATGGCTGCTGCGGTGGGCGAGATTCAGAAGGTCTGCGGTGCAAAGCGCTGTGCGCTGTATACGGTCGATGTCAGCAATCAGCAGTGCAATTTCTACAATGCTGAGGGCGTACAAAATGATTATCCGGAGAACTTTGCCGCGGAAATGGGGCGCTCACCCTTTGAGGTGGCAAGATCGTGGGAAAGGGCTCTTGAAGACAGCGACTGTCTGCTGCTTGATGATCTGAGCGTGATCCGGGAAAGGGATCCGGTCTGGTACGGATCGTTGTGCAAGCACGGTATTGACAACATCATCCTCTATGCGGTCAGGAACAACGGACTGCTCGTAGGGTTCATATGGGCGGCGAATTACGATACATCCCGGAGAATGGAGATCAAGGAGACCCTGGAGCTGACCACCTTCCTGATCTCGGCGGTCATCGCAAACCATCAGTTCGTTTCGCAGCTGGAATTCAAGAGCGCCGTTGACGGTCTCACGCAGCTTTTCAACCGCAATTCTATGAATGAGCGTGTCGGCAGGCTCGTTTCAGGCGAGACCAAGCTGCCTGAGAAAATGGGTGTTGTCCTTGCCGACCTGAACGGCTTGAAGATCGTAAACGACGATGAAGGCCACGACGCAGGGGACAGGCTTTTGATGAGAGCCTCTGCCCTGCTGAAACTGGCATTCGGAGACTATGAGATCTACCGGGCCGGCGGCGATGAGTTCTTTGTTTTCTGCCCGGATATCTCCGAGGAAGGGCTGACACAGCAGGTGCAGCAGCTTTGCTCTCTTGCCAACAGCACCCCCGACGTGAGCTTTGCGGTGGGCACGGTCTACGTCACCGGTGATTACGATATCCGCAATGCCATGAAGACTGCGGACGAGCGTATGTACAAGGACAAGCAGGAATACTACAAGCTCCACCCCGAGAAGGACAGGCGCAAGCAGAACAGAGGGTAGATCACAAGGCTGATGCGGGTATGCATCAGCCTTTGCTTATAGTACAAACATAGAGATTTTGTTACAGAGACGAGGTGCTTTAACAAATGATTTAACAAACAGGAAATAAATTTACATGAAATATATTAGTTTGTGGAAATATATTATCCTGTTCTATTGCTATTTGCAGGATTTTATGATATAATTGTTAATATCATAAGCGAATAGCTTGTTGGTAATAATTTGTAATCAATTATACGCGGTGCGCTTTCAGTGCATCGGTGTATTAAGGAGTGAAGGAATTGAGACTTGTAAACAACATTCTGAAAAAGACTGCCGCTTTGGGCTGCTCGGCGGCGCTTGCGCTGGGAGCTGTCGGGGTCGTTCCGGCTGCGGCTGAGGAGACCGGTTTCCATGATCAAGCGGTGAGCATCACCGAGTCGATGCCGCTGCGCCAGCGGATCACGCAGATGATAATGCCCAGCATCCGCTACTGGAGCGATGACGGTTCCGTGGAGGCGCGTAAGAATCACGAGGTACTGGCTGAGCCGCTTGCGGAGTATCTCAGTCAGAACAGTTTCGGAGGCGTCCTTCTGTTTGCCGAAAACGTGACCGGCACCGAGCAGACCACCCGCTTTACCTACGATCTCCAGAACGCCGCTGCGCAGAGCGAGTTCGGCATTCCCCTGCTTATTGCCGCTGACCAGGAGGGCGGCTCTGTTGTCCGCCTCGGCACCGGCACCAACACCTGCGGAAATATGGCTCTGGGCGCCACCGGCAATACCGATTACGCTTATGAAAACGCCGACATAATGGGCAGAGAACTTGCCGCCGTAGGCATAAACCAGAACTTCGGCCCCGTCCTCGATGTAAACAACAATCCTGCCAACCCGGTCATCAATATACGTTCCTTCTCGTCTGTACCGGAGCTGGTCAGCGAAATGGGGCTCTCCTACATCAAGGCCATGCAGGACAACAACATCGTCACCACCGCAAAACATTTCCCCGGCCACGGCAACACCAACACCGACAGCCACACGGGTCTGCCTCTTATCAACAGCACCTATGAGGAGCTGAAACAGTGCGAGCTGGTGCCCTTCCAGGCGGCATTCGATGCCGGCATCGACATGATAATGACCGCCCATATCCAGTATCCGCTGATAGAGAAGAACACCTATGTTTCCATATCCAGCGGTGAAACTGTTTATCTCCCCGCCACCCTTTCCAAGACTATCCTTACCGATATAGTCCGGGACGATATGGGCTTTGAGGGCGTTGTCATCACCGACAGTATGCAGATGGACGCTCTCACCAAGAACTACGATATTTACGAGACCGCTGTAATGGCAATAAACGCAGGCGTTGATATCCTTCTGGACCCCTTTGTTATCTGGTCTGAGGAGGATATCGCAAAGGCTGAAGATTACATCGACCACATCGTGCAGGCAGTGAATGACGGCCTTATCTCCGAAGACAGGATCAACGAATCATGCACAAGAGTTATCGAGCTCAAGCTAAAGAGAGGTCTGTTCGATAACAAGGTGACTGACATCGAGGCCGCAGTCCAGAATGCTCTCTCCGTTGTGGGTTCCAAGGAAAACCACAGCAAGGAAATGGAGATCACCATGAAGTCCGTTACCCTCGTCATCAACAACGACAACGTGCTGCCTCTCCAGGCCGCCGAGGGCGACAGCTTCGCATTCTTCTATCCCTTTGCGAACCGCGAAAACTCCTTTGTTTACGCCTTTGACACGCTGAAAAAAATAGGCATCGTTCCCGAGGGAGCGGCTGCCACATACAACTGCTATAACAATACCGACGCTGCCGATTTTACCGAGACTGTTCAGAGCTCCAAGGCGCTGATCATCTCCGCCGAGAACTGGGGTGAGGCTGACATTGACCCCACGGACGACTACAACGGATGGATGACCAAATTCATCCTTGAGCTCATCGACCTTGCCCACAGCTATGAAAAGCCTGTGATCGTTATGAGCATGGTGCTGCCCTACGATATCGCGGCATTTACCGGTGCCGATGCGGTGCTTGCAGGCTACGGTCAGAAGAAGATGCCGGAGATACCCAACGAGGATTCTTTCAACGGCGAGTTCCCTGCTTACGGCCCCAACTACCCTGCGACGGTCTTTACGATCTTCGGCGGGAACAACCCCACAGGCAAGCTGCCGGTGGATATCTTTGCAGCTGACGAGAACCACAGGTTCACCGACGAGATACTCTTTAATGCAGGCTACGGACTGAGCTATGAATTCGTCAGCATAAGACTTGGCACCGTCGGGATGGGCAGGCTCGCCTACACGAAAGACGGTACAGAACCGGTATTCGATGAGAATATGTACATAAATGACGCAAAGCTCTATGCGAAAAAGGGTACAGTCATCAAGGCAAGCGCCATGCCCTACGACGGGTATCAGTTCGTTTGCTGGAAGGACAGCGACGGCGCGGTGTACTCTGAGGATTCTGCTATAACCTTTGAAGCTGATAAAGACACCGAGCTGACCGCAGTATTTGAGGTCATCCCTGAGGACGACTCTGACAGCGAGAGTGAAAGCACTCCCGACAGTGAGACCGAGAGCACTCCCGACAGCGAGACAGAGAGCGTTCCGGACAGCAATGCCGACAGTACGCCGGAGAGCAAGGCTGACAGCAATCCAAGCACAGGCAAGGCATTCCCTGCTGTTGCAGGTGTTCTGATCTGCGCCGCTGTCACTGCACTGGTCATCAGCAGAAAGCGCGGTAAGAAAGACAAAGAATAAAGCTAAATAGCTGAGATACTGAAAGGACAGGGCTGAAGCGCAGGCGCGATAAAGAAGTATTATTCAAGGCACTTCTGTTAGTACTATTACAGAAGTGCCTTTGCGTTAGTTTGTGCAGCGCCTGCTAAAAGAAGAAAGAATAAAGAATAAATATAAAAGAATAATTAAGGTGTCCGCGAAGCGGACAGATTAAAAAATCATCGCCGCAGGCGATACCTTAATTATTCTTTCTTCTTTATTCTTTATTATTTTTGCGGCGGCGCGAACAACGTATAATAAGCAAATACTTCTATATCGCCACCGCCCCGAATGACAGCCCTGTTTTTTTGCAGCTGCTCTAAAACTGCTGCGCGGGTATGAGGTCAATCAAAGCGCTGCTATACCTGAACTCCACAAATACTTCCTTGCAATATCCGGAGTTATGCGCTATAATGATATCAACAAAGGCGCTTTTGAACTTGACAAGGAGTGATAATAATGACAATCGGAGCAACTATAAAACAGCTAAGACAAGAGCAGGACATAACGCAGGAGCAGCTTGCCGATGCCCTCGGCATAACCTCACGGGCGGTAAGTCAGTGGGAAACAGACAGAACAGCACCCGATATTTCCCAGCTGCCTGCACTTGCGAATTTCTTTGATGTGACGACGGACCATTTGCTGGGGGTGGATATAGCACGCAAGGAGGAGGAAGTTGGTAAGATACTTGATCAGGTCAACAAATACGGCAATGAGGGCAGAGATGATAAGATAATAGAATATCTTAGTGAAAAGATAAAAAAATATCCGAAAGAGCCTATTTTACTTAATTACTTGGCTTTTGCTTTAGATGAACACTATTTTAATCACAAGAATGCTGATGACGAGAAACTGAAAAAAGAGAAATCCGAGCAGATCATTTCTTTGTGTGAGCGTGCGCTCAAATACTATAAGCCAACAGAGGATAACAGTTTTGCTAAACAGACGCTTGTTTATCACTATCAGGAAATAGGTGAGCTTGACAAAGCAAGAGAGATAGCCGAGTCATTGCCGATTATAGCCTGCACCAGAGATATGCTCTATTCTATAACGCTCAAAGATGATAAAGAGGCTCTTTTAGCAAATCAGAGTTCATTGCTGTGGAGCTTTTTACAAATGATGCATAGAGTTTTCATTAGAATATATGAATCACCGCAATATACTATCGAACAAAAAATAGAGATACTTGATGCAGATGACGCATTGATAAGACTTATCACCGGCGAAAAGCCAAACTTTTATAATGAAAAATTAAAAGATAACGCAGCATCAAGGGCAAGGTGCCTACTACATCTTGGCGAAAACGAAAAAGCGCTGGATATGCTTGAGAAGGCTTACGACTATGCCGATAAATTCGAGAATCGCCCCGATATAATGCACTATACTCCCTGCTGGCTTTCCGAGATAGTTGGTACTCGTGAGGAACACTTTAAAACGGTAACAGATACAAATTATGATGAATTGTATGAATTTATCACAAAGCCCCAAAACAAATTCTGCGAGTTGTTCAAAGGCAACAATCGTTTTGAGCTCCTTATGGAAAAGCTGAAAGAGAAGATAAGCAAATAATAGCTTGCGGCATGAGCCGGGGCGCTCGTGCGGAGGGTATAAACGACAAAAACGGCGGACTTTTATCCGCCGTTTTTTCAGTATTCTATCCCTTTTCTGGCCATTGCGCCGTTGTCGTAGGGATGTCTGACCGAACGTATCTCGCTGTGATAATCGGCGTGCTCGTAGAAGACCTTTGCAGGATCGCGGCCGGTCATCACAAGCTCGATGCTGTCGGGGCAGCTCAGAACGATCCTCTCGGCAGCTGAACGGTCAAACATTCCTTCGTTGTAAGCGCCGAAAAACTCATCCAGCACTATCATATCAGCCCCGCCGTTCTGGACGAGCGTTTTTATCTGTTCAAGCATTTCGTTATGCTTTTTGATCACTGCCGCCTTTTCTGTTTCGCTCATCTGAAAAACAAATCTATGGCACTCATCGCAGCAGGTGACGCTTATCCCCTTCACTGACTTTAATACACCGATCTCGGAAGAACTGCCGTCTTTAAGAAACTGATAAATGCAGACCCGCATACCGGCTCCTGCCCCGCGCAAGGCAAGGCCGAAAGCCGCAGTAGTCTTTCCTTTACCGTCTCCGCTGTAAATATGGATCATTTGAGGTCAGCCTTCTTTCGTAGATTGTTTTCGTTGCAGGACCGTACTTGCGAGCAGCAGGATCATATATATTATATCATAAATCAAACGATACGTCAATCCTTGACAGGGCGCAGCTGATGTGTTTCCTACAACGTTGAACAAAACGATCATATGGTATTCTCCCCGACCGGAATGAAAATGTCCTTCTTGCTTAGCTTAGTTTGCGCGAAAGCGGGAAAGCGGCAGGCGTGCAGTGCTGCAGCGTTGGGTCATATTTGACTTTGCAGGTCTGCTGTGATATAATTATCCATGAAGCTGAACGTTATGTTCGGTATAAAATTTATACAGGAGAAAAGCTATGGGACTTTTAGGCATTTTTGGCGGAAAGAAAAACAAGGAAGATAAACCAAAAGACAAACCGACCGACAAGACAATGATCGAAACAGCTCTGGGGCGTTTTTACTATGTCTGCACCCCGAACTGTACCCCGCCTGAGATAGGATATCAGGGCGATGTGGATTGGGTCGGGAGCGGTTATGAGGACAAAATGGGGGTATACTTCGACTGCGATACTCCCGAATCAAAGGAAGCAACGCGCTGCTACGAGAAGCTCGAACGCATCCTTTCGGATAAGCAGCAGACGGAATACAATGTCAAGAGCGCAGTTGCCGAGCATTTTCTGAGCAGCAAGCCTCATCTTATAAGGAACGATGACGGCGTTGCCGTAACCAAAGAGAGTATAATAAATGATATGAGACTCAATTTTATCAGCATATACAGAAACGGCGATATTATATATTCTGTGGATCAGGCGTTCTGTTTCGATATCCGCTCTGACGATGTCGATGTCATCTTCAAGGCGGACGGCGGCAAAGAATTCAGATACAACGAGTACGACTAAGACTGCCGCGCATAAGATTTCCCGGCAAACTCGAAGACAGTCTCGCTTTTTTTCAAGCTGATGTCATAACGCATCAGCTTGTTTTTTATTTTGTTACTGTCTTCCCGTCGCTGATCTCCATGACCCGCCCGCACTGCTCCGCCGCCTTCGGCTCATGGGTGACGATGACTACGGTGCGACCCTGCTTTTTGAGGAAGCGGAACTGCTCCATTACCATTTCATATCATCCTATCCGTTCACGACCTGTTCTGTATCATCATATCTCGTCGATCCTTGTGTAGTCAAAGCTATCCCAATTGGTGACATAAGCGCCGTAAGCTATATCTTCAAATCTGTCAAGCGGGTTTTTGAAATAGCTCTGATCGGTGAGAATAACGGCATAGTCAAAGCTGTGCTCGCCGCCCTTGCCGAACAGCGAGCCGTCGTCCGGAAGTATCACCATTATCTTACAGCCCGGGGCAAGCTCTCCGCCGTCATTGTAATAGATCGGCACGGTGCAGAGGGTCTTGCCGTCGTTGAGGATAACGGTCACGGTATCATCTGAGAGCGACTGTATAACCGCGAAGAATCCGGTTCGCTTACCATACATATTCAGCGTATCAAGATCTGTATCGCCGCCGACTCTGTCATTGGTTATTTCCACATTAAAAACCAAATCAAAAAGAATGTGCCTACCGTCCTTGAATCGGTATGTACTGAATAACACAGGATATACCGTCTCGGGGTAATCCAGCTTCCAGGCGGGAGGCAGATCGTTGAGATCGCACTCGAAGGATTCTTCGCTGTTGGAGAACTCGCACTTGCTCCCTCCCTTTCGCGTCATCGTGTAGACCTTTTCTCTGATGACTTTATTGTTTCGGTCATAGAGGTCTGTCCCAACGTAGATCTTTCCGTTGGGAGTTACGACATCGCATTTGTTTATCTGGGTCATATCCTCGTTGAGAGCTATCATTGCGGTGATCTTCTCCCCCAGCTTGTTATTTATTATCATCTCGGACAGCGAGGGCATATTCCTGTCATTGATCGGATGCTCGTTGTCGAACTTGTCCTTTTTCATCGGCAGAGAGTATTCCTTCCCCTCGTATTCAAAGCAGAGTATCTCGTCCTTGTAGGACTTTATCTCTGCTTTGACCGAAAGTATCTTTTCCTGCTCGCTGCCCGTATCAACGGCGGATGAGACCTCCGCCTTTGATGCCGCCTCTGTTGCCGGGAGACTGCTCTGCACGTCGGATGTTTCGCTTTCGGAGCAGCCCACAAGCGAAAGTATCACCGCCGCTCCCAACACTAAAAACGCTTTCCTCATCTCTTTCTCCTTACTGTCCCAGCTTGTTTATGTCAAACTCAAATTCGATATCGCCGGTCTCCGCGTCAACTAAGATGTACCTGCGCACATCTCCCGGGTCGTTATCGGTGAGCAGACAGTGGGGAACGTCGATGACAAACTCCCACACTATCCTGCCCTTATACTTCGTGCCCGGGGCGTTGTATGGTATTGCCTGTTCCGCAGGGAGGCCTGCATAATACTGCGGAGAAAGAGTGTATTTCAGCCCGATGCTGTTTATCTCCGGGGGCGTCTCGAAATCCGTAAAGGTGCTCTCAATGCACCGCAGGGCGCTGGACAGAGATATGATCTTATCAAGATTCTCTCCCTCATCGGGTTTCAGCATACCGTCACCGTTGGTGAAATAGCTGATATCGGTGCTGTTTTTCATTATCATTGATATCCGCTTGTTTGCATATTTCAGCTTTGAGGTGCCTGATTCAACGATCTGATTGAGCTCGTCCAGCTCTATGCCCTTGTAGATCAGATGCGCATAGAACTCCAAGGCGTTCTCGCCGTAATCGTTCTGCCTTGCAAGAACTGTCTTGACGCTTACCTTGTAATCGGGCACAAGATCGGCATAGTTTTCATCCAGCCACTTGTTTGCTGCCTCCACAGCCTCGGCAACGGATATCTCCGTGCCGTTGAGATCGTACTTGTCCGAGAGATCGTCCTTCCTGTCAGCGTGGTATATTTTTCTCACCTTGCCGCACTCACACTGCTCATAAAACAGAGGGGACTTCATAAAGCAGAGAAAGCCGTTGTCCCAAAGAAAATAGTGTATCTCCTTCTCCTCGTCCCTGAAACCGCAGCTGTGGAATGTAAATGCCTTGCTGTAATCCCACGAACCCTCCTCTGCTTTGACGCCCTTTATCAGCTCGGCATCGAAGAATCTGCCTGCCAGCTCCTGAGCCCTGTCGCTGACTCCATCAGTCTGCTTGAAATCGCACCGGACATAGCGCTCCGGCAGGACTACATTTATCTTATCCGACAGCGTGAAATTGGCATACTTCTCCGAAAGCGCCTTGTCAACATCGGCTTTGAGCTCAGATACCGGGATACTTTCCGGCTTGGCATCGGCTGAAACACTGAGGCTGTTGTTTTCCCTTTCTTCCGCCTTGGATATCACATTCTCCGGCACATCCGCGCAGGAGGCAAGCAGCCCCGCGCATAACAAAATAACAAAAAGTCTTGCTCTGGTTTTCATATTAACGCTCCTTTCTCAGAGATCGTATTCTATATCGCCTGTAAGCACATCTACCTGTATGCACCTGCAGGAGCGTTCGTCGTCCTGCGAGTAGGCGATATCGTATTTCAGTTCCCACACAAGACGGCTCTCAAAAGTGATCCCCGGTCCATAATACTTCTGCCCGGATGAAGGGTCATAGTCCGGTGAAAGGGTGTATTTCAGCCCGATAGAGCTTATCTCCGGAATGCCCCGGTCTTTACTGTCAAGATGATCGAGGACGCTTGAAAGGGACACCGCACTTTCTATTATCTCTTTTTTATCGGGAAGAATCATACCACTGAGATTTGTGAACATACTTATCTCGTAAGGCTTTTTCATGGTGAGAAGGAGAGTGTTGGTAACGTAATTCATTTTATGATCGTCCCTTGACAGCTTGTTCACTTCGCTTTCGAGATGCACCCCGAACAGGCTTTTTTCCACCTCAGTCTCAAGACGGCAGTTCCCGAAATCATCGCTGCAAACATTCACATTCTTCACCTTAAAGGTGTAGTCCGGCTCGAGATATGCATAGTTCTCATTCACCCATTTCTGGAATACGTCCGCCGCCTCGCCCACGGTGATGCTGCCGCCGTCAAGATCAATCATCTCATTGAGCCCTTCGCCCCGGTCAACGTGACAGCACCTTACCACCTTCCCGGGATCGAGGCAGTCAAACACCGACGGTCTGAAAAAGCACAGGAATCCGTTGCTCATCAGATAACAATGCTCCTTCAGCTTCTCATCGTGAAAGCCCGCATTGAGCATCTGCCCCTCCGGGCTTTTCTCCGGGGTGGTGTCCGAATATTCGATATTCACCTTTGCGAGCAGCTCCCTGTCATACAGCTTTTCAAGCACCTGCCGATACTGCTTTTCCATACCGTCGGCCTGTATGAAAGAACGCTGGTAAAGCTCGTCGGGGATATCAACGGTGATGCCCTTGCGCAGCTTGATATGGTCATATTTCTTTGCCAACGCCGCCTGTACATCGGCACGCAGATCAGCAGCATTGATCGCGTACAGATCACCGACAGGTATTTCTCTCGTCAGCGAAGTATCCTCCGGACGATAATCACCGAAGCGGCTGTATTCAAGACGGTTCAGCGCCACCGGGACGCCCACTGCAACAGCCGCAGCAGTCCCGAAGCCCACCAGCTTTGCGGCAAAGCTCCTGCCCGCCACTCTTGCAGCTCCCACCGCAGAGGCGTGTTCAAAGCTGGCGTCCGCCGTGTTTTGGAGCAGCGCCTCCATAGGCACCGCCGCCAGCAGAGCCCCGCTGCCGAACAGCTTTTCTATCCTTTTGCGAATGACCGAGCGTGCCCGGAACAGCTTGTGCTTGGCGCTGTTCTCGTTCACTCCGAGGGACTTCGCCACCTCTGCCACCGACATATCCTCATAGTAATAAAGTATCACCGCAGACCTCAGCTCCGGCGGGAGCCCGTCTATCACGGCTTTGAGCTGCTCTCTGGTCTCCTTATCCGAAACATAGTCCTCCGGCAGCATTATCGGCTCCGCAAGTGAGGAGACTTTCACCGCATCGTCGAGCTCTTTATCGTTCCCGAAGCTCTCCGTGCGGGAGTTTTCTTTATTGTATTTCACGCACTTGCTGTAAGCAATGGAATAGAGCCACCCGATGAAGGATTCGTCGGAGCGCAGCTCGCAGATATGTTCAAGGGCAGTCACAAAGGTCTCGGATGTGATGTCACGGGCGGCCTCGCTGCTGCCGGTGCTGCGCAGGGCAAAGAAAAACACCTTCTCCGAGAATTCGTTATACAGCGTCTCAAATGCCGCTCTGTCCCCTGCTTTCGCTTTTGCTGCAAGGGCAGCGGTCTCTTTCCTGTTCAACAGTGTTTCCCTCCTTCTCGCCGAAAATGCTGCGGTAGATCTCATCCATGACCGCATCATCGGGGAGATCGTCATACAGCGCCAGTATCTGTTTTATCAGCTCGTCAATAGTTACCGCCATATCCGCAGCCCCTTTCATAGTCCTTTGAACGTATAGAGTTTTGAGGGAGCAAACGGTTTAACCCGGCGGAACACTTTTGTATGATCAAACAAAACGGTATGCAATTGTTTGTGCATAATGTCATCGTAGCTTGTACGTACCTTAAATCATTGTAACATAAATGCCGTTAAATGAAAACTGGTTTCGATTGATTTGAAGACAAAAATAACAGGAAAAGGCTGTTGCACACACGCAGCAGCCTTGATAAGCAAATATGATATTTGTACCGAACAGCATTACTCTTCCCCGACCCCGACTTGCCGATTATCGCCACCATTTCGCCGTCGTTTATGGTCAGGCTCACGCCGTCGAGAGCCGTAACTTTGCCCTCGCCCTTGCCATAAGTGCGGGTGAGATTTTCTGTTTTAGGGGTGTACTATGTGCATAGTTTTGACCCTGTGCTTTATCAGTACAATTCTGTCATAACCTGCGGAAAAAGCAATGGTACGCCCGCTCAGAACAAAACAGGCAGGAGCATATTCCTGCCTGCCGGTTATATCGGGGGGCTGATATCCCGTTCTTCTTTACAAATGTTAGGTAGGCACCTGTTTTGTTTATGCTTGTTTCAGGGTGTGGAAGAATTTCATTTTATCTCCTTTGGTTCAGCGGTGAAGGAATCGTTTTGGTAGGTTTCCGAATCCTCCGCACAGGCGGTAAGGGCAATCAAGGCCGCCGCAAGTATCGGTATCAGTCTTTTCATTATTCAAGCTCCTTTGCTCATATCACTTCTATCGTGCCGTCAAGACCGTCAACCGTAAAGCAGGTCTGCATAGCATTTGAAAAGAAGTCCTCGGAAAAGGTGATGAAATACCATTTGGGACGGCAGCGGATGTTCGGGAAATCCCCGCCCGAGGTGCGGTCAACGCGGGGATCGTACATCAATGCCACCTTATCAAAATCGTAATGAGCAGCATTGCCGAGGTTTTCTTCAAGAAGCTCACAGGCTCCCTTGAATGAGATGATCTTATCAATCATTTCGGCCTTTACAGCCTTGTATGAACTGTCGGGATGATACAGCACGGTGTTCAGCTGCCCGTCAAAAAAACAGTATCCATCCAGCGGACAGAGCTCATTGCTCTCGTCAAGGACTTCATGGTTGGGATTAAGCGGTGTGTATGGCAGTATCGGAACATTTTTGTAAGCCTTTTCAATATGCACGCCGTAGCCTGTGCCGTTATTCCCCTGATAGCAGTCAGCCTCGTGAATGATGCTCTCCAGCTGGTCGCCGAGGATCGCTTTCGCCTGTCTGTTGTAGCCCTCGGTGATGCTGACGGCCTGCTTTGATTTTTCGTCAATGGCTCCCGAAGTTTTCTTGTTCAAAGGGGTGATCTCACAGCTCGTGACCTCCTCGGAACAGAGCGGGGTGACAGCGCTGCCCTTGATGGCGCTGTTTATCATATACGCCGCCGAGAGCTTTGCGGTTTTGATCTTCATTTTGGAGATCTCCTCCTCGCTACCGAAGATCGGCGCAAGCTCTTTTGTCTTTTCAGTCATCCAGTTCTCGTCGGCAGATCTGTTTATTATTTCAAGCTCCAGTTCATACACTCCCTCGGGAGCCGTGGCATCCATCGTTTCCCTGTCGGGAAGCCCTACCTTTTTGAGACCCGCAGAATAAGCGGCATCCATATCGGCATAAGCCTTTTCGCTCTCCACCATGAGCGAGTCTGCGCTGCTCACCATCAGGGTATCGGGTGAACTGCTTGTCACAGTAGCTGTGTCGGGAACATCAGAGCAGGCGGTAAAGATCACCGCCGCCGCCAATACCGCGATCAGTTTTCTGTCTTTCATCTGTTGTTCTCCTCTGTGCAATAAAATAGGTGCAGAAGACCTCTGCACCCGTATAAACAATATCATTGCCGATTTTGTGATAAAAATTATTGTGTATCTTTGATTTTCAGCGATTTGGCCAAATCCAAATACTCTTCTTTGGACAGATTGCCCGAAAGGAAGAACACATATCCGTACTGATACCAGACAACGCTCGTGTAATCAGACTCCTCGATCTCGCCGAACATATACTGCACGCCGTTTTCCTCCACCATCGTCAGCTCGGTCTCATCGGGGTAGTAGGCGTCCCTGTAGGCAGCAGCCACGGTCTGGTTGAAAAAGATAAGCCGTCCGTCGGAGGGGGCATCCTGCCATATCTGCATTGAGGAATAGGAGGTGTTATCGGTTATGAAGCAGTCGAAGCCCCTGGGAGCGCTGATGGTATATATCTCATCGAGGTGCTTCTTGCGGTCATCTACCGAGCCGGTGTTGAAGGTTATATTCTTTCCGCCGTTGGTCCTTTCGGCAGAGTAATCCCAGAACTGCTTGTTGGTCATTCCCATGCAGAAGCCCGCAGCGAATATCGCCGCGATAAGCAGCGCAGTCTTGATCCTGCGCCGGATATTGATGCGTTTTTCGGACTTGAAAATGCTGCGCATCTTACTTTCAAATTCCTCGGAGAATTGGTATTCGTCAATGCCGTCGTATGAACAGAGCCTTGCAAGTTCGGGCTCGCAGACAGACCTTGCTGCCGCACCCAGCATTTCATCATTCATTGGCTTTTTCCTCCATCAGCGCCTTAAGCTTGTGCCGCACATACTGCACACGCTTTCTTGCCGCCTCGTCCGAAATGCCCAGTGCCGCGCCGATCTCCCGGCTGCCGAGGCAGAGCGTATAGCGCATAAAAAGCAGCTCGCGGTCGCCCTCCGGGAGCATTGCCATGCATTCCCGCAGGAGCTGTTCGTCTGCATCGGGGAGCTCGGTATGATCCATATTGTCGTTGTATTCAAGCTCGCCCTCCGGCTCTTTTTTCAGCATATTCAGAGAGGTGTTCCTGACAGTAATAACAAAATAAGACACCAGATCGTGAGGTCCCAAATTGTGAACTTTTTGAAAACACTTTGCCAGTTTCATAAAGCTCTCGCTGACAGCCTCCTCCGCAAGGGCATTGGTATGCAGAACGGACATGGCCGTGCGCATAGCAAGGCTGCGGTTGTCATAGTAAAAGCGTTCAAATTCGGAGCAGAGGGACTTGTCGTCGATCATCGCCATATATGAGGAAAGCATATTATCATTTCTCCTTGACAAGGTTTAAGTAAGTATACTATATCACAAGAGGCAGGATTTTTCAAGACCTTTGCTCTCCCCTGTTTATGGGTGATGTATGACCGCTTGTTGACATAGTTATGTAAACAGTTTAATTCATTACACCTTGGCAAAGCCCCAAATATAGGGTATAATACAAGTAACAGAACCCGACACGCCTCTCAACGATGCGGACCACGTCGGGTTATTTATTATCAGGAGGAAAGAGTATGCAAAAATATGAAACGCACCGATATCATCACGATGTCGGCGCATTTGTATCCGCTGTATTGTCTGCTATAAAGGAATATTTCACCCAGCACCCCGAAAAAAGCGATCTTGCCTGGAGCGTTGCGGGAACGGAATACCTGATCCTGTCGGATATAAAATACGATGGCAAGACCCTTTACGATATTATTGCCGACGAGAAGACCGATTTCAACGAAGCAGATGAGCGGATAGCTCTTTATCCTGTCATTGAGGCTATGTCCGAGGGTCAGCGTGCGCTGCTTTCCTATGTTGATATCGGAGAAATGATCGTCAACAGCAAGCTTGACGCCGAGGGATGGAAAAACGCAAGGGCGGAGTCCGAGGAGACTCTGAAATCAGAGGATGCCGTCTCGGTCTATACGGGAGTTGACCGTACCAACTTCCAGCCTGCGGGGGTAGCTCTCACAAGTGAAGCCCGCAAGTTGGAGTCGTCAACAGGCTCGTCCTACAACACCAAGCTGTTCGGGTTAGACATAACCACTGTTATGATCGCAAGCTATGCCTCCTTCGCGGTCGTTCTTGTCGCAGGTATCGCAACGCTGAAGCATGGGGCAAATCTGAAAAGCAATATGAGTAACTTTTTGGATGTCGCCAAAGCTCACAACAAAAACCTGAATGATACAGCTTCCAGGTTCAGCGAATATCTGAAAAAAAACAATTACGAAAAACTAATGGACTCTATATATGAGGTGGAATATCCAATAGATAATGTCACAAAAAATCAGAGATCTCTGTTTAGAAAGTTCTTTGAGGAAATGGACGATAATGGAGATGCCACTGTCAGAATGGTCGTAAAAGGTGATGATCAGGTAATTGAAAGAAGCATCAAGGATGTTTTTGATGATTTTACAAAAGACAGTGAGCAGAACTTAAAAGCCTATAACAGTTTCAACAAAACATTTCAGAAAGTCGAAGATATAAACAAGAAAAACATAAACGCAGGTATAATGGGTACGAAATCGAGGGCAGATTACGTCAGGGGAAAAGCCTGGACTAAGGCGGGTACTGTTATATGTATTGCGGCTGCACTTCTCGCTGTCGTTTCGGCGGTAGTTACTGTTTATGATATTTACAAATATTATCATCAGGACTACGCTCCGATACCTCGAAAGATCGTTCACGAAAGCACCGATGATAAGGGACGGTACGGATATATCGTTTATGACGTAACGAAATGCAACCGTGAAGCCCAGGGCTTCGGGAAAGATCATCTGGGCGATGCAGGCGATATGAACGGCGATGTCGGCAAGCAATGGCTGGCGCTCTACACCACCAAAGACAAGGCGGCGGGTGATCCCATAACCGCGGATATCATAGCTCAGAAGGGCTCCAACAAGTTCCCGTCGGACAAGGGCACCAGCATCAGGCTTTTCGGACAGAAGGACTCGCTGAATATCGTCAGCAACGACTACGGCTACAATGACAAGCTGGGCGGTCTCTACATTTTCAGCGGTACGGTCAAGACCGATGAAGACCCGGCTGAAACTCCCGCAGAGCAGACCGATCCAAGCGCAGCAACGGCAGACACATCATCGGAAACTGAAACCGTTTCGGAAGCCGACACTTCCTCTCAGGCAGCAGCGGCAACCGATGATACTTCGAGCGAAGCGTCCGACAAGACGACAGGTTCTGTTGTCGGCACAGGCACAATGGTAGCTTCCTGCGTGGGCTCGGCGGCACTCGGTGCAATGATCTGTTTCCTTATCGCACGTAAGCGAAAGGAAAGCGCTGCTTGATAAGATCAGCTGTATATATACCAAGCAGTTTTGTAGGTCACGCGGAGCTTTGTCATCAGCTGGACTGCCGAGCAGCCGCGCTTATCGACCGTAAACAGATACATCGCCCATAGCCACAGATTGAGCTTGATGTGAGTCCCGTGAAACACGGTGCCGCTTGTCGCGGAGATCTGTTTGCGGCAGGACTTGCAGCGGTAAAGTCCGCGCGTCCTGACCGAACCGGTCTCGCTGCCGCCGCAGTACGGGCAGAAGAAGCCGTGCGGGTAGCGCAGCCGGAAGAACAGCTCGCGGCAGCTCTCCTCGGAGCTGTAACGTGTCGAAAAATCAACGATACTAAATTTAGCCTTCGGGAATACTGACATAACGTTCAACCACCTTTTTGCGTTTCGTTATGTCTATTATAGCACATTATTTTTCATTTGTGGAGAAATATATTGGACAGTTAGGGGGCTGACCCAGCGTTATTTAATGGCTTTAAGGTGTTGGAATTGTGATATAGGGGGCTTGGTGAGGGAAAGGGATAGTCAGATTATTATTTTATAAATGTAACTGCACTATACTCATGTTACAATGGGCTGAGATGTCCCCGCACGACTCCAAACAGACTGAACCGGGATTATCTAAACAAGTCTATTCCCTGCCCGCCTTCCTGATGTAAAAATCGCACCTGTCGGCGCCTTTGCCGAGGGTGCCTTTTCTTTCAAATACGAGGCCGGGGATGCTGCCGTAAACGCGCTCGTCGTTCTCGCAGAAAATCCTCGTCAGCTCGGGACAGCCAAGCTCGGTGAGGTATCTGCGGTAGGGACACTCAAGCACATCCATTCTGTATGCGCCCTTTTCTTTCGGATAGAATTTGTTTTTAAATCCGCTTTTCGAGCCGAAATTATTCTTTGTCATCGGGTCCCACATCTTGATGAACATTGTTGCTCCGAAGGGCATCCTGACCATTTTGCTTACTGATTTCCGTCCCTTTTCGCAGATCGCTATTGCTGCATTCTCAATGACCGCAAAGGCCTGTTCCTCGGTCATGAATTCCTTCGCTGTGATGTACATAGCCGCTGCGGGAAATATCTTGTCATCAGTATGGGCGTGAACGCCCTTGGGCAGCGACTCATATTTTTCAAGCATACTGTTGAGCCTCGAAGCAGCCTTGTGCCACAGCTTTTCCACCTCATCTTCGGACAGCAGCTTGACAAGCTCCGCACGGTACTCCTTTTTTGAATCCAGAATTTTTATCGCAGACTTCATTTCGTTCTTACCTCCGTTTATTATTCTGATTTCTTGCTTTTCAAAAGCTCGTTTATCCGAACAAAGGCCTCATAGCTCTCTGGACTTACATCGTGCTCTAACTCACAGGCATCACGCTCGGCGATCTCAAGTTCAACACCCTGGGAGGTCAGCAGTTCCACAAAGGTCGAGTGCCTGCGGACGGTATCCTTTGCGATCTGCATTCCGCTTGCCGTAAGTATTATCGAGCCGTTCTCCGTGCGAGAAACATAGCCTTCCTCCTCAAGCTGCTTTACGGCAGAAGTGACTGAGGGCTTTTTTATCCCCAGCTTTTTTGCAAGGTCTGTATTGCGGACACCGCCGCTGTTTTCGGTCATTCCGAGGATGGTTTTAAGATAATCCTCTGTTGTTTTTCTGAACATAGTCAGCCTCCGTTATCCTGCTATCAATAAGCATATCCACCCAAGCACTGCCGAAACAGCCGCCCCGCCGATAATATGCGCTGCATGGGTCTTCCGGTTGTACCCGAAAAGATGATGCCCCAGCACCGCTTTGGTCTCCGGGTAGAAATGGGGGAAGAAATTGAACCCCGCATTGCACAGCAGTACCCAGTCAAAAAAGATGATGTCAAAGGCTTTCATCATCAGCCACATCACATTGAACCGGATGAAGAAATCCATAAATCCAAAGCCGTTTTGTATGCCGTCTGCCGCGCCGAGAATGGGCGCTGCAACCAGCATAAGTACGGACACGGCTGCCATTATCCAGCCTGCGGTGTGCTGTCCCTTGAAACGTTCGGGCTTTGATTCCGGGACGGCGTCGCGCACCTCTTTCGGAGCGGAGCCGAAGAATCGTTTATCCTGTATAAACCCTACCCCCGACAGCAGCATAAGGAACAGTCCCGCCATCATCAGCAGCCCGCAAAGAACGGTTATCAGCATTGTTTTCCTCCTTTATCCAAGCGCAACATCAAGTATCATCATCAGCGTGAACCCCACCGAGAACATCAGCACCCCGATGTTCGAGTGCTCTCCCTCTGACATTTCGGGGATAAGCTCCTCGACTACCACATAGATCATCGCACCCGCCGCAAAGCTCAGAAGATAAGGCATCGCCGGCAGGAACAGACCCGCGAAAAGTATTGTCAGCAGCGCACCCATTGGTTCGACTGCTCCCGAGAGAACGCCGTCAAGGAAGGCTCTGAACTTGCTTTTGCCCTCGGCGTGGAGGGGCATGGAGATTATGGCTCCCTCCGGGAAGTTCTGTATCGCAATGCCCAAGGCAAGGGCGAATGCGCCGCCCGCCGTCATCTCCGCAGAGCCGGAAACGAACCCCGCATAGACGATGCCAACAGCCATACCCTCGGGGATATTGTGGAGCGTCACCGCCAGCACCATCATTGTCGTGCGGGCAAGCCGTGAGGGTACGCCCTCGGCTTTTTCGGCGTTCATGTGGAGGTGGGGTATCAGCGTATCCAGCAGCAGGAGAAACAGCACGCCGCACCAGAAACCCACGACAGCCGGTATAAACGAGAGCTTGCCCATATCGCTTGCCTGCTCCATAGCCGGGATCAGCAGACTCCAGATCGAGGCGGCGGTCATCACTCCTGCGGCGAAACCTGTAAGCGCCCGCTGGAGCTGTCTGCCGAGGCTGCGACGCATAAAGAATACGCAGGCCGAGCCTGCCGCCGTTCCTGCAAAAGGGATAAGCAGGCCGGGGATAACTTCGCTGTTCATACTGATACTCCTTTCTTTGTTAGTTTAGGCTAACTGCATTGCATAAATAATTCACTTCTTACTGATCACGAGAAACAGGTTATCCTTTTTGCTGACGGCAACTTCCGAAAAGCCAGTGTCGGTCATCAGTGCATCTATCTGCTCGGCGGTATAGCGGGTCATGCAGGGTACTTTCTTTTCCCAATCCACATTCGGATCGCCGTAGTTGTTTATGACCGCAAAGCTCCCGCCGGGTCTCAGACAGCGGAACACCTCCGAAAAACCTGCACGGATATCCTTCCAGAAGAACACCGTTTCAAAGGCCGTGACAAGGTCGGTGCTGTTGTCCTTAAACGGCAGCTTTTCGGCGCTGCCCTTGATTATCTTCACGCGCTTGCCGAGCTCATCCCTGTTGACCTTTTCGGCTTTGCGGACGCTTTCGTCCGAGATGTCGAGACCCACGAATTCAGCCTTGTCGGACATAGTGAGCATACGCTTGATGTTATATCCTCCGCCGCAGCCGATGTCGGCGATAACGCCAGCCTGCGGAAATCTTATCTTCGGGTACGCCCACTTTGCCATAGGCAGATGCTCTCTGTCCATGCTGACGAGCATCATCCTGCCCAGCAGCCCTTTTGGGTTGCCGAAATTATCTGTAAATGACATATTTTTCCTCCAAGTTTTCAATACTTACCTTATATTATCCTTGTTTTGCACAACGTAGGGTTAGCTGATGCTAACAGACATTTTAGCACATTTGATTTGAGTTGTCAATAGCTAACTCAAATTTTGTTCCCGAATAACGAGATGAATCGGTAATTCTGCGCATAATATATCTTTATGAGCAAAGTAATATCAGCCGGATGTGACAGTATTTTTTCTGTCCCTCTTGACAAATCAAAAATAAGGGTGTATAATAATAGCTGTGGGTTAGCAACCGCTTACTCAATACAGACCGACAGATGCAAGTCTGCCGGTCATTATACAGAGCAAAGGTTAACGTTTGCTAACCTGTAACAGAACGGAGTGAAAAAATGTTGGCATCCGAGATAAACAAATTTGAAATGGCTCTCGCCTACCACGCTGCGCCCACGCTTATGGGCATCAAATGCGGAAGTCTGCTATCCCTTTCCTGCGAGGAGTTTGATCTGTCGGGACTTGCGGAGTTTTTGGGCGGTCAGCTTGCGGAACGGGGGCTGCGGATAAGGCTCATCCCCGTAAACGAAAAGCGGCGGCTGGTGTATATATACAGCGTGGAGATGCTGAAACAGAGGCTCCGGTGCAGGGCGGTAAGGAAATTTCTTTCGGGGTACGGATACGGCGAAAAGCTGACTGTGGAGCAGTGCCTTGACAGGCTTTCGGAAAGACTATCTGAGGATGAATTCCCACACGAGATCGGCATATTTCTTGACTATCCTCTGGAGGACGTAAAGGGGTTCATCGACAACTGCGGACAGCGGTGCAAACTCTGCGGGGTGTGGAAGGTATATGGAAATGTGGAGCGTGCAAGGCGCGTATTTGCGCAGTATCACCGCTGCCGCGCAGAGCTCTGCGCGCAGCTTGAACAGGGAAAAAAGCTGGCCGCCTGCGTGGCGTAGCTTTTGTATATAAACAATAGTTGGAGGTACATTTATGAAAACAGCAGTTATTTATTGGAGCGGTACAGGCAACACAGAGGCGCTTGCCAAAGCAGCCGCAGAGGGTGCGGGCGTAACGGCTCAGACAGTTTCGGAGTTTTCCGGCGACGTATCGGAGTACGATGCTCTTGTTCTCGGCTGCCCGGCGATGGGTGCGGAGGTGCTTGAAGAGGAGGAGTTCGAGCCTTTCTTCACCGGAATAGAGGGCAAGCTCTCTGGCAAGAAAGTCCTGCTCTTCGGCTCCTACGGCTGGGGCGACGGCGAGTGGATGCGCAACTGGCAGGAGCGTGTTACCGCAGCAGGTGCGGAGCTTGTGGGCGGCGAGGGATTTATCGTAAACGATGCGCCCTCTGATGACGACCTTGCGAAGATCAAGGCTCTTGCGGCAGGACTTGCGTAAAGCCTTATAAACTAAAGCCCTCTGTCTGACAGTCCCGGACAGAGGGCTTTTTTTCAGTTTCTCCACCCTGCACCGACAGCCCGCTTTGTGACCATAGAGCGGTATATGCCGCCCTTATCCATAAGGCTGTTGTGATCGCCAGACTCTGCGATCTGACCGTCCTTGATGACTATGATGTTATTTGCGTGGGCGATAGTGTTGAGCCTGTGGGCGATGACCAGCAGGGTCTTGCCCTTGCAGAGTTCGGAGATCGCCTGCTGTATGTAGCTTTCGTTGTCGGCATCGACGCTGGCAGTGGCTTCGTCGAGAATGACGATTGGCGAGTCTTTGAGTATGCATCTTGCTATGGACAGGCGCTGCGCCTGACCGCCCGAAAGACTTGCGCCTCCCTCACCGATGACCGTATCAAAGCCCTCGGGAAGCTCGGTGATAAAGTCACAGCAACGAGCCTTTTTCGCCGCTTCTATGACTTCCTCGCGGGTGGCATCGGGTCTGCCGAGAGCGATGTTGTTATACACCGTGTCCTGAAACAGATAAACCCGCTGGAACACCATGCTGATATTATCCATAAGCACCGCAAGGGGTATCTTTCTGATGTCCGTACCCCGCAGAAGTATCTCTCCGGACTGCACATCCCAGAACCGCGGGAGCACGCTTGCTATGGTGGATTTGCCGCCCCCGGAGGGCCCCACAAGGGCGGTCATGGTGCCTTTCTCCGCCTTGAAGGAGATGTTTTTCAGCACCTCATTTTTATCGTAGGCGAAGGAGACGTTTCTGTACTCTATCTCCGGGGCGGCGGTGTCATTGAGGATGAGAGTGCCGCTGTCGTCAAGCTCCGGCTCAGCAAAGAGGGCGTCTATCCTGTCCATGCAGGCGCTCATCACCGTGAGCCTCGCCTCCTGATCATAGAAGGATTTGATCGGAATGAAAAGGTCGAACAGGCACAGCAGCATACCGATGAAGAATTTCAGCTCCATATATCCCTGCGCATAGAGGAACGCCGAAAGCCCCAACATTGCCGCCGTGCCGATGCCGTAGATCAGGAACACACCCAGCTTGTAGGGGCGGTTCGAGAGCTCAAAATCAAGGTTCACACGGCAGTTGGTGTCGAAGCTGTCGGTGAGCTCTTTTGATTTCTCACCGAGAAGGTTGTATGTCTTGATAATGCCGATGCCCTCGGTGAAATCAAGCACCGCCTGAGTCTGCACCTCGGAGGCCTGCTGTCTGTTGCCGGAGTGTTTCAGATCGTTTTTCATCATAGCTCTGCCGAGGATCGCCATGCACGCAGTAACGGCGAGAGATGCCATTCCGAGGCGCCAGTCGAAGAAGAACATGAACAGTATCATTATCCCCTGAGAAAACAGATAGCTCATCATATCCGCAAGCACGGACATACAGTTTTCCTCGATGAAAACCATATCCGTGGAGAGCACCGAGCTGATCTTTCCGATGTTGCCCTCGGTGAAATAGCCCATAGGCAGGCGGCGAAGATGTTTGCCCAGTTTCATTCGCATATCCGCAAAGATCATATACCCAGCTGCGCTCTGGAGCCTGTCCGCAAGGTACTGGAACAGCGCTTGCAGCACAACACTTCCCACAAGGGCAATGGCTCCGCAGAGGGCGGCTGTTTTCGTAAGCTCGCCGTCGATGAATGCCGTCACTACAAAGTATGTGACGATGATCGGCGTTTTCATCAGCACGCCTTTCAGGAACGAAAGGATCATAGCGCCGTATATCCTGCCCCTGTATTTCCCAGAAACGCCGAGGATGCGTCTTATCATACCGATCATGCTCTCACCTCTGTTCCGATGATCCAGCTTGCTCTTGCCTCGCTGCTGTTCCAGAGCTTCTGATATTCCTCGCAGCTTTGCAGGAGGTTTTCGTGGGTGTCGGCAGCGATGATATTGCCGTCACGCATAACGCAGATCCTGTCGGCGTTGACTATGGTCTGCAAGCGGTGGGCGATAACAAGGACAGTCTTGCCCTTGATTATCTCGGCGATGGCGGCGTTCATCTTTTCCTCGTTCTCCGGGTCGATGAAGGCGGTGGCTTCGTCAAGGACGATAACGGGGGCGTTTTTCAGTATCGCCCTTGCAAGGCTTATGCGCTGACGTTCGCCGCCGGAGAGCATTTTTCCGCCGTCACCTGCCATTGCGTCGATGCCCTTCGGCAGACGTTTCAGAAACTCCCCGCACTGGGCTTTTTCGGCAGCGGACATGACTTCCTGGCGGCTCGCATCGGGTTTGCCGATAAGGATGTTTTCGTACAGCGTGGTGTTGAACAAAAACTGTTCCTGGGAAACGTAGGAGATAATGTCGTTGAGGGCTTCGATGCTCATATCGGTGATATCCTGCCCGCCGAGGGTGATGCTGCCGCCGTTCAGATCGTAGTAGTGGACAAGGAGCTTTGCAAGGGTGGATTTTCCGCTGCCGGATTCCCCCACAAGAGCGGTGAGAGTACCCTCACCCAGTTCAAGAGATACGCCGTGCAGGACTTCTTTTTCCTTGTAGGCAAAGCGGACATTATCAAAACGTACCGAATGGGAATCACCGTTGAAAGAATTGCCCGCAGACTTCAATGGCTCACTGTCCATAGCCTTTTCGATCTCGTCGATCTTGTAATTCAGCTGCGGGAATTTGCCTGCGAAATTCAGAGCTTTCAGCAGCGGCAGACCGATAGACAGGGACAGGCAGAATACAAGCACCAGGTCCGCAAGGGTGGAGATCCCGCTTATGACGAACAGGGTCCCCACCGGGAGCATGACCAGCGCCACGCAGGGCAGTATCGCGCTGTAAAGAGCCATCCAGCCCCAGCAAGCCTTGTACCACGCGAGAGTAAAATCACGGTAGTTTTTTATGTCGTTTTCATAGCGCTGATAGGACTCCCCGTCCCGCCCGAAGACCTTGACTACCTCCATGCCGTTGACGTACTCGATTATGGTGGAGTTCATCTTTGCTGAGGCGGCGTAGTAATCGTTCATCCGCTTCATTCCGGTGCGAAACATCATCCCCATTGCGAACATACCGAGGGGCAGAGAGCAGAGTGACAGCAGCGCCAGTTTCCAGTCGGCGAAGAACATACAGATAATTGCGATGAGCGCCATGCAGAGGTTTGCGATGCCCTCCGGGATAGCATGGGCGAGCAGCAGCTCCACCTGATCTATGTCATCGGTGAACAGCTTTTTTATTTTGCCGTTGCCCATATCCTGAATGGTGCCCAGGGGCTGGCGATCCAGCTTTTTCTGCAAAGATATACGGATATTTTTCAGCGTGTTGTACGCCGAGATGTGGGAGAATTTCAGCCCCAAAACATATAAGTTAGAGTAGGCTAACTCGCAGCCAAAAATAATAGCTGTATGCACAGCATAATAGCCTGCCGACAGCTTTTCGCCCTCAAGCAGCGGCCTTATGATCCGATAGACCATGAAAAACGGCACCGCATAGGCGATGAGCCCCGCAAGCATCACCGCCAGCGCCCCGTAGGTGTACCTGACGTACCCGCCCATATAGGGCCTCACTTTGTTAAACATTTTCAGTTCCTTCTTTCAGCATGATTACGTCCTTCCAGTTGAAGAAGCGACAGACGGTATGACAATGCGCTTTTATCTTTGTCCAGGACATACCGTGGATAAAGGGCTCGCAGATGCAGGTCCAGAAGGAGGACAGCAGCACGTGGAATTCCTCTCTTGTGACCTTAGCCTCCGCAAGGCCGCGGCGCTTTGCCTCGGAGTAATACTGCACATAGGCATAGCTCATTTCGGTGACATACCCGTGGCTGAAATCCTCATAGCGCGTGCCTGCGGCCTTGCCTATAAGCAGAGCAAAGCTGTCCCGGCTGTCATAAAGCATTTTGAAAAGCGTGAGCATAGAATCGTAGGTCATAGTCCAAAGGCTGCATATCTGTTCATCGGTGAAGGCCGAAAGATCCACCGCCCTGCGCTGCTTCATAAAGTCGGTGAGCTGGTCTGCAATATCCTTGACGACCGCGCAGAACAGATCCTCCTTGCCCTTGTAGCGCTTATACAGCGCACCAGTGGTGATGTTCGCGTTCCCGCAGATAGTCTTGAGCTCGGCTTTGAGGTAGCCCTTTTCAAGGAACTCAGCCTTTGCGCTTGCAAGCAGGCGGGGGTCAATGTTTTTATCCGGATTTGACATTATGCTCCTCCTTACGATAACCTGATTATCGGTAACTCGTTTATCAGTATAGCACCGTCATCCTGATTTGTCAAGAGGTATTTCAAAAAAAAATATCGGACAGCACCAAAGAGGCACTGCCCGATAGCTGAATTCTACTCTCTGTCTTTGAGTATCTCCGCGGGGGATATCCTGTTTATCCTGCGCATCAGCAGTTTGTTTATGACGATATAAACAATCATCATCGCGCACCAGATCATCAGGTACATATACCATGGAAAGCTAAGCTCCATTGTGCAGGCAACGTTCGGGATGAAGCTGGGGTAAAGTCTGTCCATAAGGAATTTTGCTATTGGGATAGTCACGATACCGCCGATCGCGATGACCGCAAGGTTGCCGTTTAAGTAGAGCTGACGTATTTCCTTGGGGCGGTAGCCGAATATCTTTATAAGCGAGATACCCATTGCTGAACGGTCGATCATAACGCCCAGCATCAGATACATCACTACGCAGAAGATCACGATACCCGCCGCGAACAGTATGACTATCAGAGAGGTCATCATGTCGATGAACACGCCTGCGCTCTTTCGGATGTCCTCTTTTGTGGTGACAGAGTAGAGCCTACCCTCGTCGATATCGAGCGCCTTATCGGAATAGACAGCGTTGAAGTAGCCCTCCTCCCGACCGAAGAGCCCACGCATACTTTCAATGTCCATAAAGATCGTGAATCCGGGAGAATACTGCACCACATCGGTGACAGTGAAGCAGTAGTCCGTGTCGGCGGCGGCATCGGTGAAAATGACCCTGTCGCCCTTCTGATAGCCGTAACGCTCGGAAAGGGAGTTGTTGATGACAGCCCTTGTTTTGCCCTTTTCGGGGCGGGCGGAAAAGTACTTGCTCTCACCATCAAGACCTATAACCGATACATCGAGGGTGTAGCCCATGCAGTCGGTGGAGAGGGTCTCGATGTATGCGCCCTCGCCGCCCTCGGGGACGGTCTTTTCGGGGTATTTGTATAGGTACATATACTCGTACCTGGTGTCGGCGACATTGTTCTCCTTGACCTTCGTGCAGAGAGTAAAGGTGTTGAAGCCAAGCATTACAACGAGCAGAGAAACCAGCATACCGAGGGTAACAGCTATTGCAGAACGGCTCTCACGCATAAGCTGACGTATGGCGAACAGCTTGGTAAAGCTCTTTGTTCTGATGTTCACCTGCCTGTAGCTCCCTGCTGACTGCTCGTTTTTGATCAGCGAAAGTGCGGTGCGGTTCAGTTTCTTGTTAATGAAGATAGCATTCACAACGGCGCAGATCAGCGGCGGCAGGACTACCGCATAGATCACCAGATAGGGCGGGAAGATCATATCGTATTCGGGTACGGAGAAATACGCGTAAGCGTCCTGAGCCTGCATATCCACTCCGAGGGGAGAAAAGCCGAGAGCCGCACCTATCACACCGCCCACTAATGCAACGACTGTCGGCAGAGTGATATAATGCCGCAGGAGGTCGTTCTTCTTCACGCCGAGGGCGTACAGCGAACCGATAACACTCTGCTCACGCTCGATCTGATGCACAACAAAAACCGAGATGACATAAGCGAACAGTATCAGCACGATGATACCCGCCACAAGCCCTGCGCTCTTGTCCATGACCATATCGCCGGAGGCGGCTTCAATGCGGGTGTTGTCCTTTGCCTCGATAAATGAGGTCAGGTTGTTGATGTCGATGTTGAAGTTCTCATTCATAAGCTCCGTAAGCCCGTCGGCAAGCTCGGTCTGTCCCGCGGCGGCAAGCATACCGAGCCCCTGCTCGATCTGTGAGCGCTGTAGGAGCGCCTCGTTTATCGTTTCCTTGAAATACTTGTTATCCACTTTGGTGTAGTCGAATTTCAGCGCCTTGATCTTATCTTTCAGGCCGCTGTCGGTGACGCCGTCTCCGAGGCGGTATGCGTAGGTGTATTCCTCGGCTTTCTGTGTGGTGTTGTCACGAATGTGAGCGTACTGGTCGGGTGTTACTAAGATCAGCCCGAAGCTGCTATGCTCCACGGCAGTATCAGCGAAGGATGCGATCATCTGGTCGTAATCCGGAACGGAGCCGATACCGGTTATCTCAAATTCCGTACCCGCCGCCTTGACCTTATCCCCGATACCGAGATCGTGCGCTTTGGCATAGCCCTTTTCAATGACTGCCTCGTTCTTATTCTCCGCAAGCCTGCCGCTGTCAAGCTGTATCAGGTCGATATCATTTCTTGTCTCGAACATACGCAGCACAGAGCCGTCCTCGGCTTTAAGGTCGAGGGAGAAGTGAGGCTCAATGACCGTTCCGCCCTCGGACAGATCTGAAAGCTCGTCATCCGTCAGGGGCAGGAAAACAGTGAACTGTCCGTCCTCGACTTTGTTGATACTGCGCTTGTTCTCGGTGCCCTGCATTATCATTTCTGCCGAGCCCACTATCCCCACCACAAGATAGATGCCCATAACGATCAGCAGCATCAGTGCCAGATATCTGCCGAAGCCCGAACGCAGCTCCCTGGGCAGACGTTTTCTCAATACTCCGTTCATCACAGATCCTCCAGCTCCGCCGCAGGCACACGGCTTTCGTTTTCGTAGTCCTTTTTGATGATGCCGTCCTTGAGGATTATGACCTTGTGGACCATATTCTTGATCGAATTGTTGTGGGTGACTATCAGCATGGTGGTGCCGTACTTTTGGTTGATCTTTTCAAGCAGGACGAGTATATCCCGGGAGGTCTTGGAGTCGAGGGCGCCGGTGGGCTCGTCGCAGAGCAGCAGCTTGGGGTTCTTGATAAGCGCCCTTGCGATAGCGCATCTCTGCTGCTGACCGCCCGAAAGCTGAGGCGGGAATTTGTTCTGATGCTCGGTGAGACCCAGGGTGTCAAGCAGCTCGTCCATATCGAGGGGTGACTCAGCGATGTGCTGACAGATCTGGATGTTTTCCCTGACTGTCAGATTGGGAACGAGATTGTAGAACTGAAAAATGAACCCCAAATTGTTCCGGCGGTAGTCGGATAACTCCGCAGGTTTAAGTCCGTATATCTCCTTGCCGTCCACCTTGACGGAGCCGGAGTCCATAGTGTCGAGCCCGCCGATGCAGTTCAAAAGCGTTGATTTCCCCGAACCGCTGGTGCCTTGAATAACGCACATCTGCCCGCGCTCGACGCCGGTGGTCACGCCCTTTAAAACCTGGATATAGCTTGTGTCCTTTCCGTAGCTTTTCTTAACGTCGCTAACCTGTAAATACATAATGTTACCTCCCTGAAATTGCTGTTAGCCATAACTAACCGATAGTCTTTATATCAGCAGTACCGCAAGTGCGATACTGCTAATTGTCATCCTCTAAAATGTATTTCATCCAGCCCTCGATGAGCATATCCATAACGGGCTTGATCTCCCGCAGGGCTGTCTGCTCATCGGAAACGTGAGTTATGAGATGGGTGAATGCGTTTATCTGAACGTGGCAGAACCAGTGGAGCATATACCTGTTCACCCGCTTGCCGGGACAGACCGCCGCGTACTTCTCCGCGATGCGCTCGTAGAACTGCTCTGTCAGGGCTATCATCTTATCTGCTATGCCATCGTAACTCGAACCTGCCGCCTTTTCGAGCAGTATGAGGACGGCATCGTAGTCCTCATAAAGCGCAGGGATCAGCCTTTCGGCTATGTCGTCGTGGTCGCCCTTCGCATGAGAGTAGGTGGTGAAATCCTCGTCGTTCTCGGCCTGATAGTGTTCCGTGATGATCGCGGTTATCCTTTCAAGGGTTGGCCCTACAACAGCTCCGAAGAGGCCGTCCTTATCCTTGAAAAAGAAATATACAGCGCCCGTAGTCAGCCCCGCCGCAGAGCTGATCGACCGCAGAGAAGCCTTTGCAAAGCCCTTTTCGAGAAACTCTTTCTTGGCACATTCTATGAGCCGTTCACGGCTCTCTTTTTCGTAAGTCATAGGCTCACCTCGCAGATAACAGCGTTACGTAGCAATGTTATCTTATCACCGATAGTCTGAAATGTCAATAGAGCAATGATGATTTCGGCGTATTGCAGTATGGATATATTCAAGACAGAGGGAAGATTTAAGCACATCGTACAAACATCAGAAACAATTCTGCAATTGTTAGCCCTCCACCCCTTGACAATCGACTTAAAAGGTGCTATTATATATCTGTTAGCAAAAGCTAACATTTATTTTGAATATCAGTTAGTCGAGACTAACAACAATATACAGAAAGGAAGATCAATATGATCGCATTCAAGCACATCGCATTATTCGTAGGAGGTACGCTGTTCGGAACGGCGGGCTTCAAGCTGCTGAAAAGCAAGGACGCAAAGAAGGTCTATGTCCACACCACAGCCGCCGCCCTGCGTGCAAAGGAAAGCGTGATGAAGGACGTCACAAGGACACGCGAGAGCTGCGGAGATATCCTTGCGGAGGCGAAAGTCCTCAACGAGCAGAAGCGTGCCAAGGCCGCCGAGGAGGTCGTTATCATCGAGGACGAGAGCGGCGCAGAACAATGAGATGCAGCATACTTCATGAGTGCAAAGGGCGCATCCGCGTACATATCCTGCGCCCGGACATGACACTCGCACAGGCGGATATCCTTGAATACTATCTGAGGGCGAAGCCTTTTGTTCGTACCGCAAAGGTCTATGACCGCACAGGAGACGCGGTGATCGTCTATACAGGAGAGCGAGAGGATGTTGTCCATGCGCTGGCGAGGTTCTCCTACGAGGACAAGGCGGCACAAGCTCTCGTCCCCGAGCATACCAGCCGCGCCCTTGACCGTGAGTTCGAAGACAGGCTGATCGGTTCGGTGATAAGGCGAGTTGCAAGGCGGATGCTGCTGCCCTCGCCCATCCGGTTCGCGCTGTCGGTATTCCACGCTTCGGCTTACGTTAAGGAGGCGCTTGCTTCCATCTCAAAGGGCAGGCTTGATGTTTCGGTACTCGACGCGGCGGCAATAACGGTTTCCCTTATCCGGGGCGAGCAGAAGACCGCCGCTTCTGTGATGTTCATGCTGGGCATCGGCGAGATGCTTGAGGACTGGACGCGCCGGAAATCTGTGGATGAACTGGCAAGCGTGATGTCCCTCGGCGTTGACAAGGTCTGGCTCCACAGGCCGGAGGGCGATGTACTTGTGCCCCTCTCGGATATCTCCGAGGGCGACGAGATCGTTGTCCGCACCGGCAGCATGATCCCTCTCGACAGCGTTGTGCTTTCGGGGGATGCAGCGGTAAATCAGTCCTCCCTCACAGGCGAGAGTCTGCCTGTCCACAAGAGCGAGGGCAGCTATGTCTATGCGGGAACAGTCGTCGAGGACGGCAGCGTGGTGCTGCGTGTTGACAAGACCACGGGCAGCGGCAAATATGACCGCATCGTCAAGATGATCGAGGAAAGCGAGAAGCTGAAATCCCAGGCTGAGAGCCGGGCATCCACCCTTGCGGACAAGCTCGTTCCTTACTGTCTCGGAGGCACGGTGCTGACTTATCTGCTGACGAGAAACGTCACAAAAGCTGTGTCGCTGCTTATGGTGGATTTCTCCTGCGCATTGAAGCTGGCTATGCCGATCTCCGTCATCACGGCTATGCGGGAGTGCGGCACTCACGGAATAACCGTCAAGGGCGGAAAGTTCCTTGAAGCTGTTTCTCAGGCGGATACTATCGTGTTTGACAAGACCGGTACCCTCACCCACTCCACGCCCCGCGTGGCGGAGGTCATCCCCTTCGGCAATAACGACGAGGCTGAAATGCTGCGGCTTGCGGCCTGTCTCGAGGAGCATTATCCTCACTCCATAGCCAACGCCGTTGTTGAGGAAGCGCGAGTCCGCGGTCTCGATCACGAAGAGCGCCATTCGACGGTGGAGTACGTTGTGGCTCACGGAATTTCAAGCCGCATCGACGGCAAGAAAGCGGTCATCGGCAGCTATCATTTTGTTTTCGAGGACGAGGGCTGCAAGGTGCTCAAACGTGATAAGAAAAAGTTTGACACCCTCCCCGACAGATACTCACATCTGTACCTTGCCATAGGCGGGAAACTGTCGGCGGTGATCTGCATTGAAGACCCGCTCCGTGACGAGGCACGGGAGGTGATCGAAGGTCTGCGCGATCTCGGTATAAAGCGCGTAGTAATGATGACAGGCGACAGCGAGCGCACAGCCCGTTCCGTGGCGGCGGCCGTGGGCGTGGATGATTTCCATTACGAAGTCCTGCCGGAGGACAAGGCGGCCTTTGTCAAGTCGGAGCATGAAAGCGGCCGCAAGGTCATTATGATCGGCGACGGCGTCAACGACTCCCCTGCACTCTCCGAAGCTGATGCGGGCATAGCCATAAGCTCCGGCGCGGCAATAGCCCGTGAGATCGCAGATATCACTATCTCGGCAGATGATCTCTACTGTCTGCTGACCCTCAAAAAAGTGAGCGACGGAATGATGAAGCGCATCGACCGCAACTACCGCACGATAATCGGGTTCAACTCCCTACTGATGCTCCTCGGTGCGGCGGGTGTGATAACGCCCACCCTCTCGGCACTGCTGCACAACTCATCCACCATAGCCATAGCCCTTGCGGGGATGAGGAATTATCTCCCCACGGAGGCAAGCGATGTTTAAGACTACGATCAGGATAGACGGCATGATGTGCTCAATGTGCGAGGCGCACGTCAACGATGCGATACGCAAAAGGCTGGATGTGAAGAAGGTCAGATCATCCCACAAAAAGGGCGAGACTGTTGTGACCTCCGAGAAAGAGTTCACAAGAGATCTGATCGAATTCGCGCTGAAAGATTCGGGGTACAAGGTTCTTGAGGTACAGTCGGAGCCCTATCAGAAGCATGGCTTTTTTCACATATAAAAGACAGGGGGCTGTTGCAGCCCCTTTTCTTGTCTGATTATATATCGAGGCTTGTTCAGTCCAGTAAGTCAAAAAAACGCAAAACACTATAAAACTATTTTATACAAGAAATTTTCGGTTAACATGAGTCTTAATTTATTGACGATACGACAAAAGCAAGGAGCTATATATGTGCATAACGACAACCTTGGTCAATGCTGGTTTTTTGAAAGAAAATAAGAAAACCCGTAGATCGCGCATCTACGGGGCTTGTGGCGCCCCGAGCCCATCACCATCCGAACACCCTACCCTCAAAAGAGGGATATCTCCGGCACCGTCTCTGAAATTGAAGCTCACAGCGAGCTTGTTGTCGTACACTATTATGGAGTTGATGAACGTATCAACAAGGATGCGCTTGTTGTCGTCGTTCGTGAGGTCGAGAGTTTTCAGCGTCTTCAGCCACAACACCACCTGATCACGGGTAAGTATCTCATCGTGGAGCTGCTCCTTCATTATGTCAAGCTCCAGCTTTTCTTTCTGTGCTTCAAGCTCCTCCAAACGGGCTTTCGTCGATTTGGTCAGTATCCCCGCCTGCATTGCGTTAAGCATATTCACAATACCCTTTTCAAACTCCGCAAGCTGCTTTTGAAGCAGCTTGCGGAGTTTTCTTGTTTCTGTACCTCCATGACTTTGTCCGCGATCATCTCGATCATATCTTCGGTGAACATCTCCTCCATTACCTTTTGAAATACCAGCTTCTCTGCCAGGTCTTTCCTCAGCGACGGCCTGTGACAACCGAGCCTCTTCTTCACATTTGCACACTTGTAGTAATTATAGACCGTTCCCTTGCGGCTCGTTCCGCTTTCGCCTACCATAAGCGCACCGCAGTCCGAGCATACCATTTTACTCGAAAGGAAGTATTCATGCTTCGCCTTGAACCTTGAACGCGAGATCTGATTCTTGTTCAATCGCCTTTGTACCGCCTCAAAAAGCTCGTCGGATACAATTCTCGGCACACCGTTTTCTATCTTAATGTCACGGTAGCAGTATTGACCGCGATACTTTGTGTTCCTAAGAATTGCTGTTGTGTTAGTCTTATTCATCGGTTTCCCGTAAGAGGTCTTGACACCTTTGCTGTTCAGGTATTCGTAGATGTCTTTCACCATTTTACCCGAGGCATACATCTAAAATGCGTCCTTAACAAAGGGTGCGGTTGTGGGATCAAGCTGATAATGCTTCGTCTCGTCGATAGTATAACCGACCGGAACAGGACTGCCGTTGTACTGACATTTGAGAGCGTTTTCGGTCAGTCCGCGTATAACCTTCACTGACAATTCTGCGCTGTAATACTCCGCATAGCCCTCAAGCACTGATTCAAGAATTATCCCCTCTGCGCCCTCGGAGATCACCTCCGTTGCAGAAACGACCTTCACTCCGTTACGTCGGAGTATTGATTTGTAATGTGCGGAATCGTATCTGTTCCTTGCAAAGCGGTCCAGTTTCCAGACTATGATAATGTCGAAGCCGCCTTTGGCGCTGTCCTTTATCATCTGCTGAAACTGCGGTCTGTTGTCGGTCTTGGCTGACATGGCTCTGTCGATATAGCTGCCGACAATGACGTATTCCTGCTTCTGTGCAAACTCCTTGCACTCTCGGAGCTGACCGTCGATGCTTTCTTCACGCTGGTGGTCACAGGAATAACGTGCGTAGATAACTGCCTTCATTTTGTTCCCTCCTCTTTTTTAAAATGCGGTATCGCCCGCCCTATCCCGCGGAGAAATCAGCCTGACTTCTGACCACCTCCGCACTCACATTATACCACATTCAAAATGTCTTGTCAACGATTTAAAGTGCTAAATCATTTCGCTTTATACGGCTTTTTCTGTTTTCTTATCAGAGTCATATTCAGACGCATCGAGGGACAATTTTTCTGATCCGTTCTTACAGTCTGGATGCTCTTCAAGAAATTTTCTGTATTCTTCCCTGCCCTCATCGGTATTGTAATACGCTCTGATCGCAGGCAGAAAGCTGACCGCTAAAGCTCTTATCTGCTGTTCACTTGGTTGTTTTTTCTGCATCCTTTTTGTCCCTGCCGCGGCAAACGGCAGGTGATGCACGGAAACGACGATGCAGTGCAGGAATATCGACAAAAAGCGTTTTTGCTTGGCTAATATTGTTTATCTGCGCAGTTCCCCCAAGAGGCAAACCGGTTCCCCGCGCAGTGGTCTTTTCACATTGGACTCACCCCATTTCCGGCTATGAATATCAATCCGTTGCTGCTTTAGGCTGTTCGGCAACTTCGGTTTTTTCATTAGAAGCTGGAAGCTTATCAGGTGTTATTTGCACTCTTGCGCTGTTCCTGTAAGCGCTTCAGATGCTCGACAAAATTCTTGTTACGGGGATCATTTATGAGTTTATTGAACTCGACCTTGAACTCCTCGGGGGAAATATCCTCGCCGAACACGGACATAACATGGTCGAAAACGGCATCCCTTTTCTCACGTTCAAGACGCTCAATATCAGCCTTGATCTCCTCATTGATGGCGTTGTAGGCATCAACTTTCGGCTGGATCTCGGCACGGCTTTTCTCGATTTGTACTAATAACTTGTCGCGTTTGGCGATCTTATCTTCAAGTGTAACTTTTTTCGGCATAGCATCTTCCTTTCTTTTTTATATCTGTTTGGCGGAACGCTGCCGCGATATTTTTACCACGGCAGCGGGTAATAAAACATAGAAATCACCCCTTAGATTATTCTCAGAATATACTGATTTGTACTTTGGTACAGGTACGAACTAATACTGTTTTTTCCCCATGCTGTCTGAACTCTTTACTCTGATTGTTTCTATTATGCTTTTTCCGGGCAGTTTCATATACTTTCATAGCTATATAGAGCATTTCTAATCATCGGTAAGGGCAACGGGTCCCCTTACCGACGGTGTGCAGCTTGCTGCGTACCGGATAGTGCCGTACTCGCAAAGTGTACGGCACTATCTATACTTGCTACTATATGACAAATATTTCCACATTGCTTAACCACATGAAACAATGCATTTATGCACAAATACGACGGCTGACAGACCATTACAGCAATTGAATTCTCCAGCTATCAGCATAGCCTGAATATCTTTGCATATTGAGTTCAGAAAAGTATGAGAACTTTTGTTCGCAAGAATTATTATATCGTAAGAACGTTTGTTTGTCAATAGATTTTAGAACGTTTGTTTGCACCAAAATAGAATTCTGTAGATGTTACAAAAAAGCGCATTTTGATTGGGCAGGTTATATAAAAAGCTGCCCCCGGTACTATCATCCCGGAAGCAGCTTATATCATAATATCAATTCTGTTTTAAACTCATTTTCCAAACAGGAGACAGACAGCTTAAGCCCGTTAGTCTGAGCAGCACGCTCTGCTATCGACAGTCCGAGGCCGTTCCCGGCTGTGTTGCTCCTTGCGGCATCACCGCGGACAAAGGGGCGCATAAGGTCTTTTGTGTCGATCTTCTCCGGAACGGTATTTGTGATTGTCAGCCGTTTCTTATCGAGGGTAACTGTTACTGTTCCGCCCTCCGGAGTATATTTGACTGCATTGGAGATGAGGTTTTCAATTATCGTTTCAAGAGCCGCCCTGTCTGCGGTGATCTCTGCACTGCCATTTATCTCGCAAGCTATATGTTTCTGCTTCAGCAGCAGGTCATATCTGCGGAGGGCTTCACTCACAAGTTCCTCAAGCTGCACCGGCTCAGGCTTAGCGGCTTTCTTTTCGCCCATGTGATTGAGATACAGCGTCCTGCTTATAAGTGAATCGGTGAACGCCACGTTATCAAGTATCGAGTTTAAATACCTCTTCTGTTCTACGTCGGAGAGCTTGCAGTTCAGTACATTTTCGGCATATCCGCTTATCGCCATAAGGGGCGTTTTGATGTCATGGGCGAGGTGATCGGTAAGGTCCCGCTGATAGTCTTCCATGGCATATTTTGCCTTGTTCATTGTATTCCTGTACCAGCTCCAAAGTAATGCTATAACGGTAAGCGAAGCTGCAAATATCACTACCCATTTCCAATACAGAGCTGTGAGCTGCGGATCGTTGAAGTTGAACATAAAGCGAAGTATCAGCCAATAAGGCTTGCCGTCAATATAGATACGTGTGCTTTCCGAAAAAACAGATCTTCCGTCTTGCAGGGATGAATTACCGCCGAGCCCGTAAGACGTCCGCGGCGCAACATATTCAAAAGGCTGCTCTCGTTCAAATTCTTCGATCACAGAACGGTTTTCACCGTAAAAATCGGAGAAAAAGCAGCGGGGATAAACATCGGAATTCAGTGAAATGAGCTCATAGCTTTTATCATTCAAGTTTATCTGCACGGGATATTCAGTTTTGTCTGAAAAATCAATAGCTCCGTTCTTATCCATGCGGTAATAAGTAATAATACCTTCATGCGGAATAAACGTGCGAGTATCACGGTCAACATAGATGCTTGTAAAGTAAGGTTCTCCGTGATAATTCTCGCCGCCCCTCTGCGAGCGCTGCTGATACTCAAAATAAAGCTTATCGACCTGCTCCATCTGCAAAGCCTCGTTGTCGCACAGATATATCCCGTTGTCGGAATCGTTATTCCCAAACTTCATATTCGCAGTAAGTATTTGTCGGTTTGATGATACGATATTGTTATCCTCGTCCAGCAGCACCGCGCAGGAATGACAGTTCGGAGAACGCTGCGAAATAAAATGCAGGCTGTCACCGAACGGCTGATCAAAGTTGATATCAAAAGAGCTGTAGATCGCCAGCTCTGCACTGACGGTTTTCAGTATGTTTTTCTGACCGTCTTTTGCCTCCAGCTCGTTGATGTCCTTCTGGAGCATACTTATCTTTCTGCCGGTCTCTTCACTGCATTGGTTTGTTATTGTATGTCTCAGATATTCCTTATAAGCGAAAGCAAATACCACAGTCAGCACCGTCACAACGATCAACGCCCGTAGCAGCAGAGCCCGCAGTGTCGTGCGTTTCATCGGGTCACCCATTGTCAGCTTGAATTTCATAATCTCCCCCTCCTTACTTATCTGTCAGCTTGTAGCCTCTGCCGATAACGGTGTGTATCTGACCGCCTGCCGACCCAAGAGCCTTTCTAAGTCGTTTGATGTGATTATCCACAACGCGGTCAACGCCGAAATAATCATTTCCCCAGACCTTGTCAAGCAGTGTGTCACGGTCGATCACCCAGCCCTTATGCTCCATAAGATAATAAAGTATAGCAAAGCTCTTGGGAGTCAGCTCTGCCTCATGACCGTTTACATAGCAGGTAAGCCTGACGGTGTCCAGCTTTATGGCTCCGCAGGTGAGGATGCTTCCGGGGTTTTTCCCGGTGCGCTTCACGATCGCAGAGCACTTGGCATAGAGCGCAGACAGCAGGAACGGCTTTACGATATAGTCATCGCAGCCCAGCTCATAGCCGTGCAGGATGTCCTGCTCGCGTCCGCGGGCGGTAATGAATATGACGGGGATATCACTGCTCCTGCGGATGCTTCGGCAGATCGTAAAGCCGTCAGCCCCGGGCAGCATAATATCAAGCAGTACGACAAAATATCCGTCAAGTCCGCTTTCAGCGAGCTTCATAGCAGCCTGACCGTCCGTGACCCGGACGACCTCGGTCCCCTGATCGGTAAAATACTTCTGAATTACTTCGCAGATCTGCAAGTCATCTTCGATAAGCAGAATCTTCATTACACATCCCTCCTGTTCCTTTGAGTTTATTATATCACAGCTGTGTGTCATTTGTATATCATTTTGAAATTTTTATTGTAACAGAGAATAATATCATAAAAAAACAAAGCCGAAAGACACGCAGCCCGCGTATCTTCCGGCTTTTCCCAAACTCAGTAATAAACAATAAATCCGAACACCCTGCTGTTAATGTAGGTGTTCGGATTATGCATGATTGGCGCCACCTGTTGGACTCGAACCGTCGTAAACATTCGTTCGCGTATAGCTTATCATTACGCAAACCGCGCAGATACGTTGTTTTGCGACAACTTACATTAAACGTATTTGCTTAACTTGAAGCGAATTTTTATATCAATAACGGTCAAATAACGGTCAGGAATGGACAAGTTAGAGCATACCCTTGTACATAAATCTATCTTATTCTGTTCCCAATGTTTTACGGTGAATACATTATTATAGATGGCATAAAACATTCCGATGGAGTTTATCTGACCGTTTGACTTATCAGCCTATTTTCTGTCTGCCTTCCTTATGAAAAAATCGCACCTGTCGGCACCATTGAACCGAGGGTGCCTTTTCTTTCAAATACGAGTCCAGGGATATGCCGTAAAGGCACTCATCGTTTTCGCAGAAAATCCTCGTCAGCTCGGGACAGCCAAGCTCGGTGAGATATTTCCTGAAGGGACACTCAAGCACATCCATTCTGTATGTGCCCTTTTCCTTCGGGTAGAATTTGTTCTTAAATCCGCTATTTGAACCCACGGCCTCCACCACCCCAAAATTCAAAGGAAGGTGTGGCAAAGTGCGGTGATCGCCTGTTTTGCGCGGTTTGGTGCGAGTCGGCTGTTGCTATTTCAAGCCTTTTCGGGTGGTCTTTTGCAGCGTTATCTCCCTAGTATCTCCCTCAAAAGGAAAATAGTGATTACGCACTGACGATTTTTCCATCGCTGATCTCTATCACCCTCTCGCACTGCTCCGCAACCTTGGGATCATGCGTAACAATGATAACAGTCCGTCTCTGCTCGTTGAGCGCCTTGAACAAGTCCATTATCTCGGCAGAGGTCTTTGTGTCGAGCGCACCTGTCGGCTCGTCGGCAAGGATAACGGATGGGCTGTTGACGATAGCGCGGGCTATTGCTACCCTCTGCTTCTGACCGCCGGAAAG
>JAFXNC010000029.1 GCA_017529875.1 Ruminococcus sp. | reverse complement strand
GCCCCGAAGGACATCTGCTGAACGTTCTGCTGTGATGTGCTTGGTCTGTTTCCGCCTTCGAGGTAATCAGTGCCTGTCAGATTGTAAGCTGATGCCGTTGAACCGTCTGCGGTGCCGTAGGTGAGCTTGTACATATACTTGCCGTTTACGCTCACAAGGCCAGCCGTTCTTGTGAAAGCCTCGCCCCACCAGTTCTCCATGCCGAAGACCTTGACCGCAGTTTCATCGTCATTGAGGCTGCCGTAGAACAGCCCTCTCTGATCGAGCGCACCGGTTTGATAAGCCTCCTTGAAGGTCTTGTTGGCGTTGGCATTAGCTCCGATCTTGACCCGCCCTCGTCCGTAGGCTCGCTGGTTGTCAAGGGTCTTGCTCATGAGTATCAGCAGAGCGCTGATGAGCTGCCGGTCAGCAAAAACCGCCGTGTACCACTCAACAGCCTCGGTGGTGTTGTTGGCAAGTGCTCTTGTGATCTCCTGCTGCGCGGTGAGCATACCATGATTGCCCTGTACCAGTGACTTAGCGGACAAGCTGCGCAGTTTCTGATGAGAATTTGTAGAATAACAATTATATATCGCGGTGTAGAAATGCGGTATCTGCTGCCCCTGAGAGTTGATGTTGCACCAGCATTTGTAGTCGCTGTCCACCTGCTGATCTGAGCAGTAGAAATACCCCTCTCCGGGGGTCTCCCCTGCCTCGAACTTGTACCAGATCAGCGGCCACTCCATCATGGCATTTCCGTTGACTTCCTGCTGATAGATGTTGGCTGCTGTGCCGTCGGTCTTTTTGGTGTAATCGTCGGGGTCAAGATAGTAGTCCACAGTGCCGTCGAATTTCAGCATACAGGGACGGGGCATGAAGAAAGCGTCCGCCCAGTCGCCGTAGCTGAAGGTTTCCGCCCCCATAGCCGCCGGGGTCATGCCCACGGCGTCCTCCAGGTAGGTCACGGCCTCGGCAGGGTCGGATTTTGAGGGGTCGATGCGGAAACCGTAGACTGTCGGGCGTTTCAGGCTCATGCCCAGCAGCCGGGAGGCTGTGTCGGTCACGGGAAGACCGGCAGAGGCTCTGATGATCTGACGTCCGTCAAGCATCCTGCTCACCCTCGTCGTCATCGTCGTTGTCTTCGTCCTCGGGGGCGGGGAGCTTTTCGCCGCTGCTCCACTCAGTCCAGAGCAGGTCGGCGTCCAGGATGTAGAGCTTGCCCTCGGAGGGGACAAGCGCCACAGAGCCGGGCGCCAGCTCTCTGCCGGAGACCGTGTTGTAGTATGGCACGTCCTCGGAAGATGCCGCCACCAGGTCAGCGATGACGGTGGAAGTGCCGTCAGAGAGACCGATGAATTTCTCGTTGAAGATAAAATGATCCATAGTTTTTCCTCCTGTTCAGATTTAGGCAGCCGGAGAGAGACAGCCGCCTCGGGGTACCCCCCCTCACTTATAGCCGGAAAAACCGGAAAAGTTGCACGCGAATGTGCAACTTTTTCAAAAAAACGCATATAAAGCAAAGCCGCCCGCACACAAAGCAAAGCCGCCTGCACGAGGGGCGCGTGCGAGCGAAAGCCGCCCGCACACAAAGCAAAGCCGCCTGCACGAGGGGCGCGTGCGGGCGAAAGCCGCCCGCACACAAAGCAAAGCCGCCCGCACGAGGGGCGCGTGCGGGCGGCTTGTCTATATTATACCTGTTTCAGATCAAGCGGGGTCAGTCGGTCTGAGTGATCTCGAGGCGTCTGGACTTGGGCGCTTCAAGCTGCTTTTTGGGCAGCGTCAGGGTCAGGATGCCGCTCTTGTAGTCAGCGGTGACGGCGTCGGCATTGATGCCGGAGAGGTCGAAGCTGCGCTTGTAGGAGCCGTAGCTGCGCTCGCGGCGGATATACTTGCCGTTTTTGTCCTTGTCCTCGGTCTCGGTCTTGTGCTCAGCGGAAAGGGTGAGCAGCTCGTCGGTGATATCGACCTTGATATCCTCCTTTGCAAAGCCCGGGAGCTCAGCCTCGAGAACGAGCTTGTCGCCCTCGTCGCGGATATCGGTGCGGATGCGCATATGCTCGGGAGCAGGCGCGAAAAAGCTGCGGTCAAAGTCATCGAACATATCGAACAGGTCATAATCTCTCTTACCGAAAGGTGTCATAGCATACATAAGTCATACCTCCTGTTGTTCACACGGTCTGCATGGATCGTATTTATATTATAGTCTGTAAATCGGGTCATATCACTTTGTTTCCATCGGACTCAGCTCCTTTTCTTTTACTGACTATATGATAGACCTCAGATATGACTTTTGTGTTATCATACTGTGAAAGTTAGGTGAAATTTAGCACTCAGCAAACTGGAGTGCTAACACTCGCCAAATACGAGTGCTAATCTCCCCTGCAAAAAGAGGACACCTCCCGGTGTCCTCTGTAATAGCTGTGACAAGCGGAAAATCAGTCCTTCTTTTCCTCGTCCTTTTTCTCGTCCTTCTTGCCGAACTTGTCGCTGATGAAGCTGCCGACCTTGTCAGTCACCATTTCGATGTTCTCCTTGGTGGCTAACTCCTTAGCCTTGTCCTTGACCTCGTTGGGGACTTTGTCAGGTATCTTGTCGATGACGCCGTCAACGGCGCCCTTGATATCGTCAAAATTCAGATCCATTATACTGACCTCCGTATCTTAATGTGCAGACGCGATAAATCTGTTCAGCTCGCCGAGGTTGAGGCACTTCTCCACCGCGACTTCCTTGGTGATCTTTTTCTCCTTGACCAGCTTGGCAAGCTCCTGGTCGAGGGTCTGCATTCCAACGTTCTTACCGGTCTGCATAGCCGAGTTGATAAGGTGAACCTTATCGTCACGGATCATGGCCTTGATGTTATCGGTAGCGTTGAGGATCTCGCAGCAGGCTACACGGCTGGTGCCGTCAAGAGTACGGCAGAGGGTCTGTGTGCAGATACCGACGAGGACCGACGCCAGCTGAGTTCTGATCTGATGCTGCTGGTGAGCGGGGAATACGTCGATGATACGGTCGATGGTGGAGGCCGCATCGGTGGTATGAAGTGTGCTCATTACAAGGTGTCCGGTTTCAGCGGCGGTAACGGCGGCTTCGATAGTCTCGAAGTCACGCATTTCTCCGACGAGTATGATATCCGGGTCCTCACGGAGGGCAGCACGGAGCGCCATTGAGAAGCTGGGAACATCGGGCCCGATCTCTCTCTGGTTTACCATACATCTCTTATGAGCGTGCATATACTCGATAGGATCCTCAACGGTGATGATGTGAGCCGACTTATGGAGATTTACGTGGTCGATCATCGCAGCGAGGGTGGTGGACTTACCCGAACCGGTAGGTCCTGTAACAAGCACCAGTCCACGGGGACGCATAGCGAACTCCGCCAGAACGGGGGGCAGGTTAAGGTCAGTCAGGGTCGGGATATCGTTTCTCAGGAGTCGGATAGCGATAGCGGTGTTGCCTCTCTGTCTGTACACGTTTACACGGTGACGGAAGCCTCTGCTGGAAACGAATGTAAAGTCGGTATCAATATGATCCTTGATGGACTGTCTCTGCTTATCGGTACACATATCCTCGCAGATCTTGAGGATATCGATCTCGGTCATATCAGGATAGCTGGAAAGCTTTCTGAGGTTACCGCCCTGACGAACTATCGGGGGGATGCCGACGGTGAAGTGCAAGTCCGAGCATCCGAGAGCTCTCGACTCGTCAAGAATTTTGTTAATATCTACTGACATAAGATATTTACCTCCAATATTTTATAATGAGTATCCCCAGGCGGAGCCCGGCGCGATACTGAGTTTCTAAATTATACCGCGTAGGTTACACGGATGAGCTCGCCTATCGAGGTGACGCCCTGCTGTACCAGCTTGGAAACGTTGTCTCTCAGCAGCAGGCAGCCTTCCTTACGGGCCAGCTCCTGGATCTGCTCGGACTTGGCGCCTGCGGCGATGATCTCCTTCATGGTGGGAGTAGCCAGCAGGATCTCATGGATAGCGGTACGTCCCTTGTAACCGGTCTTCATGCACTTGGGGCATGAGCCTGCGTCATAGATGGGAACGGACTTATCTATCTCCATGAGCTCGTTTTCCTCGTCGGTGGACATTCTCATCTTCTTGCACTCGGGGCAGAGCACCTTGGTAAGTCTCTGAGCAACTACGCCGATAAGTGAAGTGGCCACCATGTAAGCGTCAACGCCCATATCAACAAGTCGCGTTACTGTGGAGGCGGCGTCGTTGGTATGAAGTGTGGAGAGCACAAGGTGTCCGGTGATAGCGGCTCTGATACCGATCTCGGCGGTCTCGGTATCACGCATCTCACCTATCATTATAATGTCAGGGTCCTGACGGAGGATAGATCTCAGCGCGGCGCCGAAGGTCATGCCTGCCTTTTCATTTATCTGACACTGGTTGATATTGGCGATCTTCTTTTCGACAGGGTCCTCAACGGTGATAACGTTGAGATTGGGCTTAGCGATCTCGCCGAGGGCGGCGTAAAGGGTGGTAGACTTACCGGAACCGGTAGGTCCTGTTACCAGAACAACGCCCTGGGGAACCTTCAGACAGGAAACGAATCTCTTGTAGTTATAGTCGGTCATACCGAGGTCCTGGATACGTCTTACGGACTCATCGCCCGCCAGGATACGGAGAACCACCTTTTCGCCGTATACCATAGGAAGATTGGATACACGGAGGTCGATAGTCGTGCCGTCAACGACCTGAGACATACGGCCGTCCTGAGGGACGCGCTTCTCGGCGATATTCATGCCCGAGAGGATCTTGAAACGTGTTACCAGCGAAATGTGGAGCGCCGGAGAAAGGGTCATGAGCTCGATCAGGTCGGAGTTCACGCGGATACGGATCCTTGTGATATCCTTGAAGGGCTCGATGTGGATATCCGTTGCGTGCTGACGGTGGCTGTTCTCGACGATAGCGGTAGCCAGCTTAACGATAGGCGCATTTTCGATACGCTCCTCGGAGAGGTCTCTCAGTTCCTCGAGGCCGACCTCCTCCTCCTTCTCCTTGGTAGCCTCCTGAGCGATAGCGTCAGTCTGACCCTCAGAGTAGTACCTGCCGATAGCTCTGTTGATAGCGGCCTTGGTAGCCATTACAGGGAGGATGGTCTCGCAGCCGGTAACAGCACGGAGGTCTTCAAAGATCGCCCAGTTTGCAGGGTCGCTGGTGGCGACTCTGAGGCGGCTGCCTCTGCGGCTTACGGGGATAACGATGAACTTTCTCGCGGTAGCCTCGGGAATGAGCCTTACGACTTCGCTTTCAAGGTTATCCTCGTTGTCGAGATCGACGAAATCAACTCTGTTCTGCTCGGCGAGCACCTGAGCGAGCTGGACATCTGAAAGAAAACCGAGCTGGAGGAATATATCTCCCAGTTTTTTGTCAGGACCTGCTTCCGCCTTCTTGGCGAGAGCTTCCCGCAGCTGTTCTTCGGTTATCAGTCCTTTTTCGATCAGGAACTGACCTAACGGTACGTTTCTCATTATATGTTCTCCATTCTCCGCAGTAGGATATATATTTTGTCCTTCGCCGCTGCGGACGGTCGGGACAGAAAATTAAAAAAATAACCCTTGTAATCATTCCTGAAATATGTTAAAATAATTTCATGGAATCTCAGAATAAGGAGGAACCGTCTTGGATACTCAGTACTACATCAACATGGCGATCATTTATCTGTTCGCATTCCTGTTCGGTGCCTGCGTGGGGAGCTTTCTCAACGTCTGCATCTACCGGCTGCCGAAGGAGGAATCCCTTATCAAGCGCAACTCCCACTGCATGAGCTGCGGCACAGAGATCAAGCGCCGTGACCTTATCCCTATCGTGAGCTGGTGCATCTTAAAGGGCAAATGCCGCGCCTGCGGTGCGAAGATATCTCCCCGCTACACCGTGGTGGAGGCTCTCAACGCTCTGCTGTGGGTCTTCATAGCCTACAAGACCGACGCTATCGTTCACCCGCTTGAGTTCGTCCTGACCGCGCTGCTTTTCTCGGCGCTGATCGTAGTTTTCTTCATGGACTGGGACACTCAGCTGATCTCCACCTATGTGTGCATCTTCATCGCGGTCATCGGCATCATCTATGCCATAGTCAAGCACGATGACGAAAGCGTCACGATAGTATCGAGAGTCGTCGGGTTCTTCTGCGTCAGCGTACCGCTGCTCATTATCGAGCTTGCCTCGGGGGGCAAGGCCATGGGCCGCGGAGACGTTTATCTCATGGCTGCGGCAGGCATCTTCCTGGGCTGGCAGCGCTCGCTGGTGGCACTGGGCATCGGCCTTGTGACCGGTTCCATAGCCGGCATCATAATCAAGCACAAGACCTCGAAATCGGCCTTCGCCTTCGGACCGTGGCTCTCATTGGGCATCGCGGTATCAGCGCTTTACGGCTTTCAGCTCATAGATGCCTACATGACCTTCACCGGTCTCAAAGACATAGATGACATTGAGACCGCCGTCCGGCTGTTCATCTGAGCCAAAACACAAGCCCCGCACGGGGCTGACCGCTCGCTGAGCGGTCTTTTTTTGTTCACAGCCTTTGCTCAAAAAGTCCTCCCGGACAGCTGCCCGGGGGGGCTTTTTCAGCAAGCGGCTCGCGGGAGCCGCCTGTGAAAATTGGTTTACTTGGTTGAGGTGTTCCTCTTTACACTATTGAGATCGGCCGCAGTAAAGGCCTCATTATCGTAAGGTCTAAACTCATCGTCTCCGTTCCAATCGCCCTTTCTGAGTCCGGAATTAACTCTGATCGGATTATTAGAATTTACCCAAGACGGGAAACCGGTCATCTTAACGATAAATCTGGTATCTTGATTTGAATAAGGCGAGATATCATAGTGGCAGTTACCGTCCTTCAACTGGAGTTTGCTGCCGGACTTAGCTTCGTAAACATCAATGTTTACGTTGCTTACCTGGAAGTAAAGTCTCTTATATTGAGTGTTCTTGGGAACATCAAACACAAAGGTTACCGCGTTGGGATCGCCCTCGGGATCAACGCCGCCGAAGTACTCGGCAGGAAGTTCAGTTACAGGATGATCAGCGATGAAGGCCTCCTCAGCCTCTTCCCTGCTGCCGTAGGTATGACCGTTGTAATAGTAGGTGTACCTGTCGCCGCCGTCGTTTTCGAGAGCAAGGTTCATATCGCCTATGGTGATAGTAGTATCGCTGTCGAACTTTACGACCAGTTCATCGTTCTCGCCGAAGCTGTAAATATCGAAGCAATTCTTCTTGCTGCCGCCGAGGTTGACGACCTTGATGCTGCCGTCATAGGTCAGAGCCACTTTGCCGTCACCGGAGAAGTAGATATCAGCGCCGGGAACGTCTTCGATGAAGTAAATGATCTGTCTTGTGGTAACGGGAACGGGACCCTCGATGATATTCTTGTCTCCGTTGAGCTGCTGATAGATCGTAATGTAGTGATCGTTGCCGTCATCCTGAACAGTAAGCTGTGCGCCGTCGTTAAGAGTGAAGGTGCAGTTGGTGGAGATATACCTGATCGAGCTGTCGGAAACGTTCTCGAGCATCAGGTTGCTTGAGGGATTTGCGAAATCGCCGCCGATGCCTGCATAGTTTGCGCCGTTGGAAACTCTGATATCAGCTGTGCTTACCGGCTTGACCAGACTGAACACTACCTTGGACTCAACCTTGTTGTTAGATTCGGAAAGTACAGGCTTGCCCTCGGTATTGATATAGTAGTAGAGATCCTTGTAAGCGAAATCGATCGCGCCGACGTGGTAAGAGCAGGATTGTCCGCCGGAAGGCTTGAGAGTGATATCAGTATCGTCATAGGAGAATCTGTAACCTTCCATTGTGCCGCCCTGAGCAGCGACCTTTGCGTCTTCGCCATAGGCGTGGGTAGGACCAACGTTAGACATCAGATTTCCGGTAGCCGTATTGTAGGGGAATACCGGATAAGCGCTGCCGCTGATTGCATTGGTGGAGGTGCAGTTGATATTTCCGTTGAAGTTGTCAACAAAGTGGATCGTAACATAGCCCTTGCGGAGAGTCTGCTCAGCCTTGAAGGAGCAGTCGTTCATGATCTGGTCGTTGATGTTGTGGATGCCCAGAGGGATCCAGCGATAGAAGACATAATTCTCGTCGTCGGGAGCGGGAGTTACGATAGCATCATCGGAAATAGTGTCGCCGCCGGTGACGTAGATAGTCTGGAGCTCGGTAGTGCCGTCGTAGCTGTAGAATGTTACCGCATACTTGTCGTCTACCTGCTCATAAACGGGGTAGAAGTTCTTGCCGACGGTACCAAGGCCTACGTTTCCGATGTTAAGGGGAGCCTCGCCGTCACCAGGACTGGGGGACTCGAACCAGCCTCTGAACAGCCAGTCGTACTTCTCGTAATCGGGCTTGGTCTCCAGGCCCTGATCGTCGGGATAGTAGTCCATCTTATAGGACGTAGAGGAATCATTCGGGTCATAGATCTGGATAACGTCTACATCCACATGGTTAGTGCCGTCGGAGAAATAGAACGATGCAGAACCCACTACTGTCTCCACCGGATCCTGAGGAGGCTCCTCGGGAGTGGTAGGAGTAGTGCCGCCGCCGCCGGGGGTCTCGCCGGGATCCTCGGATCCGCCGCCTGTTCCTGGCTCAGCGGTAGGATCTACCAGCACGCCGCCCTTTTGCAGAGCAGTGTTGGCAGCAGGAAGGAAGAAGATGTAGATCTTATCCTTCTTGTCCTTTACGCTTTCGTCGATCTGTACAGTGTAGTTATTGGCGTTGGAGTTGCCGCCCTTCTTGATCTGCTCCCTGTTGTTGATGTTGATGAAGCTGATCGTATCCTTGAAGATGTACTCCTGAGCTGTATCAGCCTTGTAGGAGCCTTCCTTGTAGACCATAGGATAGCCGCGGAAGGCAAGGGTCACGAAGGAGGAACCGGCAATTGCGCTGTACTCCTCGAGGGAGATATTGAACTCGTCCTCGCCCCAGATCTCGTTCTGAGTAACGATCTCTTCCTTGGTGGAACCGGAACCGTTCCAGTCACGGATAGTGATGAGGCCCTTGGCGCCCTTTACGGAGCCGGTCCTGGGGGTGACATTGTCGATCACATAAACGTACTTATAGGTTTCGGGTGCGGTAGGCTCGGCCTCACCGTCGTTGATCGCGGTGATGTATACCTTTGTCGCGTAGCTGAGCTCATTCTTGACGTATCTGGAGACCTGCATGGAGGTGGTCTCCTCGTCCTTCATGCTCTCGACCTTGGATGCGATCCTGGAGGTCGGTCCGATGATAGACATGATGACCGTCATTATGATGCCCATGATAGCCATAACGACTACAAGCTCAACGAGAGTAAAGCCTTTTTGAATCTTCTTATTCATAATTCTTTACCTCCTTGCTTACATTGAATACTTTTCAAGCGCCTTGAGCTTGGGATCTGAACCGTCCTGAGAAACTACCGTGGTGACTTTCCTTGTGCCGGTCAGGTTGACGGTGAGGAACTGGCTTACAAGCTCCGAGTGGGAGATAAGGCCGGTCACCGTGTAGGAAACGGTGTCTATGCCTGTGCCGCTGTCGTTGAAGTAGCCGATATCAGCGGAGCCGCCGGAAGGAATGGTCTTGGAGTAGGTGTTCCTTGTGTGGATGAAGGTCTTCTCGTCGCCCTCATAGATATAGCCGTCGCTGATTGACACTGTAACTATGATAGACTCTGAGCTGGTGTTTTCATATCTCAGCAGGTACTCATTAGTGCCGAGGTTATCGACATTGATCGCCGCACCGTTCAGCGATGAGCTTTGCAGAACGGTCTTGAGTTTGAAATCGAAGTACTGATCGAATTCGCCCTCGGTGGTCTCATAGACCTTTACGTTGTCTACGGTAGGATGGTTGCCATCTTCGAGGGTCCTTCCGTCATCAAAAACGATGTTGTAATCTCCCAAATAAGCCTCGTTAGGATGGAGGACCTTGATCTCGCTGGAGCCCTTGCTTTTCTTGCCGATGATATTGGTCTGTGCTGCCAGCTCCACATCGCGCATTTTAGCGCGATTGGAGAGCTTGTTGGCGTGAGCGATGGCTGAGAAGATAGCTGATGCCATGACAGCGAATATCGTCATAGAGACCAGCACCTCAACGAGGGTCATACCCGGGGAGAGCTTTTTCTTTTTCTTCATATGTTCTCCCTCCTTGCTTACTTATGCTTGATGTAGTACTGGAAGGTGAGCGAGCCTGTCTCGGCAGAAGCGGATGTGAGGTAGGTATGGAGTATCGAATCCTCTCTCAGGTCTGCGAATGCAGCCGCCTGTGCAAGACCGGAAGTACCGTCGGAGTAGTATTTGTTAGCCTTGATCTGACCGAATACCTTGTTTCCGGAGGTGTTGGTGCGGACATAAACGTCGGCAAGAGGACCGTAGAAGGTAGCCTGATACTGACCTGTGAAGCCGCCGTCACCTACCTCAACGGTGAAGCCGTCGGGGATCAGGTAAACGATGTTGGTGTCGTCATCGGCATAGCCGGGAACGTTCTTGGCAGAGGTACCGTCGTACTCGCCGAATCCGTTGGTGAATACCGCAGGAGTGCCGGAAGCATTGGCTGCAAGGGTGTACCATGAGCTGCATCCGAGGTCGGTGTAGAACATATCTGCCTCATCCATATTATCGCAGTTGTAGAATGCGAAGTAGCAGTGATGCTTGTCACCGGCAGCGGTCTCAACATAGAATCTTGCTCTCTGAGTGATAACGTCTTTGATGGTCACTTTATCCTCATACCAGTAGTAATTTGTCGGAGGAGAAGTGCTGTTATCGGTCCAGGAGAGGTGCGGGATCCTCTCGACTGTCTTTCCTGCGCCGTTCTTGGCGGGCAGCAGGATCCAGATATCAGCGCCGTCGATCTTAACGGTGAACAGAGCGCCGTCGTTGCCGTTGGTGCCGGGGCCGGTGCCGCCGTATACCTGCTGTTCGGTCAGGTAGCAGCTTCTCTGGATAGTCATTCTCTTGTTGACTACGTTCTCGCCGTAGGTCGCATACTCGGGGCAAACCGGGACGGATGTTGTGCCCTCGGTGTAGGAGTCGCCCAGACCGTGAGCGATAGCCGTTGCAAAGTTGGTAGCGAAGTACTTGGTCTTCTCGCTGTTATCCTTGTACATCTTAGCCGGAGTCTTGGACAGATAAGTCTGAGTCGGGCTGGTGATGGTAGGATTCTCGCAGGTGCCCTGAACGAAAAGTCCGGGAGCGTAGTTCATATCGGGCTGAGTAGCTCTCTCGACCTGACCGGTGGTAGGCCAGCCCTTTACCTTATTTTTAGCAGTAAGTCTGGAAGCATCGCCGTAGATCTCGCCGGTATAGTAAAGTGTACCGTTGATATCCATGCCGCCGTCGTTCAGGTTGTTGATATAGATGTTGCCGTCAACGTAAACGTCGCCGTTGATAACGACCTTATTCTTATTATTAATGGTAAGGTCGCCGTTGTAGTCAAGGTCGCTGGCTACTGTATCGCTCTCGGCGTTGTAGGTCCTGGCCTTGATATAGATGTTGCCGTAGAAGCTGTCGATACCGGAGCCCTCGCCGTCGTTAAGGTTCGGGTAGAGGTAAGGACCGGTGTTGTCATCGGACTCGCTGTACACAAAGGAGCCCAGCTTGGTGGTATCGGAGGTACCGATGAGCTGCTCTTTGTACTGGCTGTACTTATACTGTCTCGAAGCGTCGCCGTCGAACATAGCTTCACTTCCGTCAGGCAGCTTGCCGATAGACATTGAAGAACAGTAAACGTCGATAGGGTGACCGTCGGTGCCGACCTTATTTCCTCTGTTTCCGTAGAAGAAGATCCTGCCCTTGGCGCTGACATAACCGTTCTTGTTTCTGAGGTTGGTAATGTCATAACCGGAATCGCCTACGTGCTTGCCGGTTGCATCGGTCTTGCCCACGTCAGTCTTGATGACCAGCTGGTTCCAGGCCATGCTGCCCTCGGCAGTGATGGTAGGAGCATTACCCATAAGGGTGTCTCCGAATGTCAGGTTCTCAGACTTGTCAAAGAGATTGCCCTGAGTCTTGAAGTTGGAGTTGTAGACACCGTTGTTGTTCTCGAAGAAAGTAACGCTCTTCTGGTTCGAGAACTCGAGCAGAACGTCGCCCGAAACGCAGGCACTGTTTACGATCTTGTAAGCGCCGCAGGTCTCGATAGCGTTCTTGTTGAGGTTGGTGGCAGGGGTATCGCCGTGGAAGAATGCGGAAGCGGAACCTTCCTGACCGCCGTAGTTACCTACTGCCTTTACAACGTAGCCGCCGGAAGCAGCCTTGTAAACGTAGATAGAGCAATTTCCGCCGTATGCGGAGGTGTTGGCGAGTGTGCCGTCGCTGATGTTCAGCTGGCTGGTGATGTTTTCCGACTGCTGGATGGAGATAGTGACCCTGGTCGCATTATCTTCATCAGAGCCGGCGATGTCTTTGAGGCCGTCGTAGTTTCTGCGCTCGACGCCGTCGTCGCCCATTGCCGTCGGGAACGTGCTGAGGTACTGTTCGAGGTAGTGTTCTGCTGTGATCTGCGCCTGTGATCGCATTACATTTTCGTTCGACTGAGTATTGGACTTATTCGATACTCTCAGAGCGATCGCTGCAATGACCATACACATCGTAGTAAAGCAGATAACTGTCAGAAGAACAGTTCCTTTTTCGTTCCTTCTGATCTTTTTCATCATTTTTACCACCTTTCTGTCAAAGTAGTTTCACGTTCAGATTGCTTTCCTTTTTATAACACTTTTCGGTAGGGGGCAAAATGCCCTCTACCTACCGAAAAGCTGTTCACTTTTACGATGCCTCCGACTCAGCTGCGGAAGAAGTATCGGTCGCAGCAGCGGAAGAAGTATCGGTCTGGTTGTTTACCTCGAGAGGATTCTGCATCCTGGGCATCATCATCAGCACGAGGGTCATACTACCGCTTATAGTAGACTCGTTGATGTCGTCGATAGTGCAGGCGGTAACTACAAGGCTCTTCTGGTTGTTGGTGCGGAGCTTCTCAAGGAACTCCTGGAGGTCGGAGAGCTTGCAGTTGTAACCGAAGTTGATGTTGTAAGCAGGAACGGTAACAGGGCCGTTGTTGCTGGACTCCTCGGTGACCTCAACGACGTTGTTGTCAACCAGTTTCTTGGTAGCGATCCTGTCGATCTCGGTAGCTGCCTCGATGGGGCTGGCGTTGACAGTTGCCAGTGTAGCAGAGGAGTACTGAGAAAGCTTCATGCTGTCGTTGGTGATCTTAACTTCGTCAAGCTTGGTATCGATCAGTGTGCTGACCTCATCGGTGGTCATCTTGTCATAGAAGTTGTTGGCGATATTGGTAACGTTCTTGTATGCTTCCTTGACTCTGTCCTCAAGGCCCTCGTCGGCAGCGATCTCTTCCTGTTTCTTGTTCAGGGTAAGGATCTTCTCGTCGAGCTCGGTATTGGCCTTATCGAGATCCTCGAACTTAGGCTTGATGAAGAACATTACTCCGATGACCCACACAAAGATCACCAGTATTGATAACAGTATCACCTTATCACGGTAGCTCATTTTCATTTGCTTTCTACCTCCTCATTCTTAAGATACAGCTGCAGCGAACTGATGATAACGGGGTCGTCTCCCTCGCCGGTACCTGTATATCCGCTGAATGTAACATCCTTGAAATAGTTGAGCTTCTTGATACCTCTTACAAATTCCGGAGCCTCAAGCTGCTCTGATACTTTTACCTCGGAGATAGTGACAAGGCCGCTTGCCTGAGCGTAATTGAATCCGGTGTAGTTGGTCTGCTTCTTGGTGGACTTGGTTGCTTCCTCGATCTGCTCGAAGGTCTTCTTCTTGAGGACCGGCAGAGCGTCGAGCTTGTTCTTGGCGTTCTCTACCAGTGCCTGATAATCCTGGATCTGAGCAAGGCCGTTATGGAGTATCTGGTTTGCCGCGATGACCTTGTCGCACTCGGCTATCTTAGCCTCAGTCTCCTCAATGTCGCTGCGGACGCTGCTCTCTCTCATGCCGACGAACAGTGTGATAGCACCGATAGCGACAACGGAGGCTGCGGTAACGACAGCGGCAGTGATCAGAAGTCCGGTAGCGCCCTCGGAGGTCTTACCGGTAGCGGTGTCGATCTCCAGCAGATTGATACGCTCGGTCATCTTGTTTCTCTTATACAGAGAACCGATGGCGTTGGCGAACACGGTGAACTCAAAGTTCTCGTAACCGGTGATCTGAGAAGGAACTCCGAGGATCGAGGCCTTGATATCCATACCGTCGAGGGAGTCAACGAGCTTGATGAAGTCGTCGATCTTGCCGTAGAGGATAACGTGGTCAAGTCCCGGGCCGCCTCTGGCCTTATTGAACTGCTCCATTCTGAAGATGTTCTCATTGAGAGCCTCGGTCACGTAATCTTCGGTATCGTAATCGGAGGGATCGATGGGAACGTATCTTGCGAATGCCATCTGGCCGTTCTCAAAGAGTGTCAGGCCGAGGAAGTTATCGTCGAGCTGGCAAACGAGAAGAGGCATCTTATCGAGGTTGGACTTGTCTGCGAGCACGATTCTCGAGATCGAGTTGCAGCTGATGTTGACCGACTTAAGGCTGATAGACATGATGCTGAACAGCTTTCTGAATCCGTCAACGATAGCGCTGGGGCAGGCGGTAGCCAGTACCTTTACAGAGCCGGGGTTCTCCTCGCCGGCCTCACCTACTACGGTATAAGAAATGGAATACTCATCGGAGATACCCATTTCCTGAGCCATATGGTTCTGGACCATCTGGAGGAACTCATTGCCCTTGGCCTTGGGCACGATCAGCTCCTTGAAAACGATGTTGCTCGAGGAGAAGGTCACGATAGCTTCTCTGTCCATCATGAGCTCGGCCTTAAGGTTGGTGACCAGCAGGTCGGAGAGGCCGGAGAGGTTGATGACCTCTCCGTTCATGATCATTTCCTCGGGGACCTCGACCGTGAGCGATTTCTCGATCTTGATCTTGCCGCCGGAATTGTCGCCTTTTACGATGTGTACTTGTCTGTCTGTAATATCAAATGACAGCATTTATTCTTCACTCCATTCAAGATTATTAATATCAAAACCGGTATCCTTAACTGTTCTCGATACCCTCGAAGCTGCCGTAGAGCAGTGGGAATATACCTGCGAGGCAGAGACCGATAGCAACACCCATGATGATGATCATAAGGGGTTCCATGAGTCCTACGAGTCTCTCAACGGCCGCGTCGGCTTCTTCCTCGTAGTAATCGGCTGTCTTTTCAAGGATCTCATCGAGAGCGCCCGACTCTTCACCGACGTAGATGATCGAGCAGAACATACCCTCGAATATTTCTGTTTTAACGAGCGACTGCGAGAGCGGAGCGCCCTGCTTAACTTCATCGACTACCTGGATAAAGCACTTATCAACATAAGTGTTGTTCAGGATCTTCGACGAACGCTCGAGACATTCAACCATTGAGATACCGCTTGAATAAAGCGACGAAAGAGTTCTTGCGAATCTGCCCTCATAGATCTTTACCATCAGAGGGCCTACCGCAGGCATTTTGATCTTGACCCTGTCGAACCACAGTCTCACCGACTCGACCTTCAGGCCGTAGATGATGCCGACGATGATAACAATAAGTGCTATCAGCAGGATATACCATTTGGACTTAAAGAAGTCCGAGAAAGCGAACAGTGCCTTGGAGAGGCCGTTCATCTTGTCTTCCTCGATCATACCGGCGAACTGCGGCATGATAAAGGTGAACATACCGATGACCATTACGATACACAGAACTCCGAGGATTATGGGGTAGATACTCGCGCTCTTAACTTTGTTGTTGAGCTTGTTGGAGTTCGCGTAGTAATCCGAGAGTCGCTGCATCGTCAGGTCGAGAGTACCGGAAGTCTCGCCGGCGTCCACCATCGAGATGAAGAAGTCGGGGAATGTGCCGAGCCTTGTTCTCAGAGCCTCGGTAAAGGTCGCGCCCTTGTTTACGTCCTCGTAAACGCCGAGCCAGGCCTGTTTTGCGCCCTTCTGTTCTTCCTCTTTATAGAGGATGTCGAGTGCTCTTACGATCGTCAGTCCCGAGGTCATCATAGCGGCGAGCTGACGGCAGGAGAACGCAAGCTTCTTGGTGTTGAACTTGTAGGAGTTGCGTCTGCCGCTGCCGAGGTTCTCGGTGTAGCTGATCATAAACAAGCCCTGTTCGTGTACTTTTCCCAGAAGGTCCTGCGCGTCTTCCGCTTCCATGACACCTTTGATGGACTTACCGCTGGTGTCCTTGGCAACGTAGGTAAATTTTTTCATTTTTCTGGTTACACCTCCACTGTATAACACGCCCCGGTAACCGACCGGAACGCATCGTGACCCGGCTGTCCTCCGCTCTGCCGTCCGCATCTCCGCCGTGAAAACGTTTCAAACGCACAAAAAGCACGTCCGAACCATTTTCCCTGTTTCGGATCCGCAGCCGTATCGTTTCATACAGACCAAGTCTATTTTTTTAATTATAACATTTTTCGTTATAATAATCAAGGAAAAAATTAAATTTTTTGAATAATACCCTGCCAAAATATCGCTCATTTTTTTATTGGATTTTCACAAAACTATCAAAAACAGCTGTAAAGTGCCGAAAAATCGGGTTAAAATCGTTTCGGTCATCCAACAAATTCATATTCTAAGCTTCGTTTTCAGCCTCCTCTTTAACAGCCTGGATCTCGCCGCGCCTGGGTCCGCCGAGGATAACGGGGTGCAGCTTGGCGTATCTCTTAAAAGAAAATACATAAATGCCAAACAGCAGTCCCAGGATCATCAGCAGTCCCACCAGCACGCTCACGATGAAATCGAGGCCGGCTTTGTTCCTGAGCCAGAGGTATGGGAAGTAAGCGAAGTTGTAAAACACGCTGGCTTCGCCGCTCTGCTCAAAGGAATCGCGGAAGATCGAAGGCACAAAGCATACCATGAACATGAAGATGAGGGTCAGCGTGACGTTGACGCTGCTCCAGATCTCATAGGCGGCGTGCTTTTTGCCGTCGTCGTAAAAGAGAGGGAGAAGGAAGGCGAGTATCACAACGAAAGCCACCACAGATCTCAGGTTCTCGCCGAGGAAGGCGTCCCGGAAGGAGCCTTCGGGGAGCAGCGTACCCAGGGCAGGCCATATGATATCGGACACCAGCACAGCGAATGCGCTGACGGCGACGATCAGTGCGATGCGTCCCAGGGTATAGAGCAAAAACTTCGTCGAGTCCACAAGATCCCTCCTCCCGACATTTCTCTATACTATTATATCATATACCTTTCACAATTACAATAGTAGTTTCTGAATATTTTTGATTAAATTCACCAACTCAATATATAGTGCAGATACACGCTTTAAACTGCATGATACTGTGTCCAAAGGGCGGAACAGGCAAGTTTATTGTCTTCCCTGCCCCGACTGGGATTCCGGTATGCCGCCCGGCAGCGGAGACTGTGCCGAAGGTCATCCTCCCCCGGGGACTGCCCCGTGAGGCCTCCCGGAAGGGGCTCTGCATAGTAACTTTTTTGTAAATAAGTTAGAAAAATTAAGCGAAATCGTTTTCTGTAATCGAAAACAATCCCCATTTCATATGCTTGTATACATAATCACCAAAAGCCGATATAATTTATATTGCAAAATGCCGATTGATTAATATTTTTCAATTTGCTATGATAAAGGATAGAGATGAAGGTTGATCTCGAAGCGCTTTAATGCGTATGGGGCTTGCAAAGCCCACGATTTAAGGAGGTATTTTTTATGAAACTGGCAAAGAGACTTTCCGCTGCCGCACTTGCAGTACTTATGGCTGCATCTGTTTCGGCCTGCGGAGACAGCGGCAGCAGCGGCGACGCAACCGGCAGCACCAGCACCGAGAGTGAAGCTCTCGTCACCACCGAGCCCGGCAAGGAGCTCAACGACAGTCAGAAGGAGCAGATCGCCAGCCTGACTGACAACTCCGCACTGGACAAGGAGCTGTCCAACAAGACCATCAAGTGGCTCGCTCACTACGACATCAACCCCTCTGCCGGCGCTACCAAGGGCACCGAGCTCGAGCTGTTCGAGCAGAAGTTCGAGGGCAAGGTAGAGTGGGTAGTTGCTGACTGGGACAGCCGTTACACCAAGCTGGCTTCTCTGGTTCTTTCCCACGAGTCGCCCGACTTCTTCCCTGCCGACGATATGGACACCTTCCCCAAGGGCGCTATCAAGGCCATGTTCCAGCCCATCGACGACTATGTTGACCTTGATTCCGAGCTTTGGAAGGAATCCAAGAACTACTGCGATCAGTTCCTGTTCAACGGCAAGCACTACATCGCAGTTATCTACCCCGAGCCCAACCTTGTATGTATCTACAACACCAAGACCATTGAGGACAACTCCTTCGACGATCCCGCAGAGCTGTTCCAGAACGACGAGTGGACCTGGGACAAGTTCCAGGAGATGTGCAAGGAGTTCACCAACGCCGAGGAAGAAAAGTACGGCCTTGACGGTTACTGGTATGCAAACGCTATCTCCCAGACCTCCGGCAAGCCTCTGATCGGTATGGAGGACGGCAAGCTCGTTCATTACCTTAATGATCCCGAGGTAGCCAAGGCTCAGGAATTCATGTACAACCTGCAGAAGGACAACGTATGCTTCGACCGCTCCTCCAACAACTGGAGCACCAGAGGCAAGGGTGAGACCGGTGACGGTCTGGGCTCCTACCTGACGCTGTTCATCCCCACCGGTCTGTGGGCTATCCAGAACACTCCCGAGAAAGTTAAGCTCATAGGCGACGTTGAGGCCGGCGAGATCATGTTCGTTCCGATGCCCAGGAATCCTTCCGGCGACGGCACCTACTACATCGGCTCCCGCGTACACGGCTACAACATCTGCTCCGGCGCTCCCAACCCCGAGGGCGTTGCGGCTTACCTCGACTGCTGCCAGGTAGCATATCAGGAGGCCTCCAACATCGGTGAGGAAGTTCTCCGCGAGGACTACAAGTGGAACGATCAGATGATCGAGATGAGGAACAAGTGCTACGAGCTCTGCAAGGAGCATCCTGTATTCGACCTCCAGAACGGCGTTTCCGACGACCTCGACACCACCATGATGGACGTATCGCAGGCGACAATGATCACCGGCGGCGGCACCACCACCTGGACCGAGTGCGTAGGCACCTACGAGAAGAAGGTACAGTGGCTGCTTGACCAGGCCAACAACAACATCGCCACAGAGCCCACCAAGTAAGCAAGCCCCTATAACAGATAACGACCCCGCCGGAGAGCTGTTCTCCGGCGGGGTTTTTGTGCGCCGCGGCGGCGGAGAGGGAGTTGTGTTTCAAGCTTTGTGTGCGCCGCGGCTAAAAGAATAAAGAATAAAAAGAAAGAATAAAGAATAACTAAGGTGTCCGCTTTGCGGACGATTTTTAAATCATCGCCGAAGGCGATACCGGAGAGCTTCAGCTCTCTGTTATTCTTTATTCTTTATTCTTCATTCTTTATTATTTTAGCGGGCGCAGCGCACGGTAAAGTAAAGGCACTCCTGTCAATGCCATGACAGAAGTGCCGGTAACAATACGATCTTAACCGCGCCCGCGCTCTTTTGCGCCCGCGCTCTTTTATGCCCGCGCTTCCTGCGCAGTATTCATGTTCTTCCGGTTGAATTCCTCCGGGGTGGTGAAGGTGGGCACTATGCTGTGCAGGGCGGCAACTGCTGCCGCTTCGTCATCCTGCTTGGCGGCCTCCTTGAGCATTTCCAGGTCGTTTACAAAGGCATCCGCGTCTATCTCGATCTGCTTGCCGATGAAGATGAGCTTGTTCTGAGTGCTCTGCAAGCCCTCCTCCATCATCAGCAGCTCCTCGCGTATCTTCTCGCCGGGGCGCAGACCTGTGAACTTGATCTCGATATCCTCGCCGGGTACCTTGCCGTACATCTTGATAAGGTTCTCCGCCAGGGTGACGATCTTCACCGGCTGACCCATGTCAAGCACGAAGATCTCGCCGCCGTGGGCGATGGCCGCTGCCTCCATAACAAGGCTCACCGCCTCGGGGATGGTCATGAAGTAGCGGATGATGTCGGGGTGAGTTACGGTAACGGGGCCGCCGCGCTCGATCTGTTTCTTGAACAGCGGTATCACCGAACCGTTGGAGCCCAGGACGTTGCCGAATCGGGTGGTCACGAACTCAGTATGGGTGTTGGGCTGCTGTGAGAGGTACTGGATGACCATTTCGCAGCACCGCTTGGAGGCGCCCATGACGTTGGTGGGGTTTACGGCCTTGTCGGTGGAGATCATGACGAACTTCTCAACGCCGTGATAGTCCGCCAGGGTAGCCACGTTGAAGGTGCCGATGACGTTGTTCTTGATAGCCTCCATGGGGCTGACCTCCATGAGGGGGACGTGCTTGTGGGCTGCCGCGTGGAAGACTATCTGAGGCTTGTATTTCAAGTAGATCTGGTTCATTCTGTGGTAGTCGCGCACCGAGGCGATGAGGGTCACCAGATTGAGCCTGTCGCCGTACTCCATTCTCAGCTCCTGCTGTATCTCGTAGGCGCTGTTTTCATAGATGTCCACAATGATGATCTGACTGGGGTCGAACTTCACGATCTGCCTTACCAGCTCGGAGCCGATAGAGCCGCCGCCGCCCGTTACCATGCAGACCTTGCCGGCGATAAAGGCCTTGATGTCCTTGTTGTCGAAGGTTATGGGGTCGCGCCCCAGCAGGTCCTCGATGCGGATATCACGGAGCTGTCCCATGATAGGCTTGCTCTCGCTGAATATCAGGTCGCCGATGAAGGGGATTATCTTGACGTTGACGCCGGTGTTCTGGCAGGCGTCCAGTATCTTGCGTTTCTTGTCCTCGGAGCAGGAGGGTATGGCGAAGATTATCTGCTCCACCGCAAACTCCTTTGCAAAGCGCCCGATGTCATCGGTATTGCCCACAACGGTGACGCCGTCCTCGAACTGCTTGCCGATCTTGTTGGGGTCGTCGTCCACCACGCAGACAGGCAGATACCGGGAGGAGGGGTTGTTCTCACGCAGCAGCTTGGCGCGTTTGATCTCGGTGAGCAGCAGCTCGCAGGTAGTGCCGGCGCCCACGATCATGGTGCGCTTGCCCTTGCCGGCGGACTTGGCGGCGGTGCTGTTGTTGGTCATGGTGATGAAGGTGCTCTTGAACAGCAGCCGGAACAGGTTTATAGCCAGCACCGAGAATGCACAGTGCAGCAGCGAGAACGTCATGTAGTAATTGCCTGTGATAAGGTAGAGCACCGAATAGGCGATGATGAAACCCGCCAGCGCTCCTATGGTGCAGAAGATGTAATCCCGGATGTTGAAGTATCTCCACATCTTGCTGTAAAGGCCGCAGAAGGTCATGGATGCGGCGCAGAAGAACCCGCACATCACCATGCCCACCAGTACGGCACGTCCGCCCACCGGATCGCTGAACGCCGAGAGGACGAAGTTCGCTATAAGCGCCGAAACGACTATCATAAAGACGTCGGCGAAAGCAAGCAGCAGCTTGCGCTTGTTGAAATTCTGGAAATAACTTGAAAACTTTTTCAAAGAAAGCCTTCTCCTAACTATTATGTGGTCGGCTGCCCAGAAACAGACTGCCGCATATACCATTATATATCATAACTGACTTTATGTCAACAATTATTTACAATTTTTGACATGGAAAGGTCAAGAAAAATCCGCCCCCGGGGAGCGGATTTTCTGTTATTTTTGACAATAGCTCAGAAGCCCAGTTCTTCTTTCACCAGCACGACCTTCATGCGGCCTTTCTTTCTCTGCCAGGCGGAGACCACATAATTGCAGCAGATGCGCCCCTCGTTGTAGCAGCCCGAGGGCATATCGCCCTTGACCCTCACCGATACGCACTCGCCGGTCTTGGCGCAGGGGGTGTCGCAGCCCAGCCTGTCGGCGTTGGGGGGCGCGGCGTAGCACTTCACCCGCTGAATGGCCTCGTCGATATTGCGGACTATCTTGTTGCAGCCCACCACGAAGATCACCGACTTGGGGCCGTAGCATATGGCGGCGACGCGGTTTGAGTTGCCGTCCACGTTGTAGATCTCGCCGTTTTCGGTGACGGCATTGGCGGAGGTGAGGAACACGTCCGCGGAGAACGCCGCCCGGTAGATGGCCTCCACAGCGTCCCGGTCGGGAGCGGCGGAGCGGTCAAGGAAGTTGTATTTGCCGCTCTTCATCAGGTCCAGCACACCGCTTTCCGCCAGGGATACCGACCCTCCGCAGGAAATGGTGTCGCCTTCCTTCATGAGGCTCTCCACCACAGCCACGGCATCGGCGCAGTCCTCGGCGATGTAGGCCTCGATGTTGTTCTTTCTGAGGTTCTCGGCAGTCCTCGCCAGCTTTCTCGTTACGGTCCTTTCCATGATCTCGTTCATTTTTACCACTCCTGTTCATAACTCGGGATAGGTGCGCATAAACTGTATTACACCAGAACAATTATACCACAAAACAGGGTGCAGAGTCAAGGTCTTTTAGTTCCGCCTTTTTTTTAAGTTCCGCCTTTTGTCTCAATTGTGCGGGTCTTCTCACTTGGATCGACGGCGGGCAGGGTTTTACGGTAAGCTCCGGGGGGCAACTGGTTATAGGGGATCGCGGTCTTGCACAAATGAGTGGTTCATTTCACGTTTAGGGAAACGCAGGCGAGGAGGGGCCTTTGGCGAGGAGTGAACGAAGCGAGGAACGAGCGGAGTGAACGCAGCGCCAAACCCAAGGCCCCGACGAAGCCGGGGGTATGGGGGCGGCAGCCCCCATTTAGATAATCGGAGTGAACGCAGCGCCAAAATCGGTGCCCGAGGCGAGCGGGGGAAGTTTCTTGCTCGTCTTCGCTCGCAAGAAACCGGGGGCGGCAGCCCCCATTTAGATAATCGGAGTGAACGCAGCGCCAAAATCGGCGCCCGAGGCGAGCGGGGGAAGTTTCTTGCTCGTCTTCGCTCGCAAGAAACCGGGGGCGGCAGCCCCCATTTAGATAGGGGGCAAAAACTATATGACTGACATCAGCGGACGACATGATCTTATTCTTGAAAACCGCTCCAGGCTGGAGCTTACCGGCATCACCGACGTTGACCGGTTCGACGAACAGGAGATAGCGCTTTTTACCCAGCTGGGGGAGCTGACCATCCGGGGCAAGGGGCTGCACATCAACGAGATGAGCGTGGGCAGCGGCAAGCTCTCGGTGGAGGGGGACATCACCGCCCTCATCTACGGCGAAAAGGACAGGAAAAAGAAGCTCTCCCTGCTGGGAAAGCTGGTCAAGTGAGGTGAGCAGGTTGCAGACCCTTACCGACGCGCTTTTCCTCCCCCTGCGGGACAGCTTCGCCGACGACCGGGAGAGCTTTGCCTTCGCCCTGCTGCTTGGGATAGTGCTGGGGGCAGTTTACGATCTGCTCCGGGCGCTGCGGCGGGGGGCACACACGGGACGGCTGTTCGAGCACGCCGCCGACTTTGTCTTCGCGCTGTGCTATTTCTTCTCATACTTCGTGCTGTCGGTGGCACGCACCGGGAATATGCGGTTCTTCACCCTCGCCGGGATGCTGCTGGGCTCGGCAGCGGAGAGATACACCCTTGGCAGAGCCCTGATATTTGCCTTTTCTCCGGTATTTGCACTGCTCAGGAGGGTTTTTGACCTCACCCTCGGCAGGCTGTTTGCAAGGTTTGTACAAAAAATCAAAGCCGCTTTTGTTAAAAGTAAATCACAATTGAGAAAATTTCAAAAAAAGCCGAAAAAGGTCTTGAAAGTGTAATTTTTTTGTAGTATAATATATGAGTATAAGTAGGCGAGGTTCGCTGACGGAAAGGAAGTGCGGCTATGGCGGAATTGGAAACTGCTCCTGTTGTGAAGAAAAGACACGGCAGGTTCGGTCATGTAATTGCGATCATCGCCGTGATATGCCTGATCGTATACGCGATATTCAACATCATCTCACAGCAGGCCGAGATCGCAGAGCTCAGAAAGCAGAGCGAGGAGCTCTCCGCTCAGATCACCGAGCAGGAGCAGCGCAACGACGAGTATAACCGTCTGCTCAGAGCCGGCGACGAGGCCGAGTACATGGAGAGGATCGCAGTAGAACAGCTGGGATATGCTTATCCGGGCGAGCGCCGCTTCTACATAGTCGAAAAGTAAGAGAAAGCAAACAAGAGAGGTAAAAGAAAGCTGATGCAGCTCGAAGTAGGAAAAATTTATGAAGGCAAGGTGACAGGGATCACCAAATTCGGCGCGTTCGTTGAACTGGACAAGGATACGACGGGCATGGTACATATCTCGGAGGTGGCCAACACCTTCGTCAACGACATCAAGGATCATCTCACGGAGGGGCAGGCCGTCAAGGTCAAGGTGCTCTCTGTCGGGGACGACAAGAAGATCAGCCTGTCTATCAAGAAGGCTCTCCCCGCCCCCGAGCGCAGCGGTGCGCCCCGCCGTCCCGGCGGTCAGACCCGTCCTGCTCAGAATAATAACAGCCGTCCTGCCGCGCCCCGTCCCCGCAGGACTTATGAACGTCCCGAGCCACAGGACTTCGCCAAGAACCCGCCCCCGGTCTATGACCCCGGCGAGGGCTCCCGCGACGCAGGGTTCGAGGATATGCTCAGCCGCTTCAAGGCAAGCAGCGAGGAGCGTATGTCCGACCTTAAGCACGTCATGGACGGAAAAAGGCGCAATACATCAAGAAGAAAGTAAAACACCTGCCGCTTTTCGGCTAAACGTCGGAAAGCGGCAGTATGCGTTTTTGAGGTGGATAGTATGAAAAAACTGACAGCTGCGGCGCTGGCGCTCGTGACTGCCCTGCTGATGCTCACCGGCTGCCTCGGCTCCAAGGACGTGGAGGGCGGCGAGCTGATAAAGAAAGCCCGTGAGGCCTACAAGTCCCTTGATTCGGCGCGGGTGCTGATGACCAACACCGCCACCGGTCAGGTGGAGCAGGAGTTCGTGTTCAAGTACGACGAGAAAGATATACTGCTCTACTCCTACAAGGGCAAGAGCGAGAAAAGCGAATACGCCCAGTACAGCAACGGCGTGGAGATGTTCACCTATCAGAACGGCGAGACCACTTACAAGCAGAAGGGCGAGGAAGGCTTTGTGCTGTATCTGCGGGGAGCCACCCACCCCCAGGCCGACGAGGGGCTGATACTCTACTCGCCGTCGGCGGTGACTGAGGCGAAGGTCACTGAGGAAAACGGCGTCACCCACATCGAGCACATCTACGATGCGGCGCAGATAGGCGCCTCCACCGAGAGCGGCAAGGTCACGGGTTTCTCGGCGGACTACTACTTCAAGGGCGACGAGCTGCTCTACTTCGTGGAGACCACCACCGCCCAGGAGGACGGCGCTGAAAAGGTCTACTCCTACAAGGTGGAGATCACCGACAAGAACGCCGTGGACAAGGTGGAGAACACGGTGAAGGAATACGAGAACAAGTAAAAACATATCCTCCCCCGGCGGGGAGGATATGTTTTTTTAGCTTAGTCTTCCGCTCTGACCACGCAGTTCTTGCCGGAGCGCTTGGCACTGTACAGTGCGTCGTCTACACGCATACACAGGGAGTCTGCGTTCTCGGAGGGGCGGGCATGGGCGGTGCCCAGGGATACGGTCTGGGTCCCTGCCGCGGGGATGTCGATAGCCGCAAAGCCCGCACGCAGGCGCTCTGCGATCTTTTCGGCTCTTACGGCAGCGGTGCCGGTAACAAGGATCATAAATTCCTCGCCGCCCCAGCGGCCTGCTTCGGCTCCGCAGGACCGGCACTCTTCCTCGATCAGGCGGGAGAGGCGTTTGAGCACGTCGTCGCCTACGCTGTGACCGAAGGTGTCATTGACCTTCTTGAAGTCGTCGGCGTCCAGCATTATCAGCGCGGCACGCTCACCGCTCTCGGCAAGAGCCTCGGTGATGCGGCGCTGTATCTCGGCGCGGTTGTACAGCCCGGTAAGGCCGTCCCGGATAGCCATTTCCTCCAGCTTGCGGTTGGCCTCCTCAAGTTCCTCGGTGGCGGCCTCGATAAATGTCGCAAGGCGGTTTATCATAGATACTTTCCCCGACAGGCTCTCGTCAAGCATCTCAAAGCTGTTGTCCAGCTCCTCCAGCTTGTCTCCCTCACGGAAGGCTGCCACCACCAGGGTCACATTGTGCTGGTTGACGGTCTCGCCGGTGCGCAGGAACTCCCCCGAGGTATAGAACCCGGATGTGGGGGCTATGGACTGGAAGGGCAGGGTCTCCTTGCCGATCTCGGCGCCCCAGAAGGTGCGTCTTGCGGCGCAGGAGTAGATGTGCAGCACCTCAGGCTGTAAGGCGGCAAGGTTCTTCCCGCCCAGGCTCACCTCATGGAGTATGGTCCAGGGGTCGCCGTAAGCGATTCGCGCCTTAACGTCCTGCTCCACGTCGGCGGTCATGATGAGTGAGCCGTCGGAGTTGCTGGCTATGGGGGCGCGGAGGATGTTCATGCCGTTATGCTGATAGAAAAACGGAAATTCAAGGGTATTGGCGAAGAAGCTCTCGTCGTTCTTGATGTGCAGATATTTGTAGTAGGTGTCGTAGGCGGGCTTGTGGTCGAGCTCGTAGATAGTGCTGCCCTCCGACCGGGTCACCAGCAGCTCACGCCCCAGAGGCTTCCAGCCGGTGATATGGGTGGTGTGGATGTGGAGATTGTCTCCGCCCAGCATCATGAACACCGCAGACTTGTCCCGGCACTCCCCTGCGCTGGAGAACACGAAAGCCGCGTCCTCGTTGAAATCCGGGGCGAAGGCTCCGCCGCCGAAGATCTTGATGGCAGGGTCGATGGTGCTGAGATCGTCGCAGAGGGAGGTCATGGACATACCCCGGATAGTGATGAGCATCTCGATGGCCTTGACCCAGGGATTTTCGCTGATGAAGGCTTTGAGCTCCTCAACCACGCTCTTTTCGGTATCGGCGGTCATGCTGACCTGCAAAAACTCCACCCTGGTATCGGGATACTCGAATATGGTGCAGCTGACAGTGAGGGCGGTGCCTGCAAGGTTGCCCTCGCATATATTACCGTTGGTAGAACAGCCGCGGTACAGGGCTTCGGGCAGCTCGTCCTTTATGATGCCCAGCACCTCATAGACAGGGTCATAGGTGACAGTCTGGGAATAGATATCAAAAACCACCGCCGAGTGCATAATGCTCTTGCACCAGGCAGCGACCCTTCTCAGCTCGCGCCGGAAATTCACGGCATCGGAGTATTCAAACTGCAGCTGTCTCATTTTTACACTTCCTTTTTTATATAGAGTACATCACTTATATTATATACTTATCAAGCTCATTTGTCAATACTCCGAAAATTAATAAGAAAAAATTAATAATCAAAGCTCAAAACTTCCGGTCTTGTGTATCGCCATTCGTCAACCGTTTCGTTCCCTCTGCTGACGCGGGGGAGAGCATTTTCCGCCGAATAATAATAAGCAATACACAACCATACCAAAAAATGCCGCGCTGTATCTCAGCGCGGCATATGTTGTTTATCAGAACACGATAGGATCGGTGTTGGGGTGAACGGATTCGTTCTTGACGATCTGAACGTTGTTGTAAACGTCCATACCGGTTCCGGCAGGGATGAGCTTGCCTATGATAACGTTCTCCTTCAGACCCTTCAGCTCGTCCTCCTTGCCCTTGATAGCGGCATCGGTAAGAGCCTTGTTGGTCTCCTGGAAAGATGCGGCGGAGAGGAAGGAGTCGGAATAGCTGGAAGCCTTGGAAATACCCTGGAGCACCGGGATAGTCTTGACGAGCCTTGCGTTGATGTCGCCGGCGTCGATCTTCTTCTGGATCTCGGCATTCTCCTCCACGACCTTGTGCCTGTCTACGAGAGAGCCGGGCAGCAGGTAGCTGGAGCCTGCGTCCTCCACCTTTTCCTTCTTCATCATCTGGCGGACGATGACCTCGATGTGCTTGTCGTTGATATCAACACCCTGCAGACGGTAAACCTTCTGTACCTCGGTGATGATATAGTTCTGAACAGCCTCCTCGCCGTTGATGGCAAGGATATCTGCGGGATAGCTGGAACCGTCGGTGATCGCCTGACCGGCTGCAACTGTCTGACCGTCGGTAACGATGATCTTGTCGCCGTAGGAGATCTGATAGGTCTCCTGAGCGGGGTTGTCGAGATCTGTGGAGGTGACAGTCACCTGTCTGGTCTTCTTGGTCTCGGTTATGCGGACTTCGCCGGCGATGCGGGAGAGAGTTGCGGCGCCCTTGGGACGTCTGCTCTCGAACAGCTCCTCGACACGGGGAAGACCCTGTGTGATATCTTCCGCCGACGCGATACCGCCGGTATGGAAGGTTCTCATTGTAAGCTGTGTACCGGGCTCACCGATAGACTGAGCGGCGATAACGCCGACAGCCTCGCCCACCTGTACCTTATTGCCGTTGGCAAGGTTCGCACCGTAGCACTTGGCGCAAACGCCCTGCTTGGCCTTGCACTGGAGCACGGAACGGATCTTGATCTTGTCCCTGCCCTGCTCGTGGAGGGCGTCCTCCACCTTCTTGGCGTCCTTGATGTTCATGAGCTTGTTATGGGACATGATGAGCTCGCCGGTCTTGGGATCCTTGAAGTCCTCGCAGAGGTATCTGCCCACAAGTCTGTCGGCGATAGACTCCAGCACTCTCGAGCTGAAGATCTCGAATACGTCGATACCGTCGGTGGTGCCGCAGTCGTCCTCGTGGATGATAACGTCCTGGGAAACGTCAACAAGTCTTCTTGTCAGATAACCGGAGTCCGCAGTACGCAGCGCGGTATCGGCAAGTCCCTTTCTTGCGCCTCGGGAGGCGATGAAGTATTCCAGTACGTTAAGGCCTTCACGGTAGTTGGCGCGAATAGGCATCTCGATGGTCTGACCGGAGGTATTGGCTATCAGTCCGCGCATTCCGGCCAGCTGTCTGATCTGGTTGATAGAACCACGGGCACCGGAATCCGCCATCATGTTGATGGGGTTGTAGGGGTCGAGACCGGCTTTCAGAGCGTCGGTGACTTTATCGGTAGCCTTGTTCCAGATCTCGATGAACTTCTTGGACTTCTCCATTCTCGAGATACGGCCTCTCTTATAGTGGCGGTCTACGGTGTCGATGAGAGCGTCCGCCTCAGCCAGGATATCCTTCTTGGTAGCGGGGATCTCGGCATCGCATACCGCAACGGTGATACCGGAGCGGGTAGAATACTTATATCCCATAGCCTTGATCTTATCCAGCACCTCGGAGGTGGTGGCGGTGCCGTGCTGCTGGATGCAGCGCTGGATAAGGTCGGACATCTGCTTTTTCTTGATGAGGAAGTTGATCTCCAGGTCGAACTGCTTCTCGCTGTTGGTCCTGTCCACATAACCCAGATCCTGGGGGATGAACTCGTTGAAGATCAGCCTGCCGACGGTGGCGTCGATGATCTTGGAGACCTGTCTCTCGCCGATCTGCTTGGTGATCCTTACCTTGATAGCGGCCTGCAGCGAAACGTCGCCGTGCTGATAGGCCATGAGAGCCTCATTGACGTCCCTGAACACCTTGCCCTCGCCCTTTTCGCCGGGCTTTTCGAGGGTCAGGTAGTAGGAGCCGAGGAGCATATCCTGAGAAGGAACAGCAACAGGGCTTCCGTCGGAGGGCTTGAGCAGGTTATTGGCAGCCAGCATCAGGAACCTTGCCTCGGCCTGAGCCTCGGCGGAGATAGGAAGATGCACGGCCATCTGGTCGCCGTCGAAGTCGGCGTTGAAGGCGGTACATACCAGGGGGTGGAGCTTGATAGCTCTGCCCTCTACGAGTATGGGCTCGAATGCCTGGATACCCAGTCTGTGAAGTGTAGGCGCACGGTTGAGCATTACGGGGTGATTCTGGATCACCGATTCAAGTGCGTCCCAGACCTCGGGCTTGGCTCTGTCCACAGCCTTTCTTGCAGCCTTGATGTTGGTCTGCTGACCGGAGCTGGTATCAACGAGGCGCTTCATAACGAAGGGCTTGAACAGCTCGAGAGCCATTTCCTTGGGCAGACCGCACTGATACATTTTAAGCTCAGGGCCTACGACGATAACGGAACGTCCCGAATAATCGACACGCTTACCCAGCAGGTTCTGACGGAAACGTCCCTGCTTACCTTTGAGCATATCGGAAAGGGACTTGAAGGCTCTGTTGTTGGGGCCTGTTACGGCTCTGCCGTGGCGTCCGTTGTCTATGAGTGCGTCAACTGCCTCCTGGAGCATTCTCTTTTCGTTTCTGACGATGATGTCGGGAGCTTCCAGTTCTAACATTCTTTTAAGGCGGTTGTTTCTGTTGATCACCCTTCTGTAAAGGTCATTGAGGTCGGAGGTGGCATATCTGCCGCCGTCGAGCATGACCATAGGTCTCAGGTCGGGGGGGATAACGGGGATAACGTCCAGGATCATCCACTGGGGGTTGTTGCCGGATGCGCGGAAGGCCTCGACGATCTCCAGTCTTTTCAGGATCTTGATGCGCTTCTGACCGTTGGGCAGACCGTCAAGCTCCTCTTTGAGTTCCTCGGCCAGCTCGTCGAGTTTCACCTGGCCCAGGAGCTCCTTGATAGCCTCGGCGCCCATGCCGACCTTGAAGCTGTCCTCGTCCCACTTTTCTCTGGCCTCCATGAGCTCGCTCTCGCTGATGAGCTGGCACTTTTTGAGGTCAGTGTCGCCGGGATCGATAACGATATACTTGGTGAAGTAAAGCACTTCCTCCAGTCTTTTCTGGCTCACCTCAAGGAGCTGTCCGATCCTGGAGGGTGTGCCCTTGAAGTACCAGATATGGGAAACGGGAGCTGCCAGCTCGATGTGGCCCATTCTCTCGCGCCTTACCTTGGCTCTTGTTACCTCAACGCCGCAGCGCTCGCAGATCTTGCCCTTGAAGCGGATCTTCTTGTACTTTCCGCAGTGGCACTCCCAGTCCTTGGTCGGTCCGAAGATCTTTTCACAGAACAGACCCTTGACCTCGGGCTTCTGAGTGCGGTAGTTTATGGTCTCAGGTCTCTCCACCACGCCGAAGGACCATTTTCTGATGGCATCGGGGGAGGCGAGACCGATCTTTATTTTTGCAAAGCTGTTGAATTCCACTTACAGTACCCTCTTTCTGTAGTCGGTAGACGGGAGACCGCGGGGGTCTCCGTCTCTTGTTTATTCCGATAAGTGCGGCTTAGATATAGTCATCGGGGTCATCGTCGATATTGGAGAGCTCCTCGCCTCTGGTATCTCTGGTGTAGTCGTCGTCACAGAGCTCGTAAGTGCCGTCCTCATCTTCGCCCATGAAGCCGTTGCTGAGGTCGCCGTTATCAATAGCCTGATCCATATCGCCTTCGATGTCGTAGCCGCCTCTGGGCTGGAAGTCGTCGTCATCGTCGAAGGACTGTCTAAGGTCTATGATGTTGTTGTCGGAGTCGATGACCTCGATATTGAGGCCAAGGCTCTGCAGCTCCTTGACAAGTACTCTGAAGGCCTCGGGGATGCCCGGAGTAGGAACGTTCTGACCTTTTACGATAGCCTCGTAGGTCTTGACTCTGCCCACGGTATCGTCCGACTTGACGGTAAGGATCTCCTGGAGCGTATAAGCCGCGCCGTATGCCTCGAGGGCCCAGACTTCCATTTCACCGAAACGCTGGCCGCCGAACTGGGCTTTACCGCCGAGAGGCTGCTGCGTAACGAGGGAGTAGGGACCGACAGAACGTGCATGGATCTTATCGTCGACCAGGTGGTGGAGCTTGAGGTAGTACATATAGCCCACGGTTACCTTGTTGTCGAACTTCTCGCCTGTTCTGCCGTCGTATACGGTGAACTTGCCGTCCTCGTGCATTTCGAGGGCGTGGGGGTTGATGACCTCATCCATGGTATGGAGGGTGAACTCGTCATCCTTATGCTCCTCGTGGAGCTTTTCGGCCTCGCGGAAGCAGGCTCTGATGTCCGCCTCGTGAGCGCCGTCGAATACGGGGGTCATGATCTTCCAGCCAAGCGCCTTGCAGGCCATACCGAGATGAACCTCGAGCACCTGACCGATATTCATACGGGAAGGAACGCCCAGGGGGTTGAGCACGATATCCAGAGGAGTACCGTCCTCCAGGAAGGGCATATCCTCCTGAGGGAGTATGCGGGAAACAACGCCCTTGTTTCCGTGACGGCCCGCCATCTTATCGCCGACGGAGATCTTTCTCTTCTGAGCGATATAGCATCTTACCAGCATATTTACGCCGGGAGCCAGCTCGTCACAGTTTTCTCTTGTGAACTTCTTTACGTCGATGATTATACCGGCCTCGCCGTGAGGTACCTTCAGGGAGTTATCCCTTACCTCTCTGGCCTTCTCGCCGAAGATAGCTCTGAGCAGTCTTTCCTCGGCAGTCAGCTCGGTCTCGCCCTTGGGAGTTACCTTGCCGACCAGGATATCACCGGATCTTACCTCGGCGCCGATGCGGATGATGCCGTTCTCGTCTAAGTCTTTGAGTGCGTCCTCGCCCACGTTGGGGATATCTCTGGTGATCTCCTCGGGTCCCAGCTTGGTGTCGCGGCACTCGATCTCGTACTCCTCGATGTGGATAGAGGTGTACTTATCCTGTCTTACCAGGTTCTCGTTGAGCAGTACGGCGTCCTCGTAGTTGTAGCCTTCCCAGGTCATGAAGCCGATGAGGGCATTCTTACCCAGCGAAAGCTCGCCGTTGGAGGTCGCGGGGCCGTCGCCTATTACCTGACCCTTGGTGATCTTCTCGCCCTTATCGACGATAGGTCTCTGATTGGTGCAGGTGCCGGCGTTGGAGCGCTTGAACTTGGTCATGTCGTAGGTGCGCAGCTCGCCGTTCTCCTCGCGGATAACGATCTTGTCGGCGTCAACGCTCTCGACAACGCCGTCGGCCTTTGCAACTACTGCAACGCCGGAGTCAACGCAGGCCTTGTACTCCATACCGGTGCCGACGATAGGCGACTCGGTCTTGAGCAGCGGCACAGCCTGCCTCTGCATGTTGGAGCCCATGAGGGCACGGTTCGCGTCATCGTTCTCCAGGAAGGGGATGCAGGCGGTAGCGACTGAAACCACCATCTTGGGCGATACGTCCATGAAGTCTATCTTTTCTCTTTCGATCTCAAGGATCTGGTCACGGTATCTGCCGTTGACCTTGGCTCTTGCGAACCTGTGATCCTCGGTAAGAGGCTCGTTGGCCTGTGCCACCATAAAGTTATCCTCTATGTCGGCGGTCATATATACGACCTCGTCAGTAACGACGCCGGTAGACTTGTCTACCTTTCTGTAAGGAGCCTCGATGAAGCCGTACTCATTGATCCTCGCAAAGGAAGCGAGGTAGGAGATAAGTCCGATGTTAGGACCTTCAGGGGTCTCGATAGGACACATTCTTCCGTAGTGGGAGTAGTGTACGTCACGTACCTCGAATCCGGCACGGTCTCTGGAAAGACCTCCCGGGCCCAGGGCGGAGAGACGTCTCTTGTGAGTCAGCTCAGCCAGGGGGTTGTTCTGATCCATGAACTGCGACAGCGGCGAGGAACCGAAGAATTCCTTGATCTGCGCGGTAACGGGTCTGATATTGATAAGGCTCTGGGGGGTGACTACCTCCATATCCTGGGACTGGGTGTTCATCCTCTCGCGGATGATCCTCTCCATTCTGGCAAGACCCATGCGGAAGGTGTTCTGGAGCAGCTCGCCTACCGAGCGGATACGTCTGTTGCCAAGGTGGTCTATATCGTCCACATCGCCCACGCCCTCACAGAGGTTGAGATAGTAGGAAATGGATGCAACTATGTCGTCAAGAGTGATGTGCTTGGGCACCAGCTCATCGGCTCTTGCGGTGATCATTTCTTTGAGCTCCTCCTCGTTCTGAGCTTCTTCGAGGATGCTCCTGAGCACGGGGAAGCTTACCTTCTCGTTCACGCCGTAGGGAGTGGCGTCGAAGTCGATATAACCGGCGATATCTACCATGTTGTTGCCGATGATCTTGACTTCCCTCTCCTCCACCTTGGTGGAGAGCTCGCCGGTGGCGGGGTCAACCACCAGCTCCTTGACCTCGACCTTTACGAAGGCCTCGGAAACACCGGCCTGCTCGATCTCGAGGGCTCTGGTGTAGGAAATGGTCTCGCCGGCGTCAGCCAGCACCTCGCCGGTAAGGGGCGCTACGATGGGCCTGGACAGCAGGTGGCCGGAAAGTCTCGAACCTACGCCCAGTTTCTTGTTGTACTTGTATCTTCCGAATCTCGCCAGATCGTATCTCTTGGCGTCGAAGAAAAGGTTATTGAGCAGTGTGGTGGCGGAGTCCACGGTGGCAGGCTCGCCGGGGCGGAGCTTGCGGTAGGTCTCCAGCAGGGCCTCCTCATGGTTGGCGGTGTTGTCCTTGATGAGGATGGTCTGATTTACTCTGTCGTCCACGCCAAAGAGGCTCTCGATCTCCTCGTTGGTACCGTAGCCGATAGCTCTGATAAACGTGGTAAGGGGGATCTTCCTGTTCTTGTCGATGCGGACGTAAACGACGTCATTGGAGTCCATTTCGTACTCCAGCCATGCGCCTCTGTTGGGGATGACCTGGGTCTTGAACAGATCCTTGCCGTTTTTGTCCTTCTCAGCTGAGTAGTAAACGCCGGGGGAACGGACGAGCTGTGAAACGATGACACGCTCTGCGCCGTTGATAACGAAGGTGCCGCTGTCGGTCATGAGGGGGAAATCGCCCATATAGACCTCGGATTCCTTGATGACACCGGTCTCCTTGTTGACCAGTCTCGCGGTCACTCTGAGGGGCGTGGCATAGGTAACGTCCCGCTCCTTGCACTCGGCAACGGTGTACTTGGGTGTATCGTCGAAGCGGTAATCGACGAAGCTGAGCTCCATAGTACCGTTGTAATCGGTGATAGCGGCTACGTCCCTGAACACCTCCTTGAGTCCCTCCTCGAGGAACCACTGGTAGGAATTCTTCTGCACCTCGATCAAGTTAGGCATATCCAAGATCTCGTTGATCTTTGCGAAACTCTTTCGGGTATTTTTGCCAAGCTTGACTTCCTTGACATTTACCATAGGCTTGATCACTCCTTAACTTTATCGTTGGAACTCCGCCCTCTCCCCCGCTCTGCCCGGAGCGGAAAAGGCACGGAAAATTCACACATTGTTAAGACTTTCCGCCGCTCAGACCTTTATAAAAGGCACCCGAAAATGCCCCGAAAAAAGCAAAAAAGGGCGGATAAATCCATTATGATGCATTTTACTATTATATACCCATAAAATGCAAAAGTCAATAGATTTCCGTCCTGTCAGATCTCATTTTGTAGGCTTGCACAAAGGCGTCGGGCTTTACAGCCAAAAAGTTCTACAATTGAATTTCTGTGACATGAGTGTAAATTTTTAGTGAACCGGAGCCGTGCCCGGGGTGCTTTTATCCCCCGAAAAAGAAAGGCGCTCCCGCCGGATGACCGACGGAAGCGCCCGGATGTCCTTTTCGGAAACGCTTACTTCTTAACGTTGAAAGCGCCCATCTGAGGATAGCAGGCAGAAGCGCCGAGCTGCTCCTCGATGCGGAGAAGCTGATTGTACTTGGCAACTCTCTCGGAGCGGCTGGGAGCACCGGTCTTGATCTGGCAGGTGTTCAGAGCAACAGCGAGGTCTGCGATAGTGGTATCAGCGGTCTCACCGGAGCGGTGGGAAGAAATAGCGGTGTAGCCGGCCTTGTGAGCCATCTTGATAGCCTCGAGGGTCTCGGATACGGAACCGATCTGGTTGAGCTTGATGAGGATGGAGTTGCCTGCGCCGAGCTTGATGCCCTTAGCAAGTCTCTCGGTGTTGGTAACGAACAGGTCGTCGCCGACGAGCTGGACCTTGTGACCGATCTTCTGGGTCATCTTTACCCAGCCGTCCCAGTCTTCCTCATCAAGGCCGTCCTCGATGGAGATGATAGGATACTTGTCAACGAGAGCCTCCCAGTGAGCGATAAGCTCGTCGGAGGTGAACTCCTTGCCGCTCTTGGGCTGCTTGTAGAAGCCCTTGCCCTTTTCGCTCTTCCACTCGGAGGAAGCAGCGTCCATAGCGATCATGAAGTCCTTGCCGGGCTCGAAGCCGGCAGCCTTGATAGCCTCGAGGATCTTCTCGATAGCGTCTTCGTCGCTCTTGAGCTGGTTGGGAGCAAAGCCGCCCTCGTCACCTACTGCGGTAACATCGCCCATATCCTTGATGAGTTTCTTGAGGTTGTGGAAAACCTCTGCGCACCAGCGGAGACCTTCCTTGAAGGAGGGAGCGCCTACGGGCATGATCATGAACTCCTGAGTATCAACAGCGCTGTCAGCGTGAGCACCGCCGTTGAGAATGTTCATCATAGGTACAGGGAGCTTGGTGCCCTGGATACCGCCGAGGAATCTGTAAAGCGGGATGTCGAGGGAAACGGAAGCTGCTCTTGCGCAGGCGATAGAAACAGCGAGGATAGCGTTAGCGCCCAGGTTGGACTTGTCCTTGGTGCCGTCGAGGTCGATCATAGCCTTATCAACTGCATAGATATCGGAAGCGTCCATACCGGTGATAGCCTCTGCGATAGGTCCGTTGATATTAGCAACAGCCTTCTCAACGCCCTTTCCGAGGTAACGGCTGCCGCCGTCACGGAGCTCGAGAGCCTCGAACTCGCCGGTAGAAGCGCCCGAGGGAGCGGTGCCTCTTGCAACGGTACCGTCGGCGAGAGTGATCTCAGCCTCAACGGTGGGGTTTCCTCTGGAATCGAGGATCTCGCGGCCAACTACTTTTTCAATTGCCAAGTAATCCATAATAACATAACTCCTTTTGTCAATATTTTGTGTGCCGGAGGGGCAAAGGAGCTTGTCCGGCACACAATTTTGTACTATATAATAATAACACAACCCGCCTGTTTTGTCAAGGGTAAAACGACCCGGCTCATTGTAAAAAAGCTATGACCTGAGCTTACTGCCGGCGGTCGTCGGACTGGCGGTACTGCTGATAGCCGGGATCCTGATACTGGCGGTAGAGCTGATCGCGGTACTGCTGATAGCGGGGATCCTGCTGATACTGCCGGTACTGCTGCCAGTACTGCTGATACTGCTGCTGGTATTGCTGATACTGCTGCTGAGCCTGCTGCTCCTGCTGCTGGTATTGCTGATACTGCTGCTGAGCCTGCCGGTCCTGCTGCTGATAGTTCTGCTGATACTGTTGATACTGCTGCTGATACTGCTGGTACTGCTGATAGTACTGCTGATACCGGGGATCCTGATAGTTCTGCTGATAATACTGCTGATAGCCGGGCTCCTGATAGTACTGCTGATACTGTACATACCCGCCGAAGGGCATACCGGTGGGCAGCAGCACGGTGTCGTTGGCGGACAGCTCCCTGACCTTGCGTATGGCAACGATAGTCACCGTGATCTCGAATACGAAGAATACGGCTATGAAGGAGTCCTCACCGCAGCTCAGGCAGAAGTCGTAGAAGCCGTGGGTAAGTATGGGCACGCCCAGCGAAAGGCGGATGTACTTGGACTTGCCTTTAAGGTCGCCGATGCACTCGCAGCGCTTGGCGAGGCCGTAGAGCCAGCCCATGAAGACAGCGTCTATGGCGTGTCCGGGTACTGAGAGCAGACCTCTCATGACTGCCACCTGGAAGGTGCCGTTATCGACCACGTAGAGGATGTTCTCCACCGTGGCAAAGCCGAGAGACACGCAGACGGAGTACACCACTGCGTCAAAGGTATAGTTGAAATTCGGGTTGCGCCAGGTCCTCAGCCGCAGAACGAGGAACTTGCACCCCTCCTCCAGCAAAGCGACGATGAGGAAGTTCTCAATGGCTATGAAGGCCGTGCTCTCCTCGCTGAGAGCCTCGCCCAGGGCTTTGATCAGCCCGACCTCGCCCAGGGCCGCGGGGACTATCATGAGCGCCCCCAGGATGAAGAGGCTCACCAGCAGGCCGACGGGTTCCTTCTCGATCTTGTCCTTATGCCAGATATATCCAAGCAGCACTATGGACGGCAGTACCGACAGGACAAACAGTATCCACATATTATCACGCTCCGGTAAAATATTTTTACTTACTCCGACATTATACCACAAGTCCCGGCATATTTCAAGGCACAGGTCAAATCTTCCCCGAAGTTTCGGCACTTTTCCCGAAAGCCGCCCTCCGCAGCACATGATATTCTTCTTATGCCTGAGATTTCTCACATAAGGCGGGCATTTTTTTCTTGACTTTTTGGTCGAAATGGTGTATAATTTATGTTGGGAGTTTGTTCTTTTAGATAAAATGCTCCAAATACACAGGAAATGAGTTGACAGAACATGGCAGTCGGATCCGCACTGTGGAACAGGATATTCGGCGAGGGCTGGCAGGCCGTATCGGAGCTTGATACCGATATGGCTATGTTCCTTATTGATAAGACCGCTAAAACCGCGGATACCGATGAGAATATGCTCAAACTGCTCGACCTCAGCGAACACCCGGACTATGAGAAGATGCAGCAGGTCATCACCGAGCTTGCCGAGTTCGAGGCGAGCCCCAGGCTCAAGCTCAGGACGGTAGAAAACAACGATGAGTTCATGGCGGGCTACATCAGGCAGCTCAAACGGGAGGTGCGCAGGAAGGACAACATCATCCTCCCTGTTGTGCCACAGGCGCAGCTGGTGTCGGCTATGCTGGAAAACCGCGCTCCTTCGCTGTTTGCACTGATACAGCTCGAAGAACGCGACCGCATGACCCTCACCGGGGCACAGATATATGCAGCACTTTCGGCCATACTCTCCGCCTCCCCCAGGGAGATCATGATCTCAGAACAGGCAAAGCGGCGCTTCTGGGTATTCCTGCCGGGCTTCACCGGCGACGAGGTGAGCTTCCTCAAGGAGCTGCAAACAGCCGTGGAGAAGTGCTCCACCGACCGGGACCCGGAGTTTGACCCGGAGAACAAGTACAGTCTCACCTTCTCGGCAGGCTGCGGCGCTGCCTCCACCATACCCGCTCAGCGGATGCATACCGCCGAGTATACCCTCTATGAGGCAGTATCCGCCGGCGTGGGGAACATCTGTCTCTACTCCATGGAGAAGTATGAGAGCCAAAAGAGCGAGTACGCCGGGATAAGAAAGTTTTTGCACCTGGTGGACAACAACCTGTTCACCTACCACTATCAGCCTATCGTTGACGTGCGCACCGGCGACGTTGTGGGCTATGAGGCACTGATGCGCACCGACAAGAGCATCGGTATGCGCCCGGTGGAGGTGCTCAGCTATGCGGCACGGCTCAAACGCCTCTACGACGTGGAAAAGCTCACCATGCGCAACACCCTCGAGGCCGTATATCAGAATCAGGATGCGCTCCACACAAGGAAGCTGTTTATAAATTCCATACCCGCCCATATGCTTTCCGACGCCGACTGGGCGGAGCTTGAAACGCAGTACGGCGAGCTTTTGGAAAAGCTGGTCATCGAGCTTACCGAGCAGTCCGAGCCCTCCCCCGAGATGCTGGAGGAGATACACAAGAGGCTCGACCGCAACCATATGCAGCTGGCTATCGACGACTACGGCACCGGGTATTCAAACACCTCAAATCTGGTCAAGTACAAGCCCAACGTGGTAAAGATAGACCGCGCCCTCATCGAGGACATCAACACCAAGCCCAAGATGCAGCGCCTGGTGGCGGGGCTCATAGAGTTCATGCATGAGAACGGCTATCTTGCTCTTGCCGAGGGCGTCGAGACCTACGAAGAGGTCCGCACCATGATAAAGCTGGGCTCCGACCTGCTGCAAGGGTTCTATGTGTCCCGTCCCAGGCCGGTGATGCTCTATGAGATCTCCTCCCAGATCAAGGAGGAGATAATCAAGATCAATCTTGAATTTTCAAGCACCGTAACCCGCAGCTATCACCCCGCCGAGGGAGAGACTGTGGATCTGTGCGACCTTATCACCAACAGGTACAATACCGTATTCATCGAGAACGACAACGTCATCCTCGAGGGGGCGCGGGACAAGCTGCTCAACCTCAATATCATCATAAAGGACGACTTCAAATGCAGGCTCACCATCAAGAACGTGTCCCTGTCCTCGGAGCGTTCGGATGCTATAATCTTCCTGGGCGAAGGCACCGAGACCGAGCTGATACTGGAAGGTGTCAACACCCTGCAATGCCGTGGCATCAGCGTGCCTACCACCGCCACCCTCAGAGTTACCGGCATAGGCGACCTGCACATCCGTGCCGAGATGACCAACAGCTTCGGCATCGGCTGCGACAGCGAGCACAGCCCCGGGAACATCTTCTTCGACATCACCGGCGAGATATCGGTGGACACCAGCGGCGAGACTGCCGTGGGCATCGGCGGCGGCAGGAACGACGGCAACACTAAGATCACCTTGGAGGGCGGCACCTTCAACCTCTCCGGCTCCGGCACCTCGGTGGTCACGCTGGGCAACTTCCACGGCGGCAGCATCATCGACATCAAGGAATGTGCCTGCACTGTGGACAGCTCCTCCACCAACGCCGTAGGCATCGGTTCCCTCACCGGCAGGACGGATATCAGCATACGCAACTACAACGTCTCCACCAAGATGCGGGGCTCCAACCTCTGCGGTGTGGGCGTAGGCTCCGGCGGCGAGGGGCGTGTCTCAATAACCAGCGGGCGTTTCTCGGCCAATATGCACGGCAGCAACCTGAAGTGTATCGGAACCTTCGGCGGCAAGCTGGACTGCGACCTGCACCTGTCGCAGATAATCTTAGAATGTGAAGGCCGCTACGCCGCAGGCATCGGCGACCTTGAAGGCTCCGGCGACGTCATCATCGACCAGTGCGGAGTAAAGTGCCATATGCTTTCCAGCAACTACATAGACTTCGGCTCCCGCAGCGGTTTCCTCAACGTAGACGGCACCGAGCAGGACGTGGTGATAAACGAATAACTCAAAACAAAACGACCCGGCTTCACATGAAGTCGGGTCGCGTTTTACTGTATCAGGTTCATTCGGCGGCGGTCTTCTTCTCGGGTATCATCTTAGCCTTGAAGAGTGCGGGACCTACTGCGGCGGTGATGATCGTGGTGGTCATCATCTCAAACAGCGCATTTACGCCTACAAATGCGATTATGAACATCAGGATGTTGCGGCCGGCAATGAGGTTCTGCATATACTCCGTGTCGCCGAAAAGTGCCACCAGTGCGGTCATGAAGAAGATCGTGTTGAGCAGCGCGGTACAGAAACCGGTGATGGCGCAGGCCACCTGCTTCTGGGAGAGCTTCTTGGAGCTCACCAGCAGGAACCCTACCCCGAAGCTGAGACCTGCCACGAATATGCAGGTGGGGATAAACAGCGAGGGGGTGTCGATGAAATCGGTCATGGATACCGACATCACGGACTTGCCGCTTTCGTTGGTCTCGAAGTTGAGCAGCAGCATACCGGACATATAAAGCGCAAAGCCAAAGCCCGCGCTGACGATGCCGGTGATGATGTAGTAGCCGCGGACGCTCTTGATAGAGCTGACGGCTCTGAAAATGAAGCCCACCAGCAGGCCGTCCAGCAGACGGGGGATGAAGCGCTGAACGAAGGCCAGGAAAGGATTGATCTCAGCGAGGACTGCGCCCATACCGCTGGGGACGCCTACGCCGAAGCACTGCAAAAAGCTGAACAGTCCGAAGACTCCGCCGATCACGGCGCCTCCCACCGGGCCCAGGGCGATAGCCGCGATAGCCACGGGGATAACGTTGAGGGTTATCGAGAGGGGGCCAATGGGGATAGAGCCGATAGGCGTCAGGGAGAAGATCAGCACGAGTGCGGTCATGAGACCCAGCAGCACGAGCTGGCGGGTGTTGAAAAGCTTCTTTGTTTTCATAACGAAAACCTCCTTTGTTACTATTCCCGCTCAGGCGGGATACAATACAAAACGCGGACGGCCTCCGTGCAGCCCTCTGCGCAGCTGTCGGGTCAGGTTCGCAGATGCGATACCCGCCCTGACGCAGTTTACGGGCTGTGGGCAGTGCTGCCGCGCACGGACGTTCCGTGCAGGGATATTATAGCATATTATTTGTTGTATTTCTACCCCTGAGATTGTTAAATTTTTGCTTATTGGCGGGAGCGGGGAAACAATTGGGTACTCATCCGGCACCGGAGACAAATTTTTTTCAAAAACCCCTTGACAAACCGGTCAGGATGTGATATAATCAATAGCACAATGAAAGAGAAACCATTCGGCGATCTCTCATAAACGAGTATTCCGTCTGATTTCTGTGAAACGAGTACTGTATGGCATTTGTGATGCTCAAAGTGTACCCTTTTACGGAGATCAGGCTTTTTTGTGTTTTCACGCCTTTTCTCTCCGGAAGCTTGAAAACTGAATACTCAGGATGCCTTCACGGCGGCCAGTGCCTAAAACGGACTGGGGAGGATCCTGACTTTCCACCGGCATTGCATTCGTTTATGTTTACACAAGTCAGATATAAGAAAAGGAGAGATCGCCATGAATAACAAGAATGATGAGAAAGACCTGTTTGACCTCTGCATCGATGACGACTTCGAAACCATCCTCCTCGATGACGAGGAGACCCCCAAGCCCCTGCTGGACAACTACCCCGAATACTCCACTATAGTAGTGGAGATCAGCCGCGGCAAGCAGCTGAGCCGCCCGGAGCTCACCGAGCTCGACCCCTGCTTCGACGAGCTGCTCAGCTACGCCGCTCAGGAAAAGAAGCGGGTAGTCTGTATGGCCTCCGAGGACTACGCAGTCTACTACCTGTTCGTCAGAACAGACTCTGTAGCCGGCACCTACGCCGCGCTGGGCGAGCTGGAGGCGCTGTTCTCAGACCCGGATTTCTACAAGGGCACCGCCGTCTACATGAAAAGGCTCAGACTCGACAGCTACGACCTGGGGCGTAAGATCCTCGAAAACGCCGACATCCCCTTCGTCTACACCGACAAGGAGACCGTCAGCTACATCCCCAGGCACCGCGGCGGCGACAGGTTCGCCGTGAAGTACTCCCTCGACCAGATGTACGGCTACTGCAAGAGCCGCATCATGGGGCAGGATGAGCAGCTGAAAAAAGCTCTCTACCTTATCGACAAGTTTGTGGTGGATATGTCCCTGGGCGAGGAGACGGCTCCGGCAAGCTTTTTCCTCACCGCCCCCAGCGGCTCCGGCAAGACCGAGCTGTACAGGTCGGTGAAGGAGTTCTTCCTCCGCAAAGATGTCCCCGTCTCCGTGGTGAACATCGACATGACTCAGCTCACCCCCGCAGGCTACAAGGGCGACAGCATCGGAGTCATCGCCGACAGAATACGCCCCAACAGATATGCCGTCTGCTTCCTGGACGAGGCAGACAAGAAGCTGATGCCCGCCCCCAGCGACGGCGAGACCGACTTCAACGCCGCGACCCAGGCTTCCCTGCTGCGGATGCTGGAGGGCACCATCATCGCCGGCGAAATGGATTCCCGCGCCAGAGTGGACACCTCAAAGGTGCTGTTCATCCTCATGGGCTCCTTCCAGGAGGTCAGGGACAGGCGCTGCGAGGCCCGCAGCAGCTGCGTCGGCTTCGGCACCCGCGCTCCCCGGGAGGAGGTCAGGGACTTCTCCGACGACGTCACCCTCGACGACATGATCGAGGCGGGGATGCTGGAGGAGATCGCGGGCAGAGTCTCCCGGGTCATCAACTTCCGCCCCATCGGCCGTGGGGAGATGAGACTGCTCCTGCAGGACAAGGCCGAAAAGCTCGGCGCAGAGCGCAACGCCGAGATCGTCCTCACCAGAAGGGCGATAGAGGAGCTGCTCCCCATGTGCTACACCCGTCTGGGCATCAGAAAGCCGATGAACCTCATCAGAGAGCTGGCTGACGACGCCCTCACCGAGGCAGCCTTCTCCGGGCAGCTGGATGAAAACGGCATCAACGTCGTGATCATCCAAAGCCTCACAAGCGCCGTCTTCCGCAAGAAGCTCATCGAGCTGCCCCTGGAGGCGGCGGTGTGAGGGGGGCGCGGCGGCGGAATGGACGAGGCTGCTTGTTATGCCTCGTCCGCGCCGCCGCTAAAACAAAAAACAATAAAGAAAAAAGAATAAAGAATAAAAGAGAGCTGAAGCTCTCCGGTATCGCCTTCGGCGATGATCCAAAACCGTCCGCAAAGCGGACACCTTTTTTATTCTTTATTCTTTATTATTATTCTTTATTCTTTATTCAGCTTGTCCTCCGCACAGCTCGATCACCGCGTGTGCGTACATGAGGAAGTTGTCCCGGAAGGTGGATACCGGGATGTGCTCGTCGGCGCCGTGCATATTGTTCTGCTCCCAGGGGTACTCCGCGCCGAAGGCTACCCCGCCGGGAGTATCATGGACGTAGGTGATGCCTCCGCTGGAGATGCACTCGCCCTTTTCGCCCCGGACTTTCTCGTATACTTCAAGCAGCGTCCTGATAAAATCGCTGTCCCCGGGGACGTAGTGAGGCTCCTTGACCTCGCAGCTGTCGGTGACAAAGCCCGCTTGCGCAAGGCAGCTTTTCAGTATGCCGCTTATCTCGGCAGAGGTGCGGTCTATGGGGAACCGGATGTCGATGCCGCCGGTGAGCCTGCCGGACTGAGTTTTCAGCACCGTCAGTGCGCAGGACATCCTGCCGGAGACCTCGTCCTTAAAGCCCATGCCGCAGCTGGCGCCGTCGTACTCGCCGTGTGGGAAAAGCTTTTTCAGCCCCAGCAGCTGAGCGTTGTCCCCCCGGTACTCCGAGAGGAACTTTGTGATAGCGTTGTCGCCGTCCTGGGGGCGGGAGCCGTGGGCTGCCCTGCCGGAATAGAGCCTGCCGCCCGCCCGGCACCTGTCGGGGATAGCGTTGAGCACGGTGCCTCCGCAGATCTCCTCCCCCTCATAGGGAGCGGAAAAGGTGAGATGCACCAGTCCCTTTTCGCAGTTGAGCACCGGGAATGAACCGTCCGGTGTGATGACCATATCCGGGAAGGGCTCCTTCTTTTCGTAGTAGGCGATATCGTCGCAGCCGCGTTCCTCGTTGCCGCCCACTACTACGCGGAAGCTTTTGTCAAGCTTGACCCCCAGGTCCTTGAGGCACTTCACCGCATACAGCACCGCCACCGTGGGACCCTTGTCGTCCACGGTGCCGCGGCCGTAGATATTGCCGTCCCTGACGTTCAGCTCAAAGGGCGGGGTCGTCCATTCCTCGGGGCTGGCGGGGACAACGTCGGCATGGGAGAGCACCGCGAGCACCGGCTCGGTCTGCGCCCAGTCCATGGCTATGACCCAGTTGTCGATATTCCGGGCATAGAGCCCTATGCCTTCGCCGAAGCTCTGCACCCAGGCCAGCGCCCTTGCAGAGCCCTCGCCGAAGGGCTTGCCCTCCTCCGGCTTCGGCTGGGAGAAGGAGCTGTCAATTGCCACCAGCTCACCCAGCGAGGCGAGCATTTCGTCAAAGTGGTCGTCGAAGTACTGTTCTATTTCTTTTTCAAGCATGGTATTGCCTTCTTTCGTTTCAGGCGCTCAGCCCTGTATCAAAGTTCTCAGCTCCGAAATGAGCCTGTCCATCTGTTCGTCGGTGCCTATGGTGATGCGCAGGCGGTCATCTATCCTGGGCTTGTTGAAATACCGGATATAGATGCCCCGCTCCCGCAGGTAGGAGAATATCTCTTTGGCGGTGTGTTTCGGGTGCGTCACGAACAGGAAGTTCGCCGAGCTGTCCGGCAGGATGAAGCCCAGCTCCCGGAGACCTGCGGCGGTGCGCTCTCTTGTGGCGATTATCTTTTTGCAGGTCTGCTCGAAGTACTCCCTGTCGGACATAGCCGCCGCACCTGCGCGGATAGCCACCGCGTCCATGGGGTAGGAGTTGTAGGAGTCCTTCACCGCGTCGAGATAGCCAATGAGATAGGGGTCGGCCATGGCGCAGGCCACCCTCATGCCCGCCAGTGCGCGGGACTTGGAGAAGGTCTGGGTGATAACCAGGTTGTCGTACTTCTTTATCAGCGGCACGCAGCTCACCCCGCTGAAATCCGCGTAAGCCTCGTCGATGATGACGATGCTGTCCCGGTTGTGGCTTATGAGGTCTTCCACGGCGTCAAGGCCGAGGCCGATAGTGGTGGGGGCGTTGGGGTTGGGGATGACTATGCCGCCGTTTTCCCGGTAATAGTCCTCCACGTGGATGTTGAACCCCTCGTCCACCGGGACAGTCTCGAAGGGTATCTTCAACAGCTCGCACCACACAGGATAGAACGAGTAGGTAATATCCGGGTAGAGCAGAGGCTTGTCGGAATTAAAAAACGCCCGGAACGCCGCCGCTAAAACGTCGTCGGAGCCGTTGCCTGCGAACACGCAGGAGCGGTCTATGCCGTAGAAGTCGGCTATCGCCTGTCTCAGGGGCGCGGCGTCCATGGGGGGATAGAGCCTGAGCGCCCCGGCGTCGAACTCCGCTATGGCCTTCTGCACAGCGGGAGAGGGCGGGTAGGGGTTCTCGTTGGCGTTGAGCTTGATTATGTCGTCGCTTTTGGGCTGCTCACCCGCCACGTAGGGCTCGATGTTTATGAGGTTTTTCTGAAATGCTTTTTCCATGGTTCTCTCCTTAGTCGGGAATGTATTCTCTTACCCGCAGTCTCACGCCGATGCTCTCGGCGATCTGACGGGAGCGGTTTATCTCGTCCTCGCCGATGATATCCACCACGGTGAGCACCACGTCGGGGACGTAGCGCTTCACGTTTTCGGCGAATCTAAGCATCGCCGCGAAGCAGTCAACGTCCTTGAAAACAGGCCGGGTCACGGCATGATAGGCCTCCGGGTCGGAGGCGTTGAGGCTGATAGAGATGCTGTCGCAGACCCCCTCGAACTCCGGGGCGGTATCGCGGCCGTTTATCAGGTCGGACAGGCCGTTGGTGTTGATGCGTATGGGGGTTTTGGTGACGCTTCGGATATATGCGGCGACTTCTTTGAGGATGCCCAGCTCGGTGGTGGGCTCGCCGTAGCCGCAGAAGATTATCTGCTTGTAGCTGTCGAGGTCGCGGGTCTTCAGGTTCTCGATGACCTCGGCTGCGGCGGGCTGATGCTCGAGCCACAGCGGATCCGAGCCGTAAGCGCCGTCGCCGTGATTTCTCAAACAGAAGGTGCAGTTGCAGGGGCATTTGTTGGTGATGTTGAGGTAAAGCCCCTCCCCTACTTCATAGCTGAGTGTCATGCTTTTTTTCATACTTATATCCCTTTCCGCACTTGGCAAATTACTTTTCCGTGCAATATCAGTAAATGAAAAGAGTGCCCGTAACGCCTTTCGGCTGACGGCTCTCCCTAAATTTATTGCGCTTTGATACACCGTCAATTTTGGTCGATGGGGCGGTGTTTCTTATTTTTTGTATAGGATACCCTGCCACGACCCGCGCCTGTACAGCTCCTTGTCGATGCTGTTCATCACGCAGAACTTCTTTAAGCTCCACAGGGGCGCTATCAGTTCATTACGGGCGCCGTCGCCGGTGACCCGCTCTATTATCACGTCCTGGGGCAGCCGCTCCAGCTGGTCGCAGACGAGGTCCACGTATTCATCCTGCTCCATAGCCTTAAACTCTCCCCGCCCGTACATCTGAGCCAGCTTCGTCCCCCGGAGTATGTGCAGCAGGTGTATCTTAACCGCATGGACGCCCAGGCGTCCCACGGTCTCCGCCGTTTGCAGCATCATCTCCCGGGTCTCACCGGGCAGGCCGTTTATGATGTGTACGCAGACGTTTATCCCCCGCTCCCGCAGCAGCCCGAAGCCTTCAAGAAAATCGGCATAGCTGTGGCAGCGGTTGCAGAGCCGCGCAGTTTCGTCGTGTATGCTCTGCAAGCCCAGCTCGACGGTGAGATAGGTCTTGCCCGAAAGCTCTGCCAGCATATCGGCCTTTTCTGCGTCGATGCAGTCGGCGCGGGTGGCCACTGACAGCCCTACCGCGTTCTCGAAGCCCGCTGCCCGGGTGAAGATCTCCCGGAGTCTGGCAGTATCGCCGTAGGTGTTGGAGCCCGCCTGAAAGTAGGGTATATACAGCCCGGTCTCCCACTTCTTGTGCATCATCCGGCGTATCTCGTCAAACTGCTCCCGGATGTCCTGCCGGGGGTCGCCGGCGAACTCTCCCCCTGCCGCCGCCGAGCAGAATATGCAGCCGCCGGTGCCCTTGGCGCCGTCCCGGTTGGGGCAGCTCAGGCCGAGGTTCAGCGGCACTTTGAAGACCTTGCCGCCGAACCGCTGTTTGAGGTAGCGGCTGTATGTCAGGTAGCGCTTGTTGTCGTCGGAGCCGGGGAAGGGGTTCAAGTCCCGCTGAGCCATGTCATTCCGCCTCGTGATCGGTCTGGGAGGAGCTGTCGTCCTCGGGCTGGGAGGAAGAATCGTCCTCAGGCTGAGACGAAGACTCCTTCTGGCTCGACGAAGGCTCCGGCTCGCTGGAAGAAGGCGCGGTCTCGGTCTGAGAGGAGCTTTCCTCGGTAACTATCCGGGTGCGCTCGGTCTGTTCCTCGGTGGTGGTGGCGGCTACGTCGGGAGCCTCGTTGTTGGTGGTGGTAGTTTCCTCAGTTTCCTCCTCCTCGGTGGTCTCCTCGGTGGTGGTATGGTAGAACTGTGTCTCGTACTTGCTCTGCTGTTCCTTGGGCTCGTCAGTTTCTTTGTTTTCTTCCTCCTTGCCGCCGGTGGCAGCGGTGGTTATCTCCTTCTCCTGATGACCCTCACGGTCGGAGGACACAGTGGTCACGTCGCCGCTGGGGTCGGGGTCTGTGTCGGGGGTCTTATCGGTATCATCCTCCGGCAGGCCGTCGCGGATGCCGTAGAGGAAGGTCAGCTTCTCCGACAGAGACTTTATGGTATCGGGATATGCGATGGTGCTGTAATATCTCTTGCTGATCTCGGCGGTGTATTTGCCGTTGGCAAGGCGCTCAAAGCTGAACTTGTTGCCCTCGTCGCCGTAGCCCTTGCTGGAGGTGGTGGCAATGAAGTATGCGGCGCAGGCCAGCAGCACCACAGACAGCACTATGACGTTTATAAAGGTGCATTTTTCCTGCTGGGATCTGTGGCTCAGTTCCTCGATGGCTTCAATGCTCTCGGGACATTCCTCCGGGAGCTCGGGGAGGTGCGCTGTATCTTCTTCAATTATCTCTCCGAAGCGATCTGCGTTATCCATAGCGTCCCCTCCTTTACACGTTCACATTCTGCGCCGCAAGGGTGATGACGCACATCACCAGCACGGCACCGATCAGTAAAGTTCTGCCGACTCTCATTACGGTGTAGCCTCCCGCGGAGGCGTTCTCTATCTTAGTCACTCCCCTGCCGATGAGCTTTTTCACAGGCACGCATACACAGCAGAAGGAGAATATTATCAGGAACAGGTTCTCGGTGAGCACGGCCTTCAGGGCCTTGGTGAGGATGTACTCGTTGCCGGAGCCGAACAGCGACAGCAGCCAGTCCTTGTAGCCCGAAAGCTCTGTGAACCGCAGCCCGCCCAGTATCAGGGTGCCCAGCAGGAAGACGTACACAGTCTTCACCGCAAGGGGTATCTTTTTCTTAGTCTTAGCGGGTATGAGCCGCTCGATCATAAGCACTGCGCCCAGAGCCAGTCCCACCGCGGCAAAGCTCATGCTGACCTTGTACCAAAGGGCAGCGACTGTGCAGCCGATGAGTGTGCAGACAGCGCAGAAGAACACGTTGTCCCCGCAGAACAGCTTGAAGAAGTCCTCCGTGAGCTTGATGAAGGAGGTGTTGGCGCTCCTGACGAAGCCCCCCAGCATATCGCCGGTGGAGAGGTCTCTGTAATTCTGATCGTAATCGAAGCCGCTGAGCAGTCCCAGGCCTCTTGCCATATCGCAGAGGCCGGTAAATGCGAACCAGCACTGCCCGAAGAAGGCCAGCATACCTATCCAGCTGCCTGCCAGCGTCCTGTCGGCATGGTCGAGGCCGGCGGTCATGATCTTTTCAAAGCAGGGAGCCAGTATGACGCTCTTGCCCAGGCCGATGATGAAACGGTCAAGGCCGTCGCTTATCATCCTGCCGGTAACGGAACGCTTGCGTATGGCGGGCTCGGCGTCGCCGTATCTGATGACAGGGCCTGCCATAAGAAAATGAAACGACACCATGTAGGTCAGCAGGCAGAAGATATTGCTCTCGCAGCGGCATCTTCCGGTGTAGACATCGAAGCAGTAGGAAAAGCCCTTGGCGGTATACCAGGCCGCTCCCACCGGGATGACTGCGGCCTTGAGGTGCAGGAAGCTGTCCTCGGGGAACAGGGCGTTGTTGGCAAGCAGGAAGAAAATGCCCAGGTTCATCACCAGGTCGAGCCCCAGCAGGAGCCTTGCGGCCGGGCGGCTGTTGATCCTCGTCCTGCCGATGCCGAGGCCGATGAGATACTCCGGGATGACGCTTGCGAACATCAGAAGGCACCACATGGGCTTGCCCCAGCTGACGAAGGCCGCAGAGGTGATTATCAGTATAAGATTTTTATATTCGGCGCTCCTGTCGAGGAAGGAAAGCATCACCGAAACGGGCATTACGCCCAGAAAAAACAGCAGTTCGGAATATACCACGGGGATCCTCCTGATAATTATATCTTAAAAACAGCCTATATGCTGATAATAGTCAATTTTGGCGTCTGATGTGCCAAATTAATTTTAACACAATCCACAAATTTAAGCAAGTAAAATTATAAAGAAAATAAAACTTTTCATCAAATCATCACAAAAGACTTTTCAATATAAGAATATTATGGTATAATATATATGTTTATTGCGGAGGTCTTTTTAAAATGAAGCCCTCTGCGTGATCTTAAATAAGGAGTGAAGCAGTATGGCATCTGTACTTGTAACGGGAGCGAGCGGATTCATCGGCATGAAATGCGTTGATGCCCTGCTCAACAAAAAACACAGGGTCTTCGGCACCGACAGTACCCCCAACGGCATGATCGGCATCAACCCGAATTACACCTTCGTTCAGTGCGAGGCCTTTGACAAGGACACTATCTCGGGCATGATCTCGGCGAACCACATAGATACGATCGTGCATCTTGCCAATTCCACAGACAACGATTTTGACTCATACATCACCGATGCGGAGCTCAAGCGTGCCAAGAACACCGACAAGTTCATCTACGAGGCCGCGGACAAATACGCGGTAAAGAACTTTATCCTCCTCTCCACCACGGCGGTATACGGCGTGCAGAAGGGGCGCGAGCCTATCAGGGAGACAGTGTCGGAAAAGGGCAACACCAACTACGCCGAGCTCAAAATGACCAGCGAAAAGTATCTGGGCAAGGCCTTCAAAAAGTCGGACTGCGTACCGGTCATCGCAAGAGTGGCGCCCATATATACCGCTGAGTATACTCAGAACCTGAGAGACAAGGTCTACGACTACAAGGACGACGTGGGCTACTTCATCAACGACGGTCTTTACGGGTTCACCTTCTGCTGTCTCTACAATCTGCTGGACTTCATCAAGGGCATCATCAACGTCCCTTCCGGAAGATACGACGGCATTTACAACGTCTGCGACACAGAGATAATCACCGCCAAAGAGATCCTCGACTACGAGCGCGACCATCACCGTATCGGCGCCATAGTGCAGAAGAACTCCACCAGCGGATTCAGCTTCAACAAGGCCAAGGCCAAGCAGGACTACCGGTATTTCGACCCCTCCACCTCGCTGATGAACTGGCGTATCGACAACACCAAGGCAAGGCGTATCGCCCCCATGAAATGGACGCTGTCCACGACCAAGTAAACAAGCGCAATACCCGAAAGACCCCGTGCCTTTCGGGTATATCTTTATAAGAGTATTGTAAATTAATGGCTGAGCTCGGATTTGAGCAGAAAGGAGCGTACCATGCTGATAGACATTTCTCAGGAGCTGTTCTCCTGCACCGTGTTCCCCGGGGATCCCGAACCGAAAAAGGAGGATCTGCTGCGCATCTCCGACGGAGACGTCTGCAACCTCACGGCCTTCTCCATGTGCGCCCACAACGGCACCCATGTTGACGCCCCCTTCCATTTCATCGACGACGGCAGGACCATTGACGAGATAAGCCTTAAAACCTTCATCGGGGACTGCTTTGTAGTAAGATTTGAAGGAGACATCTCCGGCGATGACGCCAAAAACATCGTCCAGAGAGCCACCGAAGCCGAGGCCCCCAAGCGCATACTCATCGGCGGCAAGGCCACCGTCACCGCAGATGCGGCGAGGGTCTTTGCGGACAGCGGCTTGAAGCTTTTAGGCAACGAGAGCCAGACAGTGGGTCCCGAGGATGCCCCTATGGAGGTGCATCTGATACTTCTCGGAGCGGGGCTTGTGCTGCTGGAGGGCATCAGGCTGGGAGGCGTTGAGGAGGGCAAGTACCTGCTCATGGCGCAGCCCATAAACCTGGGCAACTGCGACGGCGCACCCTGCCGGGCGGTGCTAATGAAATAAACTTTTCGGGAGTTTTTGAATGACCAAATGGATCGGTATACTCGCAGCCGTGTTTGCGGCCACCGTGGGCGGGACGGCTTATCTTGCCGCCTCGGTGGGGAGATTCGGCCTTATCAGGCGGCTCGCGGGGGAAAGCGTTATGAAGCGGCGGCTGATATCCCTTGCCTTCATCGGGGTGGGATATCTGGCGGTCAGCATTGCTATGACCAAAATAAACGGCGTCATCGTGCTTTTGCATGAGGTGCTGTTCTTTGCGCTGTTCGGGCTGATAATGCGTGTTATCAGAGCCGTGACAGGGCATGAGTTCAGGATATACTGGCAGGGCTGGCTGGCGCTGACTGCGTCGGTAGCCTATCTGGCGGTGGGGTACTGGCTCTGCAACAACGTATGGCAGACGAACTACACCCTGAGCGCCGGAAAGCTCAGCGAGCCCCTTACAATAGCCCTCTTTGCCGACTCCCATATCGGAGCCACCTTTGACGGCGACGGCTTCGCGGAGCAGCTCGAAGCGATCAAGGCGCAGTCGCCGGACATAGTGCTGATACCGGGAGACTTCGTGGACGACTGGTCTGTGAAGGAGGAAATGATCAAGGCCTGCCGCGCTCTCGGGACGGTGGAGGCGCCCTACGGGGTGTGGTTCACCTTCGGCAACCACGACGAGGGCAACTTCGGCAGCCGGGATTTCTCCGCCTACGACCTGACAGAAGAACTTAAAAAGAACGGCGTTCACGTTCTGCGGGACGAGGTGGAGCTGGTGGATGACAGGTTCTACATCATAGGCCGCAACGACGCCATGATGACTGACCGCAAGGAGATATCCCAGCTGGTGAGCGGCCTTGACAGGGACAAGTACATGATCGTCCTCGATCACCAGCCCTCCGACTATGAAAAAGAGGCCGCCGCCGGAGTCGATCTTGTGGTCTCGGGGCACACCCACGGCGGACAGCTGATCCCGGCGACCTTCGTAGGCGAATGGCTGGGCATGAACGACCGCACCTACGGCTGCGAGCGCCGCGGCAGCACCGATTTCATCGTTACCTCCGGTATCTCAGACTGGAACATCAAGTTCAAGACCGGCACCAAGTCGGAGTTCGTCATCATCGAGCTACAGCCATGACATCGTCATTGTTTATAAAAACAGGCACCGGGTATTGTAGGTTGTTACAAAGCTCGGTGCTTTTTGTTGACATATTTAACAACAGATGATATACTCATATTAATATTGTGATGACGTCCGGGCAAATACCGAACGCCCCGGCGAAACGGAGAGATCTCAATGAAGCAAAGATTGTTAAAGAACGATTTATTCCAGGCCTCACAGCTGACCATACTCATCAGCTACTCGATCTTTACAGTTATACTGTCAGTGGAGACGGTGCTGATGTCCTGGGATCCCTGGCCTCTTATACCTATTTATTTCGGGGTGTTCACCTCCTGGATCCTGCACATAAGGCAGGTCATGAGCGAACCTCACAGGGTATGGGTGTATACGGCCTTCATCATGTTCACATTCTTTTTCTACGGCGCCCATATCACCAGCGTATTCGATACCGTGTCGGTAATGGCGCTGGTGCTGATACTGTTCACCATGACCGGCATGAAACCCCTGATAACCGCCTTGCAGATACTCTACTACGTCACCCTGGGCTACGGCCTGATAATGATGTGGCAGGCGGGGGAGGAGTTCAACAGCCTTATCATCTCCAGGTCGGTTCTGCATATCGCAGTCATCACGACTATCGGCTCCGTTTCCAGGAAGATCATCACCAAGTGGGTGCAGGTGCTTGACCGCTCCCATGACGAGATCGAACAGCTCACCGATTCCACCGAAAGGCTCAACGACTTCCTTGCCAACGTCTCCCACGAGATACGCACTCCGGTCAACGCCGTTATAGGTCTTACCGGCATCTGCATCGACGAGGAGACCGACCCCGAAAAGCTCTCCAACCTCGGCTCGGTTCACGCCGCCGGCAGGCGGGTGGCAGAGCAGATCGGCGATATCCTTGACTACACCGAGATCGACAGGGGCAAGCTCACCAACAACTACGAAGACTACATCCTGTCCTCCCTGCTCAACGACCTGGTGGGAGAGATACGCCCATATAAGCAGAATAACCTGGAGCTGATCATCGACGTGGATCCTTCCATACCCGCGATCATGAATTCCGACGTCACCAAGCTCCGCAAGATACTCAGGCACCTTATCATCAACGGTCTGAAATACACCCGTGAGGGCGGCGTCTATGTGAGACTGTCCCCTGTCCGGGAGGAATACGGCATCAACCTGCTGATCAGGGTCACCGATACCGGCATCGGCATGAACGAGGAGGAGATCGAGCGGGTCTTCGAGGGCTACTATCAGGCCGACTCGGGCAGAGCCCGTCAGAGCAGCGGCCTGGGTCTGGGCATGACTATCGTTTCGGGCTTCGCAGAGTCCCTGGGCGGCTTCATGACCATCGAGAGCAAGCCGGGCGCAGGCACTTCCGTAAGCGTCAGCATACCTCAGAAGGTAGTGGAGCCCTCCAGCTGTATGTCCCTGGCGGAGCCGGGCAAGCTCTGTCTCGGCGCCTTCCTGCACCTCGACAAGTACCCCAACCCCAACGTCCGCGAGTACTACAACGTGATGATACACAACATCGTCACCGGCTTCGGCATACAGATGCACCGCGTGGACAATATCGGCAACCTGAAAAAGCTGGTATCCTCGGTACACCTTACTCACCTGTTCGTGGCTGACGAGGAATACCTCTCCGCCCAGGACTACATCGAAAAGCTTGCGGAGGACATGGTAGTCATCGTGGTGGCAAACAACGACCTGCCCCTCCCGGCGAATACCAGGGTGCAGAAAATGGAGAAGCCCTTCTACTGTTTTCCGGTAGCCGAGGTGCTCAACTTCGGCACCATGGCCGCAAACAACGATACCGGCGCTCTCTACTGCCCCGACTGCGAGGCACTGGTAGTGGACGACGAGCCCATGAACCTCACCGTTGCCAAGAACATCCTCAGGCGCTACGGCATGAAGGTCACTACCGCCGCCTCGGGACGCGAGGCCATAGATATGTGCAGCATCAAGCGGTTTGACATAGTCTTCATGGATCACATGATGCCCGGCATGGACGGTGTGGAGGCCATGAAGCAGATTCGCGCTGTCCGCACCAACGGCGACTTTCCTATCGTCGCACTCACCGCCAACGCCGTCAGCACCGCAAGGGAGATGTTCCTCTCGGTGGGCTTCGACGGCTTCGTGAGCAAGCCTATCGTGCTGGTGGAGCTGGAAAGAGTGCTCAGAAAGGTGCTCCCCCGCACCCTTATCTCCACCCTCGACGAGCCCCTGCCCGACACCGAGCCGGAGCCTGAGTCCGAGGTGTCTGAGCTGCCGGCGGCTGAGGTGCCTGTACCCGCAGATCCCGCTCCCGAAGAAACGCCTGCCCCCGAAGCTCCCCCGGTGCCCGAAGGCGGTTTCTACGACAAGCTCTCCGCTCTCGGCATAGACACCGCAGAGGGGCTGGGCTACTGCCTCGAGGACGAGGAGCTGTACCGCTCGCTGCTGGAACAGTTCGTTGACGAGGCGGAGGAAAAGCGCTCCGCCATGGAGACCTACTTCAACGCAAAAGACCTGAAAAACTACGAGATCTACGTCCACGCCCTTAAAAGCACCGCTAAGATGCTGGGTCACTCGGAGCTCTCCGAGAAAGCCAAGGCTCTTGAATTCGCCTCAAAGGAAGACCGCGCCGATTTCGTCGAGGAGAACCATGCCGTGATGATAAGCGAATACACCGGTCTGACCGACGGCATAGCCGCTGCTCTCAGTCAGAGCAGCCCGGCAGAGGAGGCGAACTGATATGAAGCACACCAAACTTACAGAGTTTATCTCCGACAGCAACCGCGACCTCCACGAAAGGCTGTTCCTGCTGAGCACCACGGTAATGATAATCTCCTGGTGCGTCTCGCTGATAGAGACCATCTTAGCCGGCGGGACGCTGCTGGACATCCTGCTCATGGCGGGAGGCATAGTCCTCTTTGCACTGGCGGCGAACGTCGCGGTAAGGATAAACCGCATCGGCCTGGGCGCCATCGTCCTTTCCGCAGGCATCGTCCTTGCCTATCTGCCCCTGACCTTCTTCTACGGCGGCGGCATTTACGGCGACGCGCCCATGTGGTTTCTGTTCGGCGTGTTCTTCATCAACATGAGCCTTGAGGGCAAGCCCCGGATAGTCATGCTCATAGTCGCCACCGCAGTCATGACCGTCTGCTGGACGCTGTCCTACCAGTTCCCCGAAACGGTAACGCCAAACGGCGATTTTGCGGCCCATATGTTCACCTACATAGCCTTCGTGCTCATAGGCGCGGGCATGACCGCCGTCAGCACCTTCCGCAGCTACCTCTACAAGCGCGAGGTAAAACGCACCGAGGAACAGAAAAAGGAGATCGAGCTGCTCAACGAGGCGCAGAACCAGTTCTTCTCCAGCATGAGCCACGAGATACGCACTCCTATCAACACCATAATCGCCCTCAACGAGATGATACTCAGAGAGGACATCTCCGACGAGGTGGCGGAGGACGCCGCCAATATCCAGTCCGCAAGCAAGATGCTGCTGCACCTTATCAACGACATACTGGATATGTCCAAGTTCGCCTCCGGGCGTATGCAGCTGACGCCCGTTACCTATCATCCCGGCGATATGCTCTCGGAGATCGTGGGTATGCTGTGGATCAGGGCTAAGGAGAAAAAGCTTGACTTCCGGGTAAGCGTGGCGCCGGACATCCCCGCGGAGCTCATCGGCGACGAGGTCAGGATCAAGCAGATACTGATAAACGTCCTCAACAATGCCATAAAGTATACCAAGGAGGGCTCCGTTTCCCTGTCGATACAGTGCGGCAAGACCGAGAACGGCAAGATGGACGTGATCTACTCGGTGTCCGATACCGGTATCGGCATCAAGAAGGAGAACATCCCCTACCTGTTCACCGCCTTCCGGCGTGTTGACGAGGAAAAGAACCGCCACATCGAGGGCACCGGACTTGGTCTTTCCATAGTCAAGCAGTTCGTTGACCTCATGGGGGGCAAGATCACCGTAAACAGCGTGTATATGAAGGGCACCACCTTCATCATCGAGATACCTCAGCAGATCGCCGGCACTCAGCGCATCGGCGAGATACGCATAGACAGCGACCGGGCTCAGGGCATCAGGCGCGGACACAGATCCCGCTTTGAGGCTCCCGATGCAAAGGTGCTGGTGGTGGACGACAACGCCTCCAACCTGCTGGTGGTCTCCAAGCTGCTGCGCGAGACCCGGGTCAAGGTGGAGACCGCTGCCAGCGGCGCCGAGGCTCTGAAAAAGACCCTCAACAGCTACTACCATGTTATTTTCATGGATCATCTCATGCCGGAAATGGACGGCGTCGAGTGTTTCCACGCTATCAGGACCCAGGTGGGCGGACAGTGCAAGGAATCCCGCATAGTCGCCCTGACCGCCAATGCCGGCGGCGAGAACCGCCTGCTCTACCAGAAGGAGGGTTTCGACGGCTACCTGACCAAGCCCATAACCGGCGACGAGCTGGAGCGTGAGCTTTATAGGCTGCTGCCGAAGGATCTGACCTATGTTTCCGGCAACAGCGACGAGATCCTCAAGGAGACAGTCTCCTGGATGAAGAACAACCAACGCAAGAAGTCGGTGGTCATCACCACAGAGAGCGTTGCCGATCTGCCGAAGGAGCTGCTTGACAAATACGACATCGACGTGCTGCCCCACATGGTAAAGACCGAGGAAGGCGTATTCAACGACGGCACCGAGATCGACACCCGCGGACTGCTGCGCTACATGGAGGACATCAACCGCAAGGTAGTCACTCAGGCGCCCAGCGTCCAGAGCATAGAGGCCTTCTTTGCAAGGCAGCTCACCGGCGCCAACAACGTTATCCACATCTCCATATCCAGCAAGCTTGCCAACAGCGGCTACCATGCCGCCAAGGAGGCTGCACAGGCCTTCGACAACGTCACCGTCATCGACTCGGGGCACCTTTCCAGCGGACAGGGGCTCATGGTCATCGAGGCCTGCCGCCTTGCCGACGAAGGCAAGAGCGTGGAGGAGATCAAGGCACACCTCGAGGAGATACAGGCGAAGATCCGCACCAGCTTCATCGTGGACAATCTGGATTTCCTTGCCAGAGCCAACCAGGTCAGCCAGAAGGCTGCCGACATCTCCCGCTCGCTGCTGGTACGTCCGGTGCTCACCCTCAAAAGGGGCAAAATGGGCGTCGGGAAGTTCTATTTCGGTCAGCGAGAGAGAGCCTGGAGCCGCTACATCGGCACTGTGCTGCGGCACCCTGCCAGGATCGACAAGCGGCTGCTGTTCGTTACCTGCGTAGGTCTGACCAAGAAGGACATGGACTGGATCAGAGAGCAGATCAAGGAGCACATGGACTTCGATGAGATCTACTTCCAGAACGCCTCCCCGGTGATCGCCGTGAACTGCGGCGCGGGCACCTTCGGACTGCTTATCCGGGAAGCGGACAGATAAAAAAGAAACGGTACCTCGCCCCGAAAGGGGTGAGATACCGTTTTTGCATTTAATGCTGCCTTACCTGACCTGGGGCCAGGTGCTGTCAGGCCATTCATCGGTGCCGGCAAGAGCCTGATAGGTGTCGATCACTACCGCTGTTTTCTCATCGACGGTCTGCATCACATATTTCATGTGATCCTCCGGGATAGCAACGCAGCCCCCGGAGAAGGGCTTCGCAGGGCCGAAGCAGTGCAGGAATATCGCAGAACCGAGACCGGGTGTACCGGCCTCGTTATAGCTGATGTTCAGACAGTACTGATAGTGATAGATGTAATCCTTGATATGCTCGCACTCATTGACGTCGAGACCCGGCAGGTCTTTAAGGCTCACAAGCTCGTTGTAGTGATAGCCCTCTCTGCCGTCGCCCGACCAGTAGGTGTCGTCATCCGCCTTGACGTAGGGTATCCTGCTCCCCGGGTCGTCGGCGATGCCGAAGGCGCGGTTGAAACGGAACACGCCGACAGGAGTTTTGGCGTCCCCCTCCTTGGTCTTGCCGAGGCCGTTCTTCCCGATGAAGCCCGGGGTAGTCATTATCATGTGCCAGCTGCCGTCCTTCTGCTTTTCGTGCAGCGATACCCAGGCATCGGTGGCGTCCTCGCTGAATGCCGCGACCACAAAGAGCTGATCGGCATCCTTTGCAGCTTCAAGCTTCCCCACCCAGTCCGGTGAGGCTGTGTCTATGCCGGTATAACCGCTGCTTACGGCGGTCTCTCCGGACTGTACGCCGCTGCTGTCCCCGGAGCCGCAGCCTGCCGTAAAGGCGAGCACGCTCAGCATCATGATCGTCAGCAGTCCTTTTTTCATTGAGATCACAGTATCATCCTCCTGTTCATAATATCTTTGCAGATCGTAAAACAGCGCCTTATCCCAGCAGCTTTGCGAGGGCTTCAACGCACTCGTCCTCGGTGATTATCTCGGTGGAGAGGTCGTAGCCCTCCTGTTTGAGCTCCCAGATCAGCTCCGTCACCTGGGGTACGTCGAGGCCCAGGTTCTTCATGGTGCTCACCTGTGAGAAGACCTTTTTCGGCACGTTATCCAGTACGATCTCGCCCTCGTCGATGACCACGATACGGTCGGCCTGGGCGGCCTCCTCCATATAGTGGGTGATGAGCACGATAGTCACCCCCTGATCCCGGTTGAGCATCTTGATGGTCTTCATGACCTCGGCGCGGCCCTTGGGGTCAAGCATGGCGGTGGGCTCGTCTAAGAGTATGCAGTCGGGCTGCATGGCTATGATGCCCGCGATAGCCACCCGTTGCTTCTGGCCTCCGGAGAGCTTATGAGGGGCGTGCATACGGTACTCGTACATATCCACGGTCTTCAGCGCCTCATCCACCCGGCGGCGTATCTCAGCGGGGGGCACGCCCATGTTTTCGAGGGCGAAGGCCACGTCCTCCTCCACGATTGTCGCCACGATCTGATTATCGGGGTTCTGGAAGACCATACCCACCCGCTGTCTTATGGGCAGCAGGTTAGCGGCGTCGGCGGTATCCATGCCGTCCACGGTGACCTTGCCGCTCTCGGGGAGGTTTATGGCATTGAAGCACTTGGCGAGGGTGGACTTGCCCGAGCCGTTATGCCCCAGTATGGCGACAAACTCGCCCTTGTTGATATCGAGGTCGATGCCGTGGAGCACCTCGGTCTTCACCGGCGGGTCCTCGGCGTCGTTCACATAAGAAAAGCACAGCCCTTCGGCGTGTAGAAAAGCACTCATAGTAATACTCCTTACAGTCAGTATGCGTCACATATGAGTATAGCACAAAACTGCTGTAATGTCAAACCGGGGGGGCTTGACCCTGCCGCCCCACCTGTGTGCCCTGCCGCTCCGCCTGTGTGCCCCGCCGCCCCTCACTCCTGCCTCACCGGACGGAAATTCGCTCGCGGACGCTGTCCGCTCGGCTCTTTCCTGCGAGTGCAGGAGGCCGGCTTTCCGGCGCTGCGTCTTGGTGTGCCCTTGTAACTGAGCGGAGACATCTTCACTTGATGCCCCCTCTTTTATTATGCGCAGCGCCGGGTGTACTGTTTGCGCCTGTGATATGAATTTACTGCTTTTGCGCCTTGATAAGGGGCTCTGCCCCTTAAACCCCGCAAGGGCGCTGCCCTTGACCCACCAGGGGGGAGACCCCCCTGGACCCCAAAACGCTCCGCGATCGTTTTTCAGCCTGCGCGTAATTATCCATTATCAACCATCAATTTGCTCCTGCGTATCAGCTTTTCCTCCAGCTTCTGGTCGAAGATGTCCGCCCGGGAGAGGTTCACCGACACCGGCAGCGTAAAGCCGTATCTGCGCTTCCACTCGGCGATCTGGGCGGCAGCCTCCCGCCACACATAGCTGTCAACTATGCTGATGAGCCCCTTGCTCTCGAACAGCGGTATGAAATCCCCCGGAGAGATCATGCCCAGCTCCGGGTGCGCCCAGCGTATCAGCGTCTCGGCACTTGTGAGCCGGGGCTTGTCCGACCGGATGTCATACTTGGGCTGGTAGTACACCTTGAAATGCCTCTCCTCCACGGCGGCGCGGAGGTCGTTGAGCAGACGCTGACTGAACAGCTCCCTCTCCCTCATGCTCTCGTCGTAGATCATCAGGGGCTGATTGTAGTTGCCCCTGACCATGTTGCAGGCGGCTCTTGCGTGGTCGAACAGCAGCACCGGCTCCGCCCCCTCCGTCCATTCCCTGACGCCCATCCTGAGCCTTATGCTCACGTTGGGGGACATATTGGAGACCTTCTGCTGGAGCCTTGACAGCACCGCCGAGTAGTCCTCCTGATGAATGCAGTACACCGCGAACCTGTCCGCCTCGAAGCGTGCGGCGATGCCCTCGGTCTCGTAGAGGAATGCTCCGATCTCGTCGCCAATGAGCCGCAGCACCTCGTCGCCGAACTCTCTGCCGTTGAGGTCGTTGACCGAGTGGAACTGCTTAATGTTTATGACCACCGCGTCGAAGTGCAGCTCCTTGTGATAGCGGTAAAGCCTTTCGGCGTACTCGAAGAAGAAATTCCGGCTGTAAAGCATGGTGAGGCGGTCGGTCTCCGCCGATGAGATGAGCTGTCTGCCCTCGCTGAGCTCGATGATGCGCCCCGCCCGGGCAAGTATGACCTCATGGATATCAAAGGGCTTGATGATGAAATCCGCCGCTCCCAGCTGGAGCGCCTCCAGCTCTGCGGACTTGTCGGCGGTCAGCACGATCACGGGGATGTCCTTCATCCGGGGGTCGGCCTTCATGCGGCGCAGCACTTCAAAGCCGTCAAGGTTGGGCATGATAAGGTCGAGCATCACCAGCGACAGGCTGTTTATATTCTGCTGTATCATATCAAGTGCCTCTGCGCCGTCCTCGGCAAAGAGCACCTCATAGCGATCCTCGAGGACCAATCCCAGCAAATCCCGGTTTATCTCCTGATCGTCCACCACCAGTACCCGGTGAGGCTTGCCTATGTGTTCCGATGCCAGCATGGTCAGGACCTCCTTTCGCTTTCCCTGCGGCCTATGGCGGCTTTCAGGGTGGAGTAGAGCTTATCCGCGTCAACGGGCTTGGGCAGATGGGTGTTCATCCCGGCGGCGCGGGTGTCCCGGATGTCGCTTTCAAGGGCGTTGGCGGTGAGGGCTATGATCGGGATAGCTGCCGCGTCGGAGCTGGCGCTGGCTCTGATCTCCCGGGCGGCGGCGAGGCCGTCCATTTCCGGCATACGCAGATCCATGAGTACGGCGTCATAGTACCCCGGTCGGGAGCTTTTAAACATCTCAGCGGCTATGCGGCCCTTTTCGGCGTGCTCGCTCTCGGCGCCCTCCAGCTCCAGCAGGTCAGCCACGATCTCGGCGTTCTCGGCTACGTCCTCAGCTATGAGTATGCGCCTGCCTTCGAGGGATACTTCGGGGGCGGCTTCATTTCTGACCCTTGTCACAGGCAGTGTCACGGTGAAGACGGAGCCCTTGTTCTTCTCGCTCTCGGCGGTTATGGTGCCGCCCAGCATCTCGGTTATGTTCTTGGTGACGGCAAGGCCGATGCCGCTGCCTCCCTGTGAGGCGGTAGAGCCGCCGTCCTCCCGGGTGAACACCTCGAATATCCTGGGCAGGAAGTCCGGGTCTATGCCCACGCCGGTATCTCTCACCGTGAAGGTGAGCACCTCAACTCTCATATCGCCGCAGTCGCTGCTGACGCTCAGTTCCACTTCGCCGGGGGCGTTGGTGTACTTGACGGCGTTGCTCAGCAGGTTCATCAGTATCTGCTGTATGCGCTTTTCGTCGCCCTTGTAGCTGCCGCCGGTGCCCTCTGCCACGGTGCAGCGGTAGGTCAGGGACTTCTCTGCGCACATCGCCCCGGCGACGGCGTTGAGCTGGCTGACTGTATGAGGAAGCGAGAACTCCTCGCTGCGGGTGACGAACTCATTGGAGCCGATGCTGTTCATGTCGATAACATTATTGATGAGCCCCAGCAGCAGCTGTGCGCTGCCGCCCAGCTTTTCCAGCCTGTCCCGGGTCTCGGGGGCAAGGCCGGGGTCTTTGAGGGCCAGGTCGTTGAGGCCGATCATGACGTTCATGGGGGTGCGCATCTCGTGGCTGATGCCGGAGAGGAAGAAGTTCTTCGCCCGGGCGCTTTCCTCGGCGGTCTTCATCTTCGCTTCAAGCTGCTCGTGCTCCTTGACTAAGCGGGTGATACGTGTCAGCAGCAGATACATGACGAAAACAAAGATACTGCCCCCGAAAAGTATGCCTGCCACCAGCAGGTCGGGGCTGCCGAATATGCCCACGCCGAGGTACCCCAGCAGGAAGGATATGACCAGCACCACCGGGATATACAGCACCCGCTTATCCTTCTGCCACCCTCTTTCGGCGGCGACGCTGCGGGCAAAGCACTCCGGGTGAGATTTTGGTGAATAGTTACCTGAACCGTTCGGTGCAAGCAGCACAGGATCAGCTCGGTATCATTTGTATTATATCATATGTCCCCGGAAAGGTCAATGCTTTTGGCAGCCGGCGATCAGCTTTTCTGTCCTCCGGCTTGATGCCGGATTATAGATTAGTACAATTTTTCTGCTCAAATATAATAGACACCGGCAGGCTTATGTGGTATAATGATATCATCGGATAATGCGTGTGTTTCACATATACTGATCGGAGGTACAGGCTATGGACGCAGCCTTTTCACTTGCAAAAGCTTACGAAAAATACTTCAAGATCGGCGCGGCGGTCAGCTTTATGAACGTCGGCAGCTATGAGGATATACTGGCTCAGCACTTCAACAGCATCACCCCGGAGAACGAGATGAAGTACTCCGAGACCGAGCCCGAGGAGGGCAGGTTCACCTTTGAGGCGGCGGACAAGATCTTTGACACCGCCCGCAGGCTGGGCATCAAGGTCCGCGCCCATGCGCCGGTGTGGCACAATCAGACCGCGCCCTGGATGTTCGACAACAAGGGCAGGCCCGCCCCGCCTGAGCTGATCTACGAGCGTATCGACGCCCATTCAAAGGCTCTCTGTGAGCGGTACAACGCCGACGTCTACGCCTGGGACGTGGTCAACGAAGCCGCCCACGACGACGCTCCCGGAGCCGCCGGCGGCAGCCCCGTCTACCGGGACAGCGAGTATTTCCGGCGCTGCGGCGCGGATTTCATCGCGGCGGCCTTCCGCTCCATGGACAGGTACTCCCCGGACGCACAGCTTTTCTACAACGATTACAGCGAATGTGACCCCGCCAAGCGTGAGCGGATAGTCGCGCTGATACGGACGTTAAAGGAGAAGGGCTGCCGCATCGACGGACTTGGTATGCAGCAGCATTACTTTGTGCGCCCCGACTACGACGAGCTCAAACGCTCCATCGAGATCTACGCCTCCCTGGGACTGCGGCTGCACATCACGGAGCTGGACGTGGCTCTCATAGCGACCCTGCGTGAGGGGGAGCTGAGCCTGCGCCCCGGTGAGCCGGGCTTCAAGGATCATCTGAAACAAGTCCTCGCCCCCACACCGGAGCGGCTCTCAAAGCTGGGGGAGATCTATCTGCGGCTCTTTGAGATCTACCGCAGCTACTCCGACGTCATCGACTGCGTAACCACCTGGGGCGTAGCCGACGACCACACCTGGCTGGACTTCTTCAACCCCGACCCCGCCATGCCGCAGATGAAGCAGTACCCCATGCTGTTCACCGAGGATCATGAGCCTAAACCCTTTGTGGCGGAGCTTATCGCGGCGGCACTGTGATAACAAAAAAACGCGCCCCTGCGGATCACATGATCCGCAGGGGCGCTCGGAGTTATATGGGTTCGGCTTAGTTGCTCTTCTTGTCAGGCTCAGCCTTCACACCGTCGGTAGTGAAGATGAACTTCACCTTGCCCTCCATGTCGTCGGACTTGCCGGTGAAGGAGGCGTATTCCTTTGAAGCGTTCACCATGGCGATGAGCCGGTGCAGCGCTTCTTCTACGTTGCCGCCCAGTGCGTCAACGATCTTGTCGATGCCTTCTTCCTTGAACTGCTGCATACCGTCCTTGAGCTTCTCAGCGCCCTCTTCAAGCTGCTGAGTGCCGTCGGAGAGCTGGTCTGCACCGTCCTTAAGCTTGCCCAGACCGTCGTCCAGGTCGCCGCAGCCCTTGGAAAGTGTGCCTGCGCCGTCGGCAAGCTTGCCGGTGGACTCGGATATGGTCTTGAGGCCGCTCTTGAGGTCGCTGCTGCCGGTGGAGAGCTGTCCAAGGCCGCTGCTGAGCTGTCCTGCGCCGCTGCTGAGCTTGCCAAGACCGTTATCGAGGGCGGTGATGCCGTCGATGAGCGCGGTGCTCTTGGAGGCCAGCTCGCTTATGCCGCCGCTGAGCTCGGAGGCTCCGCCGGAGACCTTCTGTGCGCCTGCCGCCAGTTCGCCGGAAGACGTAGAGAGCTTAGCCGTGCCCTCTGCCAGCTGTGCTGCACCGCCGGAGATCTGTCCCAGAGCTGTCTCCAGGTCGCCGGAGCCGGTGACCAGAGCGGACATACCTGTGTCAAGCTTTGTGATGCCGGTGATGAGCAGGCTGCTCTTTGCTGCCAGCTCGTTTATGCCGCTGCTGAGAGTGTCAGCGCCTGCGGAGAGCTGGCCTGCGCCTGCGGAGAGCTGTGCCGCCGAGCCGGAGAGGGTGGAAGTTCCGTCTGCAAGCTTTGCAGCGCCCCCTGCGATCTGTCCGAGAGCTGTATCAAGGCTGCCTGCGCCCTCTGCCAGCTTGGACATACCCTCGTTGAGCTGGGTGATGCCGGAGATGAGGTCGCCGCTCTTGGAGGCCAGCTGTGCGATGCCCTGATAGAGAGAGCCTGCGCCCTGGCTGAGCAGTACAGCGCCGCCAGAGAGCTGTGCTGCGGAGGCAGAGAGATCACCTGTGCCCTTTGCAAGAGCCGATGCGCCGTCGCTGAGGTTTTTAGCGCCGGCGGCTGCCTGTGAAGCGCCTGCGGAGAGCTGAGATGTGCCGGACTTCAAGTCGCCGCCCTCCTTCATTGAGGCGGAGATCTGAGCCTGAGCCTCATTGGTGGAGGTAAGAGTCTGTATCATGGTGAGCAGCTGCGCTCTCTTGGTTTCGTTGGTCTCGGCATCGTAAAGTGCGGTGAGGCCTTCGAGCACCTTCTCGTTGTAGCTGATCGTGGTATCGAGGTTTTCCGCCGCTGTATCTATGCCCGCATCCACTGCCGCCGCGCCCTGAGAGAGGGTGGTCAGGCTGCCGGAGAGGGTCGCGGCGCCCGTAGAGAGTTCGCCGGTCTTGGTGTTGAGGGTGCTTGCGCCCTGTGCAAGGGCAGCCGCGCCGTTGGAGAGGTCTGATGCGCCGTCGGAGACCTGCTTGCCGCCGGAGACGAGATCGGTAACGCCCTGACTCAGCGCCGGGGCCGCATCGGCAAGCTGCTGAGTGCCGGTCTTCGCGCCGTTAAGACCCTGGGAGAGCTGTGCAGCGCCGTCCTTGGCCTGTGCAGCGCCGCCGGAAAGGGTCTGCATATTCTGATCCACGGTCTTTGCTCCCTCGGAGAGCTTGGCGGAGCCGTCTGCTATCTGCTTTGCACCGTCGGCTACCTGCTTGCCGCCCTCGGAGAGCTTGCCTACGCCCTCAGAGAGGGTGGGAGCTACGCCTGCCAGCTGTGCGGTGCCGGACTTGGCCTCTTTAAGACCCGCAGTCAGCTTAGCGGAGCCCTCTGCTGCCTGTGCAGCGCCGCCTGCCAGCTTCTGCATATTCTCGTCGAGGGTGCCTGCGCCCTGAGAGAGCAGCGATGCGCCGTCTGCCACCTGCTTTGCGCCGTCAGCGAGCTGAGAAGCGCCGATGTTGAGCTTGCCGATGCCCTCGGAGAGCGCCGGAACGGAAGCCGCCATGGTGCCGGTACCTTCTTTGGCCTGTGCCAGTCCCGCAGCCAACTCGTCGGAGCCGCTCTTGGCGGAGGCAAGGCCGTCAGAGAGCTTCACAGAGCCGTCGTAGGCGGAAACAGTGCCGTCTGCCAGCTTGGAGGCGCCGTCAGCCAGCTCCTTGCTGCCGGAGGCCAGCTTAGCCGAGCCGTCCTTTGCGTCGGAGGCGCCGTCTGCCAGAGCGGATGCGCCCTCGTTGAGCTTCTTTACGCCGTCCAAAAGGTCTGCGGTGCCGGTGCAGAGCTGATCTGCCGCGTCAACGAGCTGACCCAGCTTTTCCTTGATGTCGTCCAGCTTTTCGGTATCTTCAAGATCAAGCTCCGAGAAGAACTGGTTTGTGGCGACGGTCATGGTAGTGGCGGTCTCGAAATCGGTGACGTCAGCGGTGATCTCGAAGGACTCGGGGATCTCGAAGTCCAGTACTTCCTCGTCGAGGCCGAGGCAGTCATGCACGCCGGGGAGAGCCACGCCCACCACGATGAGCCTTGTGCCGTCGGAGATGACCTTGCCGCTGGTGACGGTGACGTTCTGGAACTTATCGGGGTCGAGGATAGTGCCGCTGCCCATGAGGAAGGGAACAACTACCTCGTACTCCTTGCCCTCGACAGTCTGCTTGCTCTTAAGGTTATTGGTATATGTGTAGCGGATAGTCACCCTGCCGCTCTTGCCTGCGATCTCGTCGGCGGTCATTTCCTTGCCGTCCAAGAAGTATGTGACCTTCACCGTCACGGGCAGCTCCTTGTCGGTAGTGCCCTGATAGTAGATGTCGCTGCCGGCGGCTGCCCAGCTGATGCTGTCGCCGTTCTGGGTGAACTCCTCGTAACCCTTGACGTTCTCGATGTTCTTCAGCTCCGAGATATCGGAAAGGCTGTCGAGAGCGCCGGTGTTTTTCAGCCAGTCGCTGACTATCAGCTCCTTGATGTCGTTGCCGCTGGAATACATCACGAAGACTGTCTCGTCCTTTTCGGCCTTGCCTTCACCGGCCTTGCGGGGCTGTGAGGTCTTCTCAGCTGACGCCGAGGCAGAGGTCGTGGTCTCTGTATCTTTGTTCTCCTGATTCTTAGCATATGCTACTGTTGCGCCTGCGGAAAGAAGTACTGCAAGCACCGCTGCCATGACTTTTGTGTATTTCATGATCTTGCCTCCATATTCTTATCGTTTCCGAAACCCTCTGTGGGATAATGCTTTACTTTGAAATCGAATTTTCCGCGCTTCATGCCGGAGGTGGTCGCGCAGATCACCTTGTCAAGGGCCAGCAGGAAGGAGGGAAGTGCGAAGATGACCGTGAACATCGAGATCAGAGCGCCCCTTGCCAGCAAGGTGCAGAGCTCGGAGATAATGCCTATCTCGGAGACCAGTCCCACGCCGATAGTCGCGGCGAAGAATCCCAGCGCCGAGATCATTACGGATTTCATCGAGGTCGCAAGGGCGACTGTAACTGCGTCGTGCTTGTCAAGTCCCTGACTGCGTTCCAGCTTGTAGCGGGTGGTCATCAGTATGGCGTAGTCCACCGTGGCGCCAAGCTGTATGGTGCCGATAACGATAGATGCCACGAAGGCCACCTCCGTACCCATGTAGGTGGGTATCGCCATGTTGACGAATATCGCAAACTCGATGACCGATACAAGTATCACCGGCAGAGTGAAGGATCTGAGTACAAAGAAGATGATGATGAATATGGCTCCTATGGAGAGGATGTTTACCACCTTGAAGTCCCGGTTGGTTATTTCTATCAGGTCCTTGGTGGCAGGTGCCTCGCCTATGAGCATGGACTTGTCGTCGTATTTTGAGATGATGTCCTTGATATCCGAGCACTGAGCATTCACCGCGTCGGAGGCTACCTCGTATTCCGAGCCCACCATTACCAGCTTCCAGTCATCGCTCTGGAGCAGCTCCGTGATGCTCTCGGGGATTATGTCGGAGGGTATCTTGGAGCCTATCAGGCTGTCAAGACCCAGCACCATTTCGATGCCGTCCAGCTGTTCGATCTCCTTGCACATGGACCTTACGTCCTTGGAGGCAACGTCGGTGCTTATGAGCAGCATATGTGTGGAGTTCATGCCGTACTCCTCGGCAAGCTTGGTGTTGGCGATGACGCTGTCAAGGTCCTTCGGGAGGGTGGAGTCCAGCTTGTAGTAGAGCTTGTTGTTGAAGTTACCGTATATCGCAGGGGAGAGCAGGATGAAGAATACGGTGATGAACACTCCCGAGTGCTTTACGATGAACCTTGCCGCGCCCTCCATTGAGGGGAGGAAGTCCCTGTGGCGGGTCTTGGTTATGGGCTTGTCGAATATGAGTATCATGGAGGGGAGGATGGTGATGCAGCAGATAACGCCGAACACAACGCCCTTAGCCATTACGATACCGATATCAAGTCCCAGTGTGAAGCTCATGAAGCACATGGCAAGGAAGCCTGCCACGGTGGTGATAGAGCTGCCCACTACCGATACGATAGTCGCGCCGATAGCCTCGCCCATAGCCTTCGGATTGTCCCCGGGGAACTTTTCCTTGTTCTCTAAGTAGCTGTGGTATAGGAAGATCGAGTAGTCCATGGTGACGCCCAGCTGCAGAACCGCCGCCAGCGCCTTGGTCAGGAAGGATATCTCGCCGGCTATGAAGTTGGTGCCTAAGTTGTAGACGACTGCCATTCCCACGCTGAGCATGAAGAATACCGGTACGAGGAAGGAGTCCATAGATATCGCCAGCACCAGCGATACCAGCAGCACAGCCACGAGAATGTATATCAGCGTCTCGCTCTCGGCGATGATCTTCATGTCGTCACTTATGGCGCTCATGCCGCTGACGAAGCACTGATCCCTGGCGATCTCCCTGATCTCGTCCACCGCCTCGAGGGTCAGGTCAGCCGCGGTGGTGTCCTTGAAGAAGGCTATCATCAGCGTGGAGTTGCCGTTGTCGGCGTTGAAGAAGTCGTAAAGCCTCTGGGGAAGTATCTCTTTCGGCAGGGTGATGTCTGCGATGCTGTCGTACCAGACAACGCTGTCAACGCCCTCCACGGCCTCGATCTTCTGCTTGGTGGCCACGACCTCTTTGTCCTTCATGCCGTCGATCATGACCATTGAGAAACCGGCCTTGCCGAAGTCCTCGCTGAGGATATCCTGGCCTTTCATGGTCTCGATATCCTTCGGCAGATACGAGAGGATATCGTAATTTGTCCTTGTGGTGATATAGCCTATGGCGCAGGGAATCAGCATCAGAAAGCCTATTATCAGTATGGTGACTCTGTGCCTGACTATGAAGTTTCCGAACTTCACCATATATTATCCAACCCCTTCTGTAAGTTGTTCGTTATGACTAACGGTCAGTTTTAACTGTACATTCACATTATACTAATAAACTGACCGCAAGTCAATAGTGTTTCGGCAAAAACTGACCTGCGGTCAGAAATTTTGTATGATTGCACAATACTGACCAACAGTCAACATGACCATTGGTCAGTTTTGAGGATTGACAAAACGACTTTGATAGGATATAATAAAAAATGGTAATTGACCCCGCAGATAAGCTTGCATCGGCGGGAAATGCACCTGCGGCAAAACGCAGGCAGCATTTTCCGCACCCTCCATATATTGAAGTGCATTTATAAAGTACAGGCGAAAGGAACGTGATACCGTGACAAAGGTCGATCAGAAAAAGAAGAGCAAGGAAAGCTCCCTGCTCAATACCGCTTTTGAGTTTTTCACCACCAAGGGCTTCAGCAAGACCTCCATTACCGATATCGCAAGCAAGGCCGGTGTGGGCAAGGGGACGTTCTACCTTTATTTCAAGGATAAATACGATATCCGCAACAAGCTCATAGCCCGCAAGAGCGAGCAGGTCTTCACTATCGCCGCCTATGCCCTTTCACAGCAGAAGGAGATCAAGACTTTTGAGGACAAGTTCATATTCCTTATAGATAACGTCATCAACCAGCTGGACGAGAACCAGTCGCTGCTCAACTTCATCTCCAAGAACCTGAGCTGGGGCGTGTTCATGCAGGCGATCTCCACCCCGGTGGAGCTGGAGGTGAGCTTCCAGGACGAGTATATGCGCCTGCTCTCCGAGTCGGAGAAGCCGATCCGCGACCCGGAGCTGATGCTCTATATGATAGTGGAGCTCATTTCCTCCACCTGTTATTCCGTGATACTCTACAAGGAGCCCTGCGCCCTCAGCAAGCTCAAACCCGACCTCTACCGCACTATCAGAGGGATAATCAAGCAGTTCACCCAGGAGTAAAGACCCGCCCTTTAATAATTCCTACAAAGCCGATAGGTAATTTGCTGAAAACCTTTGTGAATTATTCCCTATTGACTTAGTGGGAATTATGTGCTATAATCATATCAGTCCGATAGGAAATCGGGAATAACCTAAAAAGGGTGATAGATAATGGCACATATCTTCGGCAGACTATTGAGATATAACTTCCGTTTCGGGCGAATGTCACGATGTTGAACGAACGCGACCCACAACATCAAAACATTCAACGAAAAGGAGTTAAATACTATGAGCAACTATAAATTCGAGACCTTACAGCTTCACGTAGGCCAGGAGCAGGCAGACCCCGCCACCGATTCGAGAGCAGTTCCCATTTACCAGACCACATCCTATGTTTTCCACAACAGCGAGCACGCTGCGGCACGCTTCGGCCTCACCGATGCGGGCAACATCTACGGAAGACTCACAAACTCCACCCAGGACGTGCTTGAAAAGAGAGTAGCAGCTCTCGAGGGCGGCGTTGCAGCTCTGGCAGTAGCCTCCGGTGCGGCGGCGATCACCTACACGATACAGGCACTTGCCGGCAAGGGCGAGCATATTGTAGCACAGAAGACTATCTACGGCGGCAGCTTCAACCTGCTGGCTCACACACTTCCGATCTACGGCATCGACACCACCTTTGTTGACATCCACGACCTTGCAGCAGTAAAGGCTGCTATCAGACCCGAGACCAAGGCGGTCTTCATCGAGACCCTGGGCAACCCCAACAGCGACATCCCGGATATCGAGGCGCTGGCAGCTATCGCCCACGAGCACAAGATACCGCTGGTGATAGACAACACTTTCGGCACGCCTTACCTCATCAGACCTATCGAGCTGGGCGCTGACATAGTTGTTCACTCCGCCACCAAGTTCCTGGGCGGTCACGGCACCACACTCGGCGGCATCATCGTTGACTCCGGAAAGTTCCAGTGGACACCTGAGAAGTTCCCCGGCATCGCAGCTCCCAACCCCAGCTATCACGGCGTATCCTTCACCGCAGCAGCGGGTCCGGCAGCATTCGTCACCTACATCAGGGCGATACTCCTGAGAGACACCGGCGCGGCTATCTCCCCCTTCAACGCCTTCCTGCTGCTTCAGGGCATCGAGACCCTTTCCCTGAGACTTGACCGCCATGCCGAAAACACCGCTAAGGTGGTTGACTTCCTGGCAAAGCATCCTCTGGTGGAGAAGGTAAATCACCCCTCCCTCCCGGATCATCCGCAGCATGAGCTTTACAAGAAGTACTTCAAGAACGGCGGCGGCTCGATCTTCACCTTCAACATCAAGGGCGGCAAGGAAGAGGCCTGGAAGTTCATCGACGCACTGGAGATCTTCTCGCTGCTGGCTAACGTTGCTGACGTTAAGTCCCTCGTTATCCACCCGGCATCCACCACTCATTCGCAGCTTTCCGACGCCGAGCTGAGCGCAGCCGGCATCGAGCAGAATACTATACGCCTGTCCATAGGCACAGAGCATATCGACGACATCATCGCAGACCTTGAAAAAGGATTTGCTGCAATAAAATAATCATACATTAAGGAGAGATATATCATGTCAAAAATATACAAAGGTACACTGGGACTTATTGGCAACACCCCCCTCGTAGAGGTGGCAAACGTTGAAAAGGAGCTTGGCCTGGAGGCGACAGTTCTCGCTAAGCTGGAGTACTTCAACCCCGCAGGATCTGTCAAGGACAGGATCGCCAAGGCCATGATCGAGAAGGCTGAGGAAAACGGCCTGCTCAAGCCCGGCTCCGTCATCATCGAGCCCACCTCCGGCAACACCGGTATCGGCCTTGCTTCAATAGCTGCTGCAAAGGGTTACCGCATCATCATCACCATGCCCGAGACCATGAGCGTTGAGAGAAGAAACATCCTCAAAGCCTACGGCGCAGAGATCGTCCTGACTGAGGGCGCAAAGGGCATGAAGGGCGCTATCGCCAGAGCCGAGGAGCTCTCCAAGGAGATCCCCGACAGCTTCATCCCCGGACAGTTCGTGAACCCCGCCAACCCCGAGGTGCACAAGCTCACCACCGGCCCGGAGATCTGGAACGACACCGACGGTAAGGTAGACATCTTCGTAGCGGGCGTCGGCACCGGCGGCACTATCACCGGCGTAGGCGAGTTCCTCAAGGAGCAGAACCCCGACATCAAGATCGTAGCGGTTGAGCCCGAGACCTCCCCTGTTCTTTCTCAGGGCAAGGCTGGCGCACACAAGATCCAGGGCATCGGCGCAGGCTTCGTTCCGGACGTGCTGAACACCGGCGTATACGACGAAGTACTCCCCGTAGCCAATGAGGACGCCTTTGCAAAGGCAAAGCTCCTTGCCAAGAAGGAGGGCATCTCGGTAGGCATCTCCTCCGGCGCGGCACTTCACGCAGCCACCGTACTGGCGCAGCGTCCCGAGAACAAGGGCAAGACCATAGTAGCCCTGCTGCCTGACAGCGGCGACAGATACTACTCCACCGCACTTTTCACCGAATAAACCACCTCTGATACAAAAGCCATTGAAAAACCATTCCATAACATAACCTTCAAAATACAAAAGCAGAGCGCCGCCATCGCTCTGCTTTTGCTGTATGGGGGGAAAGATAGTTGGTAATGGATAATTACGCGCAAGCTGAAAAAACGAGCGCGAGCGAATTTCCGTCCTGTGAGACAGGAGGGCGGGGCATCACATTCCCAACCACAACACAAAAAAGGCTGCACCCGAAAGTGCAGCCTCTTATCATGCAATGACGTTTGTGAGCAAAAATTACTTGAGCTCAACAGTAGCGCCGGCAGCCTCGAGCTTAGCCTTGAGCTCCTCAGCGTCAGCCTTGGAAACGCCTTCCTTGATAGCCTTGGGAGCGCCCTCAACGAGCTCCTTGGACTCCTTAAGGCCGAGACCGGTGATCTCCTTAACAGCCTTGATAACGCCCATCTTGGCATCGCCGAAGGAAGCGAGGATAACGTCGAACTCGGTCTTCTCCTCAGCAGCAGCAGCAGCACCGCCGGCAGCGGGAGCAGCAGCAACAGCAGCAGTTACGCCGAACTCCTCCTGGATAGCGTCAACGAGCTCAGCAAGCTCGAGAACGGAAAGGGTCTTGATATCTTCTACAAACTTAAGAATCTTCTCAGAAGCCATGATAAATTTCTCCTTTTCAAATTTTAGTGTTAGTCGTGCTTTATGCACATTGTTGTGCCGCGTTTAGGCGGCCTTCCGGATCAGGCAGCGTCGCCGCCGTTCTCCTTGTCCACGATCGCCTGCAGAGTTGCGGCGAGCTTCTGGATGGGTCCCTGAAGGGAGCCAACGAGCTGTGCCAGCAGTACCTCTCTCGAAGGGATCTTGGACAGAGCCTTGACACCGGCCTCGTCATAGACCTCGCCCTCAACGAAGCCTGCCTTAAGGTTGAACTTCTCGCCCTTGCAAGCCTCAGAGAACTTTCCGAGGATCCTTGCGGGAGCGGTCTGGTCGTCTGCGGATACTGCGATAGCGGTAGTACCCTCAAGAGCGCTCTCCATACCCTCGAGACCTGCGTTCTTCATGGCGAAGCGCAGCATGGTGTTCTTCTCTACGAAGTACTTGACACCGGCCTCTCTCAGCTCCTTACGAAGCTTGGTATCCTCCTCAACGGTGATGCCTCTGTAATCAACCAGCACGCCGGATACAGAGCCCTTCAGCAGTTCGGTAAGAGCAGCGACCTTTTCCTGCTTTGCAAGCAGGACCTTTTCACTTGGCATTGATGAATTCACCTCTTTGCAAATTATTGCAGCGCATCAAAAAATCCTCCCGCCGCAAAGACAGAAGGACACAAGTAATTAGCAAAACAGTATGTTGCTATTCCTTCCTCGGCCGGACTTCCGCATATTAAGGATGCCGCCGGCTGTCTTTAGATACGAATGCAATAAATATTATATCACATCTCCCCGCCCATGTCAACAGTACATAAGCGGGGAGATGTAAATTTTCTGTGAAGTATCAGTAATCCTGAGATATCCGGTAGGCTATGGTGCCGGAGAATTCGTCGCTGGCGTTGAGCTTGTTGTTGATCGTCACGCCAACGTACTTGCCGGTGCCGGCCTCCCGTCCCGAGGAGTCTATGCGCCAGTGGTCGCCGCCGTCGGCGTAGTACCTGATGTACTTGTCATCCACGGTGATGCCGTACTTTTCTTTCAGCAGCTTTTTGATGCCCTCCTTGCCCTTGGCCTTGCCTATGTATATCCACAGGTGGTCGTAGCCTTTGGGCATGGGGGTGGGATTGTAGATGATGACCAGGGAGCCGGGGTCGATGAAGCCGCCGTTGTCGGCCTCGAAGTAGTTGTAGTCGCCCTTGACGTTGAATCTGCTCCTGGTAAGCAGCATATCCGAGGTGGTGCCGTTGACGGTTATGGTGAAGTCGTCAAAGGGTACGGCGTCCCCTGTCTCCTCGTCGTGGACGTAGTAGTTTATGGTATTCATGGGCAGGGGCAGCTCCTGGTCGTAGTCGTTGACCAGCGTATTTTCGGGGTCCTTATGGCCTATGGTGACGTTGCCCAGTGAGAGCAGCGACCAGTAAGCCAGTCCCGAACAGTCGATGCCGCCGGTGGCCTTTACCTGCGCCGCAGACAGCGCCTGAGCGTCGGGGTAGTAGTCGTGGGTGGTGCCCTTGTGGTTGAAGCCGTAGGTCGAGCCCAGCAGCGAGCAGGCCTTTTTCAGCACGTCCCTGGTGTTGAGCAGCTTGCCTGCGGCGGTGGTTATGGACTGTATGGCGGAGTAATTGCCGTAGCGGGTGGAGGTGGACTTGCCGTCCTTGGTGTAGAAGGCTCTGACCTTAACGTACCAGGTCTCCCCTGCTTTGGGCACCTTGCTGAAATTCTCGGACAGGTCGTTTAAGTCGGTGGAGGTGTAGCTGTGTACGAACACCGGCGAATCAAGGCTGATAGCCCTGGAGGACTGTCCGGTGGCGTTCACCAGCTGCTCTCTGGTCTTGCAGTAGAGCACCTGATATCCCACAGCGCCGTCGGTGGCCTTCTCCCAGGTGAGCTTGAAGGCGCCGTTGGCGGTGGTGAGCTTGACTATCTTGTTCTTGGCGGGCTTGACGATGAAAGTCTTGGTGAGGCTGCTGCCGGAGTAGGAGCCCTTGCCCTTGACCGTCACCTCAGCGATGCCAACGTTTATGTTGTTTCGGTAGGACACGGTGTAGTCGGTGCCGTTTCTGAGCACCTTAGTGCCGTCTGTTACGCTCCACAGCGCGGGGTAGAGCACATCGGGCCTGACCTCCTTGCCGGAATAAGTATAGGACACATAGGGCAGCGTGAGCCCGGTAATGGTCTTCTTAGCCGCGGCAAAGCTCACCGCAGGCACCAGCATCGCGCACATGACCAGCGCCGTCACGAAAGCCGACAGCCGCCGGAGGAAAGTCTTTTTCATATTCAACACCCCTTTATCTTTTTGCAAAAATGCACCCTCCCCGAAGGGGCAGGGATGCATTTGATCATCTCAAAGCTTTTTATACATCGCGATATGCGGGCAGTGCTCGTCGTAGTAGACCTCGCCCTCGGCACGGTAGCCCAGCTTCTCATAAAACCCCTGAGCCTGCACCTGCGCGGAAAGCTTGATGAACTCCCCGCCTTCCTCCTGCGCCCTGGCTTCGAGGGCGGTAACGATCTCCGCCCCGAGACCCCTGCCCCGGAACCGCTTTCTCACCGCCACGCGCCCGATATGCCAGCCGCTGCGGCCCTTGAACAGCCGCCCGGTGGCGGAGGCTTCACCGTCGGTGAAGGCCACGGCATGGAAGGCCGTCTTGTCCAGATCGTCGAACTCCTTCGAGAAGCCCTGCTCCCCCATGAACACCTCGCGCCTGATGGCCTCGGCGTCGGGAGCCTGGTCGAGCCCTGTAAATATCCTGATCTCCTGCATATCAGCCCTCGCTCTTAGTCTCCTGTTTGTTTTCTTCCTGACCGAACTCCTTGTTGCGGTTTTTCAGCAGCTTCTGACGCTGACGCTCGCGGTGGTTCATGACTACCCTCTCGCAGAAGTCGATGAGCTTCTTCTTGAAGGGCTTGAACACATAGAAGAACTCTCCCGCGTAGGTTACCACCTCGCCGTTGAAGCCCTTTTTGAACTTGTACACGCCGTAGTTGGGGTTGGTCTCGTCATTATAAAAAGGTATGCCCTGGAAATCGTAGATGTAGTTCTTGCCCTCGATAGCCCACTGGATCATGGTCCACTGCATCAGGTAGTTGGGGTAGAGGTTGCGGTGGTGGTTGGCGGAGGCGCCGTATACGTAGCAGGTCTTGCCCGCGTACTGGGTAGTCACCGCGCCGGAGAGGGGTATCTGCTTGCCGTCCTCCTCGGTGTAGCACATGAACAGGTGGCAGTGCTCGGGGCCGAGACCCTCGATGAACTTCACGAAATACTCCTTGCCGCGGATAGAGAAGCCGTCCCGGATACCGGTGGCCTGCATCAGCGGATAGAAGTCGTCCAGCGCCTCGGTGCCGCAGACCTTGCAGACAACGCCCTTCTTGGGGCCTTTCCTGATGCGGTTGCGCCAGTCGGGCTTAAAGGAGGCCATGACCTCATCCTCGGTCTTGCCCTCAATATTGCGGAGCATATAGTTATTGCGTGCCTGTATGGTGGAGAGCTCGGGTGCGTTATAGGTATGCTTGAAGCCCATGCCGATTATCATTTCCGAGATATCCTTTTCCTTTTCCTCGAAGCAGGGGTCCCACATGAACTGGTAGGACTTATGCTTTTTGGCAAGCACCTTCACGCCCTCAAAGAGGTCGCTCATGACCTCCTTATCGCTCCAGTCGCAGACAGGGCCGTGGGGGGCATACATAAAGGTCGAGCGGAAGATGGGCACTTTCTTGATTATCACCAGGCAGGTGCCGCGGATCTTGCCGTCAGCCCCCCGGGAGATGACGCCGTCCCAGCCCCAGTCCTCCTTGACCTTCGGCCAGCGCAGCGACTGCATGAAATTGCCGTAGCGGCTGTTTTTAGCAAAATTCTCGAACTCCTCGAGCTGAGCTTTGTTGTTCTTATCTATCAGTTCCATTTTATTTTATCCACTCCTGTTTGAGCATAGTTATTATAATAGTATAACACAGCCCGACAAAAAATACAAGTGGATTTTCTGAATAAACACAAAAACCGATCGTATCTCTTTTAGGGCATTATGACAGTCAGCACCGCCCCTACTGTGTGCCTCTACGGACGGAAATTCGCTCGCGGACTTCCGTCCGCATCGCTCTTTCCTGTGAGTGCAGGAGGACAGCTTTCCGGCGCTGCGTTTTGGTGCGCCCTTGCTGCTGTGCGGTGGTCTCCGGCTTTTGCGTCCCATTGTTTTCTGTGCGCAGCGCCGGGTGTTTCTTTTGCAGCTTTGCTATAAGTTTACACGATAGCGCCCTGATCGGGGGGCTCTGCCCCCCATGCCCCCCGCGAGGGGCGCTGCCCCCTCGACCCCCGCCAGGGGGGAATACCCCCCTGGACCCCAATGCGCTCCGCGATCATTATTCCTCACTTCTACTTATTGTACAAATTATCTTCAAAAAATCTGCTAAATTTATAAATAAGGTTACAATTCGATATCAGAGTTTACAAAATAGTTACACGAGTATTACTTTTTGTTACTATTCCTATGCTATACTGGTCAGCATAGGAGGTTTAGTATGAATACTATGAACAAACTGTTGTCAAAGACCGTATTATTTATTATCGGTCTTCTGATGATCGGCGCTTTCGCGCTCCCGAACAACACCGTTACTGTTAATGCGGTGAACACTCTCGCCCGCCCCCTTATCTCGGAGTCGGCTGTGTTTTCGGGAAAGTACGAGCTCAGGCTCGATAACAGTGAGGACTACGATGAAAACACCTCGTTCCTTATCCTGGTAGACGGAAAGCAGACCTCGTCGGTCTCTTACAGCTCCCTGAAGTCCAAGAACTTCATCTTCGAGATCACCGGCGGCGATGAGTACTTCACTCCCCTTTCCACTCATATGATCAAGGTCAAAGCCGCAGAGGGCGACAATACCTCGGCTTATTCCAAGGGGTATATCGGCACCACCGAAGCCAAGACCGTTTACTACTCAGCTAAGGGAAGAACTTACTACAAGCTCAAAAACGGCAAGCTCACCGAGGCAGGCACCCTCCCGGATGCCGTTTATGTCACCGCTGTCCTCAGCGATGAGAGCGGCAATAACTGCGAGGGTCTCAACAGAAAGACCAACACCGCCAAGTACATCCTCATCACCGAGGGCGATTACAAGGGCTGCTATCTTTCGGTATCCCTCGTAAAGCGCAAGACCGAGGAACAGGTCAAGGCGGCACTTCCCGCAGCGCCTCAGCTCACCGAGGAGTTCATCTCCTCCGACAAGCTGGGCATCGGCATCTCGAATCTCTCCAAGTACAGGGACGACACCGTGTTCAAGGTCTATGTGGGCGGCAAGCTGCTCAAGACCGTTAAGCTCTCCGCTGTCCAGCGGGACGGCTACATCTCGATCTACAACGATACCGCCAAGTATCTCAAAAAGAGCACGGACTATAAGATAACTTTCGAGGCCGTGAGCCGCCAGCTCTCCGCCAAGACCACCAAGTCATTTACGACCGCAGATGTGACCTACTACAAGGTCAAGCCCGGCACAGCCTACTATGAGCTCACCGACGGCAAGTTCACCAAGGTGGACACCACCGCTTATGTGAACTACGGCACCGGCGAACGCACCGACGCCAAGGGCAAGGCTCTTGCAGGCAAGGCCGTCAGCAATTCCGAGGCTTACGTTAAGCTGGTCACCGGCACTCTCAAGGGCTACTATGTAAGCGTATCCGGGATCAGCAGGACAAGAGAGGCCAACGTCAAGAAGAACGACCGTCAGAGCAAGATCGACACTGTTGTGGCATATGCCAAGGCCAACGTGGGCGGCTATTATATAAGCTGCGGCGAAAGGTACCGCGCCACCGACTGCTCCGGCCTGACGATGCTGGCATACCGTCAGATCGGCGTATCGCTGCCCCACTCGGCATACGGTCAGATGTGCCTCGGAAAGAGAGTTTCCTCCAGCGAGATGCAGCCCGGCGACATAATCATCGCCAACGGTTACAACCACGCTATGATGTACGTGGGCGACGGCATGGTGGTACACGCCATGAATCCCCGGGACGGCATCAGGATGCAGCCTGCATCCACCGCGATGTACTACAATCCCGTAAACGCCATCGTAAGACTTATCTGAGCATATAAGAATAACTCCTGATAGCAGAACGGCTCCGCACCGGCTCCCCGGTGCAGACCGCTCTGTTTTTTTGTGCGCAGGGCGGTTGATTTGTTTGGGCATTTATGGTATAATGCTCCTGAAAGGGCGGATCGACATGAGAAAGCATTTTATCGACAATCTCAGATGGGGCGCAGTGCTGATGCTGATACCGTACCATGCTGCCCAGGCCTTCAACACCTGGGGAGAGCCTAACTATGTCTCTTTTGAGGGCAGCCGGGCGATATGCAGCGTCATCGTATTTATGAGCCCCTGGTATATGCCTTTGCTGTTCCTGCTGGCGGGCATCAGCACCCGCTATTCCCTGCAAAAGCGCAGCCGCTCCCAGTATCTGACAGAGCGGCTCAAACGCCTGGGAGTGCCGCTGGTCTTCGGGATGCTGACCTTCGTGCCCGCCATGACCTATATCGCGGAGAAGTCCCGGGGCACCTTTGAGGGCGGGTTCTTCGAGCATTACTCCGTTTTCTTCACCAAGCTCACCGACTGGACAGGCGCCGACGGCGGGTTCTCCATGGGGCAGTTCTGGTTTTTGCTCTACCTGCTGGTGATCTCGTCGGCGGCTGTGGGGATCACCACGCTGCAAAAGAAACTGACCGACCGTCCCGCCCCGGTGCTGCCTTTTCCGGCGGTGATACTGCTGGGAGCGCCGCTGCCGCTGCTGAGCGAGGTGCTGTCGGTGGGGGGAAAGAGCCTTGCGGAGTTTCTGTACATTTTCCTTGTGGGGTACTACGTATTCTCGGACGACCGGATCATTGAAAAGGCGGCGAAATACCGCTTCATCACCCTGCCTGCGGGCATCATAGCGGGAATAGCGGACGTATACCTTTTCGTATGGACGGGCACGGAGTATCCGGCGCTGAACACGGCGGCGAAGTTCGTCTGCGAGTGGTGCATGGTGCTGGGGCTCATGGGGCTGGGCAAAAAGCGCCTTGACCTCAGCAACAAGTTCACTGCCCATATGTCGTCGAGGTCCATGTCTTTTTTCGGGTATCATTTCATCTGGGTGGTGCTGTTCCAGTATCTTATGGCGGGAGCCTTTGAGGGGAACACTGCGCTGCTGTACTTTGTCCCTGAGGCAGCGGCATATGCTGCGACCTTCATCTGCTGTGAGATAACGGCGAGGCTGCCGGTACTTGGGTTTTTGATGGGGGAGCGGTACAGAAAGAGAGAAGAAACAACGCACAGGCAATAAGCTCTGACCGCGGAGCGGATCTCCGTCCGGTGAGGCGGAAAGCCGGGACAGCCGACCGCTTTTTAAGCAATACAGAGCCAAATCGGGGGACAGTATTTTTACTTGGATTTTTTACAGTATTTCAATTGAATTATGTCTGATTTTAGTATATAATAAATAATGACAGGCTGTCCCCTCCCCGGATACCCCTCGGGTGCAGCCGGATATTATAAGGCGGTGTCAGTATGAAAAATTCTTCTACCTACAAGGCTACCGACATTATCAACGGTTTCGAGTGCCGCCCGGGGATATACACCCTCTACGGCGCCTCGGCTATGCTAAAGGCAGTCAATTTCACCATACATTCCTCCAATGCCACAGGCTGCTCTGTCGTGCTGTTTCGGCGGGGCGAGAAAGAGCCCTTTGCCGTCATCCCCATACCCGACAGCTACCGCATCGGCGATACCTGGTCTATCATGATCTACGGGATAGATATTTACGAGGTGGAGTACTGCTATCGGTTCTCCGGGGAGTACGACCCGAAAAAAGGCCACCTGTTCGACAACAAGACCAACATCCTCGACCCCTACGCCCGCGCCGTCACAGGTCAGAGCGTGTGGGGACAGAAAAGCGGCGACGGCGACTGCTACCACGGCAGGATAACCACCGACGTCTTCGACTGGGGGACTTTCCACAAGCGGGATATCCCCTTCGGCGACCTGGTCATTTATGAGCTGCACGTCAGGGGCTTTACCAACAGCCTCACCTCCGGCGTCAAGCACCCCGGCACCTTCGCCGGCGTGGCGGAGAAGATACCCTACCTCAAAAAGCTGGGGGTCAACGCCATTGAGCTGATGCCGGTGTTCGAGTTCGACGAGCTCTATGAAGACAGACGCCACGACGGCAAGCTGCTCTACAACTACTGGGGCTACAATACTACCTGTTTCTTTGCCCCCAACACCAGCTACGCATCAGGCATCGAATACAACCACGAGGGCGACGAGCTGAAGACCCTCATCCGCACCTGCAACGAGAACGGCATACAGGTCTTCCTGGATGTGGTGTTCAACCACACCTCCGAAGGCAACGAGGACGGCAGGATATTCTCCTTCAAGGGCCTCGACAACAGCGTATACTATATGCTCACCCCCGACGGCAAGTACGTCAATTTCAGCGGCTGCGGCAACACCATGAACTGCAATCATCCCATAGTGCAGCAGTTCATCATCGACTGCCTGCGCTACTGGGTCATCGAGTACAGGGTGGACGGGTTCCGGTTCGATCTGGCCTCCATACTGGGGCGCAGCGAGGACGGCACCCCTTTGGAGAACCCGCCCCTGCTGAAAACCATAGCCTACGACCCCATACTCAGCGGCGTAAAGCTCATCGCCGAGGCCTGGGACGCGGGAGGTCTTTATCAGGTGGGAAGCTTTCCCTCCTGGAACCGCTGGGCGGAGTGGAACGGGCGTTTCAGAGATGACCTGCGCTGTTTTCTCAAAGGCGACAACTGCAAGGCCTGGGCGGCGGTGCAGAGGATAACCGGCTCCACTGATCTCTATCCGCCGGAGCGGTGCCACAACGCCTCGGTGAACTTCCTGACCTGCCACGACGGCTTCACCATGTACGACCTATACTCCTACAACGTCAAGCACAACGAGGCCAACGGCTGGGACAACACCGACGGCGACAACAGCATCACCAGCTGGAACTGCGGCGTGGAGGGTGAGACCGACGATCCCGCCGTTATGGAGCTGCGCATAAGGATGATAAAGAACGCCTTTGCGACCCTGCTTTTCAGCCGGGGTGCGGTGATGTTCTACGCCGGGGACGAGTTCTGCAATACCCAGTTCGGCAACAACAACGCCTACTGCCAGGACAACGAGGTCTCATGGCTGGACTGGTCAAGGCTCAAAAAGTTCAAAGAGATACACGACTTCGCAGCGGACATGATCGCCTTCCGCAAAAAGCACGAGATAATCAGACGCGCCTCGGACAAGCCCTCCTTCGGGTTCCCGGACATCAGCGTACACAACACCCGCGCCTGGAACAGCGAGTGCCGCGACTACGACCACGTCATCGGGGTGATGTTCGCAGGCCAGGACAGCCGCGGCAGGGACGACGCGGTATTCATCGGCATCAACTCCTACTGGGAGAGCTGCCCCGTTGAGCTGCCTGCCCTGCCGGAGGGCTGGCGGTGGAACATCGACTTCTACACCTATCCCGCCTACAAGACCGGCCTCGATCCCAACGGCCTTATCCGGCGGGAGGGTCTGATCTGCCGGCTGGAGCCCCGGAGCGTCATCATAGCCTCGGCGGTACGGGAATGAGCCGGGGAGCATTACAAGCATAAAAAAGACCGGGGTATACCCGGCGTAAGGGGGTGAAAGGGTTGCACAGGCTGACAGACAAGCTGACCGTGATGCTGCTTAGCGTGACGGCATTCGGTTTTTCCGGCATGGACGGAGAGTCCTTTGCCCTGCCGGTACTGGGACTGCTGGCGGCGGTGGCCTCCACCTCGCTGGTGTGGCTGTTTTCCGGCACCCGCACTGCCGACTGGGTGATACTGCTCAGCGCATTCGCCTGCTTACCCTTTCCTATGCTGTTCTGCGCCGCCCCCACACTGCTCTACGACTCGCTGAGCATAAAAAAGCCCTGGCTGGCTATCCCTGCGCTGCTGGCGCTGACGAGAGCCGGGGACTTCACGGCGCAGCAGCTGCTGATCATAGCCGTAGGCACGACGGTGACTTTCATCTTCTGCCTGCGGGTAGGCTCTCTGGAGGCCAGCAACGAAAAGCTTGCCGCCCTGCGCGACGACGTGGAGGCCAAGAACCTGGAGCTCAAGGACAAGAACGTCCGCCTTGCGGATGCGGCGGACAACGAGATACACTTAGCCACCCTCCGGGAGCGCAACCGCATAGCCCGGGAGATACACGACAACGTAGGCCATATGCTGACCCGGTCGCTTTTGCAGGCGGGGGCGCTCATGGTCATCAACAAGGACGAGACCCTGCGCCAGCCTCTCAGCGACCTGAAGGATACTCTGAACACCGCCATGACCAGCATCCGGGAGAGCGTCCACGACCTGCATGACGAGTCGGTGGATCTCGACACGGCGGTGCATGAGTGCATACGCTCCGTGGGGGACCGGTTCACCGTCACCTACGAGAACGACTCCGAGGGGGAGATACCGGTAAAGATCCGGCTGTGCTTCATAGCCGTGATAAAAGAGGGGGTCTCCAACGCGGTCAAGCACTCCGACGGCGACACGATACACATACTGGTGCGGCAGCATCCGGCCTTCTATCAGCTCACGGTGGAGGACAACGGCAGCTGCCCTGCGGACAGGGATCTCACCGGCTCCGGGGGCATAGGCTTGCAGAATATGCGTGACCGCGCCGAGGCAGTGGGCGGCATGATAACCATAACCCCCTCGCCGGAGGGATTCAGGATATTTATGACGGTAAGAGTATAAAGGAGGACTGACATGGCATCAACGAAAGGTTATCTCGACTACATTCTCGAACAGCTCTCCGGCGTCCCGGACATCACTTTCCGGGGGATGATGGGGGAGTACATACTGTACTGTCAGGGGAAGATCTTCGGAGGCATCTACGACGACAGGCTGCTGGTCAAGCCCACGGCTGCGGCGAAGGCTCTCATGCCGGAGGCGCCCTATGAGCTGCCCTACGAGGGCGCGAAAGAAATGCTCTTAGTGGAGGAGACCGACGACCCGGAGTACCTGCGCCGCCTGATAGCCGCCATGCTCCCGGAGCTGGCAAATTTAAAGAAGAAATAATAATAATAAAGAATAAAGAATAAATAAGGTGTCCGCGAAGCGGACGATTATTACAATCATCGCCGGAGGCGATACCTTAATTATTCTTTATTCTTTCTTCTTTATTCTTTATTATTTAAGATCAATTAAGTGTTAGCGACACGACCGCCGCGCCGTCAGTTCTTGTCAAATCCTCCCTTGTCGAAGAACAGCTCTCTGATAACGAGGGCACAGCCTGACAGGAAACGGTGCTTGTCTTCGATGATGGACATTTCGATCTTCGCCGCCACCCGGGAGCCGCCTATGGCGGTAACGTGGTTCTTGAGCATATTGAACAGCGCATCGTCGCTGTTCTCTGCCGAGAAACGGAAGTGATGCAGCACGATCTTCTGCGGGTTCGTCGAGAAATACAGGTTGTTGAGCAGCACCGCCATCAGCTCCAGGTTGCGGTCAACTATGCGGATAACGGTGTCGTCGCCCTTCTGATAGGCCGCATGGATGCGCTCCAGGTCGATGAGGGAGGCGTCGCCGCCCACGGCCTTGAACAGCACCGGAGTGCGCTCCTTGGAGAAGACCGCCGTGATCTTCCGGATCAGCGCCTGGGGGGTCAGCTCGTTCTCGACGCAGCCTCTGCGTCCGCAGCTGCAACGCTCGCTGGCGTTGGGGTCGATTATCATTTTGTCAACGAATCCGGTTCTGTTATCGTAGGATACGATAGGATCGTTCAAGTTGGTAACTACGAAGTGTATGGTCGAGCCGTACTGCAAGAACGCGATGTTGCGGCGGTTGGGATCCTTGGTCTTGAGGAAGTCGATGTTCGCCATAGCCGTGCCCTTGACCGAGTTGTCGAAGACCACCGGCAGAGCCGTCTGCTTTTGAGCGTAGGCGCGGAGCTTGGAATAATCCGGGGCGCCGTCGCTTACCTCGATCTCAAGGCGCTGGTACATGGTGGGGAAAATGCCGATGCCGATGCCCAGGATAGAGTTCTTGTCGAGACAGTTGTCCGCCATGACCTCCTTGACAGAGCGCTCCACGAACTCGAATATCTCCCTGCGCTCGGTGGTGGGCTTGATGGGACAGTTGCGCTTGTCCAGCACATCGCCGGCAAGGGTGGACAGACCGATGCTCACCACGTCGTCCTCCACGGTGACGCCGATAGCGAACTTGTAGTGGTGGTTAATGTCTATGAGTATCTTCTTGCGGCCCCGGGGCGCCTTCTCGGTGACGTGCTTGTACTCACCGATCTCCTGGATTATGCCCTGCTCGATCATCTCATTGGTGATGATCGTTACCGCCGCTCTTGTGAGCTCCAGCATACCCGCGATGTCGATACGCGAGGTGGGCCCCCTCTGCTTCAATATTTTAAGCACCTGCATTCTGTTTCTTCTTTTCAGGTCGAGCTTGCTTATACCGTGCTGCTCCATATAGTACACCCCTCCGATACAATTTTATCCGGCGCGGACAGTCTCCGCCGCCTGATGCCTCCGCTCACGGACGCATCATACTCTGTTTAAAATTATAACAAACAGATGTGAACGCTATATGAACGTTCAGTAACATTAAAACAAAATATCGTGTCAATTACCACAATATGGCCTTTTAAAGTTGACAAAAACTGTCCCTAACACCGCCGGAATAAAGTTTACAAACCGTATGTTTAAATCTTTGCGATAATATGCTATAATACTATATGACCCCTGCGGGGCTCAAAAAACATGACAGGTAAGTCAATATTTTTGATAAAGGAGTTATTAGCCATGAAACTGAAAAAACTGCTGGCACTTTCTGCGGCGTCGATAATGGCGCTTGCGGGACTTGCAGGCTGCGGGTCTGAGGACTCAAGCTCGGCGGCTGAGTCAAAGGCCGAAAGCGCCGCCGAGAGCACTGCCGAAAGCACCGCCGAAAGCGCCGACGCATCATCCGAGGCTGAGAGCAAGCCCGACGACACACCCAAGCCCATGAGAGACATTTCGGCCTGGGAACTGGTCAAGGAAATGACCTACGGCTGGAACCTGGGCAACACCATGGACGCCACCGGCAACAACGGTCTGGGCAACGAGACCGCCTGGCAGCCCACCAAGACCACCAAGGGTATGTATGACCTGCTGGCGGAGAACGGCTTCAATGTGGCGCGTATACCTGTGACCTGGGACAGCCACATGGACGAGAACTACAACGTGGACAGCGAGTGGATGGCCCGTGTGCGGGAGATCGTGGATTACGCCATTGACGACGGTATGTATGTCATCCTCAACACCCACCACGAGGAATGGTACTTCCCCAACGAGGAAAACAAGGAGCAGGACAAGGAACAGCTCAAAGCCCTGTGGACGCAGATCGCCGAGGAGTTCAAGAACTACGACGAGCATCTGATCTTCGAGGGTCTCAACGAGCCCAGGCTCCGGGGCACCAACAAGGAATGGAACGGCGGCGACAAGGCCTCCCGGGCTATCGTGGCGGAGTATGAGCAGGTCTTCTACGAGACCGTCAGAGCCTCCGGCGGCAACAACGCCAAGCGCATGCTTATGATGACCGGCTATGCAGCCTCCTCTCAGAAGAACTGCCTCCAGGCCGTTTACCTGCCCGAGGGCGACGACAAGCTCATCGTATCGGTACACGCCTATCTGCCCTACAACTTCGCCCTCAACACCAAGGGTACAGCCGATTACGACTCCGGCAACAGCGAGATCACCAATTTCTTCAAAACCCTTGACGAGCTGTTCATCTCCAAGCAGATACCCGTCATCGTGGGCGAGTACGGCAGCATGAACAAGTCCAAGGATGACGGCTCCTCCAACGTGGCTGACAGAGTGGAGTGCGTCACCGACTACCTCACCGAGGCCAAAAAGCTGGGCATCCCCTGCGTATGGTGGGACAACAACGCCGTATATGGCAACGGCGAGAACTTCGGCCTTATGGACAGAGATATGTTCAAGCCCGACTGGTACTTCCCCGAGATCATCGAGGCCATGAAGAAAGTCTACGCCTGATAAAAGAAGAAAGAATAAAGGTATCGCCTTCAGCGATGATCTGACGATCATCGACCTGCGGTCGATACCTTTTTTATTCTTTATTATTTCTTCTTTCTTCTTTATTCTTTTAGCGGCGGCGCTAACAAGGTAATAATTCACAAATACTTCTTTACCGCCGCCGCGCTGCACATCACGCTGTGATAGGCTTTTTGGAGGAGCGGATAGGCTCGGAGCTGCAGATAGTCTCCACCGACTGGATCTGACCGTCCACCAGCTTCACCAGCTTGGTGCCGTAGTATGCGGAGGACTCGGAGTGTGTTACCTGTACTATGGTCTTGTTGTACTTCCGGTTGATCTCCCGGAACAGCTCCATGATGTCGGTGCCGGTCTTGGAGTCAAGGTTGCCGATAGGCTCGTCGAGGAAGAGTATCTTGGGGTCAAAGACCAGCGCACGGGCGATAGCCACTCTCTGCTGCTGACCGCCGGAGAGCTCTCTCGGGGTGAGCTTTCTCTTGTCCTCCATGCCGATGATGCGCAGGCACTCGTCCAGCTTGTCGGCATATGAAGAACGCTTTTTCCCTGCGATCATCAGGGGCAGGGCGATGTTGTCCTCCACGTTGAGGTTGGGGACCAGGTTATAGAACTGGAACACGAAGCCCACTTCCTCGTTGCGCATCCTGCACAGCTCCTTGTCGCTGAGGGAGCTCAGGTCGGTGTTGTTGATCCTGACAGAGCCGGTGGTGGGCTTGTCGAGGCCGCCCAGCAGGTACAGCAGGGTGGACTTTCCGCCGCCCGAGGGTCCCATGATGGAGATGAACTCCCCCTCCTCTACTGTCAGGTCTATATTCTTGAGCACGTCAGCGGTCTCTTTGCCGTTGCGGAAGGATCTGCTTACATTGTTTACTTCGATCACGTTCATGGTGATTACCTCCAAATTTTGTTTTTGTTATCGCGGGGTGTATATTTATCTTTGTTCTGCACTATCTCTTTTTCTTTTGATGTGTATTGTGTTTTTCCCCCCCCGCCTTTCAGCGTCATGCCTTGTAACAAGGCGGGGGAAGTGCGGGAAATGCATCCCCCACCGCTGACGCGGGGGAGCGCATTTCCCGCCGATCATAGTCAGCTGTTATTCGTATTTGAGCTCTGTTACCACGTTGAGCTTGCTGCTCTTTCTCATGGTGGAGAGGGATGCGATCAGTACGATCACTGCCGTTGCGGCGGCGTAGAGCGGGATAGTGCTCCATGCAAGGGCGATATCGAAGCCCATTTCAAGCGCGTAGGCCAGCTTGGTCATAAGTCCCGTGAGCATGAAGGTGAAGGGTACCGTTATAGCCACCGACCAGAGCACGCTTATCATGCTCTCGGAGAGGACGAGGCGCCTGCGCTTGCCGGAGTTCATGCCCACAGAGGCCATTACCGCGAATTCCTTTCTTCTCTGCTGGAAGCAGATCGCGATGTTGTTGAAGATGCCTATTGCTGTGATAACAAGCGCCAGGTAGGAGAACACCGACAGGATATCCACTATCATCTGATTGCTCTTGACGTTTTCTTCCTCCATGGTATCCCTTGTCATGTAGGTGGCACCCAGGTCTGCAAGGGTCTTCTTGAAGCCCGCTTCAACATCGGATACGGTGCCGTCGAGCCTGAATACTATCCAGTAGGCCTCGGTTATGCCGAAGCAGTTTTTCATGTCCTCGGGCTTTATGAGCATCGTTCTGCCGCCGTCGTACTGGTAGCCGTTGTAGATGCCCAGCACCGTGAACTGCTCTGTGCGTCCGTTGACTGTAACATCCACCTTGTCGCCCACGCTCTTGTTGGTGTTATTGGCGACGGTGCTTGCCATGAGCAGGCCTCTGTTATTGTCGTTGGTGTACTTTTCGTAGATGTCCTTGTTTACGGTCTTGAGCTTGAGGAACTCCATGAACTCAGCGTACTGTGCGGGGTCAGCCGAGTCGATGTGTACCGAGTAGCCGCCGATATCCGCGCTGGTGCCTACGATAGAGGTGATAGAGCTCTTGTCGATGCCCTCAACTGCCGAGAGCTTTTCGCAGATAGTCTCGGTGGTGGTCTTTTCGGCGTTGCTGGGGATGATGTTCATTACGTTGTAGTCGGCGTTGAACTCCTTGTATGCCGCAACTACCATTTCCTTCATGCTCACTCCGAAGGATGCTATGAGCAGTACCGAGGAAAGTGCGATGACCAGCAGTGTGATGTTGCCTCTGAGCAGCTTGGATGAGGTGATGTTGTTCATGGTGAGGAACGCTGTGGTGTTGCCTCTGAACAGTCTTGCGATGCGCCCCGAGACGATCTTGATGAACTTCCTCGACATGAGTATCAGACCGATGAATGCGAAGGCGAAGAAGATCGCGCTGTAATCAGTGGTCCACTGTGCGTCGGAGACAAATCCGAAGATCGCTGCCGCCATGAACAGGCAGCCTGCGGTGAAGCGGAGGATGCCGCTCTTGTGGGTCTGCTCGAAGCGGTTGAGGATAACGTCCTTGACCTGCATCTTTCTGATCGAGCGGACAGGCATCCATGCGGAGATCACCGAGAGAAGTACCGCAAAGGCGGTGCCGATGAGGATGTGTACTATGTTGAAGTGGAATTCGGGGTAAATGCCGTAATCCTTCAGGGGAGCCACGGCTCTCGTGAGCAGGAACAGCGTTCCCTCGCCGAGGCCTATGCCGAACAGCGAACCTACCAGACCGTAGAGGCCCGCCTCTGTAAGGAGGATGTGCTCCATTTTCTTTCTGGTGGCGCCCTGGCTCATGAATGTGCCGATAGTGGTTATTCTCTCGTTGATTATCAGCTTGAAGGCGCCGTGAATGATTATCACGCATACCACGCAGACGAGGCCCAGCATGAAGTAGAGCCCTGCCGTGATGCTCTCGGTGCCGGTGGCCTTGTCGTCCACCAGGATCGCAGCCTTGACCTTGTCGTTGGCCACGTTGAAGCTGTCGATGACGTCCTCCAGCTCTGCGTCAGTATCGGTGGCCTTGGCGGTGACGAAGTTGAACTTGCCGCCGGCTCCCAGCATATCATTGAGCTGGGCGTAAGGCACGATTATGGAGAACTGCTTTGACTTGTCGTTGTAGAAGACGCCGTCTGTGACTGCGACTGCGCTCACCTTGTAGTCGGTCTTCTCGCCGCTTATGGACACCGAAAGGGTGTCGCCCACGTGAAGTCCCCGCTCCTGAGCGGCTCTGTCCGAGATGACGCAGGTCTTCTCGTTGACGTTGGTGAAGCTGCCGGAATCCAGCTTGATGTCACCGATGCTGTCTCTGCCCGACACGTTCACGTAGGTGATCTCGTCGTTCTGATTGATGACTGCGGTGAGCTCGAGGGAGCCTCTGACGTTCTCAACGCCCTTGACGTTGATGTCGTCGGTGCCGAAGAACACATCCGAGGTGTTGGAGACTATTGAGATGTTCTGTCCCTCGGCTGCGATCCTGGCGGGCTGCACGAAGCTGTCCAGTATAACGTCGATAATGCCCATGCTGGCGATAAGCAGCGCCGAGCTGATCGCTATCGAGAACAGCAGCAGAAACAGCCTTCCCTTTTTCTCGAGCATATTCTTTGAGATGTACTTAAGAAAAACGCCCATTTTGATTTCCCCTTTTCTTTCTTATTGACGGGTCTTCCCGTTCTTCGACTGTATTGTAACACAGAAATTCTTAAGAAGTCCTTAACAGATCCTCCCGACCCGGCTTTTTTCTTCCGGAGCTGCAAATTTGTCCGTACAGCTCTCAATCGTTTTCGTCCCGACCCCGAAAAATGCTCCCTGATACGGGAGTTTTGACTTTTCCGGAGCAGCCGGAGGTTTTTGTTCCGTGCACAATATTGTTTCTGTGACTATATTATACGCTATATAATATTATTTGTCAATACCATATTCGATAAAATATTACACGAAAGCGCCGCTCAAAAATCGCCTCTGTTTATGCACGATATACAATCGCCCCGAAAAACGCCCTCTGAGAAAAGCAAAAAACTCTGCGGCGGGATGATCTTCCGTCGCAGAGTTCAGGTTTATTGAATTATGTCAGGTCACTTTCTGAGGAAACACAGTGCGGTCAGCTCGGGGCCGGTATGGGCTCCGATGATGGGGGAGAGGGACACCCGCTTGATCAGCGCCTTCCGGGGCTCGGGGCTGATGATCTGCTCCAGCTTGTCGCCGCCCTCGGTGTTGTCCGTATCAACTATGTACACAGGGGTCTCGGTGTCCGGGTCATGGAGCTCCTTGTACTTATCCGCCAGCAGCGATACCGCCGAATTCAGTCCCCTTTTCTTGTTCACGTTTTCAAGCTTGCCCTCGCCGTTGATGATAAGCACCGGCTTGATGCCCAGCATGGTGCCCACTACCGCTGCGGCGCTGCTTACTCTGCCGCCTCTTTTCAGGTACTCCAGATCCTGCACGAAGAACCATACGGTCAGCTTGCTCCTGGCTTCAAGCAGGTCGTTGTAGTTTTCGTCTATGGTCATGCCCTTGGCTCTGTTGGCGATAGCTCTTTCCAGCAGCACCCCCATGCCGCCGGTAGCGGACAGGGTGTCAAAGGGCAGGAACCTCTGCCCGGGGTACTTGGCCTCCAGCTCCTGCTGCGCCGCCCTGGCGGAATCATAGGTGGAGGACAGCCCCCCCGACAGCGAAAGATACAGTATCGACTTGCCGTCTTTAAGATAGGGCGAGGCGCTCTCTATGTAGGTCACGGGGTTTATCATGGTGGTCTTGGTCAGGTCGCCCTTGCGCTGTCCGTTGTAGAACTCCGCCATTTCCTCCGGGGGCTCCTTCTTGGTGCATATCCTCATCTCGCTGCCCACCGAATAGCTCATGGTAAAGAAACGGACGTCCGCCGCCGCAGCGGTCTCGCCGGCAATATCGGCAGCCGAGTCGCTGAAAATCATATAATCCATAGTGTTCTCCTTTATCGCTTTCATATTTTCAGAGGGATATGCCCCCCGTTCAAAGTCGTTACAAGCTGACAATACATTCCTATCCTATATATTATATCATAATTCGGCAGAAAAACCACCTGCTCAAATGCGAAAATTATTCTAAACAATTCTCAATATTTGTGTATTATTCGCCATATGGCAGGGTGACTTGACATATCCTGCCGGTTTGAGTATAATGATAGTTACAGGGCAAGACCTATCATACAAGAAATACAAACGGAGGGATACACCATGAAAAAGAACCATCCGATCCATTCAAGACTTGCGGCACTGGCTTTCGCGGCTGCGATGTCGCTTATGCTGGCATCCTGCGGCAGCAGCGACAGCTCATCAAAGGGCGGAACGGTAAGCTTGCAGGAAACATCCGCTGCCGAGGCAGTATCATCCAGCTCCGAGGCATCCGACGTTTCCGAGCCGGCAGCCGAGAGTACTCCCGGGGCCGATGACCAGAGCACCGCCTCCGAGGGCAGCGCCCCCGCAGTGCCCGCAACTGCGTCCTTTGCCGAGAAGACCAAGTACATCTATAACGGAGCGACCTTCGAGATAGGCAGCAAGTTTGCCGACGTCAAGGATAAGCTCGGCGATCAGGCCAAGCCCTCCGCCACATCCACTCCCTGCGTTCCCGGTGCTCACGACGTGGAATACTTCTACTATGCGGGTCTGATCATCCAGGTGAACTTCGAGGGAACGATCATGGATATCCAGCTCAACGAAGAAATGGCTCCGGGACGCGACGGCACCATCTCAGTCGGCCTGAAGCTCGGCGACACCCGTGAAAAGGCAAAGGAGCTGCTGGGCGAGCCCGCCTCCGAGGATGAATACAGCATCACCTACAAGGATCCTGACAGCAAAAAGACTCTGAGCATCTATGACAGGGAAAACGAGGGCATCTACATCATCGGCCTGACCGACAGCGAGATACCCTTCTGAGCCCTGCTCAAAAAGCTTAAAGCCTCATAATGCGAATATCAAAGGCTCCCCTGCCGGTCCGGCAAGGGAGCCTCTTTTTGCTCCGTGCAAAAAGCTTATTTCTTTCTGCGTGCAATCACAAGGGCTGCCGCTGCTGCCAGGGTCACTGCCGAGATCGACACAGCTGCGCCGGTCCCGGTAACGTTCTCCGGAACGGTGACGGTCAGAAGGCTGGCGCAGTACTCGAAGGCTTTATCGCCCACAGGGCCGTAGAGATCCGCCTCATATGATCCATCCTTTCATTTCTGTGCCTGATCTTCTTGTGTTTTCTCATTAGCGATCTTATGATAACATACCAAACCTTGCAAAATCCTTGCAGAACTTTGCAATATTCAAAAAACACCGAAAAAATACGGCACGGACCTTCTTTTGTGTGGTCCGGTCTCATTATACCACCGGGGAAATGATTTGTCAAATGTGTGGTGTGTATAAAAGCGCCAGCTTTTCACACATAATATAATAGGTGTTTTATTAGTTGTTTTATTAATAGTGGCATTGTCGTTTCTGCACAGGCAGCCTTGCCGTTTCTGCGCAGGCAGCCTTGCCGTTTCTGCAACCCTGCCTTGTCGTTTCTGCGCAGGCTGCCTTGTCGTTTCTGCAAGGTTCGGGACAGCTTTATGATACCCCTCACTTATAGCCGGATACAGCGAATAGTTGCACACCGGAGTGCAACTATTAGTATTGTGTTCGCACAGGAGGATGATACAAGGATAATAAAATGTACAGATAGGAAAAAATAGTAAATGGGCGAGGAGGGGCTTTTGGGGCAGAGTGAACGCCGCTCCCATTATTAAAAATACAGTTGATCATGGCAAATGTAAAAAAGTTGGTGTAAAAATCCTCAGCCCCGGAAAACGCCCGTGGCAAACTGTGCAGTACGCTGTGATCGCCGGGTGCAGATGCGCCTTGGCAGCACTCAGCGGCATCGAGGGGCTCTGATAAACAAGCATTGTTCGTGATCTGCTCCTTTTATACAGACACCGTCCGTACAGCGAGCGGACGGTGTTTTGTGATGCTCAGTTTTCCTCCCTTTCAAGACATCTCCCGCAGGTCTTGTCGATGCCGATCGCTCCGAGGGGCGCAGTCATCAGTATGGCCAGCACCGCCACCGACAGAACGATCTTCCCGCAGGGCAGACCGAGAGACAGCGGCACCGAGCCGATAGCCGCCTGCACCGTGGCTTTCGGGAGATATGCGATCACGCAGAAGGCTCTCTCCTTTGCGTTAAGTTCCGTTCCTATCATGCAGAGGCAGACGCCCACTGCTCTGAATACCAGCGCCGCAAATATCATCCCCAGCGCCGAAGCTCCCGCCGTGAGGGTGTAGCGAACATCGACGGCTGCCCCCACCAGCACAAACAGCAGGCACTCCGCACCTATCCACAGCTTGCCGAACTTCTCCGACAGGCGCAAAGATACCGACTTCTCTCCTTTCAGCTTTATGACGCAGGCCATAGCCACCACGGCGAGCAGTCCCGACACCGCAACATAGGGTTTGGCAAGGGTCTCAACCGACATCAGCAGGAATGCTGTTCCGAGGATGATCATGACTTTTGCGGAGTTGCGTATCTTTGAGCCGTGCTTGTAGGCTGTTTCAAAAATCATAAATAGTACAGCTCCCGCCGCCGCTCCAAGGGCAACGCCAAGCAGTATGGAAACAGGGATATTCAGGAAGTCCGTGGCTTTCGCAGAGCCGCCCTGCGCCATTGTCACGAAAGTTGAGAACAGCACGATAACGAATATGTCATCGCAGGAAGCTCCTGCGAGTATCATCTGCGGGATACTTTTCTTTGTGCCGACTTTTTCCTCGATAAGGCGTACCATTCTCGGAACGACTACGGCAGGAGATACTGCGCTCAGCACCGCCCCCATGACCGCCGCCTCGATGCGGGTCACGCCTAACAGTATCGGCGCGAAAATTACATATCCCGCTATCTCAAAGCAGGCCGGAACGAATGACATCATCACGGCGGGTCTGCCCACCTTCTTCAAGTCGGCAAGGTTCAGCGTGAGCCCCGCCCGGACAAGTATAATGATAAGCGCGATCTGCCGCAGCTCCGACGAGATGCCGAGTATCTTCTCATCCAGCAGGTCGAGGACATAGGGGCTCACGGCGATGCCCACACCCAGCATACCGATGATGCGGGGCAGGCCTATCTTTTCAAAGATCGCTGCGGCGGAAAGCCCCACAAGAAAAATGATCGCAAGTGATAAAAGCATAATATCCCTCCAAATAAAAAAGCCGACAACTACTGCGTAAAGCAGACGTCATCAGCTTGAAAAAGCGGTTTAAGTGATATGAGGTCACTTCGGGAGATCATCATTCCCGGAAATATTCACCTACTGTATTATACCACTTCGTGGAGGGTTTGTCAAGGGGGCAAATGCGCCCGCGGTGATTGACAATCCTCAGCAGTTGATGTATAATTCAGACAGGCAATACTGTTCAAAGGAGGTCATGCTATGCCTGAATGGAGCGCAGAGCAGTACAGCAAATTTGAAAAAGAGCGTACACTGCCCGCTGTTGACTTAGCTGATGCTATACATATCAATGACCCGAAAAAGATAATAGATATAGGCTGCGGGATAGGGAACAGCACCGCTGTTCTGAGAAAGAATTTCCCCCATGCTCAGATCATCGGCGCAGACAGCTCTGAGGATATGCTGAATACTGCCAAAAAGGATCACCCGGAGATCGAGTTCATCAAACTGGATGCGGAAAAAGAGCTGTCCGGTCTTTCTGCGGACTTTGATATCGTGTTTTCAAACGCCTGTATCCAATGGATACCCGACCACAGAAAGCTGCTCAAAAGCCTTATGGCATTACTTAAGCCTGACGGCATACTTGCGATACAAATACCCCAGCAAAGGAAACACCCGATGCACAAGGTCATAAATGCTGTCGCCGGAACGGAAAAGTGGAGAGATAAGATCAAACAAACAAGGGTATACAATATTCTTTCGGAGGAAGAATACTACGATGTGCTTTCAGAGCTGTCAGGTGATCTTCGTATCTGGGAGACCGTTTATTTCCACGATATGCTCTCCCACAGCAGCATTATCGAATGGTATAAGGGGACTGGTCTGCGCCCCTATCTGGAGCAGCTGAACGATACCGACAAGCAAAGCTTTGAACATGACGTTTTGCAGGAGACGGAAAAGGTATATCCCCTGCAGCGAAACGGTCATATCATTTTCCGATTCCCGCGGCTGTTTTTTACTGCTGTTAAAACCTGAGCTAAGGAGGACGCTATGAAGACCATAGGACTTATCGGAGGTATGAGCTGGGAGAGCACCATACCCTACTATTCGATCATCAACGAGTATGTCAAGGAGCATTTGGGCGGGCTGCACAGCGCTAAGATAGTGCTTTACAGCATCGAGTTCGCGGAGCTTGAAAAGCATATGTCCGCCGGGGAATGGGACGAGGCGGCTGCCATGCTTTCCGATGCGGCGCGAAAGTTAGAGGGCGCCGGCGCGGAGCTTATTCTGATCTGCACCAACACCCTGCACAAGGTCTATGCGCAGATACAGGCGGCGATCAGCGTGCCGATAATCCACATCGCCGAGGCCACTGCCGAAGCTCTTGAAAAAGCCGGTGTGAAAAAGGTCGCGCTGCTTGGCACGAAGTACACCATGACCGGGGACTTCTACCGCTCGCGGCTCAATGCGCGGGGCTTCGAGGTGCTTATCCCCAAGGACAGCGACGTGGAGCTGGTGAACCATATCATCTTCAAGGAGCTGTGCGTCGGGGAGATAAAAGACGAATCCCGCCGGGAGTATGCCCGTGTTATCGCCGAACTGAAGGAGCAGGGGGCGGAGGCGGTCATCTTCGGCTGCACCGAGATTGGTCTGCTCATCACTCAGGAGGACTCTGTCCTGCCCGTCTTCGACACCACGGTCATCCACGCCCGCAAGGCCGCCGAGCTGGCGCTGGCATGAATGAGGTATAAGATCAGCAATAGCAAGGGCAACACCGCACAACCCGCGGCTATCGCCTCTGCACGTCATCTGCTTGCCAGCTTTCCGTCATATTACCCAAATTCTCCTTGACTTGCGCCAGCAAGCCTGCGTCGAATTTAGGCAATCTGACGAAAATCTGGACGGCGCATCTGACGCACAGGGGTTG
>JAFXNC010000028.1 GCA_017529875.1 Ruminococcus sp. | reverse complement strand
GGGGCCTTTGGGGCAGAGTGAACGCAGCGACGAAGGAGCGGAGAGAACGCCGCCCCAAAATCAGCGCCCCGACGAGCCGGGGGTATGGGGGCTGCCGCCCCCATTTGGATATACGAATCAAGAGTAAAAAATGACATTTCGGTAATGCCAAAAACGCAGGCGAGGAGGGGCCTTTGGGGCAGAGTGAACGCAGCGACGAAGTAGCGGAGAGAACGCCGCCCCAAAATCAGCGCCCCGACGAGCCGGGGGTATGGGGGCTGCCGCCCCCATTTGGATATACGAATCAAGAGTAAAATAATGACAAATCAGGGGCGCATATCAATAGATCAGCCTGCGCAAGTACTGTATCGGATTATAGATCGAGAACCTCGACAGGTCGGAGATAGCTATGCCGTCACGGGGGTTCATGGCGTGGACGATCTTGCCGTTGCCGATGTACATAGCCGCATGGTAAACGTTATAAAATCCCGGTGAGTAGCCGAAGAACACCAGATCCCCGGGGCGCAGGTCGCTGTACGATACCGGGATACCGCACTGTGCCTGAGTGCAGGTCCAGTGGGGGATGCTTATGCCTACCTGCGCATAGGACAGCATAGTCAGTCCGGAGCAGTCGCAGGCGCGGTAGCTGGCGGCGTTGAGGATGTAGGTGCCGCCTACGTTGCTCAGCGCGTAGTTGACTACCGTGTTTATCATGGCCTGCTTGTCCGCCGAAAGCTCACCCGAAACAGGCACAGACGTTGTTGTAGTAGTCGTGGCCGCAGTCGGCGCAGGGGTGGTCGTGGTCGCCGCCGAGGTGGTGGTCTTCTTTGTCGCCGAGGTCTCGGCAGGGGTCGTGACCTCCGGTTCCTCCGCATCGGCAGGTGCAGTGGTCACGGACTTCTTGGTAGTGGTGGTATTAGCCGCCGCAGTGGTGGACTTGGTGGTGGTAGTCGCGGCGGGAGTTGTTGTAGTAGTCGTGGTGGTCGCCGCCTCGGATGCCTTGCGGGAGACCTCCGCACGCTCCTCGTCAAGCTGCCTGGCCTGAGCTGCAAGCTCCTCCGAGAGCATACCCAGCTCGTCAAGCTTCGCCTGATACTGCTCCAAAAGCAGCTGCTGCTCGGCGGTGCTGTCGGCGATCCGCTGACGGTATTCGCCGAATTCCTTGGTCTTGGCGTTGAGCTCGGCGCTGTTTTGCTCCGCTTCGTCGCGTATCTGCTGTATCTCATGCAGGCGTTCAAGCAGGGCGTCGATGGTGTCCCGGTCGTGGCTGGCGACCCGCTTTACAAGCTCGGTGCGCATCAGCACGTCGAAGAAATCCTCCGAGGACAGGATGATGTTGGCATAGCTCTCGCCCCCCGCCAGGTAAAGCGCCCGCAGCCGCGAGCCGTAGGCGGAGACTTCCTCGGTGATGAGCTTTTCCTGTTCCTCCAGCTGGTGGTCGGCGATGCGGAGGCGGTCATCGGCCTCGACGATGTCGTCCATGAGTTGCTGTGAGGCGAGCTCCAGCTCCTTTTTCTCGGCCTCCAGGCTTTCCAGCTTGGCGGAGACGGCCTCCAGCTTTTCCTGCTCTGAGGCGGCGCCTGACTGAGCTTCGGCGAGCTTTTCGTCCAGCTCCTGCTGCTGACGGTCGAGGTCAGCAAGGCGCTGTTCGTAATCCGAAGATTCGGGCGAGGCATCCACCTTAACACTGCCCGCAGATGCACGGGCAATAAGCCCTGCTGCTGCGAGTGCAGCGAGGACACAGGAGATCCTTTTGACCACATAGCCGACTTTCACAAACTCACCGCCTTTCGGGACTGTAACCGTTCTGTAACACATTATACTGCATTTCGGGGGAAAAGTCAAGAGGCAATGCAGCAAACGCACTAAGCAATAAAACTTGATCGCGCAGGGCACAGAAAAACAAAACGGGACTTGACCCACTTGCAAAACTGCGAACGATGTGCTATAATGTAAAAGATATAAATTTATGAAGGATGTTTCGCAGGCTCAAAGGGGCAGTATCAGTGAATAATGCTTGGCAAGGAGTGGCCTTTGAGCCGGAGGAAGTTTCTTGCTCGGCTGAGCTCGCAAGAAACCGGGGGAACCCGCCATTAAAAATAGGAGGCAAGAATATGAAACATATACTAAGAAAATTCACCGCAGCGGCTGCGGCGCTGGTGATATCTGCTTCGGCTGTGTGCGCCGACGTGCTGCCGGTGCTTACCGCCTACGCCGGGCAGCAGCTGGGGCAGACGGACTTCGAGAACGGCGTGGGGCTGCCCTGGCATATAGTCGAGTCAACTGCCGGTGAAATGGCCTTTGAGATAGCCGACGGCGTATACAAGGTCACTATCATCAGCCCCGGCGGCGCATCACGGGGCGGCGAGGACAGATGGGACTGCCAGTTCAGGCACCGGGGCCTCAAGATCGTGGCAGGGCACCAGTATAAGGTGCATTACGAGATCACACCCTCCAATGCCGGCAAGTACTATACGAAAATAGGAAACTTAGAGGGCAACATCGAGGTGTGGCACAATATGTCCAACGGCTACGACCTGGATTCCCACTGGGACTGCCTGCAGATCGGCGCCAACGAGCATAAAGTCGTTGACCTGACCTTCACTGCCAATCAGACCGTTGAGGTGGCCGAGTGGGCGTTCCACCTGGGGGGCGACGGACAGTACACCCAGGGGGACTGCTTCCCGGCGGGCACCGTCATAACCTTCGATAATATGTCCCTCATCGACCTCACCTCAGATGAGAACGACTATGTCGCTCCGGAGGAGTTCGTCCGGGCGGATATCCTTACCAATCAGGTGGGGTATTTCAAGGGCTGCGCCAAGCGTGCCACCCTGCTCTGTACCGACAAGAGCGGCGTTGACGTGGAGCTTATCGACAGCGACGGCAAGTCGGTATGGGAGGGCAGGAGCGAGTATTTCGGCTACGACTCCGACTCCGGAGACACCGTGCATACCATTGATTTTACGGACTTTGACGGGAATGGCACCTATCATCTCGAGGCCTCCAACGGCGCCAGGAGCCGGGAGTTCACGGTAGGCGACGGCGACGTGTGGTCGGGGCTCATCTACGACAGCCTCAACTACTTCTATCAGAACCGCTCCGGCATCGCCATAGAGAGCAAGTTCATCACCTCCGGCGACAAGAACGCCCTCGCCCGCGCCGCAGGACACCCCTCGGACAACGCCGAGATACAGCAGACCTGGGGTTACACCGGGTCATCCGGCAGCGTTGACGTCACCGGCGGCTGGTACGACGCTGGCGACCACGGCAAGTATGTGGTAAACGGCGGCTTCTCCCTGTGGATGATGCAGAACCAGTACGAGACCGCCAAGGCTCTCGGCATCGAGGACGTTTACGCCGACGGCACCATGTACCTGCCGGAGTGCAGCAACGGCTATCCCGACCTGCTGGATGAGGCTCGCTATGAGATGGAGTGGATGTTCAAGATGATCGTCAGCTCCGGGGACTATGCGGGCATGGCCTACCACAAGGCTCACGACGAGACCTGGACAGGCCTTGGCGTGGCTCCTGCCGACGATGACAAAAAGCGCATAATCAAGCCCCCCACGACAGCCGCCACCCTGAACCTTGCGGCCTGTGCGGCTCAGGCGGCGAGGCTCTGGAAGGGCATCGACGACAGCTTTGCAGACGAGTGCCTGGAAAAGGCCAGGCTCACATATGCCGCGGCCAAGAAACATCCCGAGATGTATGCCCCCCTTGACGAGAGCGTGGGAGGCGGCGCTTACGGCGATACCGACGTCACCGATGAGTTCTGCTGGGCGGCGCTGGAGCTGTTCATCACTACCGGCGACGAGGATTACCTTGACGACGCCAAAAGCAACAAGTTCTTCCTGAGCTGCCCCACCAATTTAGGCGGCGGCGAGAGCGTGGATACGGTGGGCTCCTTCGACTGGGGCAACACCGGCGCACTGGCAACGCTGAGCGCTGTTCTGAATACCGACAAGTTCTCCGGCTCCGACGCCGAGACCGCCAAGAAGGCCATAGTCAAGGCCGCCGACTGGTATGCAGACTTAGAGGCCAAGCAGGGCTTCGGTCAGCCCTACGGACAGTCCACCCTGAGCTACAACGACAGCGACAAGGGCTACATCTGGGGTTCAAATTCCTTCGTGGCGGACAACGCCATCGTGCTGGCCTACGCCTACAAGCTCACCGGCGAGCAGAAGTACTTAGACGGCGCTGTGGGAGGTCTTGATTATCTGCTGGGACGCAACGCCCTGGATTACTCCTACGTCACCGGCTACGGCACCCACACCACTGAATACCCCCACCACCGCTACTGGTCATATCAGGTGGACGCCAGCTTTCCCAAGGCGCCCTGCGGAGTTATGGCAGGCGGCCCCAACTCCGGTATGCAGGACCCCTGGGTGCAGGGCATGGGCTGGAAAAAGGGTCAGATCGCGCCCATGAAGTGCTACCTTGACAACGTGGAGGCCTGGTCGGTCAACGAGTGTACTATCAACTGGAACGCTTCGCTGGCGTGGCTGAGCTCCTTCATCACAGGCACCGCCTCGGAGATCAAGCCCGGCTCCACGGGGGCGCTTGTAGGCGCTGAGAACAACGGCGGCGAGGGCAAGTCCAACGAGTCCCAGACCTACGACGAGAGCGAGGCCAGGCGTACAGCCGACGAAGCCAGGGACAACGGCGACGACGGCACCAAGAAGACCAAGTCCGCAGACAAGGCCGACAACAACGATGACGGCGATAACGACGGCTCCGAAGGCGGCATGAAGGGCTGGGTCATCGCGCTGATAGTCATAGCGGGCGTTGTGGTGCTGATCTCGGTTGAAGTATTTATCTTTGAAATGGTGAAGCTGAATAAGACCACCAAGAAATAACAAACAATGCACAGCCACGGTTCGGTGACTGTGCATTTTTGCAGGATGCAGTTTTTGCTTAGTTTACATAAAGTTCATAATCGTTTAACAAGTTTCTTTTCAGAAATCCCACTACGTAGGTGAAAGGACGGAGGTGAGATCAGTGGGAGAACAGAGCGACAACGCCGGCGACTTTGCCCGCATCTATGAGGCTACCCGGCAGAGCGCACTCAGGTTCATTTCCTCCAAGTGCCTGAACATCACCGACATCGAGGACATTTACCAGGAGACCTACCTGCGGGTGCTGGATGCGGTGAAGGAAGGCCGTGAGATCCGTGACCCGGAGGCCTTCGTCATCGGCACCGCAAAGCACTGCCTTTCCCACTGGTACACCGCCGCGCAGCGGCTGAGAGCGCGCATCAGCCTGAGTGCGGGAACAGAGTCCGGCGAGGCCGTTGACATCGGCGACGACACCGATATCGAGGGTCTTGTGGCGGACAGGGAACTGCTCTCGGAGGTCTTTGAAAGCATCTGTGCGCTGCCGTCCGGGGTACAGAGGATATTCTATCTGCACTATTTTCAGGGGCTGAGCCTGCCGGAGACCGCCTCCGTGCTGGGCATCAGCGAAAGCAAGACCACCGCGCTGCTCTACAAGGCAGTTCGGCAGATCAGACGAAAATTCCGAGGGAGGGAATGACTATGACTGAAAAGGAGTTATACAAAATGGCTATGAAACAAAATCTCACCGACCCCGCAGAGCTCTCTGCGGAGGATGTGGCGAAAGCAAAAAGATACGGCTATGTGAAGACCTCGGCAGGGAAGTATATCGCAGTTGCGGCTGCGGCGGCTATCGCCATAGGCGCGGGAGTGTTCTTCGCAGTACGCTCGGGCAGCAAAGTGGAAACTGCCCCCGCAGCATCAGCACCCGAGTGCATCGCAGCCGCCGAGCCTGTGGACAGCATCGAGCTGGATGAGGTCATCTCGGAGGCGGAGATCACGCCTGAGACTGAGGACCTGGGCGTTTACAGCAAGTTCTGGAACCTTGTGATCTCGCAGCCCCGGAGCTACCGCACCGTCACGAGTACCTATGAAAACGGTCAGAACCGCGCTTGTGCGGAAAAGCTGTACTGGTTCTCGGAGGACTTTTACGGTCTGCCGGCAAGCGGGGAGAGAGCCTCGAAGGAGATATCGGAGTTCTTTGCCAATGCCGACGATATCGAATTCCTCGGCACAAGGACCAACACCGGCGAGTCCACGATAGACCCCGCAGTGATCGAGCGTTTCTATTCAACAAATATGAGCAGCATTCATGTGCAGTTCAATTCGGAGACCGTTGAAGAAAAAAGCGAGGATCATTCTGCCGAAGGCTACGCCGAGTATGCCGTTATCGACGGCAGCGCTTATGTGAATATCCACAGATACGCTCCCGACGATCCCGAGGTCGTAATTGACTATCTTTACAAAGTGACCTCACCGGACGGAAGGTATCCGATGTGGGACGGCGAAAAGCTCCTTGCTCCCGAATGGATGACCTGCGAGATCTCCGACAGCATCGTCAGGGACAAGGCGGAGTTCCGGAACGAGAACGGCTCCAACACCTATACTGCGGTATCCGCGGACGGCAAGATAAGCTTTGACTACACCGTGGACTTCTCGCAGGGCAAGCCGGTCCTTCGCTTCTCGAACCTCACCGCCCGGGGCACCGAGATCACAGAGGGCTTTGTTTCGGTGTATGTGGGCACCGAGGAAGCCTGGGGCGTCAAGAGCAACGGCCCGGCTCACAGCTTTGAGATAAGCTGTGTCGCTGACGGCTACACCGTGGACTTGAACGAGGTATACACCAAGTTCGCCGCCGACCAGATCACGAGCTTCAACATCGTTGCGATGTTCAACACCGCAGAGCATTCTGCCAGAGCTAATGAAAACCAACCCTACGCCTACGGTGTAAGTTCGTACATCGGAATAGATCACAGACAGACCGAAAGCTGAACAGCTTAAAAGAGCCCGCGGATCACGAAACGATCCGCGGGCTTTTTGCTGTCTGCTTATTCAATTGGATATTATTTCCTCATACTTAGCCGACACCTCGTCGATGTCTCCGGCGGCTATCAGCCGCCCCTTCTCCAGGATTATGGCCTTGTTGCAGAGGCGGCGCACCTGCGCCAGCGAGTGGGAAACAAACAGCACCGTCACGCCGGAGTCGAACATCCCCATGACCTTCTTTTCCGACTTCTTCTTGAACTTGGCGTCCCCCACCGACAGTACCTCGTCAAGGATCAGTATGTCCGGGTCTACCTGAGTAGCTATGGAAAAACCCAGCCGCGAGCGCATACCCGAGGAGTAGTTCTTTATCGGCACGTCGATGAATTCCTCCAGCTCCGCGAACTTCACGATCTCGTCGAACCGCTCCTGCACGAACTGCTTCGAGTACCCCAGCACCGAGCCGTAGAGATAGATGTTCTCTCGCCCGGTGTACTGCGAGTCAAAGCCCGCCCCCAGCTCTAAGAGCGGCACCAGCCTGCCGTGCTTGATGACCTTGCCCTCGGTGGGCTTGAACACCCCCGCGATGATCTTCAGCAGGGTGCTTTTTCCGGCACCGTTGAGCCCCAGTACGCCCACACGGTCGCCCTTTTCCACCTTGAAGCTCACGTTTTTCAGCGCCCAGAACTCGTTGTACTTGATCTGCCGTTTCAAAAACTTTATCATGTACTCCTTGATGGAGTCCACCTTTTCCTTACTCAGGTTGAACTTCATGGATACGTCGTTTACTTCTATCGCGTAGTTAGGCATAAATACGTCCTTCCGTTATCAGATATGCAGGATGAAATTGTCCTGCTTCCACTTGAATACCGCGAATCCTATTATCACCGTCACGATGCTCACGCACAGCGGCATGATGAACCAGAAGGGCTCCGCGAACATGGAGCTGCCGTAGACTGCGTCCCTGAAACACTTGATTATGGCATATAGGGGATTGCACTTGAACACCCAGCCGTTGCCTTTCTTCACGATATTCTCCGCATCGTAGAATATGGCGCAGGTGTACATTATCAGCATCAGCGCCACGTCCCACAAATACTCAGCGTCCCGGAAGAACACCGATACCGTGGAGAGTATCATCCCCACGCCCAGGGTGAACAGGAACAGTATCATCAGCGGGAAGATCGCCGTCAGCGTCCACCAGTTGGGGTATACCCCCAGTACCAGCGACACGCCCACCAGTACTACCAGCGATATCAGGAAAATAATGAAGTTGAATATCACGCTGGACAGCGGGTAGATGTACTTGGGAACGTAGACCTTCTTTATCATGCCTGCGTGACCGCGTATGGATTTCATGGCGGTCTTGGTGCCGTTGGAGAAGAAGCTGTAAAGCAGTCTCCCGGTCAGCACATACACCGGGAAGGCTCTGTCCTTTTTTTGATAGAAAGTCGAAAATACCAGCGTCAGCACCATCATTGTCAGCAGCGGTTCGAGCAGCGTCCAGATTATGCCCAGATAGGAGCGGCGGTATTTCAGCTTTATGCCTTTCTTTACCAGCTCCCTGAGCAGAAAGCGGTACTTCTTGAAGCCGTCTATGTATTTAGTCATCAGTCTCCTGCCTTTCGGGGGTAAAGAGTTTGTTCACGGCATCCGCCGCCTGAGTATCCAGCTGCCCGTACAGACCTGCATCGGGCTCGCTCACGTCGAATATCTCTGTCCCGGTGATGAGCGCACCTGCGGGGGCTTCGGGCTCATAGCCGCAGTAGAGGCTGTCAGCCTTCACCGCGTTGAGCAGCAGGCTCAGGTCTGCCGAGGGCGCGGAGGTGTCCGCCGCCGTACCCATGAGGGCTGCGGCGATGCTCATTCCCGAGCCGCCCTTGTAGGGGTAGACGAACCTGTCGCAGAGCTTCATCAGTATCAGGGGTATCTCCTTGCCGGGGATAACGGTCACGTTTTCGCTGTCTGTAACACCCTCTTCGGGTACACAAAGGAATAAATGAGCCTTTTTATCCGCAGACCATTCCGCGAAAGCAGTCATTACCTTCTGCGCATCATCGGCATCGGCAGCCCAGCACATGACCAGCTCCCCGCCGTCCTCCGGCTCGGATATCAGCGTGCAGCCCGCCGGGGCGGTAGCCGTGGGTATCAGCGCTATCCAGTCCTCTTCGCTGTCGTTGTAGGTCAGGAGTCGGATATCCTGCATGAGCAGGTCTTCCCACCGCCTGCTGAGAGCTATGGGCATGGGGGCGCAGCTTTTGAGCCTGCTGCCGCTGCCCTTCATCAGCAGCACTGTGTCAAAGACCGTATTTATGCGCTTTTCAAGCTGCTCCGGCTCCGGATAGCCCCCGAAGAGCTCCCCCTCGGAGGGGCAGGCAAAGATGCGCCTGTTGACCTTCATGTGCCATGCAAAGGCGTGCCGGAAGGGGTTCACTGTGTTGAACATCAGCAGGGTGTCGAAGTCGTCCGAGCCGTAGGATCGCAGTATCTCGTACTTCCACAGCATCTTCTCGGAGAGGTCTTCGCTGGCCTCCAGCTGAATCTCCATGTCGCTCATGGCAAGGGTGTACTCCCCACGGGCGATGATGCGGGTGTCGGGGTCGAAGGTCTGGCAAAAGGCGGTCTGCGCCGTGGCAAAGGCGTACACCGTCACGCAGAACTGCTCTCTGTCTATGCGGTCACAAAGCTCTCTCAGCGCCATTACGCCGCTGTTGACGCTGCCTAAGAAGGCCGCAACGGCGATCTTCCGGCGCTTGGAGGGCTTGAACCGGAAATACTCGCTCTCCCCGCCGAACAGCGCCCCCGCGATATTGGCGTAAGACGTTTCTCTGTCCGGCACATCGGAGGTCAGCGCCTCGCAAACGTACTCCTCCGGTTCTTCCTCCTCCGGTGCCGGGGCGTACTTAGCCATAAGCTTTGCTATGTCCTCCGGTGTGTACCTGGCGGTACTGCCGGAGGGCTTTTTCTCGGTATCATCAGTGATAAAATGGGTGGGCTCAGCGGCTCTGATGAGCTTGCCGGTGAAGAAGCTGCTCACGAAAAGCTTCATCTCCATAATATCATAGGCCGCAGAGTTCTCGCAGAGCATAAGGCTGGTCTGAGGTATGAGCCGGTTCAGACTGGTCATGAGCTTTTCCTGCATCTTCGGGGAGACCTCCTCCGAGAACAGCAGTCCCTTGCGGTCAAAGAGGCACAGATGCACCTGCTCAGCCCTCTTTATGTAGTATGCCGGCAGGTCGCCGTCGGAGATAAGATACCCCGCGGTGCAGAGCGCCTTGATGTACTCATCCGAATCAAAGGCGGTGTACCTGATGCCGTACTGCCGCAGGCTGTCCTTGAAGGCGTGAAATGCCTCGTCCTTGAGGTTTCCCGCCACCACGAACCTGTACTGCTCCGCATAGCCCCGCTCGCAGAGCTCACGCAGCAGCAGGGCAGCGTTGTCGCCCTTGAATATGCCCTTTGAAGATATGAACACCGTCCCCGGGGCTGGCTTTTCCTGCATACAGGCGTTGGCAAAGCATATCCTGTGGAGCTTCTTTTCCTCGTTAGTCATGAGCGGTACTCCTTTCGGCAAGTGCTTTCAGCGCCTCTGTGAGGGCGGGCAGGGTACATTCCGTGAGCGCCTGTGCGGACTTGTCCGGGTAGGTCAGCTCCCTGCCTGAGAGCTTTACGCTCCCCGCAGGGGTCAGGGTGAAGAATCCCCCCAGGGACACCTCCGGCACCGTCAGTACCGTGTCGCTCACGTCAAAGGCGGTGCGAAGCGCCTTGTCCGAGCGCAGACAAACGGATGTCCCGGCGGGCTGGATGCGCTCTATCCTGGCGGAAAGGCTCTCGGCGGTGAGGGGGTCGGTGCAGAAGTAGGCAGTAAGCTCCGCCTCCTCCGCCGCAGCCTCAACGGCCTTGATGACCAGCCGCAGGCAGCTGTCCGAGGCGTTGTCCGCCGCTATGAGCAGCTTCAGCCCCGCCTTTTTCACAGGCACAGCCTCCCTGACCGTCACGGCAGCGCCGCCGGTCTTCCGGGTGATTATATAACGGACGTCATCCCGCCCTTTTTCAGTCAGTACTCTGTTCATTCGTCATAACCCTTTATCACAGCCGGACCCCTGTGCTCCGGGGGTATCATGTCCCTGATCTGCGCGGCAAGCTCGCCGCTGCCCTCCCGGGACAGTATTTCCAGCATACATTCCAGTATATCCGGGTCAAAGCTCAGCCCCAGACCCAGCTTGTAGTTCTTCATCAAAAGCTCCCTGTAAGGCGCCAGCTCCGCCGTAAGCTCGTCGAAGCGTCCCTCCCGGCGCAGGGTGAGCAGCTCGTCTTTGATCGGCGCATACCGCTCATAGAGGTCGAACCGGTCGCCGGTGCGGAACAGCAGATCCCAGTAGTGCTTGATGGTGTCCATCTTCGGCTGACCCTCGGTCTGCTTGCGGATGTAGCGCTCCCGCTCCTTTATGTATAGCTCCAGAGGCATACCGTAGTCCTTCAGCGCCGCAAGATACTCTTTGTAGGGTATCGCCGTGTCCGATACGATGTAGCCGGTCATCTTCCGTCCCGGCAGCTTGCGGGTCATGTAGCCCTTGCCGTAGAGGGAAGTGAAGTACTCTTTCTGCGGCACCGGGAACTGATGCCCCTCTAAGGTGGTCATCACCGGCTCCGAGAACCAGCTTTTTCTGAAATGATATCTTCTCGTGCGGAAGTGCTTGGTAAAGCATATCTCCGCATCCGGCACGTCATAGATGCGGCAGAAGTCCTCGAACATCTTTTTGGCGAACCCCTCGCCGCCGTCGGCGGAGAGCTTTTTTCTCACCAGCTTGCCGGCTATGGCGGCCTTTCTGCCGGTGGAGCGGTTGCCCTCGGCAAAGTTCATCTCAAAGCCTATCTCCCGGGCGGTCTCCACCTTGGAGCGCAGCTTGCTCGACGGTACGTCACGGAGAACGTTCACCGTCACGCCGAAGCCGTATCGCCCGTAGTGGTGGCAGTTGGGCAGGTCTAAAAACAGCGTGTCCTCGGCGGTGTAGCGGCAGCCGAATTCCCCGTATTTCGGGTCGGTGAGCCAGCTGTCGAGGCTGCGGTCAGCGGGCTTTTCCTCACTGAAAGCCTTGATGAACTTTTTCAGCTCCGGCACGCTCATTGCCACCTCGGCGTTGCAGCGTTCCTCGCCCATGCGGCTGCCCTGTACCGCTTCGAGAGCGGTGTTCTCGTGCAGGAAGTAGGTTATCTCATGCCTGCGGCAGATGCCGTCGATCTCGGTCAGCAGCCTAAACAGAATTTTTTGTATGTCAGTCACTGGCATCTATCCTCCGTATCACAGCAGCGGCGCGTTTTTGACGACTTCCTCGTCCACGCCCAGCGCAAGCAGCTTTTTGCGCATCTCGTTGAGTATTATGCCGTTGCGGGTGTTGGCTCTCGCCGTCAGATAGGCGGCTATGGCCTCCTCCTCCCGGCCGGCTTTAAGCAGTGCATCCCCACGGAGCTTCATCAGCTCGCCGTCGGCAGGGAAACGTTTCACAAGCTCGTCCAGCTCCCCGCATACTGCGGTCATGTCGCTGTCCTTGTTTATGCGCACCAGCAGGTCGCAGCGTATCAGGTCTATCACGTCCGGGTACTTGGGGTAATACTCCCGGCAGATCTGCTCTGCGGCGTCAGGATCTTTGTGGTCGTATACCGCGATAGAGATGTCCCGCACCGCGTTCATAAGCTCCTCGGCACGGAGTATGTCCTCCGAGGGCTCCCGGTAGAACCGGTATATTTTCAGTATCTTCCGTGCGTGCCAGTACTTGCCCTCAGTTATGAGCAGCATCAGCGCAGGGTAGATGATCCTGTCCTCCACGTCGATGAACACCTGCCACCGGTTGAAGTCCCCCGACACTTGCAGGGATATATACTCCCCCAGGGCAGTGCGGAGCTCTTTGTACCGCCGCTCCCGCAGCAGCAGGTCAAGGTCTGTGTCTCTGAGCTGCCGCTCGATGTGCAGGCGGTGCCTTACGGCAAAGAGCTTGAAGCGGTTCTGAGTGTTCTTCTCCCGGTCGTAGAGGATGTCCACACGGTTCTTCTTGTAGTCCCAGTAGTTCGCCAGCGCCTTCTCTTTGTCCATGAATTGCAGATAGTCGTCGATGTAGTTGACGTAGCTCAAAGTCAGGCTGTGGAGCGAGTCATGGGTCTCCTGCTCCTGGGCTTCAGGTATGTACATCCAGGTGTCGCCGTAGGCCTCCCGGAAGATTCCCTCCGCGCAGCAGCCCACCGGCACCAGCATATCCTCGAACTGCTCCAGCCGGGGAGTGCGGTAGTTCTTCCGCTCGTACATCAGTATGCGCAGACCCCACCGCAGGCAGTAGTAGTCGCAGACCTCGTCCGAGTCTTCGTAGGAGAATATCTTGTCCTCCAAGAGTTTCAGCACGTAGGCGCGTCCCTTTTCCTCCATGAGATCGAGATAGTACTTGTAGGTCTCATAGTCGAAGTCGGAGTCGTTGTTCACGGTCTGCCTGTTGACCACGAAATATGAGGTCAGCAGTTCGGTGTAGACCAGCATGAGGCGCCGGAACTCTTTGTACTTCTCCGGGTCCTTGGGCACCGGGTCCATGACCATGAACTCAACGTGCTGACCGCAGGCCGCCCCCGCCAGCGCCTGAGACCGGTAGATGGTCGTAGTTTCTTTGTCTACGTAGCGCAGTATGGGGTTGCGGTATAGCTCGTTGCGGTCTGTGGAGGCAAAGCCTCTGTCAGGGCGCAGCTCGCTGTCGATGACCTTCTCTAACTTTTTCCAGTTCTCCCGGGTGATGTAGAGATCCATGTCGTCGTCCCAGGGCAGAAAGCCGTTATTGCGCACCGCACCCAGGGCTGTGCCGCCTGCCAGGTAGTAGGTTATGTCATGCCTGCGGCAGATATCGTCTATCTCGCGCAGCAGTTTGAGCAGATTTTCCTGAACGGGAGTCAAGTCGGTTACACTCCTTTGGTTTGATTATGTCAGCTGTGTCAGCTCACACCCAGAACTTGTCGGTGGGCGGGTCGAGGCTGATCTCGGTGCCCACGCCCTCGCACATCTGATAGATCTTGTTGGCGAAGTTCATGTCGTGCATGGAGAGCCCCACGTTGTAGGCGATGATCCTCTCCTGATCGCTCTCTCTGCCCGCGGCCTTGCCGGTGATGACGTCAGCCACCTCGGCATGGTACTTCCAGCGGTCATAGTACTTGAAGCCGCAGACGTGCTTGTCGTCGTCGCAGAAGACCTTGTCAAAGCTAAGGTCGCAGTTGAGGAATCCTCTGAGATGAACAGCGTCAACCAGTACTCCGGGCTTGAAACAGTCGTCAGAGCAGAAATCCTTGTCGGTGTAGGTCACAGCCGAGATAACAACGTCGCTGCCGCGGATAACGTCCTCATAGGTATCAACGTATACGAATTCCGCATTGGGATAGCCCGAGGGGTCGCCGGCCTTGAGGTAGGCGGTGTACAGCTCATGCTGATCCTTGTATTTGAGCACCTTTATTTTAAGCGGCCTGTCGGGGTACATGGCGAGGAGGACTTTCATAGCCGCTCTGCCGGTGTTGCCCAGACCCATTACGCCGATCTCATAGAAGTCTTTGACAGCAAGGTTCTTGACGGTATGCGCGGCAACGGCGCCTGTTCTCATGGTGGTGATCCAGTTGCCGTCCATAATGGCCTTGGGGGTGCCTGTCTCGTAGTCGTAGAGCATGATCTGGCTGTCGAGGGAGGGCACTCTGCCGATGTGGCGGGTGATGACCTTGACGCCGCCCGCATCCTGCTGAGGCAGCAGACAGGGCATAACGTTGAAGAATGCGTCGTTCTCCAGGTGCAGGCTGATCTTCGCCGGGAGGATAGCCTCGTTCTTGTGCATGAGGGCTTCGTTCACCCACTCATAGCACTTCACCGGAGAAATGCCCAGATTCTTGATGTCGTTGAATGTGATGACTTTCATGGTTATACCGCCTTTCTGTATTAAGCGGTAAAAGCCCTCCTGCCGCAGGCGGGAAGGTGCTTTTTCCGCATCTCGCCGACCCGCACAGCGGGGCGGCGTAAAGCTTTAACGCTCACTTGCCCATAACTTTTGCAAACAGCTCAATGAGCATCTTGTTATCCTCGATCGTGTGGTTGCCCAGGTGTCCCACTCTGATGACCGTTTTGGCAAGGTCGCCGCCGTTGGGGGTCACGAACACGTCGTAGTCACGCTTCAGGGTCTCATATACCTCGTAGGCGTTGCCGTCGGGGAAGTACAGCGGAGTAACGGCGTTGGAGAGGGGGTACTCCGGGAGCCTGAGCCCGGTGCCGGCCAACCTTGCACGGAAGTCGGCTGCCACCTCCTTCATGTGAGCAAGGCGGTTCTCAAGGCCGATCTCATCAATATAGTGGAGCATATCCTGTAACTCATAGATGAGCCTTACCGCCGGGGTAAAGGGTGTCTGACCCCGCTTGCCGTTCTCGATGTGGCTGTTGAAGTCGAGATACATGGACTTGGGTCTCTTGCCCTGTACTCTGTTTTCGTACATGGCGGCGCTCAGCAGTACCACCGACAGTCCGGGAGCCAGTGCCAGGGACTTCTGTGAGGAGAATATCAGCGCGTCTATCCCCAGCTCTGTCATGTCGATGGGGTCAGCCAGGAATGAGCTGATAGCGTCCACTACGAAGACCGCGCTGTTCTTTTTGCAGAACTCCGAGAGCATCTTAATGTCGTAGAGCTGACCTGTGGAGGTCTCGTCGATGTTCACCAGCAGGCCGGTGCAGCCCTGTCCGTCATAGGCGAACACATCCTCCCTCGTCAGGGTCTTGCCGTAGGGCAGGTCTACCGAGGTATAGGGGATGTTATGTATCTCGCATATCTCGCAGAACCTGTGCCCGAAGGAGCCGCCGTTGATGACCAGCAGCTTGTCGCTTTCGTCAAAGCAGTTGAGGACTGTGGCCTCCATAGCGCCGGTGCCGGAGCAGGTGAGGAACACCGCTTTGTCAGTATCTTTTGCCCGGGCGAACTTTTTGAGCAGCCTCTCGCAGTCCAGTACCACCTGTGAGAACTCCGGCGTCCTGAAATAGGGCACCTGCCTCTTTGCGATCTCAAAGGTGCGGTCGAACATCTCTACGGGGCCTAATGTAAACAGCTTCATTGTCATGATCTCCTTATACGTTCTTTTCTGTCTCGTCGATGTAGTTGAGTATGCGCTGATAGTCGTCGAAGTAGTCTATCTCCGACCAGAACATTCCGTCCACGTCAAGGGTGTGGATGTGCCTCTCGTCGGCCAGGGTGTAGAGCACTTCCTCCCACCAGCAGCCGTGCTTCTGCTCGTCAATGAGCTTGTCCAGCTGCTTGCAGAACACCGGGATGAACTCTTTGCGGACTTTAGCAAGTCCCACATATTCGCAGTCACGCTCTTCAAGGGGGATATCCTTGCCGTATTTCTGCACGCAGTTGTTCTTGCCCAGGGAGAAGAAGTAATCTCCGGTGGCGGTGCGGCTCTTGTCCGAGGCCAGTATCACAGGGCGCTCGTCTGAAAGCAGCTTGTGGAGGATGTCGGTGGAGAAGAAGACGTCGGCGTTCATGATTATCATGTCGTCGTCCAGCTCGCCTCTTGCGAACCACAGTGAGGCTATGCTGTTGGTAACATCGTAGAAGGGGTTGTAGAAGAACTTCACCGGCAGCCCTTCGAGCGCCTCGTAGACCTTCTCATATTTGTAGCCCACGCAGACGATAGGCTCTATGCCCTCGTCGATCATCATTTCAACGGTGCGCCTGATCAGGGGCTTGTCGCCGATAGGGAGGGTGCTCTTGGGTATCTCCTGTATGCGCTTGGATATCCGGGTGCCTCTGCCCGCGGCTAAAAGTACAGCTTTCATGTTTATCTTCCTTTCAGCTGCCGAGCAGAGCTTCAAACTGCTCCACAGCGTTTCTGTTGTATTCCTCGTAATCCACGTTCATTGCCTTGACCTCGCCCCGCATGAAGGCCTCCATGCCCTCACAGAGCCCCTCCGGGGTGCAGGGTACCATGTAGCCGCCCCGGCTCTCCAAAAAGCTTCTGGGCCCCGGTATGTCGGTGGATATCACCGGCACGCCCAGGGTGTCCGCCTCCAGCATGGTCAGCCCCAGCGCCTCATAATGGGAGGACAGCACGAACAGGTCGCACTTTTTCAGCACCGGCATGGGGTTGAGCATGGTCTTTATGAGTATGATCTTATCCTTGACCGGGGATGCCCCGGCAAGAGCCCTGGTCTGCTCGTAGAGCTTTCCGTAGCCGCCGATTATGATGAGCCGGCTCTCCGGGTGCCTGGCGGCGAACATCTCATAGGCCTTTATCAGCATATCGTGACCCTTCTCCGCAGAGAAACGCCCGATGTTGATTATCTTGGTAAGGGAGCTGTCCAGTATCTTTTTGAGCTCCTCGCAGCCGGTGTCCGAGACTGTGACCTCGTCGTATCTGACCTCGCTCTCAGCCCGGGCTAAGACGCTCTTGTAGGCGTGGCAGTTGTGTACTATGCAGATGTTGTCGGTACGCCCGCTGATCTCGGAGGTGGGCTTTATCATCCCCTCTGAGACGCATACCACGCTGTCATAGCTGTTGTAGGCGGTCTGCAAAGACAGCCTGTGCTGATTGTCCTTGTTGGCAAGCTCCTGCTGCATATCGCTGTGGACGAAGATCGAGCTCCTGCCCCCCAGCATCCTGAACAGGTGTATCATGTTCTTGCCGTAGCCCTGATACTGGACTATGCTGTCAAAATCCGCACCGTAAAAGAACTTCCGCGCCTCGCGCCTGCACATCTTCTCCACGCTTTTCAGTGCGAATTTGAAGTTGAGCTTGTAGAACAGCACCTGCCCGAAGGCCTCGCCTATGGTGTACTGGGGCTTGGTGCTCATGGGGAAGACGTTTATCGCTCTCGGTATCAGCGAGCAGCGCAGGGGGTCGTTTTTCAGCGTGGGCTGCTGGAACGTTATGAAATACCGGCGCTTGTCCGGGTCGAGATTCTCTATCAGGTTCAGCGCAGCCGTGGTGATGCCGTTCTTGGAGAGGTCTCCGGTAAAGATCAGCACGTTCTCCTTTGAGCTGTCGTAGATGCGCTCCTCGTTGCAGACCTTCTCGCCCTTTATCACCCGCCGCAGTATCATCTCGGCGGCTTCCGGGCGCTCGTAGGTGCAGTAGCGCTTTATGAAGTCGGTGTCGTCGTAGCCCTTGGGCCGGCGCATCTCTGCTATGAGGTCACTGACCGTCGTTACCTTCGGGAAGGGCAGCTCGTCGAGGGTGACGTACATACCCCGCTCCGCAATATAATCTTGCTCATCGTAGGCAAAGAGTATTATCTTCTTGCCGGTGTTGGCAAAGTCATAGAACACGCTGGAATAGTCTGTTATCAGGCAGTCGGCGGAGTTGAGTACTTCGTATGCGTCAAACCCCGGCTTCACCGGTATGATGTGCCTGTACTGGGAAAAATCCAGATCGGCGCTCATAAAGGGGTGGAGCTTTGCCACCACCACTTCGTCATCCCGGAGCCCCTCGTCCAGCTGCTTCATGTAGCTTTTCAGCACCGAGAGCTGCTCGGCGGTGTTGACCTTTGCCATGTTGCCCCGCCAGGTGGGCATATACACGAACATCTTCTTGTCCGCCAGCCCCAGAGCCTGCCGTACTTCGGCAGCCTTTTCCCTGTCGAAGAATATGCAGTTGCGGGGATATCCCTCGTTGAGTATAGTGCCCTTGTAAATGCCGTCGATCATGTAGGAGCCTATCATTTTCTCCTTCATGTACTCGTTGGGGTAGAGCAGGAAGTCCGAAAACAGCAGGTTGCGCATGATGTTGCCCATGGCGTAAACATCCGCCGCCACCTCGCGCCCCATGACTTTCAGCGGGGTGCCGTGCCAGGTGTTGAGGATGACCTGACCCTCTTTTTTGATGTAGCGGGTGGTAAACGACGTATCAGTCATCAAAAACTTCGCCCGGGCCAGCAGCTTGAAGTACTTGAAGCTGCTGGGCGCTGCCAGGGTCACGTTCTTCACGCCGTACTGGGTGAGCAGCCCCTTTATCTTCTCCCGCTTTGACTTGGCGCAGGTGAGATAGAGCTTGTACTTGTCCGAGTAGTCCCGGTCGAGCAGTCTCAGCAGCGTGAATATATTCCCCGCCAGATCCTGCCCGTGCTTGGATTCGAGAAGTATGATATCCTCTTTCAACCTGCACCGGTAGTACTTCCTGACGTAGTATGTGTTCGCAAGCGCCTCCTTGGCGCATTGCAGGAGGTATTTTATGTTTATTTCCCGTCGCCTCCGGTTTTTGTGGTCATTTTAAGGTCTTGCTTTATCTGTGTGGTGGAGATCTCCGGCGTGCGGGGGAGATACACTACCTCGCAGAGGTCTTTGAGGTCGTCGAACTTCCCCTCCCAGTCATCGCCGATGACGAAAGTATCCGCCCGGAACTCCTTGATGTCGGAGCGCTTCTGCTCCCAGTTCTCCTCGGGTATCACCAGGTCAACGTATCTTATGGCTTCAAGAAGGCTCTTGCGTTCCTCGTAGGAGAAGTAGCATTTCTTGTGCTTCTCGTTCCAGTTGAACTCGTCGGTGGACAGCGCCACTATCAGGTAGTCCCCCAAAGCCTTGGCACGCCGCAGCAGGTTGATGTGTCCGTAGTGCAGCAGGTCGAAGGTGCCGTAGGTAATTATCTTTTTCATGGTTGCTCCCTCTCAGTCATATACATTGTTAATTATATAGAAATACGGCGTTCCTGTCAATATGCGATCACACAAATAAAGCCTACATTTCAACGCCGATTATGTCTAAAATTTGCTTGCAGGCGCCGCCTGTCTGGTGGCTGTTGACCAGCTCGCTGACCCGGGCTCTTTCCTCCTTGAAGCTGTCCTCGCCGCAGGCGCAGGCGCGTATGAAGATCATCAGCTGGTCAAAGGAGCAGAGCTTTTCACCCGGCATCAGCGACAGGGGGTCTTCGGTGACGAAGCCCCTCTCCTGGTCGTAACGCTCCATGTCCCCCAGGGTAAAACCTATGGGTCTGTCCAGCAGCAGGTAGTCGAAATACACCGAGGAATAGTCGGTTATCAGCGCAGTGCTGCGCTTCATCAGGTCGTAGATATCCATGTCCTTGCGCTCCAGACCCCGCTGGGAAGTCACCATGACGTTTTCAAGGCTCTTCATCCCCGAGGGCAGCTCCTGCAGGGGGTGGGGCTTTATCAGCAGCTTGTAGCCCAGGTCTTTGAGCAGGGCGTCGAGGATATGCAGATGCTCCTCCCGGTCGATGAGGGGCAGGCCGGTCTCGTTGCGGATCTCCGCATTCACGCTGCCCAGCAGGTGGGAGCTGCGGTAGGTGGGCAGCCACAGGATCAGCTTTTTCTTGTGTACGTCCACGTCGAACAGCTTGTCGCACCGGGGCTGACCGGTGAGGATGACCTTATCCTCACCCACCGCAAAGCACCTCTGCATCACCTTCGAGAAGAAGGGCGAGGTGGCGATGATATAGTTGAAATAGCACTTGCCGTCAAAGTCGGCGCCCTTTTCCAGCGCACCAACAGTCTTCAGGGGCATACCGTGCCACAGGTTCACCACAGTCTGCTTTTTGGTGGGCTTCACAGGGAACTTGCCGTAGGTGTAGAGCATATAGCTGCACCGCAGATACGTCCGCAGGGCACGCCTGGGCCTGACGAACTTCACGTTATCCGGGGCGTCCTTTTTCCAGGTCTTCCAGTCATTGCAGCCCACGACTATCTTGTATTTCTTGTTGTAGCCCACGCCGGTCATGAAGTCGTATATGCTCCGGGCGTTGTCCCGGAAACCTAAGTTGGAGTAGATCAGTATGAGCCGCTTGTTCTTGGGTATGATCTTATTGAGCGGAGTCAGCGGCAGAGCCAGCTTTTTCAGTAATTTCTTTATCCCCATAGACGTTATTTCTTCCTCAAAAATCTTTTGTACAGCTTCTCTCTTACCCCCACGGGCACCGAGCAGAACACTTCAAAGGCGCTCATGCGCTTGAGGTATTCCCCCCGCGAGCAGAAGCCGGTCTTAAGCTTGTACTGTTCCATTTTCTTTGCGCAGGCGAGATATTCTTTGCCGCCCCGGCGCGAGTACATACCGCTGCCGGTGCGCATATTGAGCAGGGGTTTCTGGATGTTGTACCCTCTGTACCCCGCCGCAAGGAGCTTTACCCACAGGTGATAGTCCTCGAAGAACCGGTAATCCTCATACATCCCCACCTGCATCACCGCCGAGCGCTTGAACATCACGCAGGGGTGGTTGAAGGGGTTGCGGGTGCGGGCGTAGGCCAGTATCTGCTCATGCTCCCGGGGGAGGGTCTTGTAGGTCTCGGTGACGGCGGGGTCGGTGACGAACTCCGCCACGGTGCCGGAGCAGATATCCGCGGAGTGCTTTTCCATAGCCCGGAGCTGTCTTTCGCACCTATCGGGCAGGGAGATATCGTCGCTGTCCATGCGAGCCACCAGCTCATACCGGCACTCTGAGAGCCCGGCGTTAAGGGCCTCCGCAAGGCCGCGGTTCTCTTTGAGACGGACTGTCTCCACCAGCCCGGAGCTGGCTGCTTCAAGGCGGTAGAGCTCCCGCTCCAGCTCATCGGTAAGGGGACCGTCACAGACTATGACGAACTGAGCGGGCTTCACGGTCTGCCCCAGCATACTGTCAGCCGCAGCCCTGAAAAACTCCGCCTTTTCCCTCCGGTAAACGGACATGAGCACACAATATTCATCAAACTGCATAGACCCGCCTCCCGGAACAAGATACATACATAATTAAGTATAGCATAAAGCGGTCTAAAAGTCAAATGTTTTTTGCGGGGGGGGCAGCGTTCGCTTATCACTTCTGCGTAGGCTTAGCTTTTTTATTCCTAATGGGGGCTGCCGCCCCCATACCCCCGGCTTCGTCGGGGCTCGACCTTTGGGGCGGCGTTCTCTCCGCTCCTTCGTCGCTGCGTTCACTCTGCCCCAAAAGCCCCTCCTCGCCTGAATTACTATTCACTGTTATCTGAATGGGGGTCCCCATACCCCTCCGAACCAGTCGCTTTTGCTTATTCAACTATTCTTTGGATCAGGTATTGCAAAACTGTCGGTTCTGTGTTATAATAACTATGCATATGCTGAAACGGGGGGCGATGATATGATCCGTAAACTTTTGGCTCTTGCGGCGGCTGCCGTGTTCGCTGCGGCAGGGTGCTTCTGCGCTCATGCCGAGACCGCTTACCGGGAGGTGGAGGTCAGCGCTCCGCCCAAAATGCTGGTCCTGGGCGACTCTATCGCCACCGGCTACGGCCTGACAGGCTATGAGAACGGCAGGGACAGATGCCGCTCCTATGCCAATATCCTCAAGGATAAGTATACCTCGGAGCTGTCCGCTGTATGTACCTTCGAGCTCACCAACGCCGCCGTGGACGGCTATACCTCCGGCGACCTGCTGGCGCTGCTCAAAAGCGGTCAGCTGGACGACAAGCTCTCCGAGACCTCCTGCATCGTCATCTCCATAGGCGGCAACGATATGCTCCACGCCCTCTGGGAGATGCTGGATAAGGCCGGCATAACCTCCGCCTCGGAGATCAAGGGCACTGCCGTTCTCAAAATGCTGACTTCGATCAACGATCTGAAAGACAAGCTCGACGAGAACCTCACCGCCTTTGAAAAGAACCTCACCGGCATGACCGAGTACATCAGCGGCAAGAGCGACTGTCCCTGCTTCGTGCAGACCCTCTATGACCCGCTGGAGAGCTTTACGCTGGTGCCGGGGCTGAGTACCGTCGCCGAGGAAAAGATCGGCAGGCTCAACGAGCTCATCCGCAGCCATGCCTCTGACAGCGGTACGGAGTACACGGTATGCGAGGTGGCGCCGGAGTTCAAGGGCAAGGCCGACACCCTTACCAACATCGGCAAGGTGGATATCCACCCCAACTCCGAGGGTCACAAGGTGATCGCGGACGTGGTGGGGAAAGCTATCACGGCAAACAAATACAGCTATATGCAGCCTTACGAGGCAGTATCCGCAGAGGCCGCCGATGCGGGAGCTGCCGATGAAAGCGTTACCAGATTACAGGGCGGCTCCGGCTCGGTGATAGCCGTAGTATGCGCCGTGTGCGCACTTTGTGCAGGTGCGGCGGCGTTCATCATCATCAAGAAACGGAAGATCTGAACCGATCTTCTCCCAAACCGAAAGGAAGAACAAACATGAAAGCATACCTGATCGACTTTGAAAACGTGAAATCAAAGGGGCTGACAGGTATCGAGCAGCTCTCGCCGGACGACAAAGTGATAATCTTTTACAGCGAGAACTCCGACACCATAAGCTTCGAGATGCACCGCAAGGTCATGAACTCCAGCGCCGACATCGAGTATCTGAAAGTCCGGGTGGGCGGCAAGAACGCCCTGGATTTCCAGCTCTCCACGCTGCTGGGGTATCTGCTTGCAAAGGAGCTCTACACACACATCTTCATCATCAGCGGCGACAAGGGCTTTGACAAGCTCCACGACTTCTGGAACGTCAGCTTTGCGGACAAGAACTCGATCATCGTGTTCAGGACGCAGACCCTTGGGGCGGCGGTGAACTTCGCCAACACCTACAAGGGCAAGCTGCCGGTGATCCCCACCGAGCCTGAGCCCGAGGAACCTGAGGAAACCGCCGAGCCCGAGATCGCAGAGCCTGAGCCGGAGCCTGTACAGCCTGAGCCGGAGCCTGTCATCGAGGAACCCAAGCCGGTGGTGGAGGTGAAGGTCACAAAGGCCTCCGCCCGCAGGAGGGGCCGCAAGCCCCAGTCCGCCGAGGACATGATCAAGACAGCCCTGCTGGGTCTCTACGACCTGTCCGACGCCGAGATCGCACGGGTAGTCGCCTGTGCTCAGGAGGCCGAGGATAAAGAAGATTTCCACAACGCCCTTGCCAAGATCTTTAAGGGACAGGCCACCGAGCTCTACAAGGTGCTCAGACCCCGGTATCTGCGGATCCGGGAGGCGCTGGCAGAGGCCGCCGAGGATGTTCAGCCTCAGAATGAGATATTCGAGTTCGGGGCGGACGTTATTGAGATCTCCGGAAAGCCCAAGGCCGCCGCTGCTGAGCCTGTTGAGGAACCTGCACCCGCCGACGAGCCTGCTCCCGAAACACCCGCCGAGCCCGAACCCGCCCCCGAAGTGATCGAGGAGCCTGTGCCCGCCGACGAGCCTGCTCCCGAAGTCACCGAGGAACCGGCGTCCGCAGAGGAGCCTGCTGCCGAAGCAGCAGAGGAGCCCGCCAAGAAGACCCGCAAGCCCCGCACCCGCAAGAAACAGTCCGCAAAGGCAAAGCGCTCTGCCCTCATCGCGGAGCTGGGCAAGCTCTTAGAGCAGGAGTGCTCCGAGGAGGAGATCAAGACCGTGGGCAAGCTCTTTGAGGAGACCGACACCAAGCAGAAGCTGTACCTCTCCATAGTCAAGGAGTACAAGAAAGACCGCGGCTGCGAGATCTACAAGCTCATAAAGTCCGAGTACACCAACCTGACGAAACTCAAATAACGTAAAGGCCGCAGAGCACCCGCTTTGCGGCTTTTCTGCGTCTTTTGCGGCAATTTTGATAAAACACTTTACAAACTCTCTTTTCTGTGGTATAATATAAAGGATATTTTCATCAAGGAGATGTAAGCACAATGTCAATAAAGACCAAGTCCCTTGCAGTGCTGCTGGGTGCCGCTGTGCTCTGCGGCTGCGGCTCGGAAGGGACGTCTCTCGTACACATCAATTCCGGCGCCGATACTGCCAGCTCCGCTGCCGACAGCGAGGCTGCTCCCGCGGCTTCAAACGCCGCCGCCTGCACTCAGACCGTTTCGCTGTTCAAGGGCGAGACCCGTACCCTCGATATCACCAAGACCGCCTCTGCCATTGAGCCGGAGATAGTCAGCTCCGACCCCTCCGTAGTATCGGTAAACGGCAAGGATATCAAGGCCGAGAAGTGCGGCGACGCTCAGGTGACTGTGACCTTCACCGACGGGGATGTGTCCTTCAAGACCGTCCTTGACGTGAGCGTGGCCATATCCCGCTTCGACACCAGCATCGAGTACACCGCAGGCAGCATCACCGCCGAAACAGAAGTCCCCGGAGTAGTCGTACACAGGCAGCTCAAGGAAGGGGAAAACTATCAGATAAAGACCGAGGGCGGCGACGAGGTGAAGTATTCATCCTCCGACGATAAGATCGCCTCAGTCTCCGATACCGGCCTTATCACCGCCACCGGCGAGGGCTCGGCAGTCATCAGGGCGGACGTGACCTCCGGCGGCAAGACCACCAGCTTTGTTACCGCAGTTGAGGTATACAAGAAGAAACCCTCCACCAAGCTCGACCAGAGCGAGATCGACACCCTGTTCGGCGCGTCGGTATTCGTGGGCAGCTCTCTGGGCTCCGGACAGCTCTACTACTTCAACGCTCAGGAGGAAGGCTTCCTGGGTGATCCGACCTTCCTTGTGCTGGACAGCTACGGCATCTTCAACGACGAGGGCATCAACGGTCCCGAGTACCAGCTCTCCTACAACGGCGTAGCTGCGCCTGTCAGGGAGCTTATCGGGCAGACGGGAGCCTATAACGTCTTCATCAACGTGGGCACCAACGATATGTACGGCGACGCTGATTACGTCTCCGAGGCATACATCAAATACATCGAGGGCATAGTCACCGAGAACCCCGAGTGCACCATATACATCGAGTCCATAACCCCTGTATACCTGGGCAGCGAGTCGGGCTACCTCAACAACGACACCGTTGACGCCATAAACAAGACCCTTGAAGAGTACTGCGATACTCAGCCGGATATGTACTACATCGACGTCAGCACCGCCCTCAAAAACGAGAACGGCGGCCTTGACGAGAAGTACACCTCCGACTACTATGTACACCTCAACAACGACGCTTACGAGGTATGGACCAACAAGCTCATCAGCACCGTAAAGAATATGCTGATCTACCGTATGCGTGCCCAGGACGCGGTGGACACCTACACCGAGGCCAAGACAGATACCGCCCTTGCTGCGGCAAAGAAGGCGCTGGAAAAGGTAGGCGAGGGCAGATACAAGAACCTGCTCATGGAAAGCCTGCCCTCCTGAGGCGCATAAGGAGAAGTAAATGAAAACAGTTTCCGGCGAGATATTCGAGGGCGAACGCGCTCTCTATCGGGCAGAAGGCCTGACGCTGCGCTCCTGCACCTTTCAAAACGGCGAGTCGCCCCTCAAACACAGCAGCGGCATCACCGCCGAAAGCACCGTCTTCGACTGGAAGTACCCCATATGGTACAGCCGGGACATCACGGTGATAAACTGCGAGTTCAGCACCAATGCCCGCGCCGGGATCTGGTACTCCGGCAATATCAGGGTAGCCGGCTCCAGGCTGGACGCACCCAAGCTCTTCCGCCGATGCAGCGGCGTGAGCATCACCGACAGCCGTTTCACCGACGCTAAGGAGACCCTCTGGGACTGCTCGGATGTGCGGCTGAGAAGCGTCCATGTCCGGGGGGACTACTTCGGCATGAACTGCCGCAATGTGGAGGCGGAGGATCTGACCATCGACGGCAATTACGCCTTTGACGGCGCCGAGAACGTGCAGCTCTCCGACTCAAAGCTCATCTGCAAGGACGCATTCTGGAACTGCAAGAACGTGGAGGTGAGCAGGAGCTTCATCTCCGGGGAGTACCTGGGCTGGAACTCCGAGGACCTTACCTTCACCGACTGCACCATAGAGAGCCTGCAGGGGCTGTGCTTTGTGAAAAACCTGGTGCTGCGCAACTGCCGTCTGCCGGGGACCACGCTGGCCTTTGAGCTTTCCTCGGTGGATGCCGATATTATCGGGCGTGTGCCCGGCATCAAGAACCCCGCCCGGGGCAGGATACGCGCCGGGAGCATCGGGGAGCTGATCTTAGACCCCGCCGAAGTGGACGTATTCGCCACCGAGGTAACGACCTCAGAGCGGAGAACTGTTTTCCCTTGATTCTTACCTGCTTATCATAAAACTGTCACAATTTGGGATTATTATATTAACAACAGGTTAGAGGGACGCCTGGGCGGAGCGCAGCGCATCAGTGCGAGCACTGCAAGGGTATTCTGAGAGACAACGACACGTTTATTATATATAACTCATATCAGACAGGTAAGCACCCAAGTTCCCGACAACATATTATTTTTCTCCATCTGATCATATATGTGAACCACAAACAAAAATGCCCCGCTCGCATCAGCGGGGCGTTTTTGTCGTTTCGCATGGCGGGAGTACGACCCCCGCGTCAGCGGAAAACCCGCCGAAGGCGACACCTTGATCCTTCACCATTCACTAAAGCCCCCGGTTTATGCAAAAGCCCCCGGTTTACACAAAACCGCCGGGTTATCCATACAGCGCCAACAGTCCAAAGATCTACCCGCGTTTCAGGCTTTTCACCGAAGTTCTCCGAGCGGGTTGCACATCCGCGTGCAACTTTTTGCCCCAAACAGGCTATAAGTGAGGGGTCACGGCAGGCAGGGAAGTCCACCTTGTCAAAATGCCAAGCTTACCTTGTCAAAATGCCAACCTTACCTTGCTGAAATGCCAACCTTACCTTGCTGAAATGCCAACCTTACCTTGTCAAAATGCCAACCTACTTACATCTTATATAAAAATATTGATAAAATATATGAGTATGTGCGCTTGACAGCGCTGCGCACTCTCTTAAAGAGAATCCCCCTTCTCCTAAAGAGAATCCCCCTTCTCTTAAAGAGAATCCCCCTTCTCCTAAAGAGAATACCCCTACATCTTATAAGAAAGAATATAAGAAAGATACTATGAGTATACGCAAAACGCACACATGAAACTCTGAGCAGGTCTCATGTGTGCGTAATTATCAGCTGTCAGTTATCCATTGAGGCAGTCGCTGCCACCGCAACGCCCGTATCTGCGGCATTGTCGAGGATGATGTCCCCGACCTTCACCGGCAGGGTGACTGTCGTGCGCTTGATGTGAGCTACCACCTCGAAGATCTTGTCCTTGGGGACGCTGCCCACCGTCTTCACCGGGACCGGGATGCCCTCGGCGGTCAGGGCTGTGGTGGTGACGGCTCTCACCGGGGCGCTGATCTCGGTCCTGGCGTAGTTCTCGCCGATCTTGCAGGTGTTGCCTGTCACCGAAACGGCTTCGTTGTTTTCTACCTCGACTGTCAGAGCGCAGCCCATGGGACAGCCGATGCAGGTGAGTTCTCTTGTCATTTCGCCGCCTCCTCTGTTCTTACTTCGATATCACCGGAAAGTCCGGCAAGCTGCTCCTTTTTGAGGATGACCTCGATCATCTCGCTGGGTACGAAGATGCGTCCGCGCTTGCGTGCCAGCTCCTTGCCGCCGCAGCTGACTACGATAGCAGCCCCCTTGACAGGCGCAGTTACCCTGAACCGGATATGCACGCAATCGGTGACGCTTTCGGGATAGAGCCTGCTGGGTACGGTGTAGCGCACGCCGTTACCGGGCTTCACCGCCACCGGCGTACCCGGTGAGGAGGGCTTGCCCTTGATGTACTCGGCGGCATTCTCGCCGGCACGGACTGATTCTTCGGACACGAAGTCCACCAGATCGTGAACGTGGAGCACGTTGCCGCAGGCGAATACGCCCTCGACAGTGGTCTCAAGGCTCTCGTCCACCGAGGGGCCGCTGGTGAGAGGGCTCAGTTCTATGCCCGCACTGCGGGACAGCTCGTTCTCCGGGATAAGGCCGCAGGAGAGCAGCAGGGTGTCGCAGGGGAAGTATTCCTCGGTGCCCTCAATGGGGGCGTTGTGCTCGTCCACGGCGGCTACCCACACGCCTTCAAGTTTCTCTTTGCCCTTGATGTCGATGACGGTGTGGCTCAGCATCAGGGGTATGCCGTAGTCGTCGAGGCACTGGACTATGTTTCGTTTAAGCCCGCTGGAGTAGGGCATCAGCTCCACCACAGCCCGGACTTTGGCACCTTCGAGGGTCATGCGCCTTGCCATGATGAGGCCGATGTCACCGGAGCCGAGGATCACGACTTCCTTGCCCGGGACCACGCCCTCACAGTTGACCAGCTTCTGCGCCGTGCCTGCGGTGTATACCCCCTGGGGTCTGAAACCCGCGATGCCCAGGGCTCCCCGGGGTCTCTCACGGCAGCCCATGGCAAGTATCACAGCCCTGGCTCTGACGGTCTCGGCGCCGCGCTGACGGCTGACTACGGTTATCTGCTTGTCGGGGGTGATGTCCAGCACCATAGTCCCCAGCTCATAGGGTATGCCCAGGTCATAGACCTGCTGTGCGTATCTTTCAGCGTATTCGGGGCCGGTGAGCTCCTCCTTGAAGGTGTGCAGCCCGAAGCCGTTGTGTATGCACTGGTTGAGTATGCCGCCCAGTCTGTCGCCCCGCTCGAAGATCACCAGATCGTCGATGCCCTGCTTTTTCGCGGCTATGGCGGCAGCCATCCCGGCGGGGCCTCCGCCGATTATCACAAGCTCAAATTCACGCATTGTCCGCCGCCTCGCTTTCCTTGTTGTATGTGCCGTTCTTCTTTACGTCCAGCAGCCCGATGCCCAGCTTTTCGGCTATCATGGCTATGGTCTTCGGTGAGCAGAACCCCGCCTGACACCGCCCCATACCGGCGCGGGTGCGGCGCTTTACGCCGTCGAGGGTAGTGGCTCCCAGAGGACGGTTTATGGCGTCCAGTATCTCACCCTCGGTGACGGTCTCGCAGCGGCAGACTACTGAGCCGTAGGCAGGCTCACGCTTTATCAGTTCATTCTGCTGCTCGCGGGTCAGGGAGGCGAAGTGGATAACGCCCTTTCTCGTATCAACAAAGTCCGGCTTTTCCTCCAAAGTCATGATGCCCGCCACGATATCCCGGACGTACTCCCCGATAGCAGGGGCGCTGGTCAGTCCCGGCGATTCGATGCCTGCCACGTCGATAAAACCCTTGGCGTCCTCACATTCGCCGATGATGAAGTCGTGAGTATCCCCCACGGCACGCAGCCCTGTGAACCCGGTGATGACCTTGTTAAAGGGTATGCCCTTGACCGAGAGCTGCGCCTTGGCACGAACCTCAGCCAGCCCTGAGCGGGTGGTGGCGGTGTTCTCCTTGTCCTCGATATCCTCGGCGGTGGGGCCCAGCAGCAGATTTCCGTGGACGGTGGGGGACACCAGTATGCCCTTGCCCATTTTGGTGGGCTGCTGGAATATGGTGTGCTTCACCAGCCCGCCGGCATCTTTGTCCAGCAGCATATACTCGCCCCGGCGGGGGGTGATGTTCATGGGCTTGCTGCTGACCATGGCATGGAGCCTGTCAGCGTAGACCCCCGCAGCGTTTATGACGACCTTAGCCTCGATGTCGCCCTTGTCCGTATGGACGACGTACCCTGCGTCTGACTTGTCTATGCCGGTAACACAGGTGGACAGCCGGAACTCCGCACCGTTGGCGTAGGCGTTCTCGGCGAAGGCAAGGGTCATCTCAAAGGGGCAGACAATGCCGGAGGTAGGGGCATAGAGGGCAGCCGCCACCTCGTCGGTGAGGGCGGGCTCCATCTGCCGCGCCTCGTCTCCGGAGATCACGCGGACCCCCTCAACGCCGTTGAGCCGTCCCCGCTGGGCAAGCTCTTCGAGGCCGGGGATCTGCTCCTTATCGAAGCAGAGCACGAAGGCACCGTTGTTTTTGAAGGCGAAGTCAAGCTTTTTTGCAAGCTCCGGCATCATCCGGCTGCCCCGGACGTTGAGCTTGGCTTTGAGGGAACCGGGGAGGGCGTCGAAGCCGGCATGGACGATAGCGGAATTGGCCTTGGTAGTGCCCTCGCAGACGTCGCTTTCGCGGTCGAGGACGCAAAGGGAGAGCCTGAACCGTGAGAGCTCCCGGGCGACAGCGCAGCCGCTGGCACCTGCGCCGATTATCAGAACATCGAACATTAGTAGTCACCTGCTTTTTATGATTTTCACAACAAAAGACAATGCTGTCGGGAAAATTATATCACATATGCCCACAGATGTCAAGTTTTTTGATCCCGCCTTTTTTTTCATCTGCGCGGCGTTTCTCACTTGGCCTGACGGCAGGCAGGGCTTTGGGGGCGGCAGCCCCCATTTAACCCCCTCATAAAAAACTCTTGACAAACCCGGGTTTTTGGTGTATAATAACTAAAACATATAACTCAAACCGATGAAGGAGAGTAAGTAGTCAGTGAGCTTCGGTTCACAGAGAGCTGCCGTGGGCTGAAAGGCAGTATCCGGAACACTGATGAATGGGCTCCCGAGGGTGACCGAACGCCGCTTGTGCGGTCAGTAGCAGTCAACGGTCTCTGCCGCCGTTACCGGGCAGGCTCGTATGTGAGTATGAGCGCCGAGAGGACGCACAGCGTCAATATGGGTGGCACCGCAGGAAATTCACCTGTCCCATTTATGTGGGACAGGTTTTTATTTTTTTACTTTTGAAAGGAAGATGTTCTATGAGCAAGGAGATCCCGTACAAGATCTATCTCGAAGAAAGCGAGATGCCCAAGCAGTGGTATAACGTTCGTGCGGATATGAAGAATAAGCCCGCACCGCTGCTCAACCCCGGCACCCATGAGCCGATGACCGTCGATGAGCTCAGCGGAGTATTCTGCCGCGAGCTTGCCGAGCAGGAGCTGGACGACAAGACCCCCTATATCGACATCCCGGAGGAGATACTCAGCTTCTACAAGATGTACCGTCCCTCCCCGCTGGTAAGAGCCTACTGTCTCGAAAAGGCGCTGGGCACCCCCGCCAAGATCTACTACAAGTTTGAGGGCAACAATACCTCCGGTTCCCATAAGCTCAATTCCGCTATCGCTCAGGCCTATTACGCCAAGAAGCAGGGCCTTAAAGGCGTTACCACCGAGACCGGTGCCGGTCAGTGGGGCACTGCGCTGTCTATGGCCTGCGCTTACCTCGGACTGGACTGCAAGGTCTACATGGTAAAGGTCAGCTACGAGCAGAAGCCCTTCCGCCGCGAGGTAATGAGGACTTACGGCGCCGACGTTACCCCCTCTCCCTCCAATACCACCAATGTCGGCAGGAAGATCTTAGAGGAATTCCCCGGCACCACCGGCTCTCTCGGCTGCGCTATCTCCGAGGCCGTTGAGGTCGCCGTAAGCAGCGAGGGTTACAGATATGTGCTGGGCTCGGTGCTCTCTCAGGTACTGCTGCATCAGTCCGTTATCGGCCTTGAATCCATGATCGCCTGCGATAAGTACGGCATCAAGCCCGATATGATAATCGGCTGCGCAGGCGGCGGTTCTAATCTCGGCGGACTTATCTCGCCTTTCATGGGCAGAAAGCTCCGGGGCGAGGCTGACTACCAGTTCATCGCTGTTGAGCCCGCATCCTGTCCGTCCCTGACCAGAGGCGTATATGCTTACGACTTCTGTGACACAGGAAAGGTCTGCCCCCTTGCCAAGATGTACACCCTGGGCTCCGGCTTCATCCCCTCCGCCAACCATGCAGGCGGCTTGAGATACCACGGCATGAGCTCGGTAGTTTCCCAGCTCTACGACGACGGCCTTATCACCGCCCGCAGCGTGGAGCAGACCTCGGTATTCGAGGCAGCCACCCAGTTTGCCCGTGTTGAGGGCATCCTCCCCGCTCCCGAGAGCAGCCACGCTATCAAGGTCGCTATGGACGAGGCTCTCAAGTGCAAGGAGACCGGCGAGGAAAAGACTATCCTCTTTGGCCTGACCGGTACCGGCTACTTCGATATGGTGGCATATCAGAAGTTCAACGACCGCGAGATGTCCGACTACATTCCCTCCGACGAGGAGCTTGCCAAGAGCATTTCCACTCTGCCCAAGTTCTGATATTTGAGACACGGACACCGCACCGCGGAGCGGAGCGCAGGCGCGGTATAATGAGTAATATTAAGGCACTTTTGTCAGGAAACTGACAGAGGTGCCTTTTCTGTTGCTTTGTGTAAGCGCCTGCTAAAAGAAGAAAGAAGAAAAAGAAATAATAAAGAATAATTAAGGTGTCCGCTTTGCGGACGGATTTTGAAATCCATCGCCGGAGGCGATACCTTAACTATTCTTTATTCTTTATTCTTTATTCTTTATTCAGCTTTCGAGCCGGTAGTCTATGCCGAGTATGGTGACGTGGTCGATGTCCTCGAGCATGGTCAGCTCGGAGAGGCGGGCGTAGCTGTCTACCTTTACGGGAATGTCGGGCTCACCCTCCTTTACCTCGCTCTTCCAGTAGGGTATGGATTGGGCGTTGCGGCCTTCCACAGTGGTGCCGTCCTTCTTGTGGACGAAGATCACTATAGGGTCATCCTCGGAGTAAACAGACGGGACATCTGTTATGATCTTGTTTGCGGCAAAGGGGTCATCCTCCGGCGAACGGATGAGTATTTTCAGCGGAGAGATCGTGACGTCCTTGTAGGCCGCCGGGTCGTCGGAGATGAGCTTGACGGTCTTTAGGTTGGCGGTCATGTCAGCCTCAACGGAGAGACCGGAGATCGCCTCGGTGATCTTCATGGGCTTTGAGGGGTCGATAGCTTTTTCGGTCTTGTCGATGATCAGCTCGAAATAGAAGGCGCTGGCGGTGTTGTAGCCGAAGTAATGGCTGTCACAGATCGTATAGCCGCTGTTGCCTGTTCCGGCGTCGTAGATGAACCCGGTCTGGAACCACTTGCCCTCATTGTAGAGCTTTTCCATGTCGATATGTCCGTAGACCTCCTCGAAAAACTCCACGTCCTCTCTGTCGGTGGCGTAGCCCTTGGACAGGTGGTAGGCACGCTCTATCTTGTCGATAGTCCTTCTGCCCTCACGGGTCTGAGCCGTCAGCGAGATCAGGAAGTGGGAGAACATTTCGTCGCTGAACGCGCCGTCTACCGAGAGGGTCAGGTCATTGTTTGAAACGGACGCCCCGCGCTCCCCGAATATGCCCACGAAGGGGGACTCGCTGCTGCGTATGCCGAAGTACACGTCCAGCTTGTTGAAGTTGGCCACGAAGCCCACCGTCGCCAGTATCACCACCGCCGCCGCTATGAGTATCAGCAGCCTGTGCTTTCTGCGCTTGGCGGGCTTTGGCCTGAAGCCTGCCTTTTCAACGGCGCGTCCGAGGATGTCTCCGGCGTCGCCGGCAGGGGAGCCATTGGCGATGCTTTCGAGCTCTTTCTCAAAGCCCGCCAGCTCCTCCTCGCTGACCGTATCAAAATAGTATCTCAGTATGTTTTCCATATTGCTCACTCTCCTATCCTCTCACGGAGCTTTTTGAGCCCCCGGGAGATCCTCTGGTCAACGCTGCCCGGTGTGAGACCCAGAGCCGAGGCGATCTCGGCGCTTTTCTGCCCCAGGAAGTATCTTCTCAGGAATATCTCGCAATCCGGCTCCCCCAGGGTCTTTAACAGCTCCGTCAGCTCGGTGCGCTCGAAGGCCGGCTCGGGTTTGCCCTGCTCTGTGAGGTCGTCTATGGGGACTGTGTTTCGTTCCTTGACCTTCCGGCGGTAGATGCCCGCACAGTAGCGGGCGGCGGTCACGGAGAGGAAGGCTTTCAGGGAGTCTGGGCTGTCCGGGCGCTTACTAAGCGCCCGATACGCCTCCGCAAAAATATCCGCAGCCGCATCCTTCTGCTCCTCCGCCCCCAGCATATCTCCCAGCCGGGACCTGACTATCACCGCTATGTACCCTGCATAGGCACTGACCAGCGCCTCAAAGCCCCGGCGGCTGTCCTTGGCAAGCAGCGTCAATATCTCATTGTCTGACATGATACCACATCCTTTTTCTGAAACGTTTCATCATACACAGTTGCCCGGGGAGGCCGTTTCCTGACAGGGGAGCGCAAATTTCGGCGCTTTCCACAAACCTGTGAGGTCGCTTCTGTGCATAATGTACGTCGCACAGCAGAGGGGACTTGACCTTAGCGCTGCGGCGATAAAATAATAAAGAAGAAAAATAAAGAATAAAGAAGAATTAAGGAGTCCGCTTTGCGGACGATTATTTGATCATCGCCAAAGGGATACCGCTGTTGTTATTTATTCTTTCTTGTTTCTTCTTTTTTATTATTGCAGACACTTCTTTATTGCGCCTGCGCTTTGTCCTCTCCCATTATACTCCGCTGCATACATCGGCGCAAGTGCCGGCGCTGTGTAAAATGTGTGTTGAATTTGAAAATTTTGAAAAATGTCTTGATTTTCAGCCGAGTATATTATATAATAGAAGAGGCGGACAAAGCCCGGCTTTGGACGCGGAAAAGTTATCGATTCGGGAAACCGAAAATTTTTTAAATGAGAGGATGTCAGTATCATGGCAGGATTGAACAAGGTCTCGGTAGACGACATTAATGTCAAGGGCAAGAAGGTGCTCGTAAGAGTTGACTTCAACGTTCCGCTCAAGGACGGCGTTATCACCAACGATAACCGTATCACAGCGGCTCTCCCCACTATCAACAAGCTCACGGCAGACGGCGGAAAGGTCGTTCTCTGCTCGCATCTCGGCAAGCCCAAGAACGGCCCCGAGGATAAGTTCTCGCTGGCTCCCGCAGCTGCAAGGCTGGCTGAGCTGGTAAGCGCTAAGGTAACATTCGCTAAGGACGACACCGTTGTAGGCGAGAATGCAAAGAAGGCTGTTGCCGAAATGGCTGACGGCGATATCGTAGTTCTGGAGAACACCCGCTTCCGCGGCGCTGAGGAGACCAAGAACGGCGAGGAGTTCGCCAAGGAGCTGGCTGACCTCGTAGACGGCGAAGTATTCGTTATGGACGCTTTCGGCTCCGCTCACAGAGCTCATGCCTCCACCGCAGGCGTTACCAAGTTCGTCAAGGAGACCGCAGTAGGCTACCTGATGCAGAAGGAGATCAACTTCCTCGGCAACGCCGTTGAAGATCCTGTTCGTCCCTTCGTTGCTATCCTGGGCGGCGCTAAAGTTGCCGATAAGCTCAACGTTATCAACAACCTCATCGAGAAGTGCGACACCCTCATCATCGGCGGCGGTATGGCTTACACCTTCCTCAAGGCCAAGGGCTATGAGGTAGGCACCTCCCTCGTTGACGACACCAAGATCGACTACTGCAAGGAAATGATCGACAAGGCTGCTGCTGCCGGCAAGAAGCTGCTGCTGCCCGTTGATACCACCATCGCTGCATCCTTCCCCGATCCTATCGACGCTCCTATCGACGTTGAGGTAGTTGACGCCGACAAGATCCCCGCTGACAAGATGGGTCTCGATATCGGCACCAAGACCGCCGAGCTCTATGCCGAGGCTGTAAAGAGCGCCAAGACCGTCGTTTGGAACGGACCTATGGGCGTGTTCGAGAACCCGATCCTTGCAAAGGGCACTATCGCAGTTGCCAAGTCCCTCGCTGAGACCGACGCTACTACCGTTATCGGCGGCGGCGACAGCGCTGCGGCTGTTATCCAGCTGGGCTTCGCCGACTAGATGAGCCACATCTCCACCGGCGGCGGCGCATCCCTCGAATACCTGGAGGGCAAGGTCCTCCCCGGCATCGACGTTATCGCCGACAAGTAATTTAACACAGCTTTCGAGATGCGTGTCCTCCCTTTCGGGGGGATATGCATTTCGTTGCAATTACGCGGGGGCTGCATCCCATGGGCGCGACCCCTTTTAAGGATGATCTGAATGGAAATATCAAATCTCCTGCGCCTTCTTGCCGATGACGGCGAGGGCCTGGGTGACGTGGCGGAGGCGGGGTTCTTCGCCGATTACGGGTGGATAGTAGGTATCGTGCTCATCGCCGTGGGACTGCTGCTGCTTTACTTCGGCATCAAGGTGGGCAAGGGCTACCGCTTCATGCCCGAGCAGAACGAGACAGTCGTTGTGGACGACGAGCTCCCTTCGGTGAACGCCGAGATCGTGGAGCGCCGCAGCACCGAGATCCCCGACTACTCTCCCAAGGGCGAGGGGAAGATCGTTTTCAAAGAAATGCTTATCCGCTTCACCGTGGATATGACGACCTATGAGGAATGGATAAACGATTCCGGCGAATACAGTGACACCGTGCCTATCAAGTACAACCCCACCAATCCCCAGGAGTTCCATGTCTATGAGGGCGACGACGACTTCGAGGGCATCCCCGACGAGAACGGCGACCTCTCCGGCAACGAGGATCGGAACCCCTCTGAGACCGGAGGCTCGGTCAAGTATACGCTGATCGGCGTGGGCGTGATAATCGCCGCCGTGGGCGTGTTCGTGCTCGTTGACGGACTGCTGAAATGATCCTTCGGCGCAAAACGATCCCTCCGCCCCCGGCGGGAGAGTTGGTTTTGCACATCTTCCCCGGCCCCGTAGCCGGGCTTATACACCGTAAATCAACATAAACAAAGGAGTAATCACCATGAAAAAGAGTGTCAGAAAGGCGATCATCGCCGGTAACTGGAAAATGAACAAGACCCGTCCCGAGGCCAAGGAGCTCATCGAGGCTATCAAGCCCCTGGTAGCCAACGCTGAGGGCAAGGTAGAGGTCATCACCTGCGTGCCCTTCACCAATCTCGAGACCGCTGTTGCAGCCACCGCAGGCAGCAACGTTAAGGTCGGCGCCGAGAACGTTCACTTTGAAAAGAGCGGCGCTTTCACCGGCGAGATCAGCGCAGATATGCTGGTAGAGCTGGGCGTTGAGTATGTTATCATCGGTCACAGCGAGAGAAGACAGTACTTCGGCGAGACCGACGAGACCGTGAACAAGAGGACCAAGGCTGCTCTCGCTGCCGGCCTTAAGCCCATCGTATGCGTAGGCGAGCTGCTCTGGGAGCGCGAGTGCGCTATCACCGAGGAAGTCATCGCCCGTCAGATCAAGCTCGACCTGTGGGACGTTTCCGCTGAGGACGTCAAGAAAGTAGTCATCGCTTACGAGCCTGTATGGGCTATCGGCACCGGCAAGACCGCTACCGCCGATCAGGCTGAGGAGGTCTGCGCATTCATCAGAGCACAGCTTGCCAAGAAGTATGACGAGGCCACCGCTCAGGCTGTTACTATCCAGTACGGCGGCTCCATGAACGCCGGCAACGCCGCAGAGCTGCTCTCCAAGGAGAACGTAGACGGCGGTCTTATCGGCGGCGCTTCCCTGAAGGCCAACGATTTCAACGTTATCGTACAGGCTGCGGTAGAGGGCTGAGATATCCCGGACTTTGCCCGGTTTGACCCCTGACATCCTACTTCCGGAAAAAGAAGCGTGATAGTATGGCACAGGACATCAAGATCATCGACGGCGATTACACCGGAAAACCGCCGAGACCCGTCAAACGAACAGTTGACCTGCTGATAGGCGGCTGCCTTTTTGCGTCTCCGCTGTGGAGCGGGCTCACCTATCTGCGGATCACGCTGATCGCGGCGGGCTTCGGGGTGGTGTTTGCTGTCGTCCAGTACATACTCAACAGGGGAGAGCCCTCCTCTAAGGTCAGGAAGGTCTCCATGGGGCTTAGGATATTCGCGGGCGTCGTACTGGCCTTGTGCATGGTGCTCATCACCGGCATGGACAGCGGCATGAAGTCGCTGTACTCGGTGCGCAAGTCCCTTTACTGCCTGGGCAACGGCGTTGACAGCGAACAGCTCTCCTTCATGCCCGACAGCATACCCTCCGGCGCGGAGGATTACAGCATGAGGTTCATACCCTCCGCAAGCGAGGGCATACCCGGTGCGAGGATACACTTCACCGCCGACGAGGAAGGCGTCAAGGAGCTGCGGGAGACCGCGCTTGCAAAGGGCGGCACACTTGTTGAGGCGGACAGCTTCGTACACAAGAAGCTCCGGGTCTACTGCGAGGAGCAGGGACGCTCCATAGGCGATGCCGAGGTCTACTCCATGGGCGAATACGACAGGCAGTGCCCCGCCTACCTCGTGGATCCCGAAACGGGTTTCTGCGTTATCTACTGGTAAAAAGCGTTCCTCTGAAACACGGGGATGCTCAACAGAAAGATCATTCGGCGAAAAATGCGCTTCTCCGCGACAGCGGGGGATGCATTTTCCCAATTGCTCCCGGCTGCCGCAGACGGCGTGGGAAAGTTATCAAGGTGTGATACACCTGACATAGAAAGGAAATCAATATGGCAAAGAAAAAAACAGTTGTACTTGTAGTCATGGACGGTGTGGGCTTTTCCGTGACCGGTCTCGGCGACGCAGTTACCGAGGCTAACACCCCTACGCTGGATATGCTGCTGAAAAACTACCCCAACACTTCCCTTAAAGCTCACGGCGACGCCGTAGGTCTTCCCTCCGACGACGACATGGGCAACTCCGAGGTAGGCCACAACGCGCTCGGCTGCGGACAGATCTACTCCCAGGGCGCAAAGCTGGTAAACGAGTCTATCGAGAGCGGCAAGATGTTCGCATCCTCCACCTGGAAGCTGCTCACCGACAACGTCAAGACCAAGGACAGCACCCTGCATTTCCTGGGTCTGCTCTCTGACGGAAACGTTCACTCCAACATCCACCACCTGGAGAAGATGCTGGCTCAGGCCAAGGCTGAGGGCGTGAAGAAGGTACGCTGCCACATCCTGCTGGACGGCAGAGACGTTCCCGCCACATCCGCTCCTGTCTACATCAAGGAGCTGGAGGACTGCCTTGCTGCCCTCAATGACGGCACTTTCGACGCTCAGATCGCCTCCGGCGGCGGACGTATGAAGATCACCATGGACAGATACCAGGCCGACTGGGGCATGGTAGAGCGGGGCTGGAACACCCACGTTCACGGTCAGGGCAGACAGTTCGCAAACGCCCTTGAAGCAGTTGACACCCTGAGAAACGAGACCGGCGCTATCGACCAGGATCTGCCTGAGTTCGTTATCGCCAAGGACGGCAAGCCCGTAGGTCAGGTAGTTGACGGCGACAGCATGATCCTCTTCAACTTCCGCGGCGACCGCGCTATCGAGATCTCCATGGCCTTCGACGGCGGCGACGAGTTCAAGTTCTTCGACAGAGGCGTTATCCCCGATGTGATCTATGCAGGTATGCTGGAATACGACGGCGACCTCAAGATCCCCAAGAAGTACCTTGTAAATCCCCCCGAGATCAAGAACACCCTCTCCGAGCTGCTGGCTAAGAACGGCCTTTACTCCTATGCCGTTTCCGAGACCCAGAAGTACGGTCACGTTACATATTTCTGGAACGGCAACCGCTCCGAGCGCTTCGACGACGAGCTGGAGACCTGGAAGGAGATCCCCTCCGACCGCGTATCCTTCGACGAGCGCCCCTGGATGAAGTCCGCCGAGATCACCGACGATCTTATCGAGGCTATCCGCTCCGGCAAGTATGACTTTATCCGCTGCAACTATCCCAACGGCGACATGGTAGGCCACACCGGCAACATGGACGCCACCATCACCGGCGTTGAGGCCGTTGACCTGGGTCTTGCAAGGCTCATCAAGGTCTGCGACGAGTGCAACTGCACCCTGCTGGTGACTGCCGACCACGGCAACGCCGACGAGATGCTGGAGAAGAACAAGAAGGGCGAGATCCAGGTACGTACCGCTCACTCCCTCAACCGTGTTCCCTTCATCATCTGGGACAAGGAGACCCGCCACGACATCATCGACGCCGACAGCAAGAAGTACGGTCTTGCCAACGTAGCGCCCACAGTAGCGAAGCTCCTGGGTCTTGAAGCTCCCGAGTGCTGGGAGAAGTCCATGATCTGAGGCACGGCACGATTTGTTTTCTGTAAGGCACCTTTGTCAGGTAACTGACGGAGGTGCCTTTGCTTTTTTAAATAAGAAAGAATAAAGAAAAAAGAATAAAGAACAATAGAGAGCTAAAGCTCTCCGGTATCGCCGTTGGCGATGTTTTTTCGTCCGCTTTGCGGACCCCTTGATCATTCTTTATTCTTTATTATTTCTTCTATATTCTTTATTTACATAAGCCTTATCTTGGAGGCGATCTCTGCGGACTCGGAGAGCTTTGCCAGAGCGTCGTCCAGCTTCGCTTCTACCATTACCGGGGTGATGAAGGCCAGCTCGTCGTCGGGACGGCCGTTTCTCTCGAGGTACATAACCTTGCCGAACAGCTCGGTGATAGCAGGTTTCAGATCCTCTGCATCTGCATCGGCGGCCTTGATGCGCACGTACATGGAGTTCTCGGTCTGCTTGTAGGGGACTACGTAAGAGGGATCGGTGCAGTCTTCCCAGTCCAGCATGATGTGCCTGTCGTGGTGTTTGAGACAGTCGATGATGTCCCCCACTACCGCAGAGGCGGTGGGGAGCTTGCCAGCGCCCTTGCCGTAGAACAGCACGTCGCCTACGCCGTCGCCGGTAACGGAGATAGCGTTGTATACGTCGTCAACGGAGGCCAGCAGAGAGCTCTTGGGAACCAGCCTGGGGCATACGATAGCGCTGATCCTGCCGTTGCCTGCGGGCTTTACAGTGCCGACGAGCTTGATGCCGTAGCCGGCGTTCTCAGCGTACTCCACGTCGTCAAGGGTGATGCGGGATATGCCGGAGCAGTGAACGTACTGGGGGTAGATTTGCTTGCCGTAGGCCAGTGAGCCCAGTATGCAGATCTTGCGGCAGGCGTCGTGCCCCTCCACGTCAGCGGTGGGATCGGCCTCGGCGTAGCCCAGCTCCTGAGCCATTTTGAGGGCGTCCTCGAAGGTCATCTGCTCGCGGATCATCTTGGTGAGGATGAAGTTGGTGGTGCCGTTGAGTATGCCGGAGATCTGCTCGATAGAGTTGCCGGCAAGGCACTTGTTCAGGGGGCGGATAATGGGTATGCCGCCGCCCACGCTGGCCTCAAAGAGGTAATTGCAGTTGTTCTGCCTTGCGATCTCGAAGAGCTCTGCGCCGTGGGTCGCCACCAGCTCTTTGTTGGAGGTGACGACGCTCTTGCCCCGGGCTAAGAGCTTCTTGGTATACTCGTAAGCGAAGGTGACGCCGCCCACTACCTCGGCGACTACTTCGATATCGTCGTCGTTTAAGATGACGTTGAAATCCTTGACCAGCTTGCTTTCATACTTGTCTCCGGGGAAATCCCGCAGGTCGCAGATGTACTTGATGCCGCAGTCGCGTCCGATCTTGCGGCAGATCTCCTCTTTGTTCTTCTCAAAAAGCTCGACTGTACCCGAGCCGACTACACCGTAGCCGATGACAGCTATGTTCTGCATTTTTCCTATCCTTCCTGTAATACCCTTTATTCGCCCGCCAGCAGCTTGACGTCAACGACCCCGCTGAGCCTTTCCAGCTCCGACCTTATGGACTGCACTGTCTCGCCCTGCTCGTACCTTATGGAGAGGGTAACGGTCGCCACCGAGTCGATTGGGATGTTCTGATTGATCGTCAGTATATTCGCTCCCAGCTCATAGAGCTTGCCGATTATGGAGGAGAGCACACCCTTCTCGTCCCGGAGCATGAGATACACTGTGGCGATGCGGTCGCGGAGCTGTTCTTCGTAGCCCCAGACCTGGTCTTTGTATTTGTAGTAAGCGCTTCGGGAGATGCCGACTGCGCGGCACGCCTCAGCCGAGGTCGCAGCCTCGCCGCGTGCGCGGAGCCGCTTGGCCTCGAGCACCTTTGAGATAATTTCAGGCAAAACCTGCTCGCTGACTATCACGAGCCTGCCGGGCTTTTCGTCCAAAGCAGTCCACCTCCGAAAAACAACTGTGCTTAGAACAAATACAAATATAACACAATCCGCGGCTTTTGTCAATAGCCTGCAACAAATTCCCGCGACTTTTTCTGCCGAATAACAACTGATTTCGACGGCTGACAATGTGCATTTCGCACAATCGGAGCACGGGGTTTTTATGCGAATACACAAAAGGCACAAAACGCAAAACACAGTTTTATGCAGGTTGGTCATAATATACAAATATCGTTAAAGAGCATTTAAATTTATAAAATAATTATTGCTAAACGCTTTAAAAAGGTGTAAAATATATGCTGTACAGGTATATGCCCCCGGGATACGGGGTTTGACAAGAGGGTGTACATATGGATATCATAGCTGAGATACTGGAGACCGACAGCCTCGCCGAGGAAAAGCTTGCCGAGGCCCGTGAGCAGAGCAGCCGGCTCATCGCTGCCGCCAACGTGGAGCGCGACCGTCTTGCACGCCAGTGCACCGAGGACTGCGAGAGCTATGCCGAGGTCATCAGAGCTGAGAACAGCGACCGCCTCGCAAAGGAACTGGAGAGCATAAACGCCCGGAAGGACGCGGAGCTTTCCGGGCTGGAGGCGCTGTTTGAGAAAAACGGCGAGAAGTGGGCTGAGGAGATCTTCGCCCGCATGACCACGGTAAAATGACCTGTCCCGACCACACAAAGGCGCGGACAGCAGGGGGTGAGGGCAACGCTTGAGGGTTATTCGACCCATGCCATCGCGGCGAAGATACGCTCGGTGCATGGCAATATGCTGACGCAGGAGGACTTCCGGGAGATGGTGGCCAAGCGCAGCGTCGCGGAGGTGGCGGAATATCTGAGCCGCACCCCGAGATACGCAGACCGTCTGCGGGACGTTGACCCCAGCTCCGTTCACAGAGGTTTCCTCGAACAGCTGGTGCAGGCTGCGAATATAGATATCTACGGCAGGCTCTGCCGTTTTCCGGGCATGGACAAGCCCTTTTACAAGTTCATGCTCAGGCGCTACGAGTGCGCACAGATGATAAGCCTGGTCAACGCCGTGAGCTGCGGCTTGCAGACCAGCTTCGTACAGTCGCTGCCCGCACAGCTCATAGAACACTCTAAGATCCCGTTTTTGGAGCTGGCAAAGTGCAAGGACATCGACGAGCTGACGGCGGCGCTGAAGGGCACCGGCTATTTCAAGCTTTTCAAAAGCTTTGCCCGCACCGAGCAGGGCAAGGTGGATTTCACCGACGCGGAGATAAAGCTCCGCACCGACTACTGCACCAGGCTCATCGAGGACGTGAAGAAAAGCGGCTTCGGCAGCGCGGGCGACGAGCTGCTGCGCATGATACGCACCGAGCTGGACGCCATAAACCTGATAAACGCTTACAGGCTGAAGGCCTTTTTCGGGTATACCCCGGACGAGATACGCAGGACGGTGCTGCCCTTTACCCATATGGGCAAGACTGCTCTGAACCGCTATTTCGACTGCGAGACCCCCGCACAGATGACCGCCATGCTGATGAAGTCGAGCGTGGGGCGCTACATGAGCCCTGACGACGAGGACATCGAGCCGCCCCTGCGCAGGCGCACCCTTGCCATGATGGAGCACACCCTTGCAAGGACCACCTCGGCGCCGGAGGCACTGTATGCGTTCATGTATATCTGTATGAACGAAGTGAGCAATACCGTCAGGGTCATTGAAGGCGTCAGGTATGACGTTGACCCTGCGATGATATACAAGCTGCTGATCTTCTGACGGCAGCAATGGAGGAAACTGACAATGGCAATAGAGAAGATGGAGTTTGTCTCCCTCACTGCCGCAAGGGACTGCCTTGATACGGTACTGGAAAAATGCTGCGAGAGCGGCTGTTTCCAGCTTGAATCGGCAGTGTCCTCTAACACGGGAGGCGGGGAGAGAGCGTTGCAGCTGCTCAACGACAAAAACCCTTACGATGTGCCGCTGAAAAACCTTGCGTCCATCGCCACGGAGCTGGATATCAAGCTGGAGGAGACGGAGTACTCCGTCTGCAAGCTCGAGTCGGGAGCGGATTTCACCGACTTCTGCGACAGTCTCGAAGGATCCCTGGCGGAGGCCTCAAAGCAAAAGCAAGCGGCATTGCAGATCATATCACAGCGTAAAAACGCCATGATACAGATCAAGCACCTAAACGGCCTCAACGAGCAGTTCGACAGGATATTCAGCTGCAAGCACGTCCACGTCAGGGTGGGCAAGCTGCCTTTGGAGAGCCGCGCAAAGCTGGACTACTACGATCAGAATTTCTTCTTCGTACCCTTCGAGCAGGACCGCAATTACTGCTGGGGGATGTACTTCTGTCCCAAGGACGACAAGGAGCTGGTGGACGACCTGTTCACATCCCTGTTCTTCGAGACGGTGAGGATACCGGATTTCGTCCGGGGCAACACCGCCGAAGCGTTTAAACTCCTGGAAGACGAGATCGCCGAGGAGGAAAAGATCGCCGAGACCGCCGACCGGGAGCTGAAAAGCTTCGCCCGGATCCACGAGCCGGAGATACAGCGGGCTTACTCAAAGCTCTGCCACAAGCGCAGCGTATTCGAGCTGCGGCGCAAGGTGGGCGTGCTCAGGGACAAGATCTACATAAAGGGCTTCGTACCCAAGAAGAAACACAAGGACTTTGAAAAGTTCTTTGAGGGCTGCGAGAATATTTCGGTGACGTTTATGCCGGCGGATGCGGATTCCAGCTGCACGCCGCCCACGGTGCTCAAAAACACCCGCCTGACACGGCCTTACACCATGCTCGTCGAGATGTACGGTCTGCCGGATTACACCGGCTACAACCCCACGGCCTTCGTGGCGCTGACCTACACGCTGATGTTCGGCATCATGTTCGGCGATGTGGGACAGGGCTTTATAGTCTTCCTGCTGGGTCTGATAATAGGCAAAAAAGTCCACAAGAATTTCGGCGGCATGATGACCCGCTGCGGCATATCAAGTATGCTGTTCGGAGCGATATACGGCTCGGTCTTCGGCTTTGAAGAGCTGCTCGATCCGGTCTATGAGAGCCTGGGGATAGATCTCCTGCCCCTGCATCCGTTCCACAACACCTCCTTCATACTGCTGACGGCGGTGGGGATAGGCGTGGCGCTGATAGTCATTTCGATGATACTCAACATCATCATAGGTTTCAAGGAACACGATATCGAAAAAGCGGTGTTCTCCAACAACGGCATCGCGGGACTGGTGTTCTACGGGTCGATCGCCGCAGGCGTGGTGGCCACCATGCTGTTTGATGTTGAAGTGATGTCCGCACCCTTCGTTATACTGCTGATCGTGGTGCCGGCGATCTGCATCTTCTGCAAGGTGCCCTTCGCGGCGGTGGTCAAGTACAAGGAGTTCCGCCTCTCCAACGACGAGGAAGACATGACCGTGGGCAACTTCATCGTGGAGAACTTCTTTGAGATGTTCGAGTACCTGCTGAGCTACGTCTCGAACACCATGAGCTTTCTGAGAGTGGGCGGCTTCGTCCTCTCCCACGCAGGCATGATGCTGGTGGTATCCACCCTCATGGGTATGGTAGGCACCGGCGCCAAGCCCGCAGTAGTGATCATAGGCAACGCTTTCGTTATGGTCATGGAGGGCATGATCGTGGCGATACAGATAATCAGGCTTGAGTTCTACGAGATCTTCTCGAGGTTCTACAGCGGCAACGGCAAGCCCTTTGAACCTGTCAAGACCGAGTTCTCAACTGCTATCGAATAAAATTTTGGAGGTAATCTGTCATGGTAATACTGTTTGTTCTTCCGCTCATCGCTGTTGCGCTGCTTTGCGCTCCTTTCCTTATCTGTGCAAAAAGGGTCAAGGCCGGCAAATCCGCCAAGCCCGCATTCATCGGTAATCTCTGCACCTTCGCAGGCGCTATGCTCACCGGCTTCATCGTATCCGTGGGCAGGGTAGTGGCTTACGCAGCCGAGCAGGGAAGCGCTGCAAGCACCGTTTCCACCGGCGCAGGCCTTGCTTATCTGGCGGCTGCCCTTTCGGTAGGTCTCTCCTGCGTAGGCTCCGGAATAGCCGTTGCTGCCGGCGCTCCTGCTGCTATCGGAGCTACCTCCGAGGATCCCAAGAACTTCGTTAAGGCGCTGATCTTCGTCGTACTGGGTGAAGGTATCGCTCTTTACGGTCTGCTGATCTCGATCCTGATCGTAAACAATCTGGGCGCATAAGATGAGATTCTTTCTGATAAGCGACAATATCGATACCCTCATGGGTATGCGGCTCAGCGGCATCGAGGGGATAGTAGTGCATACCCCGGAGGAAGTCGCTGCCGCCCTTGACAGGGCTATGGCCATGGAGGACGTGGGCGTTGTGCTGATGACCGACCATGCCGTGAAGCTCTGCCGTGAAAAGGTATATGAGTACAAGCTGACCCGCGCACAGCCCCTGATCGTGGAGATACCCGACCGCCATGCGTCCTCGGGCATATCCGAGACGATCTCGGAGTATCTGCAAAGCGCGGTAGGCATAAAAATCTGATCCAACAGGCTCCCGTATATGACAGGGGAGCCGGACTGAGGTGAGTTCGTTGACCGATGAGGCTTTGAAGCTGCAAAGATTTAAAGGGGCCGTCAGCGCCGATATCACGGCGCAGGCGGATATGATGATCGCCGAGGCCCAGGCCGAGTGCGACAGGATAATGGCTGCTGCCCGGGCTGACGCCGCAAGAAACGGCGAGGCCGAGAGAGACCGCATCCGCGCAGAGGCGGAAACGGAGCTCACCCGCAGTATCTCCGCCGCAAGGCTCGACGCACAGCGCAGCGTGCTTATCAGGCGCGGTGAGCTGGCGGACGGGGTCTTCGAGCGGGTAAAAGCGAAGCTCGCGCAGCTTCGCCAAAGCGACGGCTACGTCAAGTGGCTGACCGCTGCCGTTGAGTCCTGCCAAAAGCTGTACCCGGAGGGGAAGGCGGTAGTGAGCCTTGCCCCGGAGGACATGAAGCACGCCCCGAAGCTTGGCTGCCCCGTCACCGAGGACAGCAGCATCAGGCTGGGAGGCGCCGTAGTGGGCTTCGAGGGGAGCAGCACAGTCTGCGACTGCACCTTCGACTCCATGCTGGAGACTGAGCGTGCGGACTTTTGCAGGAACAAGGAATTCGGTCGGGAGTAAGGATTTATGGATAAGATCTATTCGATAAACGGCCCTGTGGTCAAGGTGAAAAACAGCAAGAGCTTCTCCATGAACGAAATGGTCTATGTGGGGAAGAAAAAGCTCATCGCCGAGGTCATCAGCGTGAGCTCGGAGTTCACCACCATACAGGTCTATGAGGGCACCACCGGGCTCATGCCCGGAGAGCCGGTAGTGGGTACGGGCGCCGCCATGTCTGCGACGCTGGGACCCGGCATAATCACAAATATCTTCGACGGCATCGAGCGTCCGCTGAGAGACCTGGCGGAGCTGACAGGAGCCTTCATCGGCGACGGCGCGGCGGTAAACTCGCTGGATACCGGGAAGAAGTACTCTGTCACTCTTAAAGTCAAGCCCGGAGACAGGCTCGCTGCAGGGCAGATATATGCCGCCTGCCCCGAGACGGCCTCGGTGGAGCACAGGTGTATGCTTTCGCCCCTTTCCCACGGCGGCGAGGTGGTATGGACGGCTCCCGACGGAGAGTACACCGTCAACGATACCGTAGTCAAGCTTAAAACAGACGCCGGCGAGGAGGAGCTGACCCTCTGTCAGCGCTGGCCTATCAGGACGCCCCGGCCTGTCGCCGAGAGGCTCCCTACGGACAAGCCCCTCGTTACCGGGCAGCGGGTCATCGACACTATCGCGCCGGTGGCCAAGGGCGGTACTGCCGCCATACCCGGAGGCTTCGGCACCGGCAAGACCATGACGCAGCACCAGTTCGCCAAGTGGTGCGACGCTGACATAATCGTATACATCGGCTGCGGCGAGCGCGGCAACGAGATGACCCAGGTACTGGAGGAATTCTCGGAACTGGTTGACCCCCGCACCGGCAAGCCCCTGACCGAGAGGACGGTGCTCATCGCCAACACCTCCAATATGCCTGTTTCCGCCCGTGAGGCCTCGATCTACACCGGCATCACCCTTGCGGAGTATTACAGGGACATGGGCTACCATATCGCTATCATGGCTGACTCCACCTCGCGCTGGGCGGAGGCGCTGCGTGAGCTCTCGGGCAGACTTGAAGAAATGCCCGCTGAGGAAGGCTTCCCCGCATATCTGCCCTCGCGTATCTCGGAGTTCTACGAGCGTGCAGGCTATGTGAAGACCCTCTCCGGCAGCGAGGGCTCCGTTACCATAATCGGCGCCGTGTCCCCCCAGGGCAGCGACTTCTCGGAGCCGGTAACTCAGAACACCAAGCGGTTCGTCAGGTGCTTTTTAGCCCTTGACAAGAACCTGGCCTACGCAAGGCATTACCCCGCGATAAACTGGACCACCAGCTACTCGGAGTACATCGACGAGCTGGCGGATTACTATAACAAGAACGTGGCCTCCGACTACATGGAGGTCAGACAGCAGATCTCCAATATCCTCGTTGAGGAAAACAAGCTCATGGAGATCGTGAAGCTCATGGGCTCCGACGTGCTCCCCGACGATCAGAAGCTGCTCATCGAGACCGCAAGGATAGTCCGGGTAGGGTTCTTACAGCAGAACGCCTACCACAAGGACGACACCTATGTGCCTCTTGACAAGCAGTACCGCATGATGACGCTGATACTCAAATTCTTCGAGCTGGGCAAGGCGGCGCTGGCACAGGGCATCACCGTGTCCGGAGTGCTGGGCACCGGCTGGGCGGAGAACATCATCAAGGTGAAATACGATATCCCGAACGACAGACCCGAAATGTTCGGCGAATACACGGAGAGAATGGAAAAGGACTTTGCTGCGCTTTCGGGAGGTGTGACGGTTGGAGCTTAAATACATCGGTCTCGACGAGATCAACGGCCCGCTGGTGGCGCTCCAGGGCGTCAGCGGCATAGGCTATGACGAAATGGCGGAGCTGCGCCTTACCGACGGCACCAGGAGGCTTGCAAGAGTTGTTGAGGTGTCGGAGGACAGAGCGGTGCTCCAGGTGTTTGAGGGCACGAAAGGACTGTCTCTCGGCAACACCACCACGAAATTCGAGGGCAAGCCCATGGAGCTGCCCCTCTCAAAGGAAATGCTGGGGCGCATCTTCTCCGGCGCAGGGCGGCCTATCGACGGCTTGGGGGAGATCTACCCCGAGAAGTTCGCCGACATCAACGGCAAGCCCATAAACCCGGTCTCCCGCGAGTACCCCAGAAACTACATCAACACAGGCATATCCTCCATAGACGCCCTGATGACCCTTATCAGAGGGCAGAAGCTGCCGATCTTCTCCGGCTCGGGACTTTCCCACAACAAGCTGGCGGTGCAGATCGTTCGTCAGGCGCGGCTTGCGGAGGAAAACGGTCAGGACTTCGCCATAGTCTTCGGCGCTATGGGCGTCAAGAACGACGTGGCGGACTATTTCAGGCGCTCCTTCGAGGAGACCGGCTCTTTGCAGAGGGTCGTGATGTTCCTGAATATGTCCAACGACCCCATAATCGAGCGTATACTCACCCCGCGCTGCGCTCTGACCTGCGCGGAGTATCTTGCCTTTGAGCATGATATGCACATACTTGTGATCCTGACAGACATGACGGCCTATGCCGAGGCTCTGCGTGAGTTCTCGTCCTCAAAGGGCGAGATCCCCGCGAGAAAGGGCTATCCGGGTTATCTGTACTCTGACCTGGCCTCCCTGTATGAGAGGGCGGGCATAGTCAAGGGCAGAAACGGCTCTGTGACACAGATACCCATACTCACCATGCCCAACGACGACATCACCCACCCTGTCCCCGACCTGACGGGCTACATCACCGAGGGACAGATAGTCCTCGACCGCAGCCTTGACCAGACCGGCGTATATCCGGCGGTGGCGGTGCTGCCCAGCCTTTCGAGACTTATGAAGGACGGCATCGGCGAGGGCTACACGCGAGAGGATCATCAGATGTGCGCAAACCAGCTCTTTGCGGCCTATGCGAGAGTTGCCGACGCACGTTCGCTGGCCTCTGTTATCGGCGAGGAGGAGCTTTCGGCGGTGGACAAGAGCTATCTGCGCTTCGGGCGGCTCTTTGAAAAGCACTTCATCGACCAGGGCTTCGACGTGAACCGCACCATAGCCAAGACCCTTGACCTGGGCTGGCTGCTGCTCTCCACGCTGCCCAAGAGCGAACTGGACAGAACTGACGACGAGCATTTAGCGAAATTCTACGACCCCGAAAAGGCCGCAGCGGAATTCGGGCTGTAAGCCCTGTAAAGCAGGAGGGAGGTGGCCGTTACGGCACAGCAGGTCTTTCCGACCAAAGGCAATCTGATAGCAATGAAGCGGTCGCTGGCGCTTGCGGTGCTGGGCTACGACCTGCTCGACCGCAAGAGGAACATCCTGATACGGGAGCTCATGGCGCTGGTAGACAAGGCGGCAAAGCTGAGGGCGACTATCGAGGACACCTACAAGGAGGCATACTCGGCCTTGCAGCTGGCGAATATCTCCCTGGGAGTAATAACCCCCTACGCGGAGTGCGTGCCCATCGAGGACGGGCTGTCGATCACCAGCCGCAGCGTTATGGGCGTGGAGCTGCCGCGGGTGACCCTCGAGGAGCGGGAGAAGGACATAAACTACGGCTTTCTCAACACCACCTCACAGCTTGACCGGGCGTACCTGGCCTTCGGCAAGGTGAAGCAGACGACTGTGACCCTGGCTGAGGTGGAGAACAGCATTTACCGGCTTTCGGTAGCCATACGCAAGACCCAGCGGCGGGCAAACGCCCTGCAAAACATCATAATCCCCCGTGACAGAGCGACTGTCAAGTACATATCCGACTCCTTAGAGGAGAAGGAGCGGGAGGAATTCTCGCGTTTGAAAGTTATCAAGGCGGTGAAGCTGAAAAAAGCAGCCCCGCGGAAACAGGAGGACTGAATGGAAAAGCTTAAAAAACTTCTCGGAAACTACTATCTGCTTTCGGCATTCTGCATATTGCTCGGACTGTTCTTCATCATCTGGCCGGATATGATCCCGAGGGCGATCAGCTATATCCTGGGCGGCGTCATCATTCTTTGCGGCGTCATCGAGATCGGCAGGTTCGTCACTGCCAAAGAGAACGAGTCCTCTCCCGCATGGCTGGTCAGGGGCATCGTTTTCGGAGTTCTCGGAGTGTTCCTGATAATCAAGCCCGACGTGCTTTACAGGGTCATCGCCATCATCCTGGGCATCTATCTGCTCACCAGCGGCATTATCGCGCTGTATAATTCCATGCTGGTCCGCAAGCACAACAACGGCGTAGGCTGGCAGCCTGCTCTGGTCTTTGCGGTAGTTACCATAATCCTCGGCATCGTTATGCTCTTTGCTTCAAAGCTGCCCTTCATAGCTCTCGGAGTTATGCTGGTCATTTCGGGCCTGTCCAATTTCTTCGGCTCTGTGACCGGTACAAGGAAGGCTGAGAAGGTGCTGGGCATCACCACCTCCAAGGACGACGGCAGCGGCGACAGGAAGTTTATCGACGTGAAGTAACGGGTCTCGGCGGATATTATCCGCCGAAACAATACAGTTAATACGCACAAAGGAGCGATCACCATGGACATCACCGGATTTTGGAAGGTCAGCGAAGCAAACGTGTTCGACAAGAGTTTCAAGCAGAGCTGGAGGACTGTTGAGGACATCATGTCAGACCCGGAAGTTAATCCCATGCAGAAGGCCATGTCCCGGGCGGCATATGCCTTCGAGGCGGACGGCACCGTCAATATGCTGATGCCCAAAGAACTGGATCCTTCAATGGAGACCTACAACGATGAATACGGCATCAGCAAAAAGACCGAGTGGAAAGAGGAGGGCGGAAAGATCTTCATCGCTGCCGAGGAAAACGGCGGGCAGGACTGGCAGGAGATAGTGCCTGCGGGCGATGCGATAGAGCTGTTCGGCTATCACAGGGCAGTAAGAGTATGATAACAGCCCCCCGCTGACAGCAAGGAGGACAGCTATGAGCGAAGTATTACAGCAGGATCTCTCTCAGGGGGTCGGCAGCCACAGTATGCTGATGATAGAGCTGCTCTTTGAGGAAAAGCCCGATATCATAGATATCGACACCCTCCAAAAAGCAGCTGAGGAAACGTTCGGCGAGACTGATGTGGTCAGCGGCGACGGCAAGCTGCTCTCGCTGGCAGTAAAAAAGCATATCGGTCATTACGCCGACGGCAAGGTCTGTCCTGCTTTTGCGGTGCTGGGTCAGGATCTGACCTTTGACAGCAAGGACATAGACGTTCTCGAGCGCAGCCAGTTCTGGGACGTCAGGGACGGCGAAGAACTCCTTGACAGATGCAGGTATAAGTGTTTCGTGTCTGATATGATGAGCGCAGGACTGGACTATAAGGAAAGATGCGACCTTGTAATGGATTGGCTCGAATGTGTCCTGCCGCTGTTCCCAGGCTGTATCGCCGTCAGGACTGTGGCCTCAGGCAAGCTGATGACCCCCGACAGCATACTTAACGGCAGTATCCCGAAGGACAGGCGCTTCATAAGCCGGTGCGTCAATGCAAGGTTTTTCAGGATCGAAGGCACCGACAGCGATATGGTAGTGGATACCCTCGGTATGTTCGCCGTAGATCTGCCGGAAGTGCAGCTGCATTTTCACGGCCTCGATCCCAATGCGGTGGTCAATTATGTTTATTCGATCTGCGGATATAACTACGACAACAACGCTCCCATAGAGAGCGGCGAGGTCATTGACGGCCTCGGCGACGACGGGAAGATCAGTATGGACGTACAGTGGAGATGCCAGTATGAGGATTCGCTCATCCAGCCTGTGCGGTGTGTGCTTGACGTCAATGCGGGCGAGTTCGCCGCAGGGCAGAGATGACCTTTTTGTAACGATCAATAATATATTCAGGAGGAGCTTATATGAACGTACCCGAGATATTCGGAAGCGATGTTTTCAACGACAAGGCAATGAGAGAAAAACTGCCGAAGGATACCTACAAGGCACTTAAAAAGACTATCGCCGAGGGACTGCCGCTGGACATCCACCTTGCCAACGTGGTTGCCAACGCCATGAAGGACTGGGCGGTGGAGAAGGGCGCTACCCACTATACCCACTGGTTCCAGCCCATGACCGGCCTTACTGCCGAGAAGCTCGACAGCTTCATCTCTCCCACCGACGACGGCAGCGTTATAATGGAATTCTCGGGCAAGGAGCTCATCAAGGGCGAGGCGGACGCATCCTCCTTCCCCTCCGGCGGACTGCGTGCCACCTTCGAGGCAAGGGGCTACACCGCCTGGGACGCCACCTCCTATGCCTTCATCAAGGAGAAGACCCTCTGCATCCCCACGGCCTTCTGTTCCTACAACGGCGAGGCTCTCGACAAGAAGACCCCGCTGCTCAAGTCTATGGAGGCCATAAACCGCGCATCCATGCGCATACTCAAAATGTTCGGCTCCAACGCCACCCGCGTCATCGCCAACTGCGGCGCCGAGCAGGAGTATTTTCTGGTGGACAGAGAAATGTACTCCCACCGCAAGGATATGATCTTCACCGGGCGCACCCTTTTCGGTGCCACTGCCCCCAAGGGTCAGGAGCTGGAGGATCACTACTTCGGCACCATCAAGACCCGCGTTGCCGCCTATATGCGTGACGTGGACGAACAGCTGTGGAGACTGGGCATCTATGCCAAGACCAAGCACAACGAGGTGGCTCCATGTCAGCATGAGCTGGCACCGATCTTTGATACTGCCAACGTAGCCACCGACCATAATCAGCTCACCATGGAGATCATGAAGCGCACCGCCAGAAAGCACGGCTTCAAGTGCCTGCTCCATGAGAAACCCTTTGCAGGCATCAACGGCTCCGGCAAGCACAACAACTGGTCGCTGTCCACAAACACAGGCGTGAACCTGCTTGATCCCGGCAAGACCCCTGCGGAGAACGCGCAGTTCCTGCTGTTCTTAGTGGCGGTCATCAAGGCTGTGAACGACTATCAGGATATACTCAGAGCCTCCGTGGCTACTGCGGGCAACGATCACCGTCTCGGCGCGAACGAGGCGCCCCCGGCGATCATCTCGATCTTCCTGGGCGACGAGCTGACCGGCATCCTTGAAGCCCTTGCCCACGGCGACAGATACGAGGGCAAGCGTATGGAAATGGAGATCGGCGTGGACGTGCTGCCCCACTTCCCCAAGGACACCACCGACCGCAACAGGACTTCCCCCTTTGCCTTCACCGGCAACAAGTTCGAGTTCAGGATGCCCGGTTCAAGGCTCTCCTGCGGCGGACCTATCACGGTGCTCAACACTATCGTGGCGGCAACTCTGGACAAGTTCGCGGACGAGCTGGGCTCGGCGGGCAACTTCCGCCAGTCCCTGGAAGAACTGATAAAGCGCGAGTACAAGAACAACTCCCGCATCGTCTTCAACGGCAACGGCTATTCCCCCGAGTGGGAGACCGAGGCCGCCGAAAGGGGACTGCTCAATCTGCGCTCCACCCCCGAGGCCATACCCTGCTTCTGCCACGAGAAGAATGTTAAAATGTTCTCCCTCTACGGCGTATACTCTGAGACCGAGCTGAAGAGCCGGGTTGAGATACTTTTAGACGAGTACTGCAAGACTATCAAGATCGAAGCCCTCACCATGGCGGACATGGCAAAGAAGGACATTCTGCCCGCAGCGGCGACCTACATCAAGGAGCTTTCTCAGACCGCACAGCTGGCTGAGACCTTCGGCGCGGAGACCAGCTTCGAGCGCGACCTGGTGACAAGGCTCTCCAAGCTGGCGGCTCAGACCTACGAAAATCTGGGCGTTCTGGAGAGGGAGCTGGGCGAGTGCTCCGGCATACAGGGCGTTGAGGCGCTGGCTAATGCCTTCCACGACAGGGTGCTGCCCGCAATGGCAGACCTGCGCACCGCCGCCGACGAGATCGAGTCGCTGGTGGGCGAAAAATACTGGCCTTATCCCACCTACGGCAAGATGCTGTTTTACGTGATGTGAGCCCTGCCACACCTACATAAATGCAAATATCTGAAACCGACGTACAACAAACAGTACCCCCTCACATACCGGGTATGCATAACAGAAAACTTACCGCGCAGCGCATATGCCTGCGCGGTTTTCCGTTCACAGAAAATTGATAAAAGCATCAACAGTATGTCATTGAATTGTCCGGGTCAAAGTGCTATACTATCACACGATATAAAGATATTACAGGTCGACCCCGGGGGATGCCCCCACCCGTAAAGGAGATATCTATGAAGGATCTTACTCAGGGCAAGCCCATGAAGCTCCTGATACTGTTTGCCATACCCCTGCTGCTGGGGAACGTCTTCCAGCAGCTTTACAACCTTGCCGATACCCGCATAGTCGGGCAGGTACTGGGCGAGGAGGCCTTCGCCTCCGTGGGGGCCACCTCGTCGCTGAACACCGCTGTCATCGGCTTTCTCAACGGCCTCACCACCGGATTCGGACTGGTGACGGCGCGGTTCTTCGGCGCCAAGGACGCCGAGAAAGTCAAGCAGACCGTGGCTGCCACCCTTGTGCTGGGCTTTGCCACCGCCGCGGTGCTGACGCTGGGGAGCCTGCTGTTTCTTGACCCGCTGCTCAGTGCCATAAACGTGGGCAGCGACATCTACGACAACGCCAAAAGCTACATCGGCGTGATACTGGCGGGCATGGCAATAACCATGTGCTACAACATCGCCGCCGCCCTGATGCGGGCCGTGGGGGACACTGTGATGCCGCTGATCTTCCTGATCGTGTCGGCGATAGCCAACATCGGCCTTGACCTGCTGTTCATCTGCGTATTCAAGGCCGGGGTCGCAGGCGCCGCCTACGCCACCCTGATCTCCCAGGGTATCTCGGTGATACTCTGCATCTACTATATTTTCACCCGCCACACCGAGCTGCTGCCCTCCCGGAGGCATTTCAGATTTCCCCGCTCCCTGGCAGGGGATATGTACATTCAGGGCGCAGCTATGGGGCTCATGTACTCCCTGGTCAACATCGGCTCACTGGTTATGCAGGGCTCGATCAACAACTTCGGCACCGAGACCATAGCCTCCCACGCCGCCTCCCGGAAAATCAGCGAGATCTTCATGACACCCTTTTCGGTATTCGGAGCTGCCGCTGCCAACTTTGCGGGGCAGAACTACGGCGCCGGGAAATACGACCGCGTCCGCAGGGGTTTCTATGACGCCACGCTGCTGTCCTGGATATGGGCGGTGATCTCCATACTGTCCAACTACCTGCTGGCGCCGGTGTTCATCCGGCTCATCACCGGCATGGACAACCAGTACATCATCGACCTGTCCTCCCGGTATCTGCGGTTCAACACGCCCTTTTACTTCGTGCTGGGAGTAGTGATCGTGTTCAGAAACGCCTTGCAGGGCGTGGGGAAAAAGCTGTTCCCGGTGGTGTCCAGCGCTGTTGAGCTGGCCGGAAAGCTGCTGGTGTCCATGCTGCTGGCACCGGCTATCGGCTACACCGGGATCATGATCTCGGAGCCTGTCGTGTGGATATTCATGATGCTTGTGCTGGGGTGGGGGTTCTTCACCTGCAAGGAGCTGCGCCGGGATGCCAAGGGCGGCAAGAAGCTGAGCCTTGCACACTCATAAGCTTGAACTATATCAATTTACCCCTTGACAAACCATGACAAATGATGTATGATAGTGTCAGGCAAAGGCGCTGCGGAGATCCGCGGCGCTTTTTTTGTCGGTCTGAAATGATGTGGGTTTCGGCATTCTTTTACACGTTAAATTTCCGACATTAGCCGAAACATCGCGTATATCGGCGGTTTGTTCATACTTTGTTCATTGACTTTGGGTCTTTCATGTGCTACATTCAAATCAGGCAATGGGGCTGTTCTCCCGCAAGACGGGAGGATAGCTCCTTTTGTTGTAAAAACAGGTGGAAATAGTTTCAAGGAGGTGGGGAATGATGTATCGCGTCGCGGTTGTTGACAGCTCGAACTTTGATCTGCGGCATTACAACAGTATGCCGGTATTCGCAGAGTGCGGCTTTGAGATAGTTTCCCACACCTCTGATCCCGAGAAGGCTCTGGCAGCTGCCGCTGCACAGGAGTGCGATATGCTGCTGTGCATCAACCGCCCAAGCGCGGTGTTCGCGGCTGAACTGCTGAAACGCTCCTCACGCTCCGGCTGCAACATCCCCACGGTGGTCATCAGCCGGGTGAACGCCTCCGGCGATATGCGGGAATGTTTCCTGCTGGGAGCTGTGGATTATCTCACCGAGCCGGCACTCGAAGAAGACGTCCGGGCGGCGCTGCTGCGTGCGGCTAAGGTCATCGGTAAGAAGCTCATGAGCACCGAGTACTCCAAGGCCATGAAGCAGGCCCTCTCCACCCTGCCTGTGACACCGGGCAGCGAGATGTTCACCGAAAAGCTCCGTGAGCTGCTGATAAAGACCCAGGGCTCTGCCATAACCGTGGAGGCCGCCGCTGATCACTTCGGCTTCAACCCGGACTATTTCGGACGGTACTTCAAGGCGAGAGTGGGGATATCATTTTCGGAGTTCTACAAGCGTCTGACCATGGACTACGCCAAGCTGCTGCTGGCGTCGGGACACTACAAGGTCAACGAGGTCAGCGATATGCTTGGATTTGCCTCACCGGACTATTTTACGCGGGTCTTCCGCAAGATCACCGGCGAGCTTCCCTCGCACTATAAGAAGTAACTGTTTTTCAGACCGGGCTTTGCCGTATCCAGATACCGCGCTCACACCGGGGACAGGAAAGAGGTCTGATTTTTAACGGTATAAGTAGGAAATAATGCGGTGCGCAAACATTGACTGTTCCGAGGTTTTCGGGGTATGATAAATAATGTGAGCGCGTAAGCATTTTTAGGAGGAAAAAAATAATGTCTTATGTTGATGAAATAATCGAACAGGTAACAGTTAAGAATCCCGACGAGCCCGAGTTCCATCAGGCTGTCAGAGAGGTCCTCGATTCCATTCGCCCCATTGTTGATGAGAACGAGGCACAGTTCAGACGCGATGCAGTTCTCGAGAGACTCGTAAACCCCGAGCGTCAGATCAAGTTCAGAGTGCCCTGGCTGGATGACGAGGGCAACGCCCATGTAAACACCGGCTACCGCGTACAGTTCAACTCCGCTATCGGCCCCTACAAGGGCGGTCTGAGACTGCATCCCTCTGTAAACATCGGTATCATCAAGTTCCTGGGCTTCGAGCAGATCTTCAAGAACAGCCTCACCGGCCTGCCTATCGGCGGCGGCAAGGGCGGCTCCGACTTCGACCCCAAGGGCAAGAGCGACCGCGAGATCATGCGTTTCTGCCAGAGCTTCATGACTGAGCTTTGCAAGTACATCGGCGCAGACACCGACGTTCCTGCCGGCGATATCGGCACAGGTGCCCGCGAGATCGGCTATATGTTCGGTCAGTACAAGCGCATCAGGAACCTATTTGAGGGCGTTCTCACCGGCAAGGGCCTGACCTTCGGCGGCTCCCTGGCAAGAACCGAGGCTACCGGCTACGGCCTGCTTTACCTCACCGACGAGCTGCTCCGCTCCCATACATATTCTATCGAGGGCAAGACCGTTGTAGTATCCGGCGCCGGAAACGTGGCTATCTACGCTATCGAGAAGGCTCAGCAGCTGGGTGCGAAAGTCGTTACCTGCTCAGATTCCACCGGCTGGGTCTACGATCCGGACGGCATCGACGTTAAGGCTCTCAAGGAGATCAAGGAAGTTAAGCGTGCAAGGCTCACCGAGTACAAGAACTACCGTCCCAACTCCGAGTATCACGAGGGCAGAGGCGTATGGCGCATCAAGTGCGATATCGCACTTCCCTGTGCAACTCAGAACGAGCTGGACATCGAGGACGCTATCACCCTTGTTGAGAACGGCGTTATCGCAGTATGCGAGGGCGCGAATATGCCCACCACCGAGGAGGCTACCAAGTACTTCCAGGACAACGGCGTATTCTTCGTACCCGGCAAGGCTGCCAATGCCGGCGGCGTTGCTACCTCGGCTCTTGAAATGTCCCAGAACAGCGAGCGCATGAGCTGGACCTTCGAGGAGGTAGACGCTAAGCTCAAGACCATCATGCAGAACCTCTACCACAATATCGACGACGCAGCTTCGAGATACGGCTTCGAGGGCAACTATGTTGCAGGCGCAAACCTGGCCGGTTTCGAGAAGGTGCTGGATGCGATGAATGCACAGGGTATCGTTTGATAACGACCCCACTCACTTAATATGTAAGGAGGAATATCGTATGCTAAACAAAACACCCGAAACGGGTTTCCTACCCATTTGCCCGTTTGAAAATGATCTTCCCGAAATGCTGATCACCGCACCCGAACGCGATGAAAGGCTCAACGCTGTCACAGGCTGCGATTTTTCACAAAACACCGAAGCATACGACTGAACCTCCCGACATAGCGGCAGCACTGCCGTAAAAAGCAGTGCTGCCTTAAACTGTGTATACAGGATTTGATCCCGTGAAAAAACCCCGAAAGGAGTAAAAGTATGAAAAAGATACTGGTCTGCAAGGAAACAGACCCGAGAGAGACCCGGACACCCCTTATCCCCGACGACGTCAAGAAACTGACTGCTTTGGGCTTTGAGATCAAGGCAGTCAGCGGCACGGGAGCCAAGAGCGGCTTCTCTGACGAGGCTTATCAGAAAGCCGGCGCTGCCATAGTCGCCTCCAACGAGGAAGGCTACAAGGGCAGCGAGATCGTGCTGCGCATCATGAAGCCCGCAAGCGCAGAGGGGCTCGACAAGGACACCCTGCATCTGAGCTACCTCGACCCCTTCAACGAGAAGGAGCTGCTGAACGACTTCGCAAAGCGCGGCATACAGGCCGTTTCGCTGGAGATGATCCCCCGTACCACCCTGGCGCAGAAGATGGACGTGCAGTCCTCCCAGACCTCGCTGGCGGGCTATGTGGCTGTGCTCAACGCCGCAGCAAAGCTCCCCAAGATCCTCCCCATGATGGTTACCCCCTCCGGTACTATCAACCCCGCGAGAGTATTCATCATCGGCGTAGGTGTTGCGGGACTTCAGGCCATAGCCACCGCAAAGCGCCTCGGTGCCAGAGTTGACGCCTTCGATACCCGTCCGGTCGTGGAGGAGCAGGTCAAGTCCCTGGGCGCAAGCTTCGTCAAGATCGACCTGGGCGAAATGGGTCAGACCGATCAGGGCTATGCCAAGGAGCTTACTCCCGAGCAGATCGCAAAGCAGCAGGAGGCTCAGGCCAAGGTCTGCGAGCGTTCCAACATCGTCATCACCACGGCTAAGGTCTTCGGGCGCAAGGCTCCGGTGCTCATCAAGAAGGATGTCCTCGACCGCATGATGCCGGGAAGCATCGTTGTTGATATGGCAGTTTCCACCGGCGGCAACGTGGAGGGCTCAAAGCTCTTTGAGAACGTAGTCACCCACAACGGCGTTACTATCATGTCCGGCGACCTTCTGGAGAGGCAAGTCCCCTTTGACGCATCCAAGATGCTCTCGGGCAACTTCACCGCCTTCATCACACACTTCTACAACAAAGAGTCCAAAGAACTGGACGTTAAACTCGAGGACGAGATCATGCGCGGCTGTCTGCTGACACGCGGCGGAGAGATAATCCACGAACGATTCAAGTAAGGAGAGAATGAAATGCTGACAGGAGAAATACTGCTTCTTGTGTTCGTATTCGTTATTGCGGGCTTCCTGGGCGTCGAGCTCATCTCGAAGGTGCCCTCGCAGCTGCATACACCGCTGATGTCCGGTACGAATGCGATCTCGGGAATAACCATAGTAGGCGCTATCAGCGCCACAGCCGTTGCCCTGCACACCGACGGTGTGGTAAGCGCGATCTGCGGTTTCGCAGCTATCGTGCTGGCCGCCATCAACGTTGTGGGCGGCTACCTTGTAACTGACCGTATGCTTGGTATGTTCAAGAAAAAGGGGGACGATAAGAAGTGAACTGGTCTGAAGTAAGCGTCGTCCTCACGACGGTATTATACATGGTCTCGGCGGTGCTGTTCATCCGCGGCATCAAGCTGCTGGGCAAGGCCGACACCGCAAGACGCGGAAATCTGATGTCCTCGGTGGGTATGCTCATCGCAGTCGTTACCGTGCTGCTTGAAAAGAAGGTCACCGACACTATCACCAACACCCCGCTGAAAAACGCCTATCTCTGGGCGCTGGCGGCTATCGTACTCGGCGGCGCTATCGGCGCTGTATGGGCTAAGAAGGTGGAAATGACCGGTATGCCCCAGCTGGTCGCGCTGTTCAACGGCTTCGGAGGTCTTTCCTCCCTGCTGGTGGCTCTGACCCAGTATATGACCGACGGCAGCATCAACGTGTTCAGCTCCGTTGCTCTCGGCCTGACTATCGCCATCGGTGCTATCGCATTCACCGGCTCGGTAGTTGCATGGGGCAAGCTTTCCGGTAAGATGTTCAAGAAGAACATCACCATCCCCGCCAAGAACGCTATCAATGCCTGCCTTGCCATCGTGGGACTGGTGGGCGTACTGCTCTACGCTCTGAGCATCGCTGACGTGGCCGGCAAGACCGTAGGCGACGTGGGCATCATCGTTACCTGCGTGGCTTATCTGCTGCTGGGCTTTACAATGGTCGTTGCTATCGGCGGCGGCGATATGCCTGTTATCATCTCGCTGCTCAACGCCTTCTCCGGACTGGCAGCAGCCTTCGCAGGACTTGCCATGAGCAACTCGGTACTGGTTGTATCCGGCTGTCTGGTAGGTACCTCGGGACTTATCCTGACCCTTATCATGTGCAAGGCCATGAACAGAAAGCTCACCGCGCTGCTGTTCTCCTCCTTCGGCGCATCCGCCAAGAAGGGCGCTGCCGGCGAGCAGAAGGAGCCCAAGTCCATGTCCGTTGAGGATGCTTATCTGATACTGGAGGCTGCAAGCTCTGTGGTATTCATCCCCGGCTACGGCATGGCGGTGGCACAGGCACAGCACGCTGTCAAGGAGCTCTGCGACAAGCTTGAAGAGAACGGAGCAGAGGTAAGCTTTGCGATACACCCTGTTGCGGGACGTATGCCCGGACACATGAACGTACTGCTGGCTGAGGCCAACGTTCCCTACGAGCAGCTGAAAACTGCCGACGAGATGAATCCTCAGATGCCCAACACTGACGTGGCTATCGTTATCGGTGCCAACGACGTTGTAAACCCCTCGGCGATCAACGACGAGACCTCGCCGCTTTACGGTATGCCTATCATCAACGCATTTGAGGCGCGGACGGTATTCGTACTCAAGCGCGGCAAGGGCACAGGCTTCTCGGGAGTTGAGAACCCGCTGTTCACCAACGACAACACTGTAATGATATACGGCGACGCCAAGCAGACTGTATCCTCGCTGGTAAGCGAGTTTGACGAGGGCTGAGGCAGCACACGAAATATTACGGTCAGGTACCCGGAGAAAGGCTTCGGGCGGCCTGACCGTTTTTGTTATTTCCTCCCCAAGACCCCCGCAGCCACAGGCAGCACTGCCGCCATAGCCGCCGAGATCAGCCACTGCCCCGCAGTCAGGGGCACCAGTGAGAATACCCCCGCCAAAGCCGGTATCAGCATACACCCGAGCAGACAGGCAAGCGATACTCCCACCGAGATCAGCATGAAGGGGTTGTCAGTGAGCCGGATGCCGAAGATGCCCCGATCCTCGCTCTTGCACTCGAAGGTGTGTATCAGCTGCGACAGCACAAGGGTCACAAGAGCGCCCGTCCGCGCCGCGCTGAGACCGCTGCCAAGCTTCAGCAGCACCGTGAAGGAGGCAAGGGTCATTATCCCGATAAGCACGCCCCTGATAAGTATGCGCCAGAGCAGACCGCCGCTGAAAAAGCTCTCGTTCTCCCGGCGGGGCGGGCGGCGCATGGTCTGATCGTCGGCGGGCTCCACACCCAGTGCTATCGCCGGGAGGCCGTCGGTGACGAGATTGACCAGCAGTATCTGCGCCGGCAGCATCACCAGCGGCAGTCCCATGATGATGCCCCCAAGCATGGTCAGTACCTCGCCGATGTTGCAGGAGATCAGGTAGCGGACGAACTTGCGGATGTTGCCGTAGATAGTCCGGCCCTCCTCGACGGCGCTGACCAGGGTGGAGAAGTTGTCGTCCATGAGTATGCAGTCGGCGGCCTGCTTGGTGACGTCGGTGCCGCTGAGCCCCATAGATACGCCGATCGAGGCCTCCTTCACCGCCGGAGCGTCGTTGACGCCGTCCCCGGTCATGGCCACCACCTTGCCGCGAGCCTTGTACGCCCTGACGATGCGCAGCTTGTGAGCCGGGGAGACCCGTGCAAACACCGCCGCGTCGTCCAGAACCGCGTCAAGCTGCCCGTCGGACATTTTGTCCAGCTCCGCGCCGGTGTAGGCTCTGCCCCCCTCCCGGAGTATGCCTACCTCCCGGGCAACTGCGCAGGCGGTGAGCTTGTGGTCGCCGGTTATCATCACGGTGCGTATGCCCGCGCTCTGACACCGCGCCACAGAGCGCCGCGCCTCCGGGCGGGGAGGGTCGGTCATAGCCATGAGACCCAGCAGGATCTCTTTGCCCCCGGCGATGACAGAGAACGCCAGCACCCGCATACCCTCCGCGGCAAGGCTGTCACAAAGCTCTGAGATGCCGTCCCGCTGTCCGGACATAAGCTCAGCGGTGCCGTCGCCGGACATCACATACTGCGCCTGAGAAAGCAGCACGTCGGGGGCGCCCTTCTTGTAGATGCGCAGCTCACCCTCCTGCCTTAGGGTGACGGTCATGAACCGCTTTTCGCTGTCAAAGGGCTGCTCGTCTATCCTGAATTTGCGGAAGCTTTCCGCGTCGATGCCGCCGTTGACCGCCGCGGTGAGTATGGCGGCTTCGGTGGGGTCGCCGGCGGCACGGAGCCCGGAGGTCTCGCCGCCCCGGTCACGCTTCTGTGAAAGGGGTACGGTCTCTAAGCGGGCGTTGTTGCAGACCGCCCCGCAGCAGAGCAGCTCCCGCAGCGCCGGGTCGTCCCAGGGCATGACCCGCCCGCCCTCGCTGTCGGCAAAGCCCTCCCCGGCAGGGGTGAGTACCCTGTTCTCGCTGCCGCAGAGGCAGATGCGTGTCACGGTCATGCGGTTCTGTGTCAGGGTGCCGGTCTTGTCGGTGCAGATGACCCCGGCACAGCCGAGAGTTTCAACGGCATGGAGCTTCTGCACCAGGGCTTTCCTTGCCAGCATCCTCCTGACCGCAAGGGCGAGGGCGATAGTCACGGCGGCAGGCAGACCCTCCGGGATAGCCGCCACGGCGATAGAGATGCCGGTCATCAGCATATCCATGACAGGCTCGCCCCTAAGCACACCCGCCGTGAACACCGCTATGCACACCCCCACGCAGATCAGTGCCAGCACCTTGCCAAGCTCGCCCAGCTTCTTTTGCAGGGGAGTGGGCTCGTCGCCTGCCTGACCTATCAGCTCAGAGACTGCGCCCATCTGGGTGTTCTGTCCGGCAGCCGAGACCTCTGCCCGAGCCGTGCCGCCGGTCACGACGGTACCCATGTAGAGCATATAGGGCAGCCCGGTCTCGTTGATGACCGGCTGGGAGGCGTAGGGCTCTTTGTCGGCGGGGACGGATTCCCCGGTGAGCAGGGACTCATCGCAGGTTAGGGCTTTGCAGGCAAGTATCAGGCAGTCGGCGGGTACGCGGTCGCCGGCCTCCAGCTCGATGACGTCCCCGATGACCAGCTGCTCTGCGGGCAGCGCGGTAAGGCTGCCGTCCCGGTAGACCTTTGCAGTGGGGGCGGTGAGCTCAGCCAGCTTTTCGAGGGTCTTTTCGGCGCGGTACTCCTGTATGAAGCCCAGCGTGGCGTTGACCACCACGATGAGCAGTATGGGTATGGCGTCGCTGTACTCGCCGATAGCCACGGAAATGCCGGTGGCGATGAGCAGTATCACCACCATGAGATCATGGAACTGCCCCGCGAATATCCGGGCAGCTCCGGGGCGTTTCTTCCCGGCAAGGCGGTTGGGGCCGTTGAGCTCGAGCAGCCGCTGTGCCCGCGCCTGAGTAAGCCCCACCGGCTCGGAGAAGGCCTGTGTTTTTTCAGTCAAAGCTGTCATAATGCACCTCACATATATAGCTTGTCAGCATGGTCGTATGTTGGATTATATGTGCGGCGGGGCGGGAATATGCGTATGTGCAAGACCACGAGCCCCGATAACCGGTTGCCCCCCCGGAACTCAAACCAAAGCCCCGCCCGCCGTCCGACCAAGTGAAAAGCTCCGCACAGGTGAGACAATAGGCAAAACAAAACTCAGTTGTGCAAGACCACGAGCCCCGATAACCGGTTGCCCCCCCGGAACTCAAACCAAAGCCCTGCCCGCCGTCCGACCAAGTGAGAAGTACCGCACAGGTGAGACAAAAGGCAAAACAAAACTCAGTTGTGCAAGACCACGAGCCCCGATAACCGGTTGCCCCCCGGAACTCAAACCAAAGCCCTGCCCGCCGTCCGACCAAGTGAGAAGCTCCGCACAGGTGAGACAAAAGGCGGAATAAAAAAAGGTGTTGACTAAATGCGCGTTTTGTAGTATAATAATATGGTTAAGGCAAGTTTTACTATCAAAGGAGTGTGTATTATGTCAGGACATTCAAAGTGGGCTAATATCAAAAGGAAAAAGGAAGCTACCGACTCCGCTAAGGCTAAGATCTTTACCAAGATCGGCCGCGAAATGGCTGTCGTAGTCAAGGAGGGCGGCCCCGATCCCGCCAATAATGCCAAGCTGCGCGACCTCATCGCTAAGGCTAAGGCCAACAACGTCCCCAACGATAACATCGACAGGATCATCAAAAAGGCTGCCGGCGACGGCGAGAAGAATAACTACGAGGATATGGTATACGAGGGCTACGGCCCCTCCGGCGTTGCTGTCATCGTTGAGTGCCTCACCGATAACAAGAACCGTACCGCCGGCGATATCCGCCACTACTTCGATAAGTTCGGCGGCAATATGGGCACCACCGGCTGCGTGTCCTTCATGTTCAGCGATAAGGGTACCGTCATACTGGAGAATAACGGCGCCGATGAGGATAAGCTCATGGAGGACTGCATGGAAGCAGGCGCTGACGACTTCAACGTGGACGAGGATGTAGTCGAGATCAGCTGCGACCCCAATTCCGTTACCACCGTCCGGGAGGCGCTTGAGGCTATGGGCTATACCGTGCTCTCCGCTGAGGCCGAGAAGGTCCCCTCCAGCTATACCGACCTCACCGACGAGGACGCTATCCGCAAGATGAACCTCCTGCTGGAGCATCTCGAGGACAACGACGACGTTCAGAACGTTTACCACAACTGGGGCAATATGCCTGAGGAAGAAGAGGAATAATGACCGCTTTAAAAAGACTTTTGCTGATCGGGGGGAGCGTCATGGCATTGTTAGCGTCGGGCTGCGGCTCTGAGGACGGCAGTGCACCGCAGAGCTCTGAGACCCCGGTCACTGAGGCCCCGAAAGTTACGACAACTGCCGAGGCTGTGACCACAGTTTCCAATACAACTCAGCACCCGGTCAAAGAGGCCGCGGAGTACGGCAAGGTCATCGCGCTGACCTTCGACGACGGCCCCAATACCACCTGTACGCCGAAGGTGCTTGACCTGTTGGAGCAGTACGGTGCGAGGGCGTCATTCTTCGTCATCGGCGACAACATCAACGAAAGCTCAGCCGAGGTGATGAAACGCGCCTACGACATGGGCTGCGAGATCAACAACCACTCCCGCACCCATTCCTACATGAACAAGATGACCGCCGAGGAGATCAAGGCTGAGATCAAGTACACTTCGGACCTGGTGGAGAAGTACACCGGGGAGCCCACCAGGTTTTTCAGGCCGCCGTACATCGCGGTGAACCAGACCATGTTCGACTCAATTGACCTGCCCTTCATCAACGGCAAGGGCTGCAACGACTGGGAGGACAAGGTCTCGGCGGAGCAGCGCGTCGAGAAGGTGCTGGCGCAGGCGGAGGACGGAGCCATCATCCTGCTGCACGATCAGGCGGCGAACTTCCAGACGGTGCAGGCGTTGGAGACACTGATCCCGGAGCTGCAAAAGCAGGGGTACGAGCTGGTGACGCTGACGGAGCTGTTTTACGCGAAGGGGATAGAGCCCAAGAGCGACTCAACCCCGATCATATACTCGAACTGTATGCAGGAGACGAATTGGTAAAGCAAGCTGAAAAGACTGATCGCGGAGCGGATCCCGCGGGTCCGGCGAATAGTGAATAACGAATAGTGGATAGTGAATAGTTATGGAGTCGCCGTTGGCGACGGTTTTCGCTTTGCGTGACGAGAATGCATACCCCGCGCCGGCGAAAACCCGCCGAAGGCGTCCCGCGACTATTCACTATTCACTTTTTACTATTACCCCCGGTTCCCCGAATAGTCTATCAGTCCAAAAATACACCCGCGTTTTGTGCGCTCCGGAGAAGTTCTCCGGGCGGGTTGCACATCCGCGTGCAACTTTTTGTCCCAAACAGGCTATAAGTGAGAGGCAGCAGTGAACAGTATCGCGTACCCTGTCTATATTTTAGACTACCCTGTCCAAATAATAGACTACCCTGTCCAGAATTTGGACTACCCTATCCAGAATTTGGACTACCCCTATCCAAAATTTGGACTGCCTACATCTTATAAGAAAGATAATAAGAAACAATTTATGAGTATATGCGCGAGACCGCGCACACTCAAAACAGATCCTTCTCCTGAAGAGAACCCCCCTTCTCTTAAAGAGAACCCCCCCTCTCCTAAAGAGAACCCCCCTTCTCTTAAAGAGAACCCCCCTTCTCTTAAAGAGAACCCCCTACATCTTATAAGAATACAGTATATGAAACAATTGATGATAACGGGGTACCCCGCCCCCAAAACCCGAATCAGGTCGTTTTGTGTAGTTTGCACAAAATTGATGATATGTTCTGTCAGAGTATAGACAAACGCCGGAAGATGTGGTATAATATATCCAATACAAAATTACAGAAAGGAACCTGACCATGCTGCACGAAAAGTCCTGCGGTGCTATCGTGTATCGGAAGTATCACGGGAACACAGAGATACTGCTTATCAGGCATATCAACAGCGGGCATTGGTCATTCCCGAAAGGGCACGTCGAGGGGGACGAGACAGAAATAGAAACTGCCAAGCGCGAAATACTCGAAGAAACCGGGATAGAGGTAAATCTTGACCCCACTTTCCGCGAGATCGTTACATATTCGCCCCGCAAGGATACCGTCAAGGTCGTGGTGTACTTTGTCGCAAAGGCCAAGAATACCGACTTTGTACCCCAGGAGGACGAGATATCCGAGATCAAATGGGTGGAGATCGACCGCGCCGGACAGGTGCTTGCCTACGAGAACGACCGAAGCATAGTGAACAAGGCAAAAAAGTTCATAATCTGAGCCTGAAAGAGAGCTGCACCCCCGGTGCGGCTCTTTTTCAATGGGTCTACCGAAAAAAAGCGGCGGCAGTCGGGGAAAATTATTAAAATTACCGTTGAAATAATGCGGCTGATGTGGTATAATAACTTTGTATGTGATGTTATGCCTTTTATCGGAAGGGAATGGATAATGGGAAAGAAAAACGATATGAGAAAGAAAGCCATCGTGTTCCAGAGCGTGGTGGGCATCGTTTGCCTGCTGATGCTGGGATTTGCCGCCGTGTGGGCGGGACGAAACGCTATAAAGGGTTTCAGCGATTCCGAGCCCGAGCCCGAGCCTGTCTCGGCACCGGACAGCTCTGTGACCGACAGTCAGGAGAGCACCGCCGTGGGTACAGCTGAGAGTGAGCCGGGTATGATAACAATAAGCTCTGCCGAGACGCTGGATGCAAGCTCCGCACCGGATGATACGGCACTCGATACGGAGGATTCCTCTCAGGAGGAGATAGACCCCGCCAAGGCCGCCGAGCTCAGCGCAGCCGCTCAGCAGGCAGCCTCATACACCGGCTGGCAGACCGAATCCACTCAGGATAACGGTGAGCCTGCTCAGACCTTCCCCACCGCCGCGGATATCACCGACGACTTCTCGGATGCGGTGTTCATCGGAAACTCCCTGACAGTGGGCCTCGGTATGAACAGCGGCAAGCCCCTTGCCAGTTTCTTTGCCTCCACCGGCCTCAACGTCAACACGGTCTGGGACAGCGACACCATACGCCTTGACGACGGCTCCTACGGTACGGTGTTCGACGGGCTCTCAAAGAAGCAGTTCAGCCGGGTATACGTGATGTTCGGCATCAACGAGCTGGGCTGGCCGTATAAAGAGGTCTTCCGGGACAACTATATCAAGGTCGTTGAGAAGATCAAGGAGCTCCAGCCCTCCGCCAAGATCTATATAGAGTCGGTGCTGCCGGTATCGCCGGAGGCTGTGAATACCGATCCTGTCTTCACCACCGAGAACGTTGACGCCTTCAACGAGTACGTCAAGGAAGTGGCGAGCGGTACAGGCTCGACTTACCTCGATGTGAACTCAGTGCTCCGTCAGGAGGACGGCTCGCTGCCGACGGAGGCCTCCACCGACGGCATACACCTTATCAAGGATTACTGCATGGTATGGTTAAAGTACCTTGCTGACAATAAATAAGACAAAAGAAAGGTTATGATCATCATGAAGAAGAAACTTATCGCCGTAATCGCGGCACTGACTGTTTGTGTTACCGGACTGGCCTCCTGCGGGGGCTCGGACAGTTCCTCCGCTGCTGACGGCGGCGCTGCTGTCGCCGAGAGCACCGCACCCGACAAGACATATGACGTTATCGCCGTGGCTGACAGCCTTAAAAGCGGCGTGAAGTGGGTGGACAGCCTCAACGAGCTTGAAAGCGACATGGTAGAGAAGGTCATCGGCGTTAAGGCCGCCCTCTACACCAAGGGCAAGGTATACATCGGCTCCGGCGGAACTACCGCAGAGGAGATAGCCTGCTTTGAGGCCACTGATAATGCCGCTGCCGGTGAGATCGTCACCGCGCTGAATGCACGTGTAGAGGCTCAGAAGAAGGCTTTTGAAAACTATCAGCCCGCAGAGATGACCAAGCTGGGCGCTCCTGTCATCGTGCAGAACGGCAAGTACGTCTTCATGTGCATCTCTGACGAGAACGACAAGGCAAAGGAAATAATCGGCTGACAGGGGAGATAGCAGATGCTTTTCAGCAGTACGACCTTCCTGTTTGTGTTCCTGTCGCTGATACTGGTGTGCTACTATGCGGTGCCGCGGATGTTCAAAAACGCGGTGCTGCTGGTATTCAGCCTGGTGTTCTATGCCTGGGGCGAGCCGGTGTATGTGTTCCTGATGCTGGCCTCCATCGCGGTGGCCTACATCACGGGTCTGCTTTGCGGCAGAGACAGGGAAAAGAGCAAGGTCCCGCTAATATCGGTGATATCGGCGATAGTCTGGAATATCGGGCTACTGCTGTTTTTCAAGTACACGAATTTCTTTATCGACAATCTCAACTCGATCTTTGACATGAAGATCACCCCCCTGGGACTGACCCTGCCCATAGGTATATCCTTTTACAGCTTTCAGACCCTCTCCTACGTCATCGACGTATACAGGGGGAAGGTAAAGCCTCAGCGCAATTTCCTCAACCTCGCCACCTACGTTACGCTGTTCCCCCAGCTCATCGCGGGGCCTATCGTGCGTTATCAGACCATTGAGGAGCAGCTCTCCGGCAGGAAAGAGACCTTGGACAAGTTTGCAAGGGGCGTTCGGCGCTTTGCCATAGGTCTCGGCAAGAAGGTCATCCTTGCCAACAACATCGGCGCCCTCTTCGAGGAGATCTCCAACACCCCGCAGTCTGAGCTGAGCGTGGCGTCCTCATGGCTGGGGATAATCGCCTTCACCTTTCAGATATACTTTGACTTCTCCGGCTACTCGGATATGGCTATCGGCCTCGGCAGGATGTTCGGCTTTGAGTTTCTGGAGAACTTCAACTACCCCTACATCTCCGACTCTATCACCGATTTCTGGCGGCGGTGGCATATATCCCTGTCCACCTGGTTTCGGGACTATGTGTATATCCCTCTCGGGGGCAACAGAAAGGGCAAGCTGCGCCAGTGCGTCAATATCATGGTGGTATGGTTCCTCACCGGCTTCTGGCACGGTGCCAGCTGGAATTTCATGATATGGGGCGTGTACTTCGGCATCATACTGCTCTGCGAAAAGCTGTTCCTGCTCAAAGCTCTTGGCAAGCTGCCCGCGGCGATACGGCACATCTATGCGCTGCTGTTCATAGTCATCGGCTGGGGGATATTCGCCTTTGACGATACCTCAAAGCTGATACAGAACTTCAAGAATATGTTCGGCCTCGGGGGACTGCCTTTCTGGGGCGGCAAGTACGACCTCTACTGGATAGCCGGCAGCTGGAAGCTCCTGGTGATACTGGTGATAGCCTCGGTGCCGCTGTTCATGCATTTAGGCAAAAAGCTCACTGTGAAGCTGCCGGCGGTCTACGGCTGCGTTATCGAGCCTGTTACCACGGCGGCGCTGCTGATAGTCTCCACGGCATATCTTGCAGGCAGCTCGTTCAATCCGTTTCTGTATTTCAGGTTCTGAGGGAGGTGTGCGGAAATGGAGAATAAAAGCAGTAAGATCGCAAATATCATCACCTCGGCGGTGTTCATAGTATTCGTCATGGGCTTTGCTCTGGCGCTTATCATCAAGGGCGACAGGGAGTTTTCCGAAATGGAGAACCGCACCCTTGCCCAAAAGCCGGAGGTCAGCTGGAAGAACATCAAGGAGGGCACCTTCTCAACTGACTTGGAGAGCTACATCTCGGATCAGCTCTTTGCCAAGGACGAGCTGGTGACGCTGAAGACTGACCTGGATTTCATGCTTGGCAAGAGCTATCAGAACGGCGTGTATCTCATCGAGGACAGCGGGCTTCGCTATGTGCAGAAGTACGAGGAGAACCGCACTCAGATCGCTGAGAACGTGGGCTGTCTCAACGACTTTGCCCAGAGCCTGAGCGTTCCCGCAGACCTGATACTTGTGCCCAATGTGTCGGCGTTTACTCTTGACAAGCTCCCCGCGGGGGCGGTCTGCGACGATCAGAAGCAGAGCATCGACTATGTGGGCAGCATCCTCAGCGAGAGGATAAGCTTTTACCCCATGACCGAGGCCCTCTCCGAAAGCTACGGCAACTGGTACTACCGCACCGACCACCACTGGACGGCCTTCGGTGCCCGCAGGGCTATGGAGAGATATCTGCTGAGCAGCGGTCAGATACAGTCCACAGACGAGATGCCCGGCATCGAATATGTCAGGGCCGGCGAGGATTTCTACGGTACCCTCTACTCCAAGGCGCCGGTGTCCCAGGCGGTCTCTGACACGTTCTACTACGGTGACAACGTGGGTGTACAGGAGATAGAGTGGGTCAACGAGGGCAAAATTTCGGACAGTATACTTGATAAGTCTTTCCTGGACAAGAAGGACAAATACGCCTCCTTCTTCGGCGGGAATTTCGCGCAGATACGCATAAAGACAGGCCATGAGGGCGGGCGCGCACTGGTGCTGAAAGACAGCTACGCCAACTCGGCGGTGCAGCAGCTTTTCACCCGGTACAGCGAGATCGTCATGGTGGATCTGCGCTACTATCATATGCAGGAAAAGGACGTCAGCGAGCTGGTGAGCGACTACGGCATCGACCGGGTCATCATGCTCTACAATATGGATTTTCTCAACGAGGACCGGAACTTTGTGTGGCTGTCCTAAGCGCGGACTTTAAAAGTGAGCGGTGACTGCCTGCACAGTTTGGCGGCAGGGGTTAGGCTTTGATTCAGCTCATTGGTTTGGAGAGTTTATGCTTGAACAAATAAAAATCGGAAATGTGAATATCGAGCGTTCTGCGGCGCTGGCGCCTATGGCTTCGGTGGCGGACACGGCTTACCGGCTCATGTGCAAGGAGTACGGCGCTTCCTACCTGGTCAGCGAGATGGTCTCCGCCAAGGGCATGGTCTACGGCGACAAAAAGACCCCGGAGCTCTGCGCCATCGACCCCGCCGAGCGGCCTTTCGCCATACAGCTTTTCGGCGAGGAGCCGGAGTTCGTGGGCAGGGCGGCCTATATGCTCTCGGAGTTCAAGCCCGATATCATCGACATCAACATGGGCTGCCCCGTGCCTAAGATCGTGGGCAACGGCAGCGGGTCGGCGCTGATGAAGACGCCCCGGGTCTCGGCGGACATTGTCCGCCGGGCTGTGCAGGAGGCCTGCTGTCCCGTGACGGTGAAAATGCGCATCGGCTGGGACCCCGAGCATATCAACGCCGTGGAGTTCGCCAAGACCGTTGAGCAGGCAGGCGCCGCCGCCATAACCGTCCACGGCAGGACGCGGACGCAGTTCTACTCCGGCACTGCCGACTGGGAGCAGATCAGGCTGGTCAAGGAGGCGGTGAGCTGCCCGGTCATCGGCAACGGCGACGTCACTACGCCTGAACTGTCCAAAGAAATGTACGAATACACCGGCTGTGATCTGGTGATGATAGGCCGGGGCAGCTACGGCAGACCCTGGATATTCAGGCAGGTACGGCACTACCTGGACACCGGCGAGCTGCTGCCTGAGCCTGACACGGCTGAGAAAATGCGCATAATGCTGCGCCACGCTGAGCTGCTTTGCTCCTATAAGGGTGAGTATCAGGGCATCAAGGAGATGCGGCACAACTTCGCCTGGTACATAAAGGGTCTCCACGGCGCCGCAAAGCTGCGCGGGCAGTCCGGAGAGCTCAATACCCTCGACGATCTTCGCCGTGCAGCGGAGCAGATAACAGCCATAAACGGAGGCTCGTAATGGAAAACATCTGGTGCAAATACTCCCCGGAATATCTGGAAAAGCTCCGCCGCGAATATGAGCTGGAGGGACTCGTTTCAAACTGCGGGAGCTGCTTTGATAAGATCGTGACGGTGGCAAAATGGGTCTCAGGCCTGTGGGAGCACGTCTCCTACGGCGAGCCTGATAAGCGGGATCCGTATACGATCCTGGAGCAGGTCACAAAGCAGGGAAAGCGGTTTCGCTGCGTGGAGTACGGCATCGTTACGGCGGGCTGTCTCAACGCCCTGGGTATACCCGCAAGGAGCGTGGTGCTCAAGACCGAGGACAGCGAGACCCGCGACAACGGCGCTGCTCATGTGGTCTGCGAGGCATACGATACCGACCGGGAGAGCTGGCTCTGCATCGACGTACAGTGCGGCGCAGTACCCCTTGTCTCCGGCGAGCCGGTGAGCGTATACCGACTGGGAAAAGCCCTGGACGACGACAGCTCAGAGCTTTCTGTCATGTGGATAAACGACCGCTACGGCATGACCGACGGGGAATACTTCGGCTGGGTCGGGGATTACATCTACTACCTGGACTCTGTCTGCTGGGCTGGCGGAAAGAGCCGCCGCATCATGTTCGTGCCGGAGGGCGGCAGGGAAGTCAGGGTCTTCCAGAAAAAATACAACGTCAAGGTTGACAGGTACCTCCGCACCGAAGCGGAGTTTTACAGCCTTGACCCGGGGACGGTGCTGGGAAATGGGTAAGCTTTATGTGGTGGGTACGCCCATCGGCAATCTGGGTGATCTGACCTACCGCGCAGTTGAAACGCTGAAAGCGGTGGATTTCATCTGCGCCGAGGACACCCGCGTCACCGGGAAGATACTCAACTATCTTGAGCTGAAAAAGCCCCTTGTGAGCTACCATGAGCATAACGCACGTCAGGCCGGCGAGGGCATCTGCGCACGCCTCATCGCGGGGGAGAACGCCGCCATAGTCACCGACGCGGGTATGCCCTGCATCTCCGATCCCGGCGAGGATCTGGTGAAGCTCTGCGCCGAAAATGGCATCACCGTGGAGGTGGTCCCGGGGCCTACGGCAGCGATGTCGGCCATTGCGGTGAGCGGGCTGAGCACCTCGCGGTTCCAGTTCGAGGGGTTCCTGCCGGTGCCGAAAAATCAGCGTTTTGCAATTCTCGCCGAGGTGAAGGACAGCACCTCCACGCTGATCTTCTACGAGGCACCCCACAAGCTGCTGACGACCTTGAAGGATATGCTGGACTTCCTGGGGGACAGGCGCATTTCCCTCTGCCGGGAGCTGACCAAGCTCCACGAGGAGATATATCGCACCACGCTGTCTGAGGCCGTGGCACACTACACCGCCAACGACCCCAAGGGGGAGTTCGTGCTGGTCATCGAGGGCGCACAGCAGCAGGCCGCCACAGAGACTATCGAGCAGGCGCTTGAACAGGTGGAAGCCCTTGTTTCAAAGGGTATGCGCGGCGCAGATGCCTGCAAGCAGATAGCCAAGGCGACAGGTTTCCCCAAGAGTGAGCTGTATGCTATGCTGATAAGCAAAAATACCGTATAAGGTATTGGAGTATATATAAGAAATACCGTATATGGTATTTGGTGATATAATGGTACTGATCAGAGAAATGACATTGAAAGACTGCGGTGCAGTCGCGGAGATAGATAAGAATACCTTCTCGGTATCCCAGTCGAAGGAGGGGTACGAGCGGGAGTACAGCAACCCCAATTCCAGGACCTTCGTGGCGGAGTCGGAGGGGCGTATCATCGGCTTTGCAAACGTCTGGAATATCTGCGGAGATGTGTCCCTCAACAATCTGGCCGTGATACCGGAGGAACGCTCAAACGGCGTAGGTACGCTGCTTTTGAAGGAAGTGCTGAACCGTTACAGGGGCTGCGATTTCGTGACATTGGAGGTCAGAAAGTCCAACGAGGGCGCCATCAGGTTTTACAAGCGTTTCGGATTCCGGCAGGTGGGGCTGAGGAAGGATTTCTACACTCTGCCCACAGAGGATGCGCTGCTGATGACGGTATTTTTGGAGGAATGGCAGGGGTGAGCGCATGACATATGACGATTTTACCATTGAAAAGCTTCACGACGGCATCGAGATAGTGATCTCGACGGAGCACCGTTTCGGAACTGATGCATTTCTGCTGGCGGACTTCGCCGCCCCGAGGCATAAGGACACGGTCTGCGATCTCTGCACCGGCAGTGGCATAATCGCACTGCTGATGTATCAGAATTTTAAACCCAAGCACATAGATGCCGTGGAGATACAGGAGAAGGCTCACCGGCAGCTGAAACTGTCGCTGGAAAGGTCACAGATAACCGACATAACCCCGATATTAGGCGACTTGAAGGACTACTGTCCGGAGAAACAGATAGACCTCATCACCTGCAATCCCCCCTACAACATAGTCGGCACAGGTGCAAAAAATGAAAGCGCCCAAGTGACCAACGCGAGGCACGAAACGCTGTGCACTATCGACGATGTCTGCGCTGCCGCAAAGCGTGCACTGCGGTTCGGCGGACGGCTGTGCATCTGCAACAGACCTGAGCGGCTGTGCGATATCATGGTGGCGATGCGCTCCAACGGCATCGAGCCCAAGCGGGTCAGGTTCGTCAGCAAGGACCCCGAGGGTGCGCCCTGGCTCGTGCTGGTAGACGGCCGAAAGGGCGGGAACAGTTTTCTGAAAGTGGAGCCGCAGCTGTATACCCAGAACCCGGACGGCAGCTTTACAGATGAGATGAAAAGGATATACCGACAGATTTAAAATACCATATGTGGTATTTTAACATATAATATAAATACCGTATATGGTATTCGGAGATGCAGATATGAAGATACTTGCAATTGAATCCTCATGTGATGAGACAGCCTGCGCGATAGTCGAGGACGGAGTGAATGTGCTGTCTAACATCGTAGCTACGCAGATCGCGGAGCACCGGCTTTACGGCGGTGTAGTACCCGAGATAGCCTCCCGCAGACACGCCGAGAGTATATATCAGGTGGTGCAGAGCGCCCTTGACGAGGCCGGATGCACCCTGAACGACGTAGATGCGATAGCTGTGACATATGCCCCGGGGCTTATAGGCGCCCTGCTTGTGGGTATAAGCTTTGCAAAAGGGCTGGCGCTTTCAGCTGATAAGCCGCTGATACCTGTGCATCATATCGCCGGGCATATCGCTGCGAACTATATATCTCACCCGGATCTTAAGCCGCCGTATCTGTGCCTGGTCGTCAGCGGCGGACACTCTCATATAGTTGAAGTGCTGGAACATACCCGTTACCGTGTGGTGGGTCGTACCCATGACGACGCCGCAGGGGAGTGCTTTGACAAGGTCGCCAGGACCCTCGGTTACGAATACCCCGGCGGGAAATTCATCGACAAGGCTGCTAAGATCGGCGACGCTCATGCGTACAAATTTCCCCATCCCAAAGTGGACGGCTGCGAGTACGACTTCTCTTTTTCCGGGCTGAAAACTGCTGTGATAAACCTTGTGCACAACGCCGCACAGAAGGGTGAGTCGATCGTCAGAGAGGACGTAGCTGCGTCATTTCAGCGGACGGTATGCGAGATACTAATGGTCAAAACAATGGCTGCGGCAGAGGCTTTGGGTTACAAAACGATCGGCCTTGCAGGTGGCGTTTCAGCCAACTCCGGCGTGCGGGATGCTTTGCAAAGAGCCTGCGACAAGCGGGGCATGAAGCTCTATATGCCGGAGCTGAAATACTGCGGTGACAACGCCGCTATGATAGGCTGTCAGGGGTACTTTGACTACCTCGCAGGCAAACGCGCAGACCAGTCTCTCAACGGTATCGCAACGCTGTCGCTTGAAAAGATTTCTGAGTAAGTGTACGCCTGGTGCGTACACATATATATTGTTTATGTAAAATACCGTATGTGGTGCTTACATATATACTATAAATACCGCATATGGTATTTGGAGGTGCAAAATGAAACTTCTTGCTATCGACGGTAACAGTATTATGAACCGTGCATTCTACGGGATCAAGGGCCTGACCAATTCAAAGGGTATACCCACGAATGCGATCATGGGGTTCATGAATATTTATTTGAAAGAGATCTCCGAGGTGCAGCCGGACTGCGTTGCTGTGGCCTTTGACCTGCGTGCGCCCACTTTCCGGCATAAGGCAAATGCCTCTTACAAAGCTAACCGCAAGGGTATGCCGGAGGAGTTGGCTCAGCAAATGCCGATCATCAAGAAGCTGCTGGGTCTCATGGGTATCAGGATCGTTGAGTGCGAGGGATTTGAGGCCGACGATATTCTGGGTACGCTCTCCAAAGCTGCCTCCGATAACGGCTCCGAGTGCTATATCCTCACCGGCGACCGTGACAGCTTTCAACTGGTCTCAGACCGCGTAACTGTGCGGCTTGCGGGTACAAAGGAGACCAAGATATACACCCCTGCGCGTATCATGGAGGAATACGGCGTTTCGCCGCGTCAGATGATCGAGGTCAAGGCGCTTATGGGCGACGCCTCGGATAACATCTCCGGCGTTCGCGGGATCGGTGAGAAGACTGCACTTTCCTTGATACAGCAGTGCGGCTCTGTTGATAAACTGTACGAACAATTGGACAGCATCGAGCTGACCAAATCCACCAGGGCTAAGCTGGAGAATGGTCATCAGGATGCTATCGACAGCCGTTTTCTTGCGGAGATATGTCTGACTGCGCCTGTTGATACCGAACTTGATGACTATATCATCGGTGAAGGCGACAAAGAGGGACTCAAAGCTCTGCTTGTGGAGCTTGAAATGCTCAAGCTGATGGACAGGCTCAAGCTCGGAGATATCGCACCTGCGATCTCTGCACCTGTCAAGTCTGCTGATATTACAGGCTTGCCTAAGTATGATACCGCTGTTCTTGATGCCGATGTTATAGCCGAAAAAGCCGCCGAAAAGAGCTGTTTTATTTACACCGGTGATAAGCTTTCGGTGGTTTACGGAGAGACTGTATATATCACTGACAACACTGATGTTATGCTTTCATATTTTATCACTCCCGGAGAGAAACAATGCTTTGAAGCCAAGGCCGCTCACAAGGCTGCAATGGCTGCGGGCTGCGAGCTTGTGGACCTCACTTTTGCCTGTGATCTGGCGGGGTATCTTCTCAATTCGCAGGCCAGCGAATACACCGTCGAGAGCCTTGCACTGAGCTATCATTGCGCATACAGGTCTGACATGGGCGAGAACGCCGATATTGCGACTCTTCCGGCGCTTTGCGTCTGTCTCAGATCACAGCTTGAAGCCGCTGAAATGATGAAGCTTTACAACGATATCGAGCTGCCTCTTTGCGAGGTGCTGGCCTCAATGGAGATATACGGCGTGAAGGCTGATGCGGATGGCATCCGTGAGTTTGGAAAAGGCCTTGAAGGCGACATCGAAGAACTCCGTGAAAAAATCTGCGGATATGCCGGACATGAGTTTAATATCCTTTCACCTAAGCAGCTTGGTACTGTACTTTTCGAGGAACTGAACCTGCCCGGAAAGAAGAAGACCAAGACCGGCTACTCGACCAACGCCGAGGTGCTTGAAGGTATCACAGACAAGCATCCCATAGTGCCGCTGATACTGGAATACCGCACACTGACCAAATTGCAGTCCACATATGTGGAGGGGCTGCTCAAAGAGATACGCTCTGACGGCCGCGTACACAGCGTTTTCAAGCAGACCGAGACCCGCACAGGCCGCATTTCCTCGGCGGAGCCCAATATGCAGAACATCCCGGTGCGCAAGGAGCTGGGGCGGAATATGCGCAAGTTTTTTGTGGCGGAGGATGGCTATACTCTGGTGGATGCGGATTACAGCCAGATCGAGCTGCGTGTGCTGGCGTCGGTGTGCGGCGACGAGAATATGCAGGCCGCATTCAAGGAAGGCCGCGACATCCACCGCTCCACGGCGGCGCAGGTTTTTGATCTGCCGGAGGACTTTGTTACCCCTGAGATGCGCTCTGCGGCGAAGGCCGTAAACTTCGGCATCATCTACGGGATCGGCGCATTTTCGCTGTCTAAGGACATCGGAGTTTCAGTGGCTGAGGCAAAAAGATATATACAGAACTACCTGGACAACTTCTCGAAAGTGTACGAATTTATGGACAAGACTGTCGAGAACGGCATCAAGAACGGCTACGTCACAACTATCTTCGGGCGCAGGAGGATGATACCCGAACTGCTGTCCAAGAACAAGGTGCTCCAGGCCTTCGGCAAGCGCGCCGCCATGAATGCGCCTATTCAGGGCGCTGCTGCTGACATAATCAAGCTTGCCATGGTGGCGGTATACAGAAGATTAAAGTCCGAAAAACTGGACGCAAAGCTTATATTGCAGGTACACGACGAGCTTATCATCGAGTGCAGGGAGGAGCTTGCAGAGCGCGTATCTGCGCTGCTCAAAGAGGAAATGGAGAACGCTGTACACCTTGCCGTTCCCATGACCGTGGACGTACACAGCGGCAAGAGCTGGTATATCGCGAAAGGGTGAGCTGTAATGATATATTATGATGACGGTCATGTTGTGATACGCGAGCTGCGCGAGAGCGACGCGGAGTATTTTGCAAAGGAAGAACAGGCTCAGGGCTGGAATACTACCCCTGACAAGTTTTTTATGCGGCTGAGAGACCGGCAGGAAAAGGGCAACATCCCGATGGTTGCTGAGTATGACGGCACGCCGGCCGGGTATATAAATGTGTACCGCGACTCCTGCTGGGGGCCCTTCGGCGGGAAGGGTCTGCCGGAGATAGTGGATTTCGGGGTGCTGATAAAGTACCGCAACCGCGGCATCGGCAGCAAGCTCATGGACGCCGCTGAGAAGATAGCCTCGGAGTATTCCGATACCGTGTACCTCAGTGTGGGACTGCACAACGCCTACGGCTCTGCGCAGCGTATGTACGTCAAGCGCGGATACATCCCCGACGGCACCGGGGCATGGTACAAGGACAAGGTCTGCACACCCTACGACACCATTTACACCGTGGATGACGACCTTGTGCTGTATATGTCAAAAAAGCTGAGATAGAACAATTCTTCGGGAGGGACGTCTATGCCGTTCGTTGAATTCAAAAACGTATACAAACGCTACAAAATGGGCGAGGTTACTATCAACGCCAGCGACGGCGTGGATTTCGAGATCGAGAAGGGCGAATTCGTGGTCATCGCCGGGCCTTCGGGGGCGGGCAAGACCACGGTGCTCAATATGCTGGGGGGCATGGACACCTGCGACGAGGGCGAGATCATCGTGGACGGTCAGAACATCGCCGCCTACAACCGCAAGCAGCTCACCGCGTACAGGCGCTACGATATCGGGTTCGTGTTCCAGTTCTACAATCTGGTAGGCAATCTGACCGCCAAAGAGAATGTGGAGCTGGCGGTGCAGATAACCAAGGACGCCGACGACCCCGCCACGGTCCTGACCCAGGTGGGATTGGGCGACAGGCTTGACAACTTCCCCTCGCAGCTCTCGGGGGGTGAGCAGCAGCGTGTCTCCATTGCGAGAGCCCTTGCCAAGAAACCCAAGCTCCTGCTCTGTGACGAGCCTACCGGAGCCCTGGACTACAACACCGGCAAGACCATTTTAAAGCTCCTGCAGGACACCTGCCGGAACAACGGCATGACGGTCATCGTCATAACCCACAACGCCGCCATCGCGCCTATGGCTGACAGGGTCATCAGGTTCAAGAACAGCCGGGTGAGCAGCATGACCCTCAACTCCGCTCCTGCCGACGTTTCGACGATCGAGTGGTGAGCAGGCCCTGACACCGAAAGGGGGCAGCAGCTAATGAAGAAACGCATCTTCGACATAATCCAGATCGGCTACAAGGGGGACTTCCCCAGCCGTTTTTTCGATATTTTCATCTCGGTGGTCATCATACTCAACATCCTTGCCATGACCCTGGAGACCTTCAAGACCCTCTCTCCCGCGGAGCCGGTGTTTGAGACGATCGAGCTCATCACCGTGGGCATATTCATCGTGGAGTATATCCTGCGGCTGTGGACGGCTGACCTGCTCTACCCGGAGTACGGCAAGCTCAAATCCCGGCTGAGGTTTTTGTTTTCCTACGACGGCATCATCGACCTGCTGACCATACTGCCTTTCTATTTCCTTTCCGGCATGATCGTGTTCAGGATGCTGAGGGTAGTGAGGATATTCAGGCTGTTCAAGATCAACTCCCAGCTGGACAGCTTCAACATCATAACCGGGGTACTCAAGGAGAAGCGCAATCAGATCATTTCCTCGGTATTCATCATACTGATACTGATGCTGGCGTCCTCTATCGGTATGTACTACGCGGAGCACAACGCCCAGCCCGACCAGTTCGAGAACGCCTTTTCCGGCATCTGGTGGAGCATCTCCACCCTGATGACCGTGGGCTACGGCGACATCTACCCCATAACCGTTGTGGGCAAGATCATGGCGATATTCACCGCATTTCTCGGCGTGGGAGTGGTGGCGGTGCCTACCGGTATCATCAGCGCAGGCTTCGTTGAGCAGTATCAGAAGAATCTCCACTCCGACAAGACCTACCGGGACGTTTCCCACATAGGCGAGGTGCTGGCGGACGGGGAAAGCGGCTTTATCGGCCTTACCGTGGGGGACATAAACCACGGCTACGGCATGAGGGTGCTGGTGCTGATACGCGGAGAGCTGACTATCGTTGCGGCTGAGAACGTGACTGTGGCTGACGGTGATATCCTGGTGGTGGAGACCGACAGGCTCAAAAAGAAGCGCAGGCGCAAGTGACCTGCAAACACAGTACACCGGAGCAGAAGGCTCTTTAATATATTCAGAAGGAGTGTGTAACATGGACATTATCGGAACATGGAAGATCGCAAAGGTCATGACCCGGGACGAGGCCTTCAACGCGGTATGGTGCCCCGTGGAGGAGTACCTGGCTGACCCCGCAGTGGATGCCGACTTCAAAAAGGGCGTTGACGGCGGCAAGCTGATATTCAGCGAGGACGGCACGATCAGCTTTCTTGCCAAGATCCCCGAGGGCGTTTCGCAGGAGGAGATCGACGCGGCGCTGGCATCAGGCGAGCTGGTGATGATGGGCGATCTTATGGTCATCGAGAAGAAGGCCTGGAAGGAAGTTGACGGCGTTTACAAGTTCGACACCGGCGCAAAGGGCGAAGTCCTGGGGGAGCCTATCGACCCCTGGGCGCCTGTCAAGTTCACCGACGACGGTCTTCTCGAAATGATGACCTATCAGTATGTGAAGGAATAAGGCTGTAAAAAAGCGAGCTGCCGTGAGCTGCGGCAGCTTGATTTTTGCCGGATGATCCCGGCGGTATAATAAAAGTAAGGAGCGGTAAAAATGGTATACGAAAAAGAAAGCTATGTTGCGGGCAGTATGTGCGACCCTCAGCTCAAACTCTCGGTTATCGCGGCGCTGGAGCTCATCGAGGATTCGGTGACGGAGCTGCTGGGGGGCATGGGCATCGACGGCGTCACCGCCATGAACAAATACGGCGCCATGTGGGTGTTCTCCAAGAACAATATGCAGATCATGCGCCGGCCAAAGTGGCTGGAAAAGCTCCACGTCCGCTGCTACATCTCTAAGCACTCCCCCCTGAGGATATTCGTGGATACCGAGATCGGTTCAGCTGCCGGGGAGGCCTTTGTGCGTTCCCGGGTGGAGATCTGCGCTCTCGACCTTGAAACGGGTCATATCCGCAAGCCGGTGACCCTGGGCTTTACCGAGGATATGGAAAAGCCCGAGCCGATGCCCGGGCTTGATTTCAGCCGTTTTTCAAAGGAGGGTACGTCCCCTGTCAGCAGCGTGACGGTGCGTTCGACCAACCTCGACTACTGCTCCCATACAAATAACGTGGAGTATGTGCGGTTCATCCTTGATACCTTCACTTCCAAAGAGCTGCAAAGCCGGGAGATAGCAAGTCTCGAGCTGCACTACCTGGGGCAGTCCTATGAGGGGGAGACCCTTGACATCGGGCGCATCACCGGGGAGGGGAGCGATACCTACTTTATCAGCCGCGGGGACGAGGCCGCAGTTGCCTGCCGCATCGGCTGGGCGTGATCACTCCTCGATGATGAACACATAGCTCTCGGGATGAACACCGTTCTGCACCATGACCTGCTTTTCAAAGAGCTTGGTCCTGGGGTTTTTCACCCAGTCCTTCTGGGTGCGCAGCTTCATGCCAGAGCGGTCTGTCCACTCCCGGATGAAGGTGTTGGCGTCCCGGCGGGCAAAAGTGATGCTGTCGGCCTCAAAAGAGCCGTCCTCGCTCACGCTTTTCACCGGTATCGCCTCGGTGTATTGGGTGACGGAGAGCTTCTGTTTGACTTTCAGAGTGAATCTCATGTTGCCTCCTTATTTGAGTATCTTGTCCAGCTCACGCTCGTCGCGCTGTGGGTGGAGCTCACGGTGGGTCTCCACCGCCTCGCCTGTGATGCCGTCGGCGGCCTCCGGCTCGAAGACGGTCTTCGCAGTCAGCATGAGTATCTTGATATCCAGCAGCAGCGACTGCTTTTCGATGTACATAAGGTCGAGCTTCAGCTTGTCGTAGGGGGTGGTGTTGTACTTGCCCATTACCTGCGCATAGCCTGTGAGCCCGGCCTTGACTTTTAGCCTGTAACGGAACTCCGGCATGGTTTTCTCATATCTCCGGCAAAACTCCGGCCTCTCGGGGCGGGGTCCCACGAAGGACATATCGCCTTTGAGGATGTTGAAAAGCTGAGGCATTTCGTCGAAGCGGGTCTTTCTCAGCACGCTGCCCACGGCGGTGATGCGGTCATCGTTCTTGCCGGCGAGCTGTGCGCCCTTCTTTTCGGCGTTGACCACCATGCTGCGGAACTTGATGACCTTGAACTCCCTGCCGTCCTTGGTGAGGCGCTTCTGCTTGTAGAACACCGGCCCGCCGTCGCAGCACTTGACTGCAACAGCCGCCAGCAGCATGAAGGGCGACGCGATGACCAGCGCGATGAGCACCAGTATCAGGTCCATAGCCCGCTTGACAATGCGCTTGCCGAGAGAAAGACCTTCGTTGCGGTTGAGCAGCAGGGGAGTGTCAAAGAGGTTGAACTCGTCCGAGCCCCGGATTATGATATCCGAGAGCTTGGGGGTTATGTATGTGCGTATAGACTTGTCCAGCGCGAATTTCAATAGCTTGTTTCGCATGACGCTGGGCACGTCGGAGATTATGACCGCCTCGTAGCGCAGTATCTGCTGTTTTATGAACTCGATATCCTCGTCGCAGCTTATGGATTCGCAGATCTGATACTTGTCGAAACGCTTGCTCATCTTCTGTATCAGCGAAGTCGAGTTCTGGTTTCCGTAAACTATTATCATGCGCCTCGGCGGATAGAGGTGCCTCAGCAGCTGAACCGACACTATGCTCCATACCAGTGCGATGCCGAACTCCTTAAAGGTCAGTATCACCATAGGCCTTACTGCAAGACGTCCGCGGCCTATAAGGCTTATCTGTATGTAGCTGATGACGTTGGTGGTCATGATGCCGAGGAGCTGTGAACCGAACAGCCCCGACGAGCGCATATATGTGATCTTGAAGCCGTTGAGCCCCCTTGTGATAACTCCGTATATCACGGTATACAGCAGCGCCATCAGCACGTTGCCCAGCTTCCAGAAGGGGTCGAGCATGGCGTCGTTGTAGCTTGTATCCCATGTATCAAAGAACATCGTTCCGAAAGCCGAGAGTATCACGCAGCAGATAAGGAAGATCAGCAGCCGTTTCAATTGTCCCTTGTTGTTTGTCATTATCCTGTTCCGTGCCTCAGCCCGCAGGCGGCACGGGATCTCCTTTGCTAATTCTTCGGGACGCACGTCCCGTGGGACATAAAGTCCCGGGGGATATAAAGTCCCGAGGGACATGAAGTCCCTTTTATCCTATTAGTATACCACATTCTCTCCCTCAAATCAACCCCCGCAGGGGAAGTTTCATTTGTTTAACACAATATCTGTCCTGTCGGGATAGACGGCATCGAGGTATATTGCATTTTGTACGTCAATATGATATAATATATCCGGGCAGGGCTCTGTCCGCAAACCCTTTAGGAGGTCGCTGTTTTGTCAGAGAGAATCGTAGCGATCATAAGAAAAGTCAACAGCTTTTTGAACGGCATAGTCTGGGGCTGGCCTGTGATAATCCTTATCCTTGCCACGGGGCTGCTGCTCTCGGTGAGGACAGGGTTCTTGCAGGTGCGCAGGTTCAAGGACTCCCTTGCCAGCACCATAGTCCCGGCGATCAGGGGGCTGGGGAAGAAGAACAAATCCCGCAGCGATAACTCGGTGTCCCAGTTCGAGGCCTTCGCTACCGCCATATCCGGCACCGTCGGCACCGGGAACATCGTGGGGGTCATCTCCGCCATTCTCACCGGAGGCCCCGGCGCGGTGCTGTGGATGTGGATATCCGCCTTCTTCGGCATGGTGACCAACTACTCCGAGAACGTCCTGGGACTGTACTTCCGCAAGAAGAACCAGAACGGCGAGCTCTCCGGCGGAGCCTTCTACTATATCGCCAACGGCCTGAAATGGCGCTGGCTGGCCTATGTGGCGGCGGTGTTCTGCCTGCTGGCCTCGGTGGGCATGAGCGGGGTGCAGACCAACAAGATCAGCGGCTCGGTGTCGGGTGCTCTTGACAAGGCCTTCGGCCTCAGTGACCCGGCGCTGGTGAAGTTCATCATCAGCGCGGTGGTGGCGGGCTTTACCGGGGTGATCATCCTCGGGGGCATCAAGCGCATCGGCAGGGTGGCTTCGATGCTGGTGCCCTTTATGTCGCTGCTGTTCATCACGCTGTCCGTCATAGCGATCTGTATGCACATCGGCAACGTCCCCGGAGCCTTCGGGCTGATCTTCTCCAAGGCCTTCACCTTCAAGGCCGCAGGGGGCGGGGTACTGGGTTATACTTTTGCCTCGGTGATCCGCAAGGGCATGGCGAGGGGCGTCTTCTCCAACGAGGCGGGTCTCGGCTCATCGGTCATCGCCAACTCGGCCTCCGAGACGAGAGAGCCTGTAAAGCAGGGGCTTTGGGGCGTGTTCGAGGTGTTCCTCGATACCTTCGTCATCTGCACCCTGACATCCCTGACATTTCTGACCACCTTTGATATGTCCTCCCTCAGCGGCGCCGAGAACGACACCGAAATGGCAATTACCATGTTCGAGACCAACTTCGGCTCCTTCGGCGTTGCGGTTTACAGCGTGATACTGCCGATGTTTGCATTTACCTCGGTGCTGGCCTGGGCATACTACGGTGAGAAGGCCACCGAGTTCTGCTTCGGGCGGCTGGGCGACAGGGGCAGCAAGGCTGCTGTTACTGTCTTCAAGAGCATATACATCCTGCTTATAGCCGCCTCCACCTTTATAACCAGCGACCTGGTGTGGGAGATAGACGATACCTTCAACGGCCTTATGGCCATACCCAACCTGATCTGCCTTGTGGCCCTCAGCGGCCTTGTGGGGAGGATCACCCGCAACTATTACGACCGTCAGAACGGCAAAAAGCCGGAGCCCATGCTCTCGGCTTACCCCGACTTGAACGAGGAATTCAAGCATGATATGGAGGCACAGGCCGCCTCGGAAAGCGGCTGACGCCCTCACCAGTACTCAGAAAAGGAGTGACCCCTCTTGATCATAACCGAAAAGGAAAACCCCCGCCTGCCCTATCTGCGGGAGAAGACCTCGAAACTGACCACCTCGCCGGGGTGCTACATCATGAAGGACGTTTCAAACAAGATAATCTACATCGGCAAGGCCAAGAACCTCCGCAACCGGGTCAGCTCCTATTTCCGCCCCTGGCAGGATCATCTTCCCAAGGTGTGGAAGATGGTCTCCCACGTCAACGACTACGAGTTCATCGTCACCGACAGCGAGTTCGAGGCGCTGGTGCTGGAATGTTCGCTGATAAAGCAGTATACCCCGAAATACAACATCCTGCTCAAGGACGACAAGGGTTACAGCTATATCAGAGTGACAAAAGAGCCATACCCCAGGCTCCAGGCGGTGCTGCAAAAGGAGGATGACGGCGCCCAGTATATAGGCCCCTACATCAGCTCCTACGCCGTGAAGCAGGCCGTGGAGGAAGCCAACCGGGTCTTCATGCTGCCCACCTGTCAGCGGCATTTCCCCCAGGATTTCCGCAAGGCGCGACCCTGCCTGAATCACCATATCAAGAAGTGCATGGGAGTCTGCACCGGGGAGTTCTCCGAGGAGGAGTACAACGACACCGTCAGACAGGCCGTCGAGTATATCAAGGGCGGCTCACAGCAGTCGGTGGAGCGGCTCACCGAGGAGATGAACAAGGCCGCCGAGGAACTGAATTTCGAGCTTGCCGCAAGGCTCCGCGACCGCATCGCCGCCATACGCAAGGCTGCCGACAGTCAGAAGATCGTGGACGAATCCATGAAGGATTCCGATATAATCGCTATCTCCCAGAACAGCGAAAAGGCCTGCGCCAGCGTCATCATGTACCGGGGCGGGCGGCTCTTCGACAAGGCGGATTTCTTCCTCGGGGAGAAGGAGGATCAGTCCGAGATGCGGGAGAGTTTTATCACCGGATATTACTCGGTAAGGGAGTTCGTGCCCAAAGAAATACTCCTGGACGAGCCTGTCGAGAACAGCGAGCTGCTGGAAAAGTGGCTCCGGGAAAAGTCGGGTCACGCGGTTCATATCTCCACGCCTCAGCGGGGGCATCTGCTGCGGCTCACCACCCTTGCCAAGAGCAACGCATCGGAGTTCCTGTCTATCAAGGTGGGGCGCACCGGCCGGGAGATCGAAGCCTTAGAGGAGCTTGCCAAGGCTCTCGGGCTGCCGAAGCCGCCGCGGTTCATCGAGTGCTACGACATCTCAAATCTTGCCTCGTCGGACATGGTGGCGGGCATGGTGGTCTACGAGAACGGACGTCCCTGCAAGAAGTTCTACAAGCGTTTTTCCATAAAGACAGTCGCCGAGCAGAACGACTACGCCTGCATGGCGGAGGTCATTGAGAGGCGGTTTCGCAACTACTTCGAGAAGACCGACGAGGGCTTTTCCACCATGCCCGATCTGATCCTGCTGGACGGCGGTCAGGGGCACGTCAATACGATCACGCCCCTTGTGAGGTCTATGGGGATAGAGGTGCCCATATTCGGCCTGGTGAAGGACTCCAAGCACCGCACCCGCGCCGTCGCCACCGGCGGCGGGGAGATAAGCCTGCTCAAATGCCGGGCAGCCTTCAACCTTGTTACTCAGATACAGGACGAGGTGCACCGCACCGCCATAACCTATCAGGCCAAGAAGCACAAGAAGTCCTCCTACCAGCTGGAGCTCACCAAGGTCAGAGGAATCGGCGAGAAGAAGGCCGTGAAGCTCATGACCGAGTTCAAGACAAAGGACAATCTCCGGGAGGCCACGGTGGAGCAGCTTGCCGCCGCAGCGGGCGTCAGCCTTGAAACGGCGCAGGAGCTCTATAATGTCATCCACGAGCTGTGAACGGAGGGGCTATGAGCAGGATAGTTGACTTTATCGCGGATATCTTTATGCCCAACCGCTGCCCCTGCTGTGACCGGTTCATCAGGTGGGACGAGCTGGTCTGCAAGCGCTGTCAGAAAGAGCTGCCGCTCTTCCGCGAGCACGACATCAAGCCCCCGGAGGGCTGCTCGGCGGCAGTGTGCGCCTTCAGGTATGAGGGCATCGCTAAGCAGGGCATCTACTCCCTCAAAAACGGCTGCGGGAAGAACTTCGCCCTCTACTCCGCAAGGGTGCTGGCTCCAAAGGTCAAGGGCGCGGAGGCTGATCTGATAACCTGTGTGCCCATGTCCCGGCGCAAAAAGGCGGAGCGGGGCTATAACCAGGCGGAGCTCATCGCCCGGGAGCTGTCGGTGCAGACAGGGGTGCCCTGGGATTTCAAGCTGCTGGCACGCAAGCCCAAGAGCCTGCGTCAGCACGACCTGAGCGCAGAACAGCGCCGGGAATTTGCCCCCACGATCTTCTATGCTATCTGTGAGCCGCAGCGGGTCAGGGGCAAGCGCATACTGCTCGTCGATGACGTGCATACCACCGGCTCGACCCTTTCGGCCTGCGCGTCGCTGCTCATTGGGCTGGGGGCATCGGACGTGGTCTCTGTCGCCGTGTGCAGGACGTTGAAAAAGCCCCGCTCCGGCAGGGAGATACGCCGTATCACCCCTGACGAGCTGCGGCTGCTCACAGAGCTTTTCGACTACGCCGACCCCGACGAGATGATACGGCAGAACACCCGTGAGATGAACGCGGGCGAGCTGGATATCTTCGTGATGTTCGAGGGCAGCAAGCCCATAGGGGAGCTCCACGCGGCCTGCAAAAGTGCCGACGAGCGTGCCGAGGAGGGCAAAAGGGCGTATCTGTACGCTTTCCGTATCCGGGAGGGATACCGGGGCAGGGGAGCGGGCAAGCAGCTCATGGAGCAGGTCATCGGGGAACTGGAGGACAGAGGCTATACCGAGTTCACCGTCGGCTGCGAGGACGGCAACGACAGGGCAAGACACATATACGAGGGCTTCGGGTTCACGGAGCTCATCGCCCGGAAATACGAGGAATATCAGGGCGATGGCTATGAGTTCGGGCTGTATCTCAGGAGGGATAAAAATGGCTGACACACTGCGCGGGGAGGTCTTTGACTACATCAAAAAGAAATACAAGGCCGAGCCCGAATATCTTTGGGCGAGGTTTCCGGAATATGCGGTGTTCCGGCACTCGGACAATCAGAAGTGGTTCGGGATAGTGATGAACATAAGCTTCGACAAGCTGACCCGCAGCCGCAGCGGGACAGTGGACGTGCTCAACGTGAAGCTTGGGGATATCCTGATGCGGGATATGCTGCTATCACAGGAGGGGTACTACCCCGGCTACCATATCGCCCGGGGCAACTGGCTCTCGGTGGTGCTGGACGGAACTGTGCCCGCCGATGAGATAAAGCAGCTCATCGACCTGAGCTTTGCGGCGACGGCCTCCGCCAAAAAGAAACAGGAGATACGCCCGCCCAAGGCATGGCTCATACCCTCCAATCCCAAGTACTATGACGTGGTGAAGGCGTTCAGCGAGGCCGACGAGATCGACTGGAAGCAGGGCAGAGGCATCAAGACCGGGGACACGGTGTACCTGTATGTGGGGGCGCCGGTATCCTCCATACTGTTCAAGTGCGTCGTCACCGAAACGGACATTCCCTACGACTTCCGCACCGACGGACTTGTCATCACCAGCCTGATGAAGATAAAGCTCCAAAAACGCTACGCCCCCGGCGAGTTCAGCTTTGACCGCCTGGGCAGCGAGTTCGGCATCTTTGCCGTCCGGGGCCCGCGGGGAGTGCCCAACAGCCTGAGCAGGGCGTTGGGGTGACCCCCCTATAATAAATAAGAAAGAAAAAAACAGAGAGCTAAAGCTCTCCGGTGTCCGCTTTGCAGACGGATTTGAATATTTGAGCCGCAGGCGCTGCACAAAGTAAAGAAAAGGCACTTCTGTCATAGTACCGACAGAAGTGCCTTGAATGATACATCTTTATCGCGCCTGCGCTTGAACGGATACCCGTTTTGTTCCGGATGTCCGGCACAAGGTCAGATTAGCCTGATCTTGTTGACTTCCTTTTCGATGTCCTGCATACCCTTCTTGTTCGACCTGAACACATAGGTATCATCATTGGTGGTGATGATGACCTCGCTCTTCATGAGCTTGCTCTCGGCCTTGACCACGCGGATAGCCTTCTTGTCAACGAACATGGTCAGGGGCAGATCTGTGGTAGAGGGGCAGATGACGAGTATGCCCTGCCTTGCGCTGAGAAAATAGCCGGGGCGCTCTGAGATCTTCACCGCGTTGCGGTTGGCCTTAAGGGTGAATTTGCAGGGGTAGCATTTGAAATAATCAAATTTGTCAACATCGACCTCCATCTGGATGTGAAGCTGTTTAACAGCTCTCTGCCATTCGGGAGTGTTTATGTTTATAGAGTTTTCCGTAGCAAGAACTTCAAGCAGCTGCATACTTGTCACCTTTCTTTCTTTGGGTTTCTGTATATAGTATTCCCGGAACGAGCCGGATATCAGCCTCCTGCGGGGAGGCTTTCTTCAACTTTGGTGATGATGCCGTTTTCGTCGTAGTGCATCATATAGTAATGCTCGAGATGATCGGGCATCACAGGGCCGTCGTCGGTGCAGATATAGTACCCCGCCTTGCCGGGTCTGCCTTCCTGTACCGAACCGGTATCGAAGGGGCCGTACTTTTCCTCCACAGAGGATATTTCGGAGCCCACTATCGCCCAGTCGCTGTATTTCCAGCAGGTGGGATGAGACATGGCAAACAGCACTGCGCCCGCCAGCAATACACCGTCGAGAGACAGCAGGACGATCCTGCCCGCCAGAGGCTGCTTTCGCCTGACGGCTCTGATGAGCTTCACGGCAGCTATCAGCCCGACTGTGCTCAGCACAGCGATCACGAACAGTACGGTCAAAGTAACATAATACTGATCCATAGGGCATCTTTCCTATACTTCTGACAGTGTGAGGGGATTGGTCGGGGCGACAGGACTTGAACCTGCGGCATCTTGGTCCCAAACCAAGCACTCTACCAAACTGAGTTACGCCCCGGAAGACAATGCACCTTATATATTATACTCTTTTTGGTGCGATTTGTCAAGCAAGCGGGAGCTTTTTTTCGCAGTTTTGCCCCAGCGCCCGCCACCGATTGTGCAGTCCCCCCTCCGCAGAGGCAAAGTGTACTAAGAGCAACGCCCGGGAAGGTGGGCGGGGAGTTCGCAGTGTATGTAAGTGCATACTTCGGGGGGATGCTATGTGCTGTGTGAGTGCTCTTGTTGGTGAGGGAGGGAACGCCTTTTGCGCAGGAGCGCAGATGATCAGGCTGTGCAAAGCGGCCTGCTGCCTCTGCAAGCGCCCCCGCGAAGGATGCTTTGGACTGCGAGTGAAGCTATGAATAATTTATAAACAACCCCGCCGAAGACTTGACATTCGAGTCCAATGGTGATAAAATAGAAAAGTGGATTTCGAGGTGTAGCTCAGTTTGGTAGAGCACTACGTTCGGGACGTAGGGGCCGTGGGTTCAAGTCCCGTCACCTCGACCATAAAAAAAGAGCCCTAAACAGCGCATTTCCGCAGTTTAGGGTTCTTCGCTTGTCAATGCTTATGTGTTGTAAATGTTGCTAAAAATGGGCAAAAATAGGCAAGTATGGGAGTCAATATGGGAGTCAAAGTAGTCAAAAAATATAAGCCGGCACTTATGCATTGCCGGCTTTCATATTTTCAAAGTATTCGTCGAGCTTATCTACCTGCTTCCGCTTGTGGATCGCATCGAGGTGCGTGTATATCTCCATCGTGGTTTTTATGTCGGCGTGCCCGGCCAGTTCTTTGGCGGTCAGCACGTCCACTCCGGCAAGGTAAAGGTTAGTGATGTATGTATGCCGGAGCCAGTGAGCTGTGAAAGGTGCGATCACCGTCGGGATCGTTTCGGGGGCAAAGCGGCTCTTCGGTTTCTTGTATCCGATCTCGCTGCTGAAATCTCCAAAGGTAAAGTTAAGATAATGCATATAGCTCCGCCAAAGGCGGCGATACCCGGTAACGGTGAGCATCCCGCCTTCTGCATCCGGGCAGACAAGCAGAGACGTTGCCTTCTTTTTCTCTTCGGAGAGGTAAGCCGCAAGCTTTTTCGGAATATACACCTTGCGAATCGCGGCTTCGCTCTTGCCGTATGGCTTGACGGTAGGCTTTCCGTTCCGGTACTCCACGGATTTGTTGACGTCGATGACACGTTCCTTGAGGTCAATGTCCTTCCAGAGCAGCGGTACAAGCTCACCGCGCCGGAGCCCGGCGTGCATCATGATCATAGCTGCGCACTTGCAGCGGTGCTCTGACCGCTCGATCCAGGACTGCTCTTCTTCGGTGAGAGCCCGGCGCTTTGGTTCATGGTGTTTGTCGGCGGGGATCTTCACGGCGCTGACCGGGTTGAAGGAGATCACACGGTTTACAAGGGCAAGCTCAAATGTATGCATTGCAGCCGCCTTAATGTCTTTGAGCACGGAGACAGACACACCCTCGGAAGCTCTGTCATCGATAATGTCCTGTATGTCCCGGGTGCGGATCTTGCCGATCGGGATGTCGTCCAGCTCCGAAAGATCTTTCAGACGGTTCCGGGTAATACCGAGCCTGCCCTCGGTCAGATCTCCACGGGCGTGGTCCCGTTCCCGCTGCCGGAGGTAGTATGCAGCCCAATCTGCGAAGGTGTCCCGCTGAGCCGCGACGTCGATGCCGGAGTGCAGCTGCGATTTGACTTCCAGAACGGCAGCCTCCAGCTCCTTGACGCTTTTGGCATAAATAAACTTGTACTTGCCGTCACCGAGATAGATCTTCGCCAGGTATCGCCCGTCCGGGCGTTTGGTGTAAGTCTTTTTGGGCATAGCAAGCCTCCTCTCATATATTGACAATCTCGGATATATGTGATATAATATACATGACATATAAAAATCAGAATAAAGGAGATGCGATCTATGAAACGTTTAGCTGTTAAGTGTTCCTGCGAGATTGAAGTATTATTCAAGTGCGATCCCAAGAAGAACACCGCTTGTAAGAAGAGAAGCTGCGGAGTTGAGTGCACCAATACGCTCGACCCTTCCTCTGCTGCCTTAAACGAAGACGGCGAGCCGATCGTTTCCTGGATACATTTCCTTGAAGGCCCCGTTAAAGGTCATTCAGAGGTCGGCGAAATCCGCTACACAATGAGTGACAGCACCGGCGGAAAGTGAACGAAGACGGCGGCAACGACCTTTTTGATCTCTGTTTTCGCCCTGTTTGACATATAGGAAATAGCTTCAAGCGACAGCCAGCAGAAATAAATATCGTCATCGCCTGATGCTGCCTCCAGAAGATCGTTCTGCCGGAGCTCACGGCAAAGGTCACCGATATCATCGGCAGGGAGCTCGGAACCGGCAAGCTCCTGAATGTCATCTAATCCACCGCACAAGCGGGCGTCTTCCCTCGGCAT
>JAFXNC010000027.1 GCA_017529875.1 Ruminococcus sp. | reverse complement strand
GACAGTCGAGGTGTCCAGCTCGCCCAGCAGCGCACGCATCGGCACCGCCCCGAACATTGCGCCCTTGCCGATCAGCTTTTCAATCTGAGCGCGTATCTTTTTCCGTGCGCGGTGGAGCTTCTGCGAGACGTTGTTCTCGTTCGTCCCCATAGCTTCCGCAACTTCCGCGACGGACATCTCGTCGTAATAGTACATTATCACTGCCGAGCGCTGGTCGGGGGAGAGACCGTCGATTATGCTTTGGAGCTGCGAGCGAGTATCCGCGTTTATGGCATAGTCGTCGGGGAGGAGGAGGGGGGCGTTGAGGACGGCTTCGGAGAGCTGCTCCGGTGTGGCCGCCACCTCGCTGCGGTCATTTGATCTCAGATGATCGGAGCATTTGTTATATGCTATCGCGTACAGCCATCCCGAAAACGCTGCGCCCGAACGCAGAGAGCCGATCTTTTCCATAGCGTCGATAAAGGTTTCTGAGGTCAGGTCCTCGGCGGCACTTTCCGAGCCGACACAGCGCTTGCAGAAATAATACACCTGTGAGCGGAACTCTGTATACAGCTGTTCAAAAGCCGCGCTGTCGCCCTGCTTTGCCCGCTCGGCAAGAGCAGATATCTCACTCCTGTTCATCGCCCTCATCCTCCTTTGCTTTTGCTGAAAATACTCGCGCACGTATCCGCGCCTCGCGCTCGCTGTCGAGCGCAGCATCGAATTCAAGCTGTCTCAGCAGCCAGACGATCAGCTCGTCGATAGTCAGCTCCATGATACCGCCCCTTTCAAGAGTGTCTGCTTATTAGTCGCGGCAGGGGGCATTTTGCTTATCGGATTTTTGCGGATTCTACTCTTTGCACAAAACTGAAAGACTGAATTTGTGCCATGTGCATAGCTTGAAACGTGCTATATCATTACAATTCTAACACAGCCTGCGGCAAAAAGCAACGGCATTGAATCAGTTTGAGTCGTGATTGACTTTCCCCTTTCTAATAATATGAAAGGGAACTATGCCGAAGGAGGTCATATCTATGCGTACTGTACCCGATGAACTTAAAATATATGAACTGTCAAAGCTCTGGAAGGAAGCGGAGTATGATTTCGCATTCTGGGATAAGCTCCATATCGACTGGGACGCGGAGTACAAGGCAGCCCTGCCCCGCGTTCTGGCTGCAAAAGATGTCTATGATTACTACAAAGAGCTCAGGAGGTTTGCCGCTTTGCTTTGCGACAGACATACGGATGTATCGAACGGGTACACCTTCTCTGCCGGGGAGGACTTTGTGGATGTTATGAAAGCCCACACAGACGCGGTATTTATCGACAGCCCTCGGGGCAGCCCCTGCAAATCAAGCTCGAAAGCGGCGGATGGTTCCGTATCTGCACAAGGTGCTGCTTTGCTCAGAACGGCGAGGATATCTACAACAAGGGCTTTGCCCCGGATATCAGAGTGGAGCACAGTCTCGCGGATCAGACCGAAGGCCGTGACAGGGCTTTGGAGAAGGCGGTAACGATCCTGAAAGAAAAGGCGGGTTTGTAACAAGCCGGGGGGATTGTATGCCGGTGGATCTGCACAGGCATCTTGACAAATCCAACGGCCTGCGGTATAATAGCATAAAGCAAAGGCGCTTCGGTCACGGGATCGGAGCGCCTTTTTTTGTGGAGGGATAACTATGAAAGACGGTTTTATAAAGATCGCCTGCGCCACGCCGGAGCTCAAGGTCGCAGACTGCAAATTTAACGCGGATAGGATCATCGAGCTTATCAAAGAGGCTCACGGCAGGGGGGTGAAGATAGTTTGCTTTCCGGAGCTGTCGGTCACAGGTTATACCTGCGGCGACCTGTTCTTGCAGGAAATGCTCCTGACTTCGGCAAAGTCCGAGCTTGCGCGGATAATCGAGGAGACCGCGAACCTCGACATTGTTTCGATAGTCGGGGTGCCTCTTGCGGTCTGCGGCAAGCTCTGTAACTGCGCAGTGGTCATTAACAGAGGCGAGGCAGTCGGCGCCATAGCCAAGAAGAACATACCCAATTACAGCGAGTTTTACGAGGTGCGCCACTTCACTCCCGCACCCGACGGCCTCAGTGCGGATATCAGTGTCGGCAAATACACCTTACATCTTGAAGACCGGGTATTCGTATGCAGGGAGCTGCCGGAGCTCTGTTTCGGAATTGAGATCTGCGAGGATATGTGGGTAAGCTCGCCGCCCAGCGAAAGGCTTACAACCTCGGGCGCGGTGCTGATATTCAACCTCTCCGCCAGCGACGAGGTCATCGGCAAGGCCGACTACCGCAGAACTCTTATCAAAGCCCGTTCCGGCTCCCTGGCCTGCGCCTATGCTTACGCCGACTGCGGCATCGGTGAATCCACCCAGGACATGGTCTTTGCGGGGCATAACATCATCGCGGAAAACGGTTCCGTACTGAGTGAATCAAAGCATTTCACAGGTGGCCTGACGGTCGCGGATATCGACATTCAAAAGCTCGGTTACGAGCGCAGGAGAATGAACACCTTTCCGGCATCACCGGATATCGCTGCCGCATATTTCTCCCTTGAAGTCTCCGAAACGCCCCTCGAAAGATACTTTCCGAAAACACCTTTTGTACCCACTGACAAGCAAGCTCTTGACAGCCGCTGCGAGGAAATACTCACCATGCAGGCGGTGGGGCTGATGACGAGGCTCAAACATATCGGCTGCAAGAATGTTGTCCTCGGGCTATCGGGCGGGCTTGATTCTACGCTTGCGCTGATCGTCGCTGTTCACGCCTTTGATATGCTGGGGCTTGACCGCAGGGGCATTCACAGCATCACCATGCCCTGCTTCGGCACCACCGGACGTACCTACAACAACGCCTGCAAGCTGGCGGCGGCCTACGGAACGACTCTCGAAGAAATAAACATCTGCGCCGCCGTGACGCAGCACCTTGCGGATATCGGTCACTCCCTCGATGCCCGGGATGTGACCTTTGAGAATGCCCAGGCTCGGGAGCGCACCCAGGTGCTTATGGACAAGGCAAATCAGCTGGGCGGTATCGTTATCGGCACGGGTGATCTCTCGGAGCTTGCCCTTGGCTGGGCGACCTATAACGGCGACCATATGTCCATGTATGCGGTCAACTGCTCGATCCCGAAAACTCTTGTGCGCTGGCTGGTCAATTACGAGGCGGAGATATCCCAGGGCGAGCTAAGCAGCGTGCTGTCCGATATTCTGGACACACCCGTCAGCCCGGAGCTGCTCCCGCCGGAGAATGACGGCACGATCTCCCAGAAGACAGAGGACATAGTCGGCCCCTACGAGCTGCACGATTTCTTTATGTACTATATGCTCAGATTCGGGTTTTCGCCGTCGAAGATCTTCCGCATAGCACGTATCGCTTTCGCGGGAGAATATGCTGACGAGGTCATACTGAAATGGCTGAGGACGTTCATCAGGAGGTTCTTCCAGCAGCAGTTCAAGCGCTCCTGCCTGCCCGACGGTCCCAAGGTCGGCACCGTCACCCTCTCGCCCCGGGGCGACTGGCGAATGCCCAGTGACGCCTCAGCGCAGATGTGGCTAAACGAGATAGACCTGATCGAGATATAACAAAAAGGGACTGCGCGGACAGTCCCTTTTCATTTGCAGTTGTTCACGAATTCCCCGAAGATCATCCTGCTCTCCCTGCTGACAGCGCAGGAAAACTCCGGGTGCCATTGTACTGCCCATACGAAACACTTATCCGGCATATACACCGCCTCTGCAAGTCCGTCCTCGGAATAGGCCATAGCCGAAAGCCCGGGCGCAAGCTGCTTCACCGCCTGATGATGATAGCTGTTGACTGCAAGGCGATTTGCCCCGAGCAGCGTGTGCAGCGGTGACCCGCTGACAATATCCACCCGGTGTACCGGCTTGTCATAGGGCGGTTTCTGATGATGTTCGGTTGCTGACGGCCTTTCAGTCGGCAGGTCTTTCCAAAGTGTTCCCCCGCAGAACACGTTGAAGACCTGTATGCCCCGGCATATCCCAAGCATGGGCTTGTCCCTTTTCAAGACTTCGTGAAAAAGCAGCTGTTCCATTTTGTCCCGGGCAGGGCAGTGCTCCCCGCAGAGGTGTCCGGGGTCGGTCTCGTTGTAATACGCCGGGTCGATATCCTGCCCGCCGGTAAACAGAAAACCGTCAAAGCCCCCGGCGATCATGCTGATATCAGCCGCATCCGTCGTCAGCGGCAGCATCACCGGCAGCGCCCCCGCCTGAGTAAGCCCGTCCATATATCCGGGGACGAGCCAAAGACTGTCCCGTTCTGTATCAAACAGCGGCAGAACGCCGATCATCGGTTTTTGCATAGTTCACAACCTCACTTTATGATCTTGAAGCACACCGTCTTGGCGTTTATAAGCGGGCTGTGATAGGCAAAATACACCGTTCCCGAGACCGGCGACCTGATCTCGCTCACAAGCTCACCCTCAAAGGGGTCGGTGATCCTGCCGAGGATATCCCCGCGCTCGATGCGCCTGCCTATTTCGGTCATGCTGAAAAATATCCCCGCGTGTTCAGAGCGTATTTGCTTGGTCTCGCTCTCGTTGAGAATCGCTGTGATGTAGCCCGGAGGGGTCTTGACCTTGACGATCCCCCGGTTGTTCATAAACCGGAGTATGGCGTTGACGGCCTCCTCCGCGGCGTGCTGGTCGATCTCGTCGGTGGCGTTGGCGTAGACCGAGAACGCTTTGGTCTCCCACACCTGCCAGTTGTAGTTGAGTGTGGTGGTGTCATAAGGTCTGGGCTTGCGGATGATGCCGAATTCCAGGCCGAAGTCCTTCATTATCTCCGGGTCGGTGAAGCCCGTGTCCATCATCTTGACATGGGGCAGGAAAATGCCCTGCTGATAAAAGCTTGCAAGCTGTATGCCATATTCGTAGCCCTTGATCTCGCTGAAAACGCCGTCCGCGATGCGCTGGGTGGTCTCGCCCTGGTCGTAGCCGGGGTACATACGGTTGATGTCGGTGTTGTCCATAGCCCAGAAGCGTTTGCCGATGTTCATGGAGTAGTAGTTCACGCAGGGCACCACAAGTATCTCGCAGTCCCCGGCGATCAGGCCGCGGGCTTCCAGCTTTTTGAGCTCCTGCACCATGCGTGAGCAGACGTACATCTGCTGTACCTCATTTCCCCGCATTGCCCCGACTATCGCCAGCGACTTCCTGCCGTGGCCGAACTGAAACCCCACCACATCCAGCTGCTCGCGGTAGGGTGAGCGCAGGGAGAAAAGTATCCTTTTGTTCATTTGGGCTCACCTCCCGCAGGCTGCAATATCCGCGCAAGCAGCGATCCGCCGTAGACTACCGGGTATTCCCGGAGCGTGAAGATCATCCCGTCGCAGACCGCCGCAACCTTTTCGACCACAGTTCCGGTGAGCGGGTCGAGAACGTCACCGATATGATCCCCCTGCTTTACGTTCTCACCGAAGTCCGCACAGGGAACGAATATCCCCGCCGCATCGGAATTGACGAACCCCACCTCGCGCCCTTCAGAGATCACAGGCTCCCGCACCGTGGAGGTCTCGCCATTCCACATACCGAGCTGCTTCATCAGGTTCAGTACGCCGTCAAATAGCTGCTCGCAGTACTCCTTTGTGATACGCATACCAACGCCCATTTCAACGACGAGGGTCTTTGTGCCGCGGGTGTTGAGTGTATGGGCGAGGGTGGATTCAAGCACCGTCGCGGCATCGTGTATCCACACGAAGTCAACGTTCATCAGCTTTGCGTAAGGCACAAGTATTTCGGCAGTCGGGACGCTTATGCGTATCTGCGGAATCTCTTTGAGGAAGATGTTGCTCGAATGTACGTCGATGCATACATCCGAGCCGCTTATGTCGTCAACTATGGCGGCGCAGACCGCCTCCGCCATAGTGCCGTCCCTGCTGCCCGGGAAGACACGGTTCATGTCGAGATCGAACATGGGTATGCCCCGGGTTATGCTGTCGATGCCCATGGGATTGAGCGCCGGGTATATGTCGAGGACGCCGTCCAGCAGGTCGATATGCCTGTCAACAAAGCTCCCCACCATGTAAGCAAGGTACTGCCCCTCCAGCTCGTCGCCGTGAGTTCCCGTGACAAGGCTCAGGCGGGTATTGCTTATTCCGTTGCGGATCCGCCGCTTTTGTATTCTTAGATTTTCATGTACTGCAAGCCCCACGCTTGCCACTGTTTCGATCATTCCTTTTCATTCCTTCCGGTCAGGTCAGCACCGACCTGACAAGCTGTAACTGCCTTGTGTAGTTGCCGAACATCACGCCTCTGTCAATAGCGCAGTCCCGGAAATCCCTGCCCTGGGAGATCACGAGATAGCCGTCAAAGACAGGGCAGTTGTTGGCGGGGTCGATGCCCTCCCAATGGTCTCCTGTCCAAAATTCTACCCAGGAATGGGTCTCGCCGTTGCAGAAGGCCAGACCCGCGATATACCGGGCAGCAATGCCGTCCATCCGCAAAAGCGATATAAGTATATGGGAGAAATCCTGACACACGCCCTTGCCAATAGCAAATGCCTGTGCCGCCGTGGTGTCGGTGTCGGTAGAGCCTTTCTGATATTCAAATGCATCGGACAGCGCATCGCAGAGATAGGCAGCTCTGTCCTGAACTGTGCCGGTACACTTGCCCTTTATCCCGTCATAAAACGCCCTGAGCCTTTCGTCGGGCTGAGTGTACCCCGACTGATAGAGATAGCAGGGCATATAGTCGGTGCGGTGCTTTGAACAGTCAATCTCGGCAGTACCCTTGATCTCAAAATCAAGAAAGCGGTGGTCGCCTTTCAGATAACCCGCTGTGACATTGTTTCCGAAGGCGTCATCGGTCTGCTGCGTGGGAACGCAGGGCGAGATGTTCAGCGAACAGGAGAGTATCTTCTGGGTGTCGGTATCAGGCGGGATGATACGCAGGGCAAAGCTGTGGTCGTGGACGTAATCGTCGAAGGTCAGCTTTGTGGAAAAATAGAAATTCACTCGCTTCATACAAACACCTCCGAGGTCTCGAAAAGCTGCCCGAGACTTGATACTGCATCATCGGTGCGGCTGAGATAATCCTCCTCCGAGCCCATGATCTCCTCGATAGCGGAGAGGGCTTTTGTGTTGTAGCGGTAGGGCGTGTCCTTGGGCACCCGGCGGAGGTTTTTCAGCAGGCGGATGTATTCCTTGCGGGAAATCTCATAAGGATATCTCATCCGGATATAGAGATCGAGCCGCTCTATGGTCTTGCCGATGTAGATGATGTTCCTGATCTCGTCGTCGTAGATATGCTCGTTGATGCTGCCCCAGAAACCGTAAACAATGTCCTCCAGCGGCAGCAGCGACAGCCTCGGGTTCGGGCTGTTCTCGGCGCGTCTGAGGGTGTCCTTTGCCATTTGCAGGAATGACAGCGCCGAAGTGGAGATCTCCTCTCTCAGCACTATGCCGTTGTCGTAGGCGCGTTCGAGACAGTAGGCCGCAGAGTTGGGATTGAACTCGTCATAGAGAAAGCTCCTGATGAATTCCCGGGAATCAGAATATGTATTCACTATCCCGAAATGATCGAGATACTCCGTGTAGATGTGGCTTTGACCCAGCATCCTGTCAAACATCTTATCAAGGGCTTTCAGCGTGGTGAAAAATCTTTCGGTGTAGCGTCCCAGCCAGTAAAGGCGGTCGCTGTGTTCTTTTGAGATAGTGCTCATATATTGCTCCTTTACAGTTATCATTTCAGCACCCAGGTATCTTTGAATCCTCCGCCTTGCGAGGAGTTGACGACGAAGGAATCCGGGTTGCGTGAAAAACGTGTCAGTCCCGACGCCCATACCCTTGTGGTCTCGCCGGAGAGGACAAAGGCTCGCAGGTCGGCCTTTCGCATAACGGTCTCGCCGTTATCGAGTATCGGCAGGTCGAGAAAGTCAATGACCTCCTGCGCGATGAAGCGCCTCGGCTCCGCGATTATTGTCTTTCGGAATTCTTCCAGCTTTTCCTTGGTGAGGTCGCTGCCGAAGACTACGCCGTAGCCGCCGGCCTCGGCAACGTCCTTGATGACCAGCTTTTCGAGGTTGTCCATAACGTATTTCATATCTTCCTTGTAGAAAGGCAGATAGGTGGGGGCGTTTCGGAGAATAGGCTCCTCGCCGAGATAGTATTTGATCATCTTCGGCACGAAGTAATAGATGCCCTTGTCGTCAGCAACACCGTTGCCCGGCGCGTTGATTATGCCCACGTTGCCGCTGCGGTAAGCCTCCATAAGGTTCGGTATGCCTATCAGCGATTCCGGCAGGAAGGTCAGCGGGTCGAGATACTCGTCTGCAATACGGCGGTAGAGTACGCCTATCCGGGTCTTGCCGCCCGAATAGGTCCGGTGATAGAGCATATTGTCCTCAACGAAAAGCTCGTCGTTCTGAACCAGTACCGAGCCGGTATGCTCCGCAAGATAGGAATGTTCAAAATAGGCCGCGTTATACCGCCCCGGGGTGAGTATCGCCCTGATGCCGCCGCAGTTTGCATATTCCATAGTCTCTTTCAGGAGCTGTGCATAGCCCCTGTTATCGACTATCTCGTTTTCCTCGAAGGCCTGGGGCGCGGCGATGCGGGTAAGCTCCCTTGCGATAAGCGGGTATGAAGCCCCCGAGGGTATGCGCAGGTTGTCCTCCAGTATGTACCACACGCCGTCCTTCCCCTGAACAAGATCAATGCCGGAGATATGGCTGTATATCCTGTTCTTCGGCGTGATGCCCTCGCACTCGGCAAGATATCCCTTCGATATGTAGATGAAATCCTCAGGAATGATGCCGTCCCGGACGATCTTTTTGTCGTGGTAAATATCAAAAAGGAACTCATTCAGGGCATCCACACGCTGAACAAGTCCCTTTTCGATGCAGGCAAAATCCTCCGCTGTTATCACCCGCGGGATAGGGTCAAAGGGAAAAAACTGTTCATTGAATACTCCGTTTTTGTATATCCCGAATTTCACTCCGAATCTTCTCAGAAGCTCGTTTATTTCGTTTGCATTCCCGACTGCTTTCGTAAAATGCTTTTGTTCAAGGTCTTTCATAGCACTCACTCCGATCATATTAAAAACGGCGCCTCTCAAAATGTGAGAAGCGCCGTTGCTTACGTTTTTATGTTATTATTCTATCATACTGTCAGATATTTGTCAAGCGCATATCCGTACAATATCAGAGATTTATCTGTATTTCAACGGTAAACATCGCTCCGGTACAGCTTTTTCAGCTTCTTCACGGTAGCATTCCCGCCGCCGTCACCGATATATACATCGTACTGATCCTTGATGCTCCCGAAGGTCACAACTCTCTCTGCTCCCGTGCGGGCTTTCAGCTTTTTCATCATCTCCTGCTTTGAAGCGAGAGGCGAGAAGACTTTCAGATACAGATACCCCTCGTACCCCGACTCGGAGACCGTGATCCGCACTGAGTCTCCGAGCTGTGCTTTGAGCCTTTCTTCAAGGGGATATATCTTCTCAGCCGATTCGAGCACAGTCAGATAGAGAATCTTCTCGTTCTTATCAAAGCGCCTGTACGACGAATGGATGTAGTTGCGGTAGGGTGAATGTTTGTAGGAGGAAAACAGCTCCCTCTCGGCACTGTTCTGAAACTTTCCGTAGAAGATCAGCAGCGTCGAATCGAACATCACATTCACAAAGCAGTGTATGCCCGCATCTGCGATGGTCTGCTCGGCTTTTTCACTGACATCCGAGGGCAGAAATTCCGCTTCGATGTACTCTTTCTCTTTGATATCGTAAATTGCCGCGCCGTCCATAACGATCAGCGGCAGCCGCAGATCAACGCCCTTCATCAGCGACATCACCACCGCCGGAGTATGTATAGTCGAGATGGTGAACCGCACACCCGCTTCTATCAGCCGGTTCAGTTCCACCTTGCTGTACTGCGTCCCACTGTGGTCGTCGGGGATAAGTACCTGGTCTATGCCGCTGACATAGAGGGTGTCGCTGTCGTGGCGTACCGGCAGACGGAAGTTGTTCACCCCAAGTCCTACGCCTATACCGATGAAGGTATCGAGCACACGGTTCAGCACAAAGATATAGGGATCGTCGTCAAAGGAATGTGTAAGCGCGATGCTCAGAAACACCACGCAGGAAAAGAAAGCAGCGTTTTTCTTGTTCAGCAGCACCGTCAGATATATCACCGGGATTATCACGGCAGACGCCAGCAGATAAACCGGCACCGGAGTTTCGATCCCCGCAGCTCTTACTGCATCAATGAACCCCAGCCCGAACAAGGCTCCGATGAACGTTCCGATAGAGCGCTGACCTGCGTTATGCCTGGTGGTCTCATGATAGGGCTGCAAGCACCACAGCGCGGCAAGGGCGCTGTAAAAGGGGATGCCGTTGCCGATGGGCAGCAGCGTGCGGATATAGTATATCACCATGCAAAGCGCCACCGACACCGCCGATTTGATGATCCTCCCGCCCACCGGCGGGAGCTTTCTGATAGTTCTCATGACTGTTACCTCAAAACAAAAACGACGCCGAGATATCTCAGCGCCGTTGCTGTAATTATTATAGCATAGCTTGCAGGGGTTGTCAAGAGATGATCGGGTGACAGGCATCTTCTGCGGAACAGGCCTTTGTTTGTCGTTCTTTCCGAATAGGATGTGTTAGGTCGGAACGGTCGCGTCAACCATTATCGTATTTTTCATGTTTCAGCAGTAAGCTGAAGATCACGCACACAGCCACTCCTGCCGCTCCGAGAACAGCCATGAGCAGTGCTGCTCCCGAACCTTTACCTGTCCCAAAAACTGTACACAAAACGCTTTCGCCGTTCTGCCTTGACATGAAGGGTTCAAAGCAGTTGTCTATAAGCGCACCGCTTGACAGACTTCCTATGGGTATAGTAAAAAACTGCATCGTGTTGCGGCAGGCATATACCCGCCCCTGCATTTCGGCGGGTATGGTGCTTCTGAAAACAACGTCAAGATTCGCTCCCATGAAGGGAATGAACAGCCACCCCAAAACAACGCCGATACACCACAGGATCGGTGAATCGCTGAAAGCAAGGATGAAATTCTCGGTGCTCATGGAGATGAACAGCGACAGACATATCGCTTTTACGCGGTTTCTGGGCGCCGATGTATAGGACGCGATGAAGCTGCCCGCAAATGTGGCAGCACCGATAAAGAAATAGACTGCGCTCAGTACGCTCTTGTTATTGTATGTTTTGGAGAGTATCAAAGGCGTAAGCGCCGCATTGTTTGCCGAGGCGATCAGGTTGATACCCGACAGAAAGAATATCAGCTTCAGTATCAGCGGATTGGCTTTCAGCCATGAAAGTCCCGACTTTACCGACCGGAAAAACGACTCGCTTTCTTTGCCTGAATTATGTGGTTCGGGTATGCGGATAAACAGCAGCGCCGTGAACGCAACGGCAAAAGATGCGAGGTCAGCGATGATGACCGTCGACACGCCGCCGAGAGTAAAAAGCATTGTCGCAAGCACCGGCGTAAGCAGCGTGATCATAGACTGTGAAAATGAACGCAGAGCACCTGCAAGAATGCTCATCAGCACATACGGTGCATAGGAGCATACCGTGAGCAGGGATGCTTTCAGTGCCGAGCCTGTGCTCTGATACAGCCACAGACCAAGGGCATAGCCGGTCATAGAGCTGCCCAGTGCGGAAAGAGATTGCGTACTCCACAGCAGGAGATAGCTTTTGATAGGTTTACATATTTGTTTCATTTGACTTTGCTCCTTTTGATATAGTATCATCAGAAATGCAAAGCCCGAGGGTATCATTTATACTCCACGCAGTTCCCTCAAACCTTGCATGGAGCATAAGCAGTGGTTCTTTTCATTTGTATCACCTCGAAAAACAGATAAGCAAGCCGAGCCTGCCGTTACGGTTATTATACATCAAAACCGCTGAAAAGTCAACTGACGACCGGCATAAACAGCAGCGTGATGTTGAAGATGTTTTTAAATCACAGTTATTTATTCTTGACAGTTTGCAGATTTCATATTATAATATGTATCAACAGGAGGAGACAGTAATATGATCGAACGCAAAGTTATTCATCTCACCGCCGACGGCAGCACAGCCGATATGCGCACTAACAGCTTCTGGCGGGGCTTCGGATATATCAGCGCCAACAATTCCTCGCGGCTGCTGCTGGATTACAGGACGGAGCACCGGGAGGCCTATGACAGGCTGCTTACCTATATGTTCGATGCGGAGAAGGGTCTCGGCATGGGGCACATTAAGCTTGAACTGGGCGCGGATATCAATTCCACCAGCGGCACCGAGCCAAGCGTCAAGCGTTCCGCAGAAGAGCCCGCAGACGTCACGCGGGGCGCAGGATTTATTCTTGCCGCCGATGCCTTGAAGATCGCCCCCGATATAACTCTTGAACTTCTCTCCTGGGGAGTACCCGGCTATATCGACCACGCTCCCGATAACGAAAAGCGGGAGCTCCGCTACCGCTGGTTCAAGGAAACACTCGATGCGGCCTATGAGAAATACGGTTTAAAATTCTCCTATATCGACCCGAACATCAATGAGCGTACCGTCGAGAAAGAATGGATAAAATACTTCTCGGCACGGCTCAAAAGCGAGACCGACTGCCCCTATCCATACTCACAGATAAAGATCGTCATCGCCGACGAGGATGCCTGCTTCAACGCCGCCGGGGATATGCTCCGTGACCCTGATCTGATGAACGCCGTGGATGTGATCGGCATACACTACATCTCGGCCTCTGACGAAAACACCCGCCGCTGCAAGGACGAGTTTGGCAAGGAGCTCTGGTACAGCGAGGGGCTTGCTCCCGCGAATGTTTCCCGCCTTGCCGTCAATGCCGACGGCAGCGGCCTCGGCGGTGTCAACGGCGCCCTTGATGTGGCGGGCAGGATCGTTAATATGTACCCTAACGGCGGCTTCACCGCATACGAGTTTCAGCCCGCTGTCGCCGCATATTACAGCGGCGTCAACTTCTTCCCGAAACAGCTTATCAGAGCCAATGAGCCCTGGTCGGGACACACTGAATACGGCTCCGGCATATATATGGCACAGCATTTTGCACGGTTCTCCCGCAAGGGCTGGCGTTTTGTTCAGAGCGCCTGCTACGGCGACGGAACAGCGCGCGATCACGTCCTGCGGGATACATCTGACAACCGCCTTGTGCTCTGCGACCCCGCCTCCGGAGACTACTCCATGATCTTTGTCAACAACACCCCCGACGAGCGCAGCTATGATGTGCAGCTCAAAAACCTATCCTGCGCTGAGGTCAAGGTCTGGGAGACCCGCGGCCCCGACAGCGGCAGCTTCGACGAGAACTATCTGAAACTGCGCGAGCGAATCATTCCGCAGGAGGGGAGTTACAGTCTGACAGTTTGCCCCTATTCTATCGTCACCGCGACTACCCTTGACACAAAGCCGATGCAGCTTGACGAGCCGCTGCCCGATGAGCCGCTGGCAATTCCGTACTGGGATGATTTTTCATACTCCGAATACGGTGAAAACTTCCTCGCCGAAAGAGGCTTTGCACCGCGATATATGACCGATCAGGGCGGTGCCTTTGAGATCGTCCGCGAGGGCGGCAGGAATGTTCTGATGCAGAAGACCACCGAAGAACTTCGCGGATCTGAATGGGGCTTCACCCCCGACCCCGTGACCTCTTTCGGCGACGACCGCTGGGCAAATTATACCCTCTGTGCCAACGTCCGCCTGACCTCAGACGATGGCTGCAAGGCCGGCATCGGCGCAAGATATCTGCTCAGTGCCTGCGACCAGTCTCGCAGCGGATACCGCCTTGAGATCGGCAGCGATGCCACATGGCGTTTGTACTCGATGATGACCGTTCTGTCGGAGGGTACCCTTACTCGGTTCGATGTCAAAGCATGGCACCGCCTTTCCCTGACCTGCTCCGACGCGCAAATATCATGCTCCGTCGATGGTGAGGAGCTTGCAAGCCTCGCTGTCACTGAGGGGCTGCTCTTCTCGGGGAGAGCCTCGCTGTTCTCGTCCTATCACAACGTTGTATTCGCGGATATCTCCGTTGAACCTGCGGGCAGGGAAGGCTTTGTCCAGCGCATCGACGCTCTTGACAGCCGCATTAACTGCTCGGGCAACTGGCACAAAAACACAATGGGCTCCTTCATCCTCCACAACCGCACCTCAGCCGAAAACGACGGTGAGGCGAGCTTTGAGGTCAAAGGCATCGGCACCGCCGCCGCGATCATCGCGCAGTCGGATGGCGCAGTCATCTCCGTCGAAGCGGACGGCAAGCTGATCGCCGACCGGATAACCGTTCGCAACACTGTCCCACGCGCCGCGCTGTGGCATAGCTTTGACATCAGTAACGCCCATGATCTGCGCGTAACCGTTCACGAGGGAAAGCTGCTGCTCGATACTGTTGAGACCAAATAAACCGAAAGAAGTGATGATATGACCGGCCTGCTGCTTGCAGTGATTTATCTTGCATTTATCAGCCTCGGGCTGCCGGATTCGCTGCTCGGTTCGGGTTGGCCGACGATGCAGACCGACTTCGGCGTGCCATCGTCCTATGCAGGATATGTTTCGATGTCGATCTCCTTTATGACGATACTGTCAGCCCTGATCGCGCCGACGCTGATACGGAAGATCAGAACACAGTGGCTCGTCGTCTGCTCGATACTGCTGACCGTGATCGGACTAATCGGGTTCTCCTTCTCGACGAGCTACGCTATGCTTTTCCTGTTCGTTGTACCCTACGGCTTCGGTGCAGGCACAGTTGACTCGGCGCTCAACAACTACGTCGCCAAGCACTATTCCTCGTCGGTAATGAATTTTCTGCACTGCTTTTATGGCGTGGGCGCGATGATAAGCCCCTACATCATGTCGCTGGCGCTTGCCCGCGCACACTGGAATGAGGGCTACCGCTGGACGGCTTACATACAGTCGGGGATCATGCTTATCTGCCTGCTTTCCCTGCCGCTGTGGAAGCGTAATTCAAATACGGAGGATGACGACGAAAGCGACAGCTCAGGCATCAGAGAAGCTTTGAAGATACGTGGCGTTATCCCGACGCTGATAGCTTTTTTTGCCTACTGTTCGGGCGAGGCGACCTGCTTTCTCTGGACGTCCAGCTATTTTGCAGGAGCAAAAGAAGGCGTGAGCCCCAAGCTTGCGGCTGCATTCGGCTCGCTGATATTCGGCGGTCTTATGCTGGGAAGGCTCATCTCCGCGTTTGTGTCCAACAGGCTTGGTGACAGGCTGCTCATACGCATCGGCATCGGCATCGAGGCATTCGGTATACTGCTGCTTTTCCTGCCGCTGCCTGGGTATGTTTTCGCTGCCGCCGCATTTGTGATAACAGGCATCGGAATGGGACCCGTATACCCCGCCATTCAGCACATGGCGCCTGACAACTTCGGCAGAAAAAACAGCGCCGCAGTGATAGGTCTGCAAATGGCCTCTGCATATATCGGCAGTACGTTTATGCCTATGGTCTTCGGGCTTTTGCAGCAGGCCGTCGGCATCGGGATAATGCCGGTATATCTTACGGTCTTTGCGGTGCTCAATCTCGGCTTGCTCGAATTTGCTTACCGACGGATACATCACCGGGATCAAGAATCTCATGATGCATGACTGCGGATACAGCATCATCGTGAGTATCCGGAACAGCTCGCAGCTGTATGCAGAAACAGGCAGATAAAAAAACAGAAAGGCAGCACTGTCTGACGTGCTGTCTTTTTATTTGGACAGTTAAAGTTTGGCTTGCACAAGACGAAAAACTCCGATCGCTGAGATGCGCGGAGGCATACTTATTGAAAAGCGCGTTAGTGCGTGGTATCAGGATCTTAAAGAAAGAGGGGTGAGCTTTGGTATCAGATTCTCTGTTCACCAAATATTTACATTTTAACCGTTGCGGTTAATGACAACCCGGCAGAACTGTGATACAATTATAATATAGAAGAATATACTAACACCCTTGTATCTACAGGAGGGATCGGATATGAAGAAACGGTTTATCAAAAAGATATGTAGTAAAGCTCTTGCTGCGGTTACGGGCGCAGCGGTGTTTGCATCTGCCTACGCCCCGACGCTTGCAAGTGCAGCCGATACACCGGAATACATAAGCGAAGTGTATTTGAGCTACGGCGATACTCCCGAAAAAGCCAAGCGGTGGCTCACCGACAACGGCTACACCGTCCTCGATCAGGATCTTAACGAGGATGCAGCCAGCGGTATCTCCTGGCTGGGCATCAATTTCTCGGACAAGCGGAGTGTTTATCTCGGCTACAAGACCACAACGGACAGCGAGGATGCTATCCGCGATATGCGGGCTATGAACATGAACGGCGAATACAGCTATGACGAATACGAAAAGCTCCTCGAAAACAAAAAGTCGGAGATAAACAGCTTCATCGCCGATATGAAGACCGCCCTTGCCGAATACCGCAGCAACTACGAAAAAGGTACAGCCAAAGCAAAGTATGCTCACGATAAGATGAACAAGCTCTATGACGACGACAGCGGCCTGACAGGTCTCGGTGATCTGCTGCTGAAACCTATAAAGGAAGAGATGACGGAGGAGGAATATAACACCGCCGCCAAAGAGCACGCCGATATGACAACCCTTGTTATGCAGGGCAATCTCAGCCAGGTGAATACCCTTATGTCCGATCTGTGTATGGCGGCTGATACCTCGGAAACAGGCTGGCTCTCCCGCATCAAGGCGGAAGGCGGGTATGATGAGCTTGTGAGCCGCTGCGAAAAGGAGTTTCCCCAGCTGTCCGAGTCGAAGCTCACCGCCGTACTGGCGAGCAAATACGATGAACAGGCAAAGATACTTGCGGATAAGTTCACCGAGCTCAAAGAGTTCCTGAAGACCTATACCGAATGTCCCGTAAACTCCGATTCGAGTGAAACGGAGATCGAGGCTTATTTCAAGGAGCATACGGATAAAAGCCAGGCCGACTGGCTGCTTGCAGGCTCGGAATATCTGCTTTTGAATGAAACGAAATATGAGGGCTCCACCCTTGCAGAGCTTGTCACAGGTACTAAATATGACTTTGAAGATCCCGATGACAGAGCTGTGCTTTATCCCCTTATCGACGCTATGTCCGAGGGGCAGCGGGCGCTGCTTTCCTATGTGGATGCCGGCGAGCTGCTGATATACGGCAGCCTTGATGAAAACGGCTGGAAGCAGGCCGCAGAGGACGCAAAGACGACTCTTGAAAGCACAGTAAGCACATCGGTATATCAGGGCGTTGACCGCAGCATATTCAAGCCTGCGGGAGTAGCACTCACCAGTGAAGCCCGGAAGCTACAGTCTGCCACGGGTGCGAATTACTCAAACAGGCTTTTCGGTGAGTACTCGACATACTATGAGATCGCAGGCTTCACCACGGGTATCATACTTGTCGGTGCCGGTATGGTGGCACTGTCCCATGCGGGGAGTCTTAAGAATACCGCTGCAAATTTGCGCCTTTCAGTTGAAAATGACCTTGCAGCATATAATCGTGAGCTGGACAGGATATCAGATGCTTTTGCAATATATGCGGAGTACAAAGACATACAGTATATCGAAAACATTAAGATCCTTCAAGGCTCTCCAGAAATCAGGTTCAATTCATTTTTGAAGTTTGAACCGAGAGCCAGCGGAAATATCAAGGAATACACGATCAAAAGGCTGGTCAACAATGAGCTGATAGAAGAAACAATTGACCGCGAAGAGTTCTTCAATGCATTTGTTGAGGACATCAAAGCTCATAGAGATCAATACTTGTCAGACATGGACGAGTATTATAAGGTTCTGGACAGTTCACAGTTCGCAGGGACCGGAAATGAAGCAAGGCTCAATGAAAGCCGGGCCTTGATAAATAAATTCAATAAAAGCGGTACCGCATGGAAGGCCGCAGGAGTGATCCTCTGCGTTGCAGGCACGCTTCTTGCGTTGGGCTCGGCGGTGACTACGGTCTATGATCTTTACAATTACTATCATCAGAGCTATGCGCCTATCCCCGGAAGGATAGTCCACGAAAGCACCGATGACAAGGGGCGGTATGTATATACGGTGTTCGACTGCACCCTCTGCAACCGTGATGCTCAGGGCTTCGGGAAAGCTGATCTCGGAGCATACGGCGATATGAACGGCGACGTGGGCAAACAATGGCTGGCGCTTTACACAACAAAGGACAAAGCCGCAGGCGACCCCATAACCGCGGACATCATCGCACAGAAAGGCAGCAACAAGGTACCCACCGACAAGGGCACAGGCATCCGCCTGTTCGGCAAGAACGATACGGTCAACCTTGTAAGCGAGGAATACTGCTACAACGATAAGCTCGGCGGGCTCTACATTTTCAGCGGAACGGCTAAGGCTGATGAAGATCCGGCTGAAACTCCCGCAGAGCAGACCGATCCAAGTTCAGTCCCAGCAGATACATCCTCTGAGGCTGAGACCGCTTCGGCAGCCGACACTTCTTCTCAGGCAGCCGCCGCCACAGAGGACACCTCCGGCGAGTCAGACAACAAGGCGACAGGTTCCGTTGTCGGCACCGGCACAATGGTCGCTTCCTGCGCAGGCTCGGCGGCGCTCGGTGCACTGATATGTTTCTTCATCGCCCGCAGGAAAAAGGGAGATAATGTCGCGGCGTAAGAGCTGAAATGCTCCAATGAAAACAATAAAGGCTATGCATCGCTTTCCCGGCGGTGTATAGCCTTTTGTCATTTGGGATCAGTAAGCTTTTTTATTTGGTGACACTTATGACACTTGTGACGGCAATGACGGTCAAACCATATAAGGTAAACCACCGTCACAGACCGTCGCTTGATAAAGCATTTAGCATAAAGAGTCTCAAAAGTCCAACCTTTTGTACTCAAAAAGCAAAAACGAAAAAAGCTTTGAAAACAGCCTTGACGGATGTCATGGCAGGTGATATAACACTCCCAATGAGCAGTCACATGACCCCGGAGGTGCAGTTGAACGAAAGAAAACTTCAGGCGGCCTACGCCATGATCGAGTACATCCCTTCGTCGCTTGACTGAGTTTAGTAAAAAAGTGATCCACCCGCTGCTTTTCAATTGATGTGAGCTCTTGAATGTTATTAAAAAATCAATAACAATGTTCAGCCCCGAGCCAAACAAAATGAAAAGCCCTCGCCAAAGTAAATGGCGAGGGAATTGCGCGCGGCCGCTCCCGCTGGCGGGGCAGATGACGCCAAATCCGAACACACGACGTCCCCCTCAACCGTCGCAGCTTCGGCGATTGACAGCGTTACCTCGCTCTTTTCTCCAGAGAAATTAAGGCTTAAAATCAGCCGTCCGTCATCATAGAGATAGGCAGCCTTCAAGAATGTTTCGACAAGGAATATCCTGAAAGCTACATCGTCGGCATCACCATCGCGGAACCGAGAGAGGAAGAAAACGACCTGGTCACGTTCGAGAACGGGATCCTCTATCATTTCTTTGCCTATCCCGGCCTCGATGTCGGCCTTCTGGGATTCAAGGTCTATCAGATGTGACTTTACGCTTTCGGTAATAATACCGCTGTCGATGGCTTTCATAGTATTGGCTATTGCAGCGTTAATACTTTTCAGCTTGACCTCCAGGGCTTTCAGCTCTGTGCGGTCTTTTTCTTTTTCCTGCCAGATCATATACCGATCAGCAAAGGCATCTATCAGATTATCGTCAGCTGCAATCTCCATTAGCTTATGCACTATGATGTCCTCAATAGCCTGCTTCGGAGCCCTCTTTTTATCGCACTTGTGCTTTCGGAATTCTATGCAAGTGTAATATTCATATATCTTTCCTGTCTTTGATGTTCCGCTGTCTCCAGTCATAGGATTTCCGCAGTGACCGCAGAAGAGTTTGCCGGTCAGCAGAAATCCACCGTCTATTTTCTTCGCAGCGGGCTTTTCGTGATGCTTCCTCTGCATTTCCTGCGCCTTCTCCCATAGCATGCGGCTTATGATAGCCGGAATACCGTTCTCGTCTCTGATGTCGGCATACTCATATACTCCGCAATATTTTTCATTCTTGATTATCCTGCGAATGGAATTGTTGTCGAACTTCCCGCCCCTTGGCGTAGTGTAACCTGCTTCATTCAGTTCCTTGCAGATAGTTTTTGCAGGCACACCAGCGGCGTACTGTTCAAATACTCGCTTGACTATCGGGGCTGTATCGGGATCAATCTCAAAGGTACCTGTAGAGCTTTTGCGGAGACCGAAAGCGGACTGTCCGAGGGTGCCACGTTTCAAAGCGCTGTCATAAAGCCCTCGCTTGACATTCTGCGAAAGATTTGCGGAATAATACTCAGCCATTCCCTCCATAACAGATTCGAGTATAATTCCTTCTGGACCTTCGGGAACAGCCTCTTTTGCGTAGACAATGCGTACCCCGTTAGACTTGAGCTTGCTGCGGTAAATGGCTGCATCATATCTGTTGCGAGCGAAACGGTCATGCTTCCAGGTCAGAACAACAGTAAACTGTTTCTTGGCGGAGTCCTTGATCATCCTCTGGAACTCAGGGCGGGCATCTACCGTTCCAGACAGAGCGTGATCGCAGTATTCGCCGATGACGGTCAGCCCGAAACGCTTTGCGTATGCGTGGCACTCTCTTAGCTGCCCCTCGATAGATTCCTCACGCTGTCCGCTGCTGCTGTATCTCGCATAGATAACAGCCTTTTCGGTTTTCTTATCTTCCACTACTTCACATCCTTAATGCCTCTGTCGTGTTCTGTGGCGCACGGAGAGCCACGTCAGCCCCTTTAGCCTTAAAACTACCCGCCCGATAGCAAAACGACTCTCAGAGGCTTGCAAGGGCTTGCTTAATGCACGTTGTATATTCTTTTGAGGTCGTCTAATGTTAATTTGTCAGAGCTTGCCCCGTCATAGAATGTTCCTTTGCTAAGGTCCTCTGATACCCAAGAGGCGTAATCTTTAGGATCAAAAGGAGTGCTTATGGTAACACGGAACGACGAGCCGTATTTAGATTTCTTATCTTTGGCGAAATTTACGGCAATTTCTGAGGCTTTGACAAATTCCTTCATATCGTATTTGCTCAAATGAACGTTGACAGTAACAGCAGATTCTCCAATCATAAGGTCGGCTGATTCCAGGTCAGCCTCTTTGGATAGCAGGTCTTTAAGCTCCTGTTCACAAGAGGGTAAATCTTCCTCTGACATAAGCGAGGGCGTTGTTGTGGTAACTGCCGTTTCTTCAACCGAATCCTCTTCAACGGAAGATGTCGGCTCTGGAGCTTCTTTAGCATCAATCAAATCTTCACCGAGAGCATCAGCCAGTTTGTTCCTATTTCTTTTTAGCTCTTCGTGGTCTTCTTGATGATCTCCGTATTCACGTGTTAGTGCTCGAAGGTCTATATTGATGTTAAAAACGGCACTTTTAACATCGAGATTCTTCAAAAAATTATCGTTCCCTATTTCATTATCAGGCAAAGTTTCTTCTCTGCCGAAAAGCTCATTCATTTGTTCATAAGCCTCGTTTGCATTGATTTCAAAGTCAAGATAACTGTCGACGATCTCCAGGGCTTTCATACCATACTTGTAGTATTCATCATCAATATCCGATGGCTTGCAAGCTGCGAGCATCAGAGCAGCTATGAGGATGATTAACAGTCTTTTCAACATAAACATCCCTCCTTGTCGAATGTTATATTATAACGAATTTCAGACAAATAATAACAGTTGTGCTATACTTGGATTGTAAAAATTTTGAGGAGGTTATCCCTATGGAAAAAGAGAAAAAAGCAGTCAAAAAAGAGGACATTGAAGAAGCTGTCATTGCATTGCTTACTGTCGGTATGTTCAATTGCCTTAAGGAAGAGGACAAGAAAAACATACTTAAAGCATTGCGTGAAATGCTGAAAAAGTCCTAAGCTCAACACGGTAGGCTCGCTGCCTTTTGGGTGGCGAGCTATTTGTTTATCATCACAAGAAATTGAGCAAGAGTTATGATAGGCACGCCAAGAGCCTCAGCTCGTTCTCTTTTGGTTCCAGCGTTCTCCCCCGCAATAAGATAATTGGTTTTTGCCGAAACTGATCCAGACAATTTGAAACCATTTTCAGATACAAGAGCCGTCAGCTCGTCTTTAGACATTTCCTTAAAAGTGCCAGCAATAACGATGGTTAGATCACGGCTCGGAACCGTCGGAGCAGGCTGATCTTCGTTGATCTGATTTGCAATGTCTTTGTGCAAGGCAAAGAAAAACATATGCTTGCAAGGCAAATATCGGTGCGTAAAGTCAGAGCAGCTACAGCCTTTTGCTGATACCGTATAATCGTTTGAGCCTCTCACCACTCCGGACTTACCGTCGGCGGCAACAGATACAATCATCATTTTGCTACCTTCATAGCCCTTCATTAGCCTTTCGTACTGTCCCTCTGATGCGAATTGCTTATCAGACCAGCCGTTCCAGCCCATTGTATCGAATTGCCCTTTTGCACACATAAGACCTTTGATTTCAAAGTCTTTGACCTTCTTTTCAAATTCTTTTTTAAGAATTGAAATCTGTTCCTTAGAAACTTTAATCATATAGTTCTTGTCATTCATTTGTCAACAGTCCTTTCAGTTGCATTATAAGCATTTTCTTTTGGTCGCCAGAGAGCTTACTGAACATTCCAAAGAATTCGTCTGACTGAGCATCTGATTTCTGTAATCCTACCAAATAATCAAGAGATACCCCCAGAGCTTCAGCAACAGAACAAGCCTCCGACAAAGTTATCGGCATATCTCTATTGATTAAAGCATTGAATCTATCCAAATCGGCTCTTGGCCGCAAGGACAGTTCAATCTCTAACATCTTACGGAAAGACAGAGAGTATTTATCGTCATTAGTTTCCCAACCCATAAGGTATGCAGGGCTAACGTGGAAATATTTAGCAATTATCTCAATGCGGTCCGAGGGGATATTTGTTACAATATTGTTTTCATACTTATATATGTTCTGCTTTGTGGTTCCTACAATAGCAGCAAGTTCAGTTTGAGATACGTTGTTTTGTTCTCTTAAAAGTCTTATTCTTTCGCCGATCGTCATATCGAGCACCTCCTTGTATTTCAATTATACACCTTAATATGTAAACTGTCAAGAAAAATTTTTCACAAAAAATGCAAAAAATTACTTGACAAGTTACTCATCGTGTGGTATTATAAGAGTAACTTAAAAAGATACGGAGGTGAGAAGATGTTAAACGTTCCTGAATTCAAAGCAGCGATGGTCAGAAAGGGTTATAATCAGAAAACGCTTGCGGAAAAGCTCGGTATTTCGGAGAGAACGTTCTGTGAACGCATAAAAATGAAACGTTTCGGAACTGAGGAAATAGAGAAGCTTATCCCCTTGCTCGAGATTCGTGATCCCATGACTATTTTTTTTGACGGAGTGGTAACTTGTAAAGTTACCGACCAAGGAAAGGAGGCGAATGTATGCTTGAATGCAACGTAACCGAACATCTCAAGCGGGCTATGAACAACAGCAACAAGATCGTTGATACGGCTGAGGCAGTCTATGAAAAAGCGCAGAGCGTAATGCGCTGGGCTGAATATGCTGCCGCTGCTGCTGCCGAGGTCAACCCGAATCCCGAGGTCATAATAGACAAGGTGTCGGTGCTGAGAAGAAAGGCGAGAGAGCTCGACGAGCTGGCGGCTAAGGTGCGGATGTATGCCGAGGGCATCGGAAAGGAGATCGACGATGTGTAGAATCAATGTCTCCGAGATACCTGACAGCATAATGGTCTGCGGGTGCAGAATGCTCGATGAGGCTGTCAGAAAATATTTTGCACAGCCCGGAGTAAAAGAGGATTACGAAAAATGGAAAGCCGAAAGGCAGAAAGGACAAGCTAATGAAACAGGGAAGAACATTACAAGAGCTTGCGGTGGAGATCGAACGGCAGAATAACGCCAAGAAAGACTACCTCGTAAGCACAGAGGCGCTCAGAATGAGCAATGACAACGGGTACACGACGCTTGATATCCCGGGCATGGATCCTATGGGCTTAACCGATGTGGCTCACTCTCAGATTGGTGCATATCTGGAGATACCGTCAAGGTACTACCAGCGCATGAGGGATAGCAACCCCGATCTTCTCGTCGAGAACGTCAACGGCTGGCTCGAGAGGACACCTCCCGCCAGTAGAATGGTGAGAACGCTTGACGGACGGGCAAGGGCATTCCTCAGCGACAAGTACCGCCGTATAGACAATGTACAGGTCGCCGAGGCTGTACTGCCGATCATAGCAAGGATGCCCGGTGCAGAGGTCAAGAGCTGTGAGATCACCGATAACAAGATGTATATCAAGGTGGTCAACCCTCGTCTGACCGAGAACGTGTCTGTTGGTGACACCGTGCAGGGCGGGATCCTCATAAGCAACAGTGAGATAGGACTTGGCTCCGTTATGGTCACTCCGCTTATCTACCGCCTGGTATGCAGCAACGGAATGGTAATCACCGACGGACAGGTCCGCAAGAATCACATAGGCCGTACTAACGAGAGCGATGTTGATTATTCAATACTGCGCTCGGAGACCATAGAGGCAGAGGACAAGGCGTTTATCATGATGCTCCAGGACGCTGTTACGGCAGCCACGGACGAGGCTATGTTCCGCACCCGTGTCAAGGAGCTGCAGGATAGCAAGGATGCCAAGATAGAGCCGGTAATCGCTCACAAGGTGGTTGAGCTGACAGCAAAGCAGGTCGGCATCACGCAGTTTGAGACCGAGGGCGTGCTTGGACATCTGATCGCAGGCGGCGACCTCTCCCTCTATGGCATAGGAAATGCTGTTACACGTTACGCACAGGACGTCAGCAGCTACGACAGATCGACAGACCTTGAGGCTATCGGCTACCGTGTGATTTCTCTGGCTCCCGCTCTGTTCAACAACATTCTCTCTAATGCACGAAAGGAAGTGATCGACATAAAATGAAACGGGCTGCACCCCGTCAAGTAATGCAGTCCGTTCTCCGAATTCTCTAAAGCGATGTTGGCGCATCGCTACAAGTATTATATCACACTTGACAACAAAAATCAAGACATAAAGGAGTAAAAATTATGGCAATCAAGAGACCCGAAGAACTCACATTCACCGACAAGACATTCTCAATGATCATCTACGGCTCACCCGGACTTGGCAAGACAACTCTGGCACTGTCCGCCCCCGATCCTGTTCTGATCGATTTTGACAGAGGTGTATCGAGAGTAAAGGCACAGCACAGAAAGCTGACGATCGAGAGCAGCACCTACGAGGAGGTACTGTATGACATTCAGAGCCCCGAGGTTGCAGCTTGCAAGACGATCATTATCGACACGGGCGGCTCGTTCGTGACCTATCTTCAGGACTGGGCGATGCGTACCGATCCTAAGACCAACAGGAACAAGAATGGCTCCTTCTCAATCAAAGGCTACGGTACCGTCAAGGCAGAGTTCGCAAGATTTACAAGCCACATCAGAGATGTGATGCACAAGAACATCATTTATGTTTTCCATTCTGACGAAAAGCAGGATAAAGACGGAACGCCCATCCAGAGACTGCTTTGTGAGGGGTCCACGAAAAACATCGTATGGCAGCCTTGCGATCTTGGCGGCTATGTGCAGATGATCGGCACACAGAGAGTTATCTGTTTCACGCCCGAGACGGAATTTTTCGCTAAGGGCTGCTACGGCATAGAGGGACAGAGGAATATCCCTAAGCTGACAAAGGACACACCTAATGATTTTCTCACAAAGCTGTTCGACGAGGCGAGAGCCAATATCGCATCAGAACAGGAGGCTTTCGGACCTATCAAGGAGCAGTACGAGCAGGCAATGTCTGAGGTCAGAGAGATCATCGACAGCATCACCGACGGAGTAACGGCGACAAGGGCTGTAAATAGCATTCCAGGTATCAATCACGCTCTGACCTCGCTCAAGGAGGCAAGAGCAATGTTCGGCGATAAGGTCAAGGCTCTTGGTCTTGTATGGGATGCCGAAAAGAAGGAGTACACAGCATCGAGCAAAGAGGGTGAGTAAATGGCTATACTTATCACACAGTCGCTGTTAAGCTCCTGGAACTATATGATGGACTGCCGTGAAGAGAGCCAGGACAGCGCTTATGAGGAATTCATCAACGCTCTCAACCGCATCAAGAAAGAGGCTACCCTTGAAATGCAGAACGGCATAGACTTTGAGAACGCTGTATACGCCGAGGCAAGCGGAGTACCCAGAGAGCCTCATCCGAAGTGGGAGAGCGGCATACAGGCAGTCGCTAAGGTTATCCGAGGCGGACAGTTCCAAGTCCGTGAACAGCGCTTGATGAATGTCTGCGGACACGAGTTCCTTGTGTACGGCATTCTCGACGCTCTCAAAGCCGGGGAGATATACGATGTCAAGTTTTCCAACAAGGGCTTTGGCTCGGCAGAGCTTGCAGGCAAGTATCTTGAAAGCGCACAGCACCCCGCATATTTCTACCTTGTTCCCGAGGCTTACAAGTTCACTTATCTTGTATCTGACGGGCAGGACCTCTATCCAGAGGTTTACACACGCAGCATGAGCAGGCCGTTTGAGGAGATCGTCGAGGAGTTTGTCAAGTTCCTTAAGGCAAGCGGGCTCTTCGGCATCTACGAAGAGAAATGGATAGCAAAGTAAAGACAATCGGCAAGTTCAAGGAAATCACGTTCGGGCGGAACGGTGAGCAGATCGTCTCATTCATAGTCCGCTCGGACATTTCCGAGGCACTTGACGAGTTGAAAGACAAAGACCTCGATATTGAGGTAAAGCGGCACCGAGAGAAACGCTCAATGAGCGCCAATAACTACTGTTGGGTACTGTGTACCAGGATAGCCGACAAGCTGTGCAATGACGGCACGATCACGACCAAAGAGGACGTTTACCGTGCGGCTATAAAGGATGTCGGAGTGTATCGGGACTTTGAAGATCTGCCGATACCGCAGGCGGGAACCTTACGGCACGCATGGGAAATGCTCGGCACAGGTTGGATCACAGAACAAGTTGACTGGTCGCAGGACAGAGATCATGTCACAATCCGCTGCTATTACGGCAGCAGCCAATATAACACCAAGCAAATGTCACGGCTGATAGACAACCTCGTGCAGGACTGTCAGGCGCTCGACATTCCAACAGAAACACCGGAGTATATCGACAATCTTAAATCACTGTGGGCGACAGCCCCACAAGAAAAGGAGTAATTACTATGGACGAAAAGAATATCACAGTTGAAGAGACTGTCAACGAGCCCGAGTTCTGGGGAGAGGGCATCGGCGAACTTGCAAACTGCACAGAGATCAGGCTTAAGCCAAAAAAGGACACGGTGACAATTCCCCGCAGCGAGTACGATCAGCTCCTTGCCGATTCGGTAAGGCTCAAGATCGTTCAGCAGTATCTTCTCACTACCAATCCTTACTCTTCTGAAAAGTCGGCTTGGGAGGCTGTAGCGGGCGTGACCTTCCCGAAAGAGGTGAAAATCAATGGCTCTGAATCTGAATAAGGTTATCATCGCCGGCAGGCTCACCGCAGCGCCGGAGCTGAAACAGACACCGAACGGCATAAGCGTACTGGCATTCTCATTGGCTGTCGATAGAAGCTATACCAAGCAGGGCGAGGAACGGCAGACTGATTTCCTCGACTGCGTAGCTTGGCGGCAGACAGCCGAGTTCGTCAGCAGGTACTTCACTAAGGGCGATCCCATATGCATTGTGGGATCGCTCCAGAAGAGGTCATATCAGGCCAAGGACGGCTCTACCCGCTATGTGACTGAGGTAATGGTCAACGAGGCAAACTTTGTGGAGAGCAAGGCGAGCAAATCAAATAATGCTCCGACCGCGCCGACAGTTCCCGCGGCTCCAGCAACAGTCGTTCCCGAAGATGATATGGAACAGTTCACCTTGGATGAGGACAGAGTACCGTTCTGAAAGGAGGATCATAATGATAAAGATCTATATGCAGGCAGACAAAGATGAAGAGAAAGCGGAGGTTGAATATGAAAGCGAGCAAGATAGGAGATGATAATTATTTTCAAATATCTGGCTGGATGATAAATCGCCTCGGACTTAAAGGCACGCTTCTTAAAATCTTCGCTATAATCTATGGCTTTTCACAAGACGGAGAAAGTCGGTTTGCAGGGAGTTTGCAATACTTAATGGATTTTACAGGAGCAAGCAGACGAACCGTCATATACAGTCTTAAAGAGCTTACAGAAAAAGGGTACTTAATAAAGCATGAGACGGAAAAGAATGGGATAAAGTTCAACGAGTACGAAATTGCACCGGGGGTGCAAAAATTGCACGGGGTTAGTGCAGAAATTGCACCAGAGGGGGTGCAAAAATTGCACCGGGGGGGTGCAAAAATTGCACCCAATAATATAGAAGATAATATAGATTTAGATAATAAAATAAATAATATTATCTCGTATTTGAACGAAAAAGCTCAAACAAGCTACCGAGCCTCCGGCAAAGAAACTCAAAGACTACTTAAAAATCTGTTGACAGGTAAAAATCCCTATACTGTTGATGACTGCAAAAAGGTCATTGACAATATGGTACAGGCTTGGGCGGGTACAGAATTTGAACAGTATCTCAGACCCTCAACGCTCTTTGGGAACAAGTTTGAAAACTATCTTAATTGGAAGGTAAAGCGGCAGCCAAAGCATGAGACCGAAGCAGAACGCCTGCGGCGTGAGCAGGACGAACAGATGTTAGCTCTTTTAGAGGGTGATAGTTAATGGGAGCAATCGAGAAAGCCCTATTTGGATTCATTGACAAGGCAGTCGAAAAGGCCAAAAAACGAACGCTACCCTCGCATCTCGAGGATGACGGCCTGCTCTACTGCGATATCTGCGGAGCACCTATTCAATGTAGGCAAGAGATACTCGGCAAAGAGATGATCCTGCCTTGCATCTGCAAATGTGAGAAAGCAGAAAATGATCGGAAGAAAGAAGAAGAACGGCAGGCCGAAATTGCAAATAACATCATAAGGCTGCGGGCTGCGTGCTTCGACAGCGCCGAGATGCGGAAATGGCGCTTTGATGCCGATGACGGTAAGCAGGAAGAGACATCCAAGATATCAAAGAACTTCGTCAAAAACTTTGACAAGCTCAAAGCAGACGGAAGAGGGCTGCTGTTCTTTGGTGATGTCGGCACAGGAAAGACCTTTCAGGCAGCGTGCATTGCCAACGGATTGATTGATCTCAATCTCTCGGTACGAATGACAACGATCGCCCGGATCGTAAATGATCTTCAAGGCAGCTTATCAGGCCGGAATGAGTATTTCGATAAGCTCTGCAGATACGAGCTGCTCATCCTCGATGATCTCGATGCCGAGAGAAACACGGAGTTCGTGAACGAGGTTATCTTTGAGGTCGTAGACGGACGGCATCAGTCAGGCAAGCCGTTGATCGTCACAACCAATCTCACCCGCAAGGAAATGCTTATGGCTCAGGACAAGAACAAGAAGAGGATATACAGCCGTATCCTGGAAAGATGTTATCCTGTTAATGTAATCGGGATAGACAGGCGCAAGGCGTCGCTCGCAAGCGACTTCGCCGAAATGAAAAAACTGTTGGAGGGTTGAATTATGTGGGTATTCATACTTGTAATGTTTGTTTATGCAGATCTGAGCATCTTCAAGGCCAAGAAACGGGGCAGGACACAGAGCGAAAAGGACAACGATGCTTGCTGCAAGTTCTGTCTGATCTTCGAGGCAGTGTTCTGCATCACAATGGATCTGTTCTTTGAGGGCAAGACCTGGGCGCTGTGGATCCTGGCATTGGACATAGCCATACAAGGTACGATCCTCGTGTACGATTCCAAGGTATGCCGGGCAGAGAGATTGCTGAACAAAGAACGTGAGATGCTGAAAGCTCTGTCGGCATCATATATCAATCACCTGCGGAGGGAAAAGCATGAGAAGAATAAGAACAACAAAGTTTGTGATATATGGACAGCCTACAGGGTGGCAGAGATCCGGGCAGAACTGGAAGAACAAAAAGATATACACGCAAGACAAAACACGTCAGAGAGAGCAAGAGGTGAAAATCGCTTTTATAGCAGCAGGCGGAAGAAGAGCGCCTGACAATGCCTATATCGTGATTGACATAGCTGCATACTATCAGATCCCCGAGAGCGCACCCAAGTACATCAAGGAAAAGATGCGCCGGGGAGAGATCAGGCCAACAGTCAAGCCGGACTATGACAATGTGGCAAAGCTGATCGGAGACGGTCTCAACAAGGTTGCGTATTATGATGACAAGTCTATCATAGATGCTCATGTATGCAAGTTTTATGCGGACGTCCCGAAAGTAGTTGTAACAGTAACGGCCTTGGAGCCGGAACGATAAAGTCTAAATAAAGGAGCAGATTTTATGACAGCAAAGAAGAAAACAGCGGGCATCACGCTGATCGGCGTGGATCATATCAGCCCGCACCCGAAGAACCCGAGGAAAGATATTGGAGACATCACCGAGCTTGCCGACAGCATTAAGGCAAGCGGGATCCTCCAGAACCTCACCGTAGTTCCTGCCGAAGCCGAGGGCGAGTACACGGTGCTGATCGGACACAGGCGCCTTGCAGCTGCCAAACTCGCAGGGCTGAAAGAGGTACCGTGTACCATTGTTAATCTGTCTGAGGACGGGCAGATTGAGGTAATGCTTACCGAGAATATGCAGCGAACCGATCTTACCCTGTTGGAGCAGGCGCAAAGTTTCAAGCAGCTGGCGTTTGATTTCGGCAAGAGTGTTGAGGAAATCAGCAAGGCAAGCGGTTTTTCCGAGAGTACGGTCAGACGTAGGCTTAAAATTGCCGAATACGATGCCGAGAAAATATCTCAGCTCGAGGGCAGGCAGATCAAGCTTTCCGATTTTGATGATCTCGAAAAGGTCAAGAATGCCAAAACTCGTGAAAGCCTTTTGGAATACATAGGCACGCCTACGTTTAACTGGAAATTGGAGCAGGCAAAAAGCGAGGAAGCGAAAGAGGAAAAAAGAGAGGCGTGGAGAAAGCATCTCACTGCCAACGGCCTTAAAGAATTTACGAATTACAGCAACAGCTACGGACTCCAAAGTGTAGTCTCGTCTGATCTGAACTCTGATCCTAAAAAGCTCCCGCTCGGCGATGCTGAAATGTTCTATTTTTCTTGGAATACGGTTATGCTTTATAAAACCGTAGATAGTGCAGAAGAACAGAAAGCCAAGTCAAAAGAGACCGCAAAAAGAGCAAAGATGGAAAAAGCAGTTGAAAAACTCGAAGAAGCTTTTAAGACCGCTTACATGCTCCGCCGCAAGTTCGTGTTTGCCGTCAGCGAGATCAGAGCCAAGAACAGATACAAGGAGGTATTCAAGGCAATTATTCTCAGCTGCTTCGAGGGGTACGCCTATGACTTTGAAGCAGAGGATTTCTTTGAAAATCCCCCCGACAGCGAGCAGGGCTATGATTTCTCTGATGTGGAAAAGGATTTCGAGAAGCACGAATACCGTTCGCTGTGGAGGACAGCTTATGCTTGTCTCGGAGATGGAGACAGGTTGGATTGTTTCTCCTGGGACGGCGAGTATGAGAGAAACGAACAGCTTGAAGAAATCTACGACATACTTAAAAGCATGGGCTATGTGATATCGGATGAAGAAAAGAAGCTGCTGGACGGAACAAGTGAACTTTATATCAAGGAGGGCTCCAAATGACACAGGAACAGAAATTGCAGATCGCAGCTATGAACGCCAAGGGAATGACTTTGGAGGAAATGGCCTCCGAAAGCGGGATCCCGAGTGATGAAATCGAGGCATTCCTGACCGAGAGAGGCAAGCAGCCTGCCAAGAGTAAAAAGACTAAGACCTCCAAGAAGAGCGGAGCTCCGAAAGGCCGGCATCATTTTAAGGCAACTCCCGAGATCGAGGCTGAAATGATGGAAATGCACAAGCAGGGTTATTCCAATATGGCCATTGCAGATCATTTCGGTTGCTGTGTCGAAACGGTTGTATATAGACTTAAGAAATACCGCCAGGAGCAGGAGCCCGCAGCTGAACCGGAGATCACAAAGGAGCAGGGCGAGAGCCCTGTTCCAGCGGACGATCTTCTCGCCGAGTTCAAGGAGCTGATGAAGAAGATATTCGATGCTGCTATTGAATGTAATCTGACCGAAGATCTGTTTACATTAACGGAGGGCTACAAGAAGCTTAAGACCGTTGTGGAAACTGTCTCAAAAGCAGAGGGTGAAACGAATGGATAATCGGTGCGTAATATGCGGCAGCATTATCCCCGAGGGACTTCAAGTGTGCGGCATCTGTTCCGAAAAGATGGCGCCGGGCGCTGTGGTGATCTCTATTGATGCTCCCGAACCGAGGCAGAAAAAATGCTACTACTGCATTCATCACGAATTCTGTTGGGGATATACCAGGCCTCACCCTTGCGATGATTATGTGGATGCTGCTCTGATCAACAGGTTTCTGAATGCTATTCCCGAGGAGGTGCGGAGCAAATATGAAGGTACTTAGTATTGACTATGACTATTTCCCAATAGTCGACAAGGACATACTCTACAAGTTCCCGGACGGTGTGGATCAGCCTGCAGAGATCAGCCGCATTGTATGGGCTTCGAGATATGCTACATACCCAGAGCTTAAAAAGATTGAGATAAACAGAGCAGAGCTGGATATGCTCGAAAAGATCATAAGCCGTCAGAAACGCTCCACGCCGTGTATGATAGCGCAGAGCCATGTTCACGCTTATAGGTTTATCCTCGACAATCTCAAAGACAAGAAAAAGGTAGCACTCGTCAATGCAGATTTTCATCACGACATCACAAACGACAACAAGAGGCTCGACTGCGGCAACTGGATAGGACATCTCACAGAGGCACTGATACGTGATGATAAAGCGCTTAAACTTGATTGGGTGGTAAATCCCGAATCTCTCAATGTCATTGACGGTGAGGATTTCCGACCTTATGTAAAAAAATCACTTTCGGAATATGAAAACACCGCCTTTGATGCAATCTTCCTCTGCCGGAGCGATAATTGGGTACCGCCACACTTGGACAAGTATTTCACAGAACTGTCGGTATGCTGCAAGGTATTCACCACCTGCTGTATGGTCGATAATCTGACGAACAGAAGCTATGAGGATTACGAAAAAGAATTGAGGGAGAGAATCAATGGACTTAAAAACGATTGAAGAGGCTGCATGGTACAAAAGAGGGCTACCGAAAGGCGCAGCGCCCGAGGACGTTATCGTTTACTGCGTATGCCGTACTGCGTATGCGGATCTTGAGGATAAGGTCATTGACGAGCTTATGGCCAAGAAGATAAAGACGGAGGGTATTGAATGGCTCAAGAGCCTCAGAGAGAGGGCAAGAGCAAATACAACAGTCATCCGTGAGCTGAATATCCTAACTGCACCGAGAAAAAGCATCATCAAAATGGACAAGGCGCAGCTTATAAATATCATTGTCAAAATGGAGGCTCTGTCTGCTGGGCTGATCAAGACGGCAGACCAGGAGCCGCCGGAGTTTATGAATTTGGAGGTATAAAGGTGGAAAGAGTTTTCAAAATGAGCGAAAGCGCTCAAACGGCTTGCAAAGAGATCATCGATCACTACGGGCTCCCGAAGCAGCTCGATATAGTAGTCGAGGAATGCTCTGAACTGACTAAGGCAATATGCAAGGCCAAGAGAAGATTTGAGCCGGACAAGGTGTGCATCACAACTGATATGCTGGAAGAGATAGTTGATGTTCAGATAATGCTCATGCAGCTTATACAGGTAATGTCGCCTTTGGAGTATGACTATCTTCACGGTCAGATCGACTACAAGCTGAAAAGGCAGACCGAAAGGATCAGGCAGGACGAAGGAGGGCATATATGGTAATCATCAAAGAGGGCGACCCGAAGCCCGCACAGTTCAAGTGCGGGTATTGCCACACGATCTTTGAGGCAATGGCAGGAGAATACTACGTCAGCAAGGAAGGTCCCTATGACGAGGAGTGCCCGAAAACATACACAACGCTCAACTGTCATTGCCCAATCTGTAAGAATACTTGCAAGATCTACAAGGAATGAATACTTATCCGGGGGGCTGCTGCTTCGGCGGCAGCCTGATCGGAGGAAAGGAGCAAAAATGAGCGGAATACCATTTGAAAACACTCGCAGAGGTGCAGAATACTATGATCACCACATCCCTAAGATAGCGAAAAGCCTCGAGAGAATTGCCAATGCTTTGGAAAAGGTTAAGCAAGCAGATCAGGTCAGATCTATGACCGACGAATTTATAGACCGAGAGATGCGAGACTTAATGCGCCGTACAATAAGGTGTGAAGAGTCAACACAGACCGGCTGGATTTCCGTTAAGGACAGGATGCCGGAAGACAGCGGAGATTATATGGTTCTCAACGACGGTAGGATAGAAATAGCACCGTATGACAAGGAGGCGGCACAAGAGGGGCTTTACCCGTTCGGATATGAAGATAAAGAAATAGATGAAATAGGAAACACTCTTATAGATTGGATTGAGATATCAGGTGTAACACACTGGATGCCTCTCCCCGAACCGCCGAAGGAGGTGCAGGATGATGAAAGCTTATGAAATCAACACATACGAAGGCAGCACAATAGTTTTTGCGGAGACCAGAGGAAAAGCAAGGACCGTGGCAATGCACACCGCAATAGGTGAGGACGTCGGCTTCCTGGAGTTTGATGTTCACCGGGCGCCGCAGTTCGATAGCTGTTACCGTGGACATCACGAAATGGACTGGACAGATCCGAAAGACCGGCTCACATTGGTAAAGGCGGGATGGTATTGCTCGGGGGATTTTGAGTGCGACAGCAAAAACTGTTGCGCTAAAGACTATTGCCTAAGATACGAAAGAGAGGAGGAGTATCAAGATGCGTGAGATACTTTTCAGAGGCAAGCGAGAAGATAATGGCGAGTGGGTGTACGGATATTATGTGAAACTTCCCGATGCGGCAGGGTCGGTTTGCTTTATGCACGTTCCGGCAGGCAACCCCGATGAACGTAATACTGCTCATTATGTTGCACTTGAGACCGTCGGACAGTACACAGGTTTGACCGACAAGAACGGCATGAAAATCTTCGAGGGGGATATAGTGAGTTATGGCAGGACATTGCACAAGGTTGTATTTTGCAATATAAACGGGTGCGCATTTTTCGGCATAGCAATGCCCGAAAGAGGAGAAATATGGAGATTTGACGCTTCAACCCCCTGCGATAGAATGAAGGTCATCGGCAACATCCACGACAACCCGGAGCTGATAGGAGGTGAGGAAAATGCCGAGATACATTGATGCGGAATTGCTTACAGCAGATATTCAGAGGTATTTATGCGCAAGTTGTTCTATTCATTGTTCTCCGATCAAGACTAAAAATTCTGCGTGCGACATTGCAGAGTGTATAAGAATGATTGAAAATGCGCCCACAGCCGATGTGCAGGAGGTCAAGCCCGGGCATTGGATTGATAAGGGTGTGCTTGAAAACTATCCGAGACCTGGCATAAATGTGTATCACCTTTTGTGCTGCTCTGAATGTGGAGCGCTACACCGGGTAAGACCCTACTGCGAAGGTGGTTGGATAAATGCAAGTTATTGCCCGAACTGCAGTGCAAAAATGGACGGAAAGGCGGTGGCGAGTGATGCCGAAGTATATTGATGCAGACAAAGCAGATAAAACGCTGCACGATTTGTTGAATTTGATTAAGCAGGAAAAGGAAACCGCAAAAAATGAAAAAGAATATAAAAGGAAGAGTGACATAGCAGCAGGTATAGTGCTTGCAATCTATGCTTTGCGTGATGTGCCGAAAGTTGATATATGGGAAAAAACGTGCGGATATCGTGATTGAGGTGAAAACAATGATAAAGATAAATATTGAAGAAGATAGAAGCTATGAATCAGTTATGATAAATGAGCAGACAGAAGATGACTATTACAAGCTGCGTTCAGCTCTGTTCGCGATTGTCAGCGCTGCATTCAGACAGGGATTTACCTTTGAGCAAATCAGCGCAGCTTTGGAGTATGCAAAGGAGGCTGCAATCAAAAGAGCTAAGGAGGACAAAATGAAAAAGAAAATTCTTCACGTTTCGATTGATATTGAGGGGGCTCTTAAATGCCCGGAGGATTTCATCGGCTGCTTGATCGATGATAACGGCAGAGAGCTTACCGATGTTGAAGAGATCAAGGCTGTGTTCCGACACGAGCTTGAACTTGGACACAGGCTAATGCCTACCTGCGGATGCACAAACTTTGATCCGCAGAAAGGCTGCCTTGGATGCGAGATAGAGGGTGATGAAGATGATCAAGATTGATGAAGGTAAGTTTGGAACTCTTGCAATCTGTGCGGTGAGGTATTGTCAGGGCAGGCAGACGTATATACCGGACACGATCAGAGATATAGTAAGACCGCACCTCAAAGAGCTATCTGATAAAGACTTAGCCGTGATGATAAACGATTGTGATTATCAGAGGGGGACAAACAGCTACGGTGACGAGACCATAGACAAGCCCGGATGGCTGCGCTGGGAGCAGGAGCTTAAAGCAGAAAAAGAACGGAGGAATAGTAATGATTAAGATAGGCAGTATCAAAGGCGACGTTTCGGAGATCGAGGCTAATGCTTACAAGAACTATATGGCAAAGCAGCACCCGGAGATCACAAGTGGAACACTGGACATTAAAGCTGACGGTGATGAGGTGGAGCTGACACTTACCGCCGACCCGGTGAGGTTTGAGAGGATCCGCAGGATCACAGGCTACCTCGTAGGTACCCTTGATCGTTTCAATGATGCTAAGAGAGCCGAGGAAGCTGACAGGGTAAAGCACTCGGCCAATCAGGAAGGAGCCGACTAATGAAAAGCCATAAGGAAATCATCAAAAACAAGCGGCTGAAAGTTGCAGGTATAGGAATTGATGGCGGCAGCGGGTATATTTACTTGAATGGAGTTAATGCAAAGCCTGCGGCTATCATCTGGAGTTTTGGTGAGGGCTGGGAACACGTTTCGGTAAGCTACAAAAACCGTTGCCCGACCTGGGAGGAAATGTGTAGGGTAAAGGAAATGTTCTTCAATCCCGAAGAGGTGGTCGTACAGTATCACCCGAGACAGTCGGAGTATATAAATCATCACCAATACTGTCTACATCTGTGGAGAAAGTGCGGAGAGGATTTTGAAACACCGCCGACAATGCTTGTATGAAAGGAGAAAGCAATGAAAGTAATCAGATGTAAGGACTGCGCTCTCGCAAACGAGCTGACCTGCCCGATGAACTACATCGACCACCAGCGCATGATCATTACAGAGCGTTCCCCGATGTTCTTCTGCGGGAAAGCACAGCAAACAGCGGGATATGAGCCGACGAACGGTGACAACATCCGCAATATGAGCGATGCACAGCTTGCAGACCTCTTGTACAGTAAAGAAAAAGAGGGTTACGATATGCACGGTCACGAGGGCAAGGCTTTTTCTTGGGCGCTGCTGAAAAAGATATACCGAGCTTATGTCAGCACGCCCGAAAGCGAGGATATTGTTGTAAAGGAGGATCCAAATGAGCAGCCAACCCATAATAAAATCAAAGTTAAAGTTGATGATAAATTCGAGGATTCTATCACGACAATAGCAATAGGGCTCAAACAGGTAGTCGAGGCCGGAAGAAAACAGGGGAATTCCGAGGAAAACATAAAGGCTGCATTGCTGGCAATGCAAAGTTATGCCCTCGGCTATATTCCCGAGAAGTGACGAGGTGCGAAATATGAGGCGTAAATGCTTCTTGTGTGGCAGATTGGAAACGGACTACCTCGGTCTGGAACGGCATCACATCTTCGGAGGAGCCAACAGACAGTTGTCTGAAAAGTACGGCCTGACCGTGATGCTCTGCCACAACTGCCACAATGAGCCGCCAAGAGGGGCACATTACAACAAGGAAACCGCCGACTATCTGCATAGGTACGGCCAGGAAAAGGCTATGCGTGAGCAGGGGTGGGATAAGCAAATGTTCATTTCTATCTTTGGCAGGAACTACCTTGATATATGAGTGAGGGTGTAGCAATGAAACTAATAGACTTGACGGGTGAAAGATTTGGAAACTTAACGGTTATTGGTCGAGGAGAAAATGCTAAAGACGGACACGCTCGTTGGAATTGTATATGCGACTGCGGAAGAGTTAAAGAAAAGCCCGTTTCAGCACAAGATTTAAAAAGCGGAAAAGTTGTATCCTGCGGATGTGTGCATCGTAAGGCGATAACTATTCACAATGGTTCGGGGGAAAGACTATATCAAACGTGGAAAAGTATGTTGAAAAGATGTGAAAATCAACATAGCACTGGTTATCACAATTATGGTAAAAGAGGCATAAAAGTCTGCGAGGAAGATACAATAGAGGCATTCGTGGAGTATTGCTTTTATCAGATCATTACTTAAAGATGTAAATATAATCGCATTGAAAGGAGCCCGTGATTATGAAAGCTATACCAAGAACAGACAGACAAGCTGTGAAAGCAGCAGTAAAAGAGATGTACGCTCTCAACGAAAAAGATGCCGAGGCCATAATGCACCAAGTCCTTGCCAATGTACTCTATACGCTGTCAAGGAGCTTCGGATTTGGCAAAAAGCGCATGAGACTGTTTGTAGATGCAGTAAAGGACACCGACCTTATGATGCGGACAGCCAAGAGATTTGACGGCACTCCGGTTGACTGGAACGCCAAAGACAATGTGGAGTACATCAAGAACGCATACGATATCGACCTGACGAAAGAGTTCCGCATCGAGGTTGAGTATGCAGGAAGCGAGAAAAAATAACAATGACAAAGGCAGAGATCAGCAGAAACCTCAGATACAAGAGGCCGGCACTATCCGGCCTCTCCTACGAGGATATTACAAATAGGCTTGAAGATATGCAGGAAGCCTGCTCCGAGATCCACTGGGCTTTTGCAGACGATGACACTCTCGTTGACGCCCTTGACGGTAATGAAGAGGAAGCGTGGGAGTTCAAGATGTTGTTCGGTTCGCTCGAGGCCGAATCCTATCAGCTGTGGGAGCAGATAACAGATCAGTTTGGGTATGCTGTTGATGATCCGGAACGAACGTGGAACGATTTTTCTGTCGCTCTGATCGGAAATCGCTTTAATGTCATAGGCTATGACGGTTACGAAGAAGATTACTATAGTCTCTGTTCCTATGAACAGGAGCTGGCGGCTACAGAGGCGGGCAAGCGAGTAATGCGGCTCACGAAAGCGGAGATGCTCTCTCAGATCGGGCAGATACTTGGAATGATCCTTGCCTTCCATAACATCGAAATGAAATACGAAGCGCTCAAGGCTACTATTGATGTCCTGCGGGAGCGGAACACCTCTATCATAACGCAGATCAAGGCTATAGAACAGGCCTACGATAAAGCGCAGGGCGAGCAGGAGTGGAGCCGAGATTGGAAAGAGTTTGACAGGCTCATCAGCGAGCTGCCGGAGCAGCTTTGGATCACATAAACAGGAAAAGCGAGGGAAATAAAAATGACATTAAAGGATATGAGCAAACTGTATTATCTCAAAAAGCTCATTGAGCGTGATACCGAGAAGCTGGCAAGGCTCGAAGCAAAGCTGCAGCCGGGCGGAATGGATATGAGCGGAATGCCGCACAGCACATCTCCCGGAAACGCTATCGAAAATATCACGCCGATTATACTTGATTTGTGTGATAGGATCAGAAAGGAGAGGGCGCAGTACGAAGCTGAAACAAGAAACCTCGAAACGTTCATTGACACCGTAGAGGATCCGCAAATAAGGCTGATTTTGGCGTATCGATTCGTAGATTTGCTGTCATGGATACAGGTCGCCCGAAAGATTGGAGGACAGAACACAGAGGACAGCGTGAAAAAGGCCTGTTACAGATTTCTTAAAAAATCTGAAAAGTTGTCCTAAATGTCCCGATGATATGTGTTATACTGTATACATAGAATTCTAACATATAGCGCCGCTCGGTACCCCGGGCGGTATTTTTATGCAGAAAGGAGGATAGCTCAAACCGTATTGCAATGTTGCTCCTTGCATTGCAGCTACTTGGAGTTCGCTTCGCCAGCGGACTAAACGAAAAGGAGGAAGTACCAAATGTATGGTATTATCGTTATGATCGTGTATGCGGTCTTAATGATCGGCGTTACAATAATGTTCTCACATAAGAGCAGAAACGCCAACGATTTTCACGTTGCCGACAGAAACCTCGGAACGTGGCAATCAGCTATGAGCATTGCAGCTACTTGGATATGGGCGCCTGCATTGTTCACATCAGCAGAAAAGGCATACAGCAGCGGCATACCCGGACTGTTTTGGTTCTTGGTGCCGAACGTTCTGTGCCTTATATTCTTCATTCCATTTGCAAAGCGGATCAGGCAGAGGATGCCGGAGGGCATCACCTTATCCGACTTTATGGCAACAACCTACAAATCAGAGAAAGTCCGTAAGGTGTATCTCGGACAGCTCTCATTACTATCTATTCTGTCAACGGGCGTTCAGCTCCTGGCAGGCGGTAAGATACTGTCGGTCATCACAGGAATACCATTATTCCCGCTGACGATCATACTTGCAGTTATCGCTTTCTCGTATTCGCAGTTTTCCGGCATCAAAGCCTCGGTGCTTACAGATGCAATGCAGATGATCTTAATGCTTGCAGCCTGCGCCGTGTTTGTGCCGTGGGCACTCTCAATGGATAACGGTGTTACAAATCTTATCAACGGATTGAGCGGCGAAAGCGGAAAGTTCGGCAGCTTGTTCGACAGCAACGGAGTTTCCGTAATGATTTCTTTCGGCATTCCTACCGCAATCGGTCTTATAGCCGGACCGTTCGGAGATCAGTGCTTTTGGCAGCGGGCTTTCACAATCCGCAAGGGCAAAATCGGGAAATCATTCCTGCTTGGTGCCCTGCTCTTTGCAATAGTGCCTCTGTCTATGGGTATTCTCGGCTACATAGCAGCAGGATCAGGCTATAAAGCTACTGACACCGGGCTTGTAAACTTTGAACTGATAGGTCATCTGTTCCCGAAATGGGTAATGCTGCCGTTCCTGTTTATGGTAGTATCGGGCTTGCTTTCGACTATTGACAGTAATCTATGCGCTGTGGCTTCGCTCACGAGCGACTACAAGTGCGGTGTCAAGGGCGCAAAGATCAGTATGCTCGTTCTTCTTGTGCTCGGAATAGCTGTAGCGAACATTCCCGGAATGACTGTTACAACCTTGTTCCTTTTCTATTGCACGTTGAGAGCATCGACACTCCTGCCGACGGCGCTCACATTGATGAATAAGAAGCTTTCAGCAAACGGCGTGTTCTTCGGTATCATAGCAGCACTGTTGATCGGTATGCCGATATTTGCTTACGGCAACATTAACGGCATAGCTGTTTACAAGACTGTCGGCAGCCTTGTGACTGTTTTAACAAGCGGGCTTGTGGCTCTCCTTTATCCAAAGAAAGGAGCTGAGGCCTGATGCTTGGAAGAAAACAGTCCATAGCCAACAGCGACTGGATCAAGGCTCTTGAAACGATAAAAGAGACCGTGCCGGAGAAAGATATCAATGCTTTGACCAAGCGCACCGTAGCCGAGATCAAGGCATTCACCAAAGGGCAAAAGGCTGCTTATGCGTGGAGTGGCGGAAAAGACAGCATCGTTCTCGGAGCCTTGTGTAAGCAGGCAAAGATCGAGGATTGTATGATTGGGATATGTGATCTCGAATATCCGGCTTTTCTGAAATGGATAAATGAGAACAAGCCTGATAAATGCGAGATCATCAACACCGGGATCAACCTTGACTGGCTTGTAAAGCACCCGAATATGCTTTTCCCGCAGACCAATGCGCTTGCTGCAAGGTGGTTCGACATCGTGCAGCACAAAGCCCAAAGGCAGTATTACAAAGCACATCAGATCGATGTAATGCTGCTGGGCAGACGTAGAGCTGACGGAAATCACGTCGGCAGAGGAAATAACTATTACACAGATGCGAAAGGATATACGTTCTACAGCCCGCTTGCGGATTGGAGGCACGAGGATATCCTTGCATTTATCATATACAAAGGGCTGCCGTTACCGCCGATCTATGATTGGAAAAACGGCTATCTGTGCGGTACTCACCCCTGGCCTGCAAGACAATACACGCAGAGCATCGAGAACGGCTGGCAGGAGATATACGACATTGACAGATCTATTGTCGAGGGTGCGGCCGAAAAGATAGAGAGCGCCCGCCTCTTCCTTGAGGGAGGGGGTGAGAACAAATGAAAATCGTATCAATAAAGCTGTCAGATCTGCACCCGGCAAAGAGGAATGTGAGAATGCACCCGCCGGAGCAGATCGAGGAATACAAGCGCTCTTTGGTGAAGAACGGACAGATCAAGCCTATCGTGGTCGATGAGAACAACGAGATACTCATCGGCAATGGGCTTTACGCTGCCGCTCTCGCCCTGGAGTGGGACAAGGTGGACTGCCTTGTAAAGACCGGGCTTTCCTCAAACGATAAGAAGAAACTTATGTTGTCAGACAACAGGATATTCAGCCTGGGGACTGACGATCTTTCTGTTTTCGATGAATTCATAGCCGAGCTTGACGGGGACTTTGACATTCCCGGCTACAGCGACGAGCTGCTGAATTCGCTTATCATGAACGACGAGGAAACAACGGAGACCCTAATGGAGTATGGGATGCTCGATGATGAGGACAAGGAGCCTATCATCAGAGCTGCGGAAGCTCCTGCGGTAAGCCCAGCACCTATTCAGACCGCACCACCGGAGGCCGACAGCGGAGGCAGAGAGGTCGAGATCGACACACGAAAGTACGTTATCTGCCCGAAATGCGGTGAAAAGATGTGGCTGTAAAACATATCTTGTCGAACATTGATGTTGTCGAGGCTGCAAAGACACGGATCAAAAACGTGTTCTCGAACGGCCTGCGGGTGTATATGTCTTTCTCGGGAGGGAAAGACAGCTTGTGCGTTGCGAAGATCGTATATGATCTTATCCAACGCAAAGAGATAGATTCATCACAGCTTGTAGTGATATTCATAGACGAGGAAGCGATCTTCCCCTGCATCGAAGAGATCGTCAAGGCATGGCGCAAAAAGTTCCTTATATCCGGCGCCGAATTCCGTTGGTATTGCCTTGAGGTTCGGCATTACAACTGCTTCAATCAACTTACGGCAGATGAGTCATTCATCTGCTGGGACAGCACGAAACAGAAAGTGTGGGTGCGAAAGCCTCCTCCTTTTGCCATAAGGTCAGATCCGCAGCTGAAGCCGAGGGTGGACAACTACCAATCATTCCTCCCGAGAGTTACCAAGGACGGCATTATGATTACCGGAGTGAGGGCTGCGGAGTCGATACAGCGCTTGCAGTATATGGCCGCTGCCAATGTCGGCAAGAAAGGGCTGACAGGTAAGCGAATGATCTTTCCGATATATGATTGGAAAGATTCTGACGTATGGCTGTTCCTCCGGGAGCAGAAGGTCGAGATCCCGTCCATATATCTGTATATGTGGCAAGCGGGCATAAGCAAGCGGCAGCTGAGAGTGTCACAGTTCTTTTCATCTGACACAGCCTCCTGCCTTGTGCGAATGAATGAATACTATCCCGACCTTATGGAGCGAGTGATACGCAGGGAGCCGAACGCTTACCTTGCAGCTCTGTACTGGGATAGCGAGATGTTCGGACGCAGCACCAAGAGCAGGAAGAAAGCGGAGGGTCAAGAGCAAAAAGACCACAAAGCAGCCCTCATTGATATGCTGATAAAGAGTCCGAGTAAGTATTTCCATACGGAACATCAGAAGCACGTTGCCGATCAGTACCGCAAGGCGCTGATTAAGCTGGACGGTATGGCAAGACCCAAGGACTACCGCAAGATGCATGAGGCACTTATCGCAGGCGATCCAAAGCTCCGCACCTTGCGAGCAGTATATCAGGACGTATTCACAGCATTTGCCGAGCATTGCAAACACTTCCGCAAAGGAGGTGAGAGCAATGGATAAAAAGCTGTCTGCTCCATTGAGCACGCTCCAATGGGTAGAACACGACAAGCTGAAGCCGAACGACTACAACCCGAACAAGGTAAGCAAGGAAAACTTAAAGCTGCTCACGCAGTCGATAATGACCAACGGCTGGACGCTGCCTATCGTGGTGAGGCCAGACCTGACTATCATAGACGGCTTCCACAGGTGGACAGTATCGGGCGAGGAGCCTTTAAGGTCTATGCTCGACGGCAAAGTTCCGATAGTGATAGTCGATCACAAGGAAGAGTCCGAGGACATCTACGGCACAGTCACTCACAACCGAGCAAGAGGAACGCATCTGCTCGAACCTATGAAGGCAATCGTAAAGAGACTGATGAACGAAGGAAAGACAGTCGACGAGATCAGTAAGCAGCTGGGTATGAAGCCGGAAGAAGTATTCAGACTATCCGACTTCTCCAAAGAGGACTTCTTACTTATGATGTCACAGGGTAAACACTACAGCAGAGCCGAGATACTCACGAAACTCTGATCACATATATCTTTCATCAAGCCCGCAGATATAAAACCTACAAATTTTTTCCACCATTTTTTGAACTTTTGATTTTCGTCAAGGTACTGTGACGGGGTTGGATTTCATTGCGGGCTTGCCAACCCCGAATTTCGCATAGTTACCAATCCGAAAATATGAAACTTTAATTGAAATATGGTGAAAATTTTAATACAAAGCCTGCCAATTGAGGAGGGAATTTGAGCCAAAAAGCGAGAGGGAACGGCGGGAGTCCCGGCTCAACCGAAAGGTTTCTCGCTGTACGCTGACAAGCGGGGCGATACCGCAAGTCAGACCATAGTCAGACGAGAAAGGAGCATAACTCGAATGGCATCAAAGCAGAAACCTATTGCAGAAATCAAGGACGGCGCAGTATATGTGCTGCAAGCGGGTACGCCTATCTATGTGAAAACGGCTGACATCTGCTCGATCATCGGTAAATCCAATCAGTGGGTGGGGCAGCTCACAAGTCAAGGCACACTCAACAAGCAGAACACTCCCTGCGGCTCGCTCTACAATCTTTCCGACAACATCAGAGATTATATCACGATGATCGAGGAAAGAACTGACGAGAAAGACGGCGAGAGCGCCAACATTGAACGTGATAGGAGAAAGTATGAGGCGAAGCTGAAAAAAGCAAAGGCGCAGATAGCAACGCTTGAAGCGAGCGAGCGGACAGGACAGATGCACAGGTCAACAGATGTTGCGGATATGACCGCCGATCTTGTATTCGCCGTGCGTGGTGCATTGCTCGCTCTCCCCGGCAGATTAGCCGTTGCGGTGGTAAACGCCAAGGACGCAGCGGACACGGCAGAGATCATACGCAGCGAGGTCTATAAGGTCATGGAAGAACTCTCGCAGTACAAGTATGATCCTGCTAAGTATGAAGAAAGGGTGCGAGAGAGGATAAAGTCTGAGGCTCTCGCAAGCACAACGGATGACCAAGAGTGAGCTGCAAGCCATAGCAGCCGAAAAGCTGAACAGGGCTATTGCACCCGCTATATCCGGCTTCAAGCCTCCCGAAAAGCTCACCGTATCGGAGTGGGCGGACAGAAAAAGAAAACTGTCGCCCGAAAGCTCCGCCGAGGTCGGCTCCTGGAGAACGTCAAGAACGCCGTATCTCAAAGAGCCTATGGATTCATTTAACGATCCGAAAGTCCGCCACATAGTCATTGTGGCATCTTCACAGGTCGGCAAATCAGAGTGTATCAACAATCTGATCGGATATATCATCGACCAAGACCCCGGCTCGATACTTTTTATACAGCCCACAACCATTGATGCCAAAGAATACTCGAAATTAAGAATTGCTCCTATGATCAGAGACACCAAATGTCTTAAGAGCAAGGTGTCTGATCCAAAAAGCCGGGACAGCGCAAACACTATTCTACAAAAAGCTTATCCGGGCGGTATTTTAACGATGTGCGGCTCCACCGAGGCTCACGCACTGGCTTCAAAGCCTATAAGATACATTTTCGGTGACGAGCGTGACCGCTGGGCAACGTCGGCAGGAAACGAGGGCGACCCGTGGGAACTTGCCACAGCCCGACAGATCACGTTCTATAACGCCAAATCGGTTGAGGTATCAACCCCGACTATCAAAGGCGCCAGCGCCATTGAGACAGCGTATGCGGACGGTACCAAGGAACGGTGGAAAACACGCTGCCCTCACTGCGGAAAGTACAGCGAGATCACGTTTGAGAACATCCGCTTTGATAAAGAGGAAACCGTTGTCGGAAACGACAAAACCTACAAGGTATTCAACATCTACTACATCTGCCCCGAGTGCGGGGCGACATCAACAGAGGATGAAATCAAAAGACAGCCGTCAAAATGGGTCGCCGAAAACCCCGACGCCTACGAGCAGCACGGCACAAGGTCGTTCTGGCTTTCATCGTGGGTATCTCCGTGGGCGAGCTGGAAATCGACCATACTGCAATATCTTAAAGCAATCGGCAACAGCCGGAAAATGCAGGTTGTGTATAATACCCGCTTCGGCTTGCTGTGGGAAGATAGAGGCGATCTCGAGGACGAGGACAGCGTTATGGCTCGCCGGGAACAATACCCGGCAGAACTGCCGGACGGCGTTTTGTGCCTGACCTGCGGGGTTGATACGCAAGATGACCGCTTGGAGTATGAAGTGGTCGGCTTCGGGCATTTCTGGGAGTCCTGGGGCATTGCCAAGGGCATTATTATGGGACGGCCTGACCTCGATGAAACGTGGGAACGGCTCGATCAAGTGATAGATCACGTTTACAAGTTCCAGAACGGACGAGGGCTGAAAATATCCTGCACGTTCGTTGACGAGGGCGGCCATTTTACGCAAGATGTTCGGCAACGCTGCCGAGATCGGCTTGGAAAAAAGGTATTTGCGATAAAAGGTCGCGGCGGTGACGGCATTCCGTACACCACAGCGCCGAAAAAGCAGAAAATCGTAGTCAAGGGCAAAGCTATAGGGCAAACGTGGGTATATGAGATCGGCGTTGATGCCGGAAAGCAACTCATATTCGACAATCTGCGGGTGCAAACGCCCGGAGGCAAGTATTGTCACTTCCCGCTGCGGGATGATTACGGTCCCGCATTCTTCAAGGGGCTGCTCTCAGAGAGGCTTGTGTATAAATCAGGCAGAAAAAATCCGTGGGTGTGGGAAAAAATACCGGGACACGAGAGAAACGAGGCTCTTGACTGTCGAAACTACGCACAGGCGGCTGCGAAAGCTCTTTCTCCTGACTTTGATGCAATAGGCAAGAAGTTCAAAGCGAGCAAAGAATCCGAAACGCCTGTTGTACGAAAACAGCCGCCTGCCAAAAAGCAGCGAAAGAAATTCTATGACGATTGGTGATGATTATGATTACAAAGACACAGGCAAGAGCAATGTATGAATACTATGACAGATTGATCGGTAAGTTGATGGATGCGAAAATAGCGCTGCTCGAGGGCGGTGTGAAATCCTATACCATTGATGATCGCAGCCTTACAAGGTTTGATCTCGATAAGCTTACCGAAGAAATAGACAAGGCTGTTCTCAAAAGGGCTGAATATGAGTCTCTGATGAACGGCAAAGCACCTCGGAAAGCTGTTGCAGTTGTTCCGAGGGACTATTAAGGGCATAATGGACAAGTTCCATGTGCTAAGAGGTCGCAGCGGATTGCTCCTTTTCTGATACGACCTCTTTTCAAAATCACAACGGGAGGGATAGCATGAGTTTTTTCCGAAGGAGAAGGGCACCAAAGGCAAGCGGCTACTCCGACGCGGGAGCGAGCTTTGTCAAGCGGGCGCTAAAGGGCTTTCTTGCACGGAGCAGCAATCCGAGCGAGGACATAGACTTTAACAACGCCACTATGCGGCAGCGTGGCAGAATGCTATATATGGCATCTCCCATAGCATCCGCTGCCGTCAATACATATCGCACAAAGATTGTCGGCCCGGGGCTGCATATGAAGTGTGCGATTAACCGTAAGATCCTCGGACTGTCGGAAGAAGCTGTCAAGGAATGGCAGGATAAGACCGAGGCCGAGTGGAAGCTTTGGGCGGAGCGAAAGCAGAACTGTGATGCTTTGGCAATGAACAACTTCTACGGGATTCAGCAGCTCGCAGTCATGTCCTGGCTGATGTCCGGTGACACGTTTGCTCTGATCAAAAGAGAGAAAGCAACACCGCTCAATCCGTACACTTTGAGATTGCATTTGATCGAGGCGGACAGAATATGTACCCCGCACTCGATGAAATCTCAACTTATTACCGAGGGCATCAATCCGAATAACAAAAATCCGATACACGACGGTGTGGAAGTCAATCAGCAGGGAAAAGTTGTTGCATATCATATTTGCAGCGTGTACCCGCAGCAGGTATTCCTTGATACGGCCAAATGGTATAGGATAGAGGCTGTTAACAGCTTGGGACTGGCTAATGTGCTGCAGATAATGGATGCCGAACGCCCGGATCAGTACAGAGGTGTCACGATCCTTGCATCGGACATCGAAACGGTCTTGCAGCTGAGGCGATACACCGAGAGCGAGCTTATGGCTGCTTTGGTGCAGTCATTCTTGACAGCGTGGGTTACTACAGAGAGCGATACGACAGAGTATCCGCTTAATGAAGTAAATCCGACAGATGAGAACGGCGCCGAAGATACGGTAAGCGAAGATGAGAACGAGTATGAAATGGGACCGGGTGTTATAAACCACTTAAAGCCCGGTGAGAATGTTGTCCTCGGCAATCCAAACATACCGACAGCGGGCTTTGAAACGTTTACCAAGACCATAATCAAGATGATCGGCTCGTCTTTGGAGCTTCCCTATGATGTTCTTCTCAAAGAGTTCAACAGCAGCTACTCTGCCGCCAAGGGCGCTTTGGAAGAAGCGAGAGAGGCGGTATTGATGCGCCGAACTTGGCTTGTTGATGACCTTTGCCAGCCAGTATATGAGATATGGCTTGCGGAGGCTGTTGCCACAGGCAGAATCAAAGCACCGGGCTTCTTCACCGATCCGCTGATAAGGTCAGCTTGGAGTGCAGCGCGGTGGGACGGTCCTGCACAGATACATCTTGATCCTGTTAAGGAGGCAAACGCCAACGAGATACAGGTGCGTAATGGTTGGAAAACAAATGCACAGGTCACCAGAGAGAGCTACGGCGGCGACTGGGACGAGAATGCAGAAATAGTTCTGCGTGAGGCACAGAAATTCGCCGCAAAGATAGTTGAAATGCTTCCGAATAACCAAAACACCAAGAAAGGAGAAGAATGATGCCGAAAATTCAGATAAACAGACCGTGCTACGCTATGGCGAGCAGCGACGGCGTGAACGGTGAGATCACAATGTACGGCGAGATCGTTGAAAAACAGCCTATTGATTGGTGGACTGGAAAACCCATAGAGGGACAGTACATCATTCAGAAGGAATTTCTCGATGATCTTGAACAAATAGCCGGCTGTAAAAAGCTGACGCTGCGGATGAACTCCGGCGGAGGCGATGCAGGAGTATCGCTACTGATACACAACAGGCTCCGCGAGCTTGCGAATGCAGGGACTGAAATTGAGTGTATAGTTGACGGCATAGCAATGTCGGGCGGTTCGCTGATAATGTGCGCTGCATCGAAGGTAAAAGTCAATCCCTCGAGCATAATAATGATTCACAAGTGCTGGACATACATCTGGGGAGCATACAACGCCGACGAGCTGAAACAAGTGGCAACATCCAATGAAGCCTGGGACAAGGCTCAGGCGGCAGTATACGCCCGCAAGACAGGAATGAGCGAAACAGTCATCCTGCATATGATGGCAGACACCACATATATGACCGGCAAGGAAGCGGTTGAGAAAGGATTTGCAGACGAGCTTATCGAGGACGCAGAGCCTTTGGCAATATCGGCAAGCGCCGACAGGACCGCAATAAAGGTCAACGGCAGGACAATACATCTTGCCAGGGGAATGAGCATCCCCGAATCAATACCAATATCAACGGACAGCCAGCCCGATGATATCAATACTTCGCCGGAAACTGCCGGCGCAAATGAAGGAGGAAATCTAATGGCAACAAATCTCGAAGAACTGCGTACAGAGAACGCAGAGCTTGCCGCCGTGATCGAGGGCGAAGTAAGAGCTGCCATACTGGCAGAGAATACTCAGGCAATCGATGCGGCTGTTCAGGCAGAACGCAGCCGTCTGAAAGAGATCGATGAGATAGCAGGTCTTTTCAGCGATTATCTCGTCGAGGCGGCCAAGTATGAAAAGCCTTGCACGGCTCAGGAGCTTGCATTCAATGCGGCACAGGAGGCCGCAAAGGCAGGCAAGGCTTTTATGACATCAATCAGTGAAGACTACAAGAAGTCCGGCATTGATGATGTAGGAGCTGCACCCGAAAGCTCCGAGGAAAAGACCGAGGAGGAAATGAAGAGCGAGATTAAGGCTCTGCTCAGAAAGAAGGAGGAAAAGTAAATGAGTAATCTTTACAAGAAGATCGGCGAAATGGAGTATGACGGACTGATCTCCGATACTGTTCCGCAGGTACAGGTCAGAGCCGGAACTATCAGAAAGCTCGGTACCGCCGCAACCCTCAAAAGAGGCACTATAATGGCCAAGAGCTCTGGCACCGCAGGAGACGGCAAGCTCGTTGTCCTTGGCACAACCGCAGTGAGCAACGAGACTCTGACACCGGACTGCATTCTTACCGATGATGTGGATGTTGGCACAACCGCAGATGTTGCAACAACCGTCTATACCGCGGGCTGCTTCGACTCCGGCAAGACAACCGTCAAGTCCGGCTATACCTTGACCGCAGCCGACAAGGACACCCTGCGTAAGTATGGCATTGTCTTTAAGGACAAACTCGGAATTTAAGGAGGAATGAAAAAATGGCAGAACTTAATCTTTTCGACAACTACGCTCTGATTGCGATTACAGAAGAGATCGTGCCTCAGGCAACGTTCTTCAGAGATCGCTATTTCCCGACCGGAGCCGGTGACATTTTCAAGGCCGACAAGGTGCTCACCGAGTACCGCAAGGGTGACCGCAAGATGGCCGCTTTCGTAGCTGAAAGAGCCGGAGATATCCCTGTGGATCGCAGAGGCTATGAAATCCATGAGTATCAGCCTGCATATATCGCTCCGTCAAGGCTCCTTACACTTGACGATCTGAAAAAGAGAGGATTTGGCGAGGCACTCTATCCCGGCTCCACACCTGCTGAGAGAGCAGCAAAGATTCAGCTCGAGGATCTTACCGATCTCAACAGACGTATTGAAAGACGTGAAGAGTGGATGGCTGTGCAGACGATGATCAACAACGCTTGCACTATGCAGGAGTACATCGATGCCAATACCGCCGGCGATCCCAAGTATGTGCAGTTCTACGACAGTACATCCGATCATACTTACACCGTAAACCCTGCTTGGAATGCATCGGGCGGTGATTTCTTCGGAGATGTTAAGGCTATGTGTGCGGCGCTTGCATCCCGCGGACTCCCCGCTGTCGATCTTGTCCTCGGCTCGCAGGCAGCTGATGCAATCCTCGACATTGATAAGGTGCAGAAGCTTCTCGACAACAGAAGAATCGACATAGGCAGCATCGAGCCCTCTATTAAGTATCCCGGTGTGGCATATATCGGCAGACTTAATTTCGGCGGCTTTATCCTTAACATCTTTAGTGTAATGGAAACCTATGTGAGCGATGCAGGCGTTACCACAGCATATTTCCCTGAAACATCGGCTATGGTTACTGCTCCCGACTGTGGCCATATGATGTACGGCCAGATCACTCAGATACCCTACGGTATGAAGGATTTCGTTACCGTTGCAGCCAAGAGAGTACCCAAGCTCGTGGTAGATCAGGAAAGAGATATCCGCAAGCTCAGGCTTGCAGCAAGACCGCTTGCAGCGCCTAAGGCATATTGCCCGTACATCTATGCAGCTAACGTAGTTTCGTAAACCGATACTGAAAGGAGCATAAGGAATGACTACTGTAAGAGTAATCTCGGGCATATACGGTCTGCATATAGGCGGGCGTTTATGTCCGAAGAACAAGGAAAGCGAACCCTTTGAGGTTGATGACCGTGAAGCCGAGCGGCTTGTGTCGCTCGGTGTAGCGGAGATCGTCAGCACAGAGGAGGACGCTGTCAATGTGCCTGTTGAAGAGCCCGAAGATACTGAGCTTGATGATCTGTCATCCAAGAGTGTCAAGGAGCTTCGGGAAATAGCGAAAGAGAGAGGCATCACATTCAAGGTCGGAACGACCAAGGAGGAAATGGTCGACACGCTGTCCGATATGCCTGATCTTACCGCTGAAAGCCCGATATGACCTTCAAGGAAATGGTAGCGGCAGATGTTCGGAACGTGTTCCTCAACGATTCCGAATTCGCTGAAAGGCGCACCGTTATTTATGACGGAAGATCCTTTGAGAATATTCCGATCATACTCACCCACATAAAGCAAACAGAGCTTCCGGCTATCAACGGCGGACATCTGGACGGAATATACACCGTCAGCGAGGTTATGCACGTTTCGGAAACTGATCTCAAAGGTATCATTCCGCAGAAAAATCAGACCATTGGCATTGAGGACGGTACAGCTATGGGGCATATCTACATCAAAAAATATGATATTGCCTCCGTGAGCTGTGCCGAGGGTATGATAACGCTGGAACTGGAGGCACGAGATGAGTAAGCCTTATGATGTATATCTTGTCGATGGTGTAAACGAGAATAACTCAATCGAGAGAGCGCAGAAACTGCTTGCAGGATTTCCGCACGGTGCTGATAAGGCGATAGGCTCTGCAATCAAGCGAGCTGCACAGACTGGCGAGACTATGGCTGCCAGAGGTGTTCGTGAGCATTACATCGTAAATGCAGGCACTTTCAAGGAGTACACAAAGTCCAAGCGTCATATCACCGCTTCTGCCGGACAGACAAACGTTGATATTGAGTTCAGAGGGTATCATATACCTCTGTCCAAGTTTGAAACGAGAGTTGACCGCAACGGGCGTGTGTCTGTGAGAGTGAAACGCTCATCATCAAGGACTGTGCTTAACAGCGTCTTTGAGGGACGCATGGGAGGACACAGGGGCTTGTATGAGCGTGTGACAAGCGCCAGACTGCCTGTAGAAGAAAAGTTTGGACCTTCTACTCCGCAGATGATGGACAGTGATGACGATCTTGAGCAGGAGGTAGCAGATAAGATTCGTGAGACCTTTGAAAAGAGGCTCGAACACGAAATCTCGGCTATCCTTAACGGTTGGAGGGCATAATGACAATCAAATTTTTACTTGATGAACTCAAAAAGGTCGTAGCTGATGCTGTTAAGGACTATAAGCTCCCGACGTCATTGCAGAAAGGTGATCAGCAGATTGAAACGAGAGCCCCGGCAGTGCACTTGATGCGTCTGCCCGACAGCAGATCTGTTACCAAAATAGCACCGTACATCCTCATACGCTATGTTACAAGCATCTCAAAAGAGGCAGACGGGCAGAAAACAGAGTACAACGCTGTTATCCGCATGATATTCTGCGTTTACGGCAAGGATGAAGAGGAAGGCGCTCTCAATCTCGTCAATGTTATGGATTCGGTGAGGATCAAGCTGCTGAAAAAGGTTGTAGTCGGAAACGCTTTCCGACTTGACAAAGAAAAGGGGCTTGAAACCCTTATCTATGAAGATGACACGGCACCGTATTACGCCGGAGAAATGGTCGGAACGTTTCAGCTCCCGCCAATAGAAAGAGAGGTCGATTATGGCAGCATTTAAAAACAAAGACAAGAAGCCCTCCGAGGATAACGGCATATATGTATATGTTGGCCCCTCAATCAAGGGAGTTATCCAGGAGGGTACTATCTATCACGGATCACTTGATAAGATCCACAGAAAGCTCGCAGCGGCTATCGAGAAATATCCCAAGATCGCAAGGCTGATCGTCAAGGATACGGAGCTGTCTGCTGCAAGAGCAGAAATAAGAAAAGGCGGAACAAGTCTCGCACATGCATACGAGACTGTTTCCAAGTAAAAGGAGGAATAAAATATGTCCCTTAATCACGGCATCAACACCTATAAGTCGGACACCGATTTTGCGGTAGCTGCTGAAACCCCTGTCGGCATTCCGTTTTTTATCGGTGCGTGGCCTTGCCACGCAGGAGCCGGATATGTCGGCAAGGTGCAGCTGCTCAACAGCTTTGCTGAGGCGGTAACGCTCGGCGGCTACTCGTCCGAGTGGAGAGACAGCACAGGCGCTCCAAAGTGGACACTCTGCGAGGCAGCATATAGCCACTTTAAGCTGTTCGGAATGAAGCCCGCAATCTTCTACAACGTGTTCAATCCGGCTACACACAACACCGCTGTGGCAGCAGCGACAGCGACGGTCAAAAATCATCAGATCAAACTCCCTGTTGACTGCATTGATGACAGTAATCTCGTTGTCAAGACTACAGGAAACACTCCTGCAACGCTTGTAAAGGACACCGACTATGAGGTGTACTACAGCGGCGAGAACTGCATCGTAGAGCTGCTTCCGGCAAGCACAAGCTATTCAGCAACATCTCTCTCGGTAGCCTATAACAAGGCAAATCCCGGAGCAATCACAGCGACAGACATCGAGAATGCTGTCGAAGAAATCGAGAAGTGCAAGTCTATACTCGGCATCGTTCCCGATCTGATCTGCGCTCCCGGCTGGTCTTCTACCGCCTCTGTTGCAGCGGTTATGGCTGCAAAGGCTTCAAGCATCAATGGCATATTCAAGGCAAAGGCTGTCGTTGACCTCGACACCTCCGCAAGCGGTGCCGATGACTATTCCGAGGTGCTTTCGGTTAAGAACAGCAACGGCTACAACGATCCTAACATGATCGTTTGCTGGCCTCTTGTCAAGAGTGGGGACAAGGTATTTGCACTCTCGACCATTATGTGCGGCCTTATGGCTCAGATCGACTCCGAAAACGGAAGTCCTTACGAGTCTCCTTCCAACAAGACCATACCTATCACCGGGGCTTGCGTAAAGGCAGGCACAGAAGTTTATCTTTCTATCCCGCAGGCTGATGTTGTAAGCTACAGCGATGGCGTTGTCACCGTTCTCAACAATGATGGTTGGAGAGCTTGGGGCAACTACACAGGCTGCTGGCCCGGCGAGACCGATGTTGCCAAGAACTTTATCTGCACATCGAGAATGATGGACTACCTCTGCAATGTCTTTGTGACTATGTTCTGGGGCTATCTCGACAGACCGCTTACCCCTGTTCTTGTTGATGCTATCATAAACAGTTACAACAGCTGGCTCAACGGTATGACCTCCGACGGTCAGCTCTACGGCGGCGAGATCCAGTTTAACGAGGACAACAATCCTACAACTGCACTGATCAGCGGCAAGTTCAGGCTTGACACAAAGATCGCATCACCCGTACCCGCACAGGAAATCGATATGTACGTTGAGTATGATGTCGATCTGCTCACGGCGGCATTTGCAGAATAAGGAGGGATTAGAATGGAAGTTAAAGGCGGAATCATTGATTATGCGATTTACGAAAACGGCAGCGAGTACCTCGGTACCGCAAGAATAACTCTCCCGGACATCTCTGCTAAGACCTTCACGACTAACGGCGCAGGTATTCCAGGTGATATTTCTATGCCTGTAATCGGCAGCAGCGATGCTATGACGGTCAATATCCAGTGGATCGACATTTCGCTGTCAGCATACACGCTGCTCAAACCTACGGTTCATACGATAGATTGCAGAGCTGTTCACGAGGGACTTAAGAGCACAGGCTTTACTCAGTACGTGACTAAGTATATTCTTCAGATCATCCCCACAAAGCTTACCACGGGGCAGTATGCGCCTGCAACAGCACAGTCTATGTCCGGCGACTATTCCTGCATTGCCCGCAAGGACTATATCGGCAGCGAATGCGTGCTTGATTATCAGCCGCTTAACAACGTCTACAAGGTGAAAGGCACCGACTATCTCGCAACCGTAAGGAAGCTGCTCGGCAAAAATTAAGAAAAGTTGATAATAGCCGTCGCTCGTCGGCGGCTATAGAAAGGAGCTATGAACTATGGCCATCGAAAAGAAAACAGAAGACACAAGTTTTGTAACTATTGAGCTGAAAAAGCCGATATCCTACAACGACAAAGAGTACACCGAACTCACCTTTGATTTTGATGCTCTCACAGGCAGCGATTCGCTCGCTATCGAGGACGAGCTTATGGCGCTCGGTAAGTCTGCGCTGGTACCTGCTCTGAGCAGCGAATATCTGATCAGATTTGCGGCCAAGGCCTGCAAGGAGCCTATCGGTTCCGACATCTTCCTCGGCATGAACATTAAGGACTATCAGAGAGTGAGGAACGCTGCCAAGAATTTTTTACTCAATTTGGAATAAAGGTCGGAGACGCCGGAGTGTGGTTAAGGAAAACCTGCTTGATCCTTTCCAAGAACAACTACACTCCCATTCCATTTTGGCTTTCGTTATCCCTCCGATCTTTGGGTGAGTGGATCGAGGCCAACAATCAGATCATAGAGGAGCAGAAACAAAAGTGACGGAGAGGTGACACTATGGCAGCGAGAACAGAATATGAGATGCTATGGAAGCTCGGTGCCCAGCTCGGCAAGGACTTCAACGGCACGTTCAGCTCTGCACAGAAAATCTTAAGCGAAACACAGAAAGAGATACAACAGCTCAATGAGCAGCAGGCAGATATATCCGCATATGAGAGGCAGCAGCAGTCTGTAGAGAAGACTTCACAAAAGCTCGATCTCTACAAGACACAGCTTGAAAACGTCCGCACGGAAATGAGCAACAACGAGATGTTCTCGTCATCGCTTGCAAATAAAGAGGCTGCTCTTGAAGCCAAAATCAGAGATACCGAGGAAGCTCTTGCGGCCAAAAATGCAAAACTCCAGCAAATGGAAACCGAGCTTACCGAATCCGGTGTCGATATGAGCAATCTCGCAGGCGAAAGCGAAAGGCTGAAAGGCGAGATAAACGAACTCAAAGAGGCAGAGGAACAGGCGGGCTCTGAGGCTGCTGCGTTTGGAAAACAAGGCACATCTGCTTTAGAGTCGATAGGCTCTGCTCTTGCGGCTACAGGCATAGTAGCCGGGTTGAAGAAAATTGCCGACGGATATATGGAGGCGGTCAAGGGCGCAGCCGAGTATGCCGATACTATCAGTACCGTATCGACACAGTATGGAATAGCAACTGACGATCTCCAAGCATATTACTACGCAGCCGAACTTGTAGACGTATCTGTTGATACTCTCACGAGTTCCATGTCCAAGCAAATCAAGTCGATGTCCTCGGCCGCAAACGGTACCCAGGCAACAAAAGAGGCCTATGAAAAACTTGGTGTCGAGATACAAAATGTAGATGGCTCTTTAAGGGATTCTGATACGGTATATTGGGAGGTCATAGACGGCCTACACACTATGACCAATGAGACCGAGAGAGATGCGATAGCCCAACAGCTTCTCGGAAGATCGGCGCTGGAGCTGAACACGCTTATCAAGGCGGGCTCCGGTGTAATGCAGTCCTACAAACAGGAAGCGCAGGACGTTGGATATATACTGTCGGATGATGTTCTTGCATCTCTTACGGCGATGGATGATGAGTTCCAGCGCAGCAAGGCCAACACCGAGGCTTTGAAAAATACGCTCGGCGCTGCATTCGCTCCCGAAATCACCAATCTCACGAAGATATGGAACGGATTTATATCGGGTCTGACCAAGTTTACACAAAACAGCCCGGTTGTAGTCAAGAGCATTATGGCCATTGCAGCAGAGGCAGCCGTGATGTTTGCGGTATACAAGGCATTCACCACGATCAAGAAGCTGCACAACACTCTATCTGCGATCACAACGGCACTCACGGCCAAGGAGGCAGCTGCAGCGACAACGGCGGCAGTAGCAACAACAGCACAGGCAACGGCTACGGAATCCGCTACGGCAGCGCAGACAGGTCTTAATGCAGCTATGCTCCTGAATCCTTACACTCTGCTCTTTGCGGGTATCGCAGCTCTCACGGTGGGGCTGATAGCCTTTTCCGATGCGAATAAGGAAAGCCAGGAGGCGCAAGAGGAGCTGACGGCATCCTCGCAGGCTCAGAAAGATCATCTCGAGGAACTCAATGAAGAGTATGAGAGAGCAAAGGATCTTTACGGCGAGAACAGCAACGAGGCGAGGGCTCTCAAAGGCGAGTATGAGGCATTATCAAGGGAGTTTGAAAGTTCCAAGGAGACCCTTGCAGAATTCGATGAAAAGGTCGCCAACGATGCCAAAGAAATGGAGGAAGCAAACAAGCTCTACCGTGAGCATATGGAGACTATCGACGCAGAGGAAGCCTCGCTGCTGTCGCTGGCGGTAAGACTTGAAAACCTCCAGAACAAGACCAATAAATCCAATGCAGAGATCAGAGAAATGGAGACCATTGTCGGAATGCTCAACGAGAGCATCCCGGGGCTCAATCTCAATCTTAATACCACCACAGGCGCAATAGATACATCTACCGATGCCATAAAGCGCATGATCGAGGCGCAGGCTGCTCAAAAGCGGCTTGAAGAAACCTCGAGCAACGCTATGGAAAACCTCATAAAGCAACAGGAAGCAACAGAAAACCTTGAACAAGCCAAACAAAATCTTCTCCAGGCTGAAAAGGAGCTTGCTGACTATGAGAACTCCGATCAGTGGAAAAACTGGGGCAATTATCAGGTCGGCGACGAGAGAGGTAATTATACACGGAATCAGGTAGCTGCTGCGAAAGCAGAACATGACAGGCTGACTCAAAATATCGAGCTCCGAAAAGAAAGTATCGCAACAATCGAGAAAAAGAAAAAAGCCGCCGAAGATCAATACAATAACGACATCAAGCTCATGGCCGACTATACCGAAGAACTCAACAGGGCAACAAACGAGAGTGAAGCCCTTGCCAAGTCGCAGGAAGAAGCTCGAAAGCAGACGGAGGCTTACAACGAGGCTGTTTATGCCGTGCAAATGGGATATCTCGATGCAGAGCAGGCAGCCAGGGCATACGGACAGAGCGTTGATGATATGAAAGCCGCTGCCGAGGAGGCTGCTGCATACCAGGAGAGCCTTAACGATGCGATAAATGCAGTATCAGACGGTTTCTACTCCGCCGAGGAAGCCGCAAGGGTGTACGGTGTATCTGCAAACGCCATTACCACTTATCAGGGAATAGACGATATCATCACGCAGATCAATACGCTTAAAGAATCCTATGATAAGGCCAAGGAAGCCGCTGAAAAGTCGATACAAGGACAGTATCAGCTATGGGATCAGGCGGCAACTGTGGCGCCTACGAGCATAGGAGAGATCAACACCGGGCTTGAAACGCAGATAGCGTACTGGTCGGACTACAACAAGGATATAGGCAACCTCTTAGGGCGCACAGACAAGATCAAGGGGCTGTCAAAGGTAATTGCGAGCTTCGCAGACGGCTCGACCGAGAGCGTTAACGCCATTGCAGGTATGGCGGCAGCCTCGGACGAAGATCTGCAGAAAATGGTCGATAGTTGGAACAAGGTCAAGGAGGAGCAGGAGGCGACTACCAAATCCCTTGTAGATCTTACAACCGACTATCTTGGTGAAATGAACAAGCTCGAGGGAGCGCTGCGGAGACAGGTCGAATCGTTTGATATGAGTACCGAGGCTGAAAAGGCAGCCAAGTCAACGCTTGACGGATACCTCAGAGCATTGAGAAACGGTGAAGCCGATATAGAATCGGAGGCCAACAAGTTAAGGAATGTCATTTCAAGGGCTCTTGCGACACCGCAGGATGCTGTTCAGCAGTCGCTTTCAACGATACACTCAACGCTTAACTCGTGGCGGAACACAAGCACTATGTACCCAGACAGCATATTCAGTCAAGGGTATGCAAGCGGTACCGAGAACGCCGAAGCAGGCATTAAGCTCGTCGGCGAGAACGGCCCGGAACTTATGATGCTCCGAGGCGGTGAGAGGATCCTTAACGCAGCGAAAACACAAGAACTGCTGTCGAGCATGGAGGCTCAACAGCGTGAAGCCGAGGTCGAATCGGCGAGAACAAGCATAGTGATATCTGTATCACCGTCAATATCGGTCAATTCAGAGGGCGGTACGGATATCAGAGAGCGAATTCAAGAGGCGGCAGACGGCATTGTCGAGCTCGTCATGGAAACTCTCGAGGAGGCAGGAGTTGACGCTAAGAGAGGGGTGTATGCATGATTACATATACTACCGTGCAAGGGGATATGTGGGATAAGATCGCAGTACAGATGCTTGGAAGCGAGGCCTACACCGAATCTCTGATGCGGGCGAATAGCCAGTATGTTGATGTGTATATCTTTTCCTCGGGCGTGGTGCTGAATATTCCCGAGGTTGACGAGCTGGCGACAGCCGAAGATCTCCCGCCTTGGAAGCAGGTGGAAGGATGAGCGATAAGAATAATGCAAGACGGTCATCAGTAGAGGTCAGCTTCGGCGGCGTTAATATAACAAAGTCGATACAGCAGTACCTCATATCTCTTACCTACACAGACAATGAAGAAGATGAAACGGACGATCTACAGATCAAGCTACAAGACCGAGAGGGTGTATGGCTTGAAAAATGGCTTGATACGGCCATAATGGCAGCTGCGGCAGGCTCCGCAAAGTCGGTGTCTGCCGTCAAAGCCAAAACTACAACTACTACAACAAGTACCACAACGCAGACAAATCAGTATAAGGTAATATCAACCTCCGGGCTTGCTGTTCGCTCCCGGGAGGGTACGCAGTATTACAAATACGGCACATTGGCCTACGGTACGATCATAACGGTAAAGTCGATTTCTTCTGCGGGCTGGGCAAACATCACATACAGCGGTAAAAACGCCTATGTGCAGGCACAGTATCTGCAGAAAGTGACATCGACATCGACGGCATCCTCAACGAGTTCTTCAAGTTCTTCGGACAGCTGGAAAATCGGTGATGCTGTTATCGTTACCGGCATTCCGCAGTATTCTTCATACGGAACAGGCACGCCCGGCACGAAGGTCACAAACTATAAAGGCACAATCACACATCTGAACTTGAAAAGCGGTGTGCCTTATCCGATAGCAGTAGGCGTTCTCGGTTGGTTCAAAACTTCCGAGGTCAAACACTACGGAACATCAAGCTCGTCAAGTTCTTCAAGTTCCAGCGGCTCATCATCAACGCAAACTACGGTCGCCACAAACAAAGGTCTGCGAATTCAAGCGGTTATCGCCCGGCAGAACTGGAAAGGCGACGGCAAGGACGAGGTTATGGACTGCGGAGAATTTGAGCTTGACAGCGTTACTGCTTCGGGACCGCCTGCGGTAATCACGATCAAAGGAACCTCGCTGACTTACAGCTCAACTGTGCGGCAGACGTTGAAATCCAAGTCGTGGGAGAACTACAAGCTGTCGAGCATAGCGCAGGAGATCGCAAGCAAAAACGGTATGGCGTGTATGTTTCTTTCAAGTTCCGATGCCAAGTACACCCGTGTTGAGCAGTTCCGACAGAGCGATATCACATTCTTGCAGAAACTCTGCCGGGATAGAGGATGTTCGCTGAAAGTATCGAACAATATTCTGATTATTTACGATCAGGGCGAATACGAGAAGAAATCGTCAATAATGACAATCAAAAAGGGCGGGGGCTACATCAAGTATAAGTTGAGCACCGGAGAAAACAACAGCTACACAAGCTGCCATGTTTGCTACACGGCGCCGAACGGTACTACAATCAGCGGCAGAGCCTACATAGCGGACTACAAGGACGATGCCGAGCATAATCAATGCCTGGAAGTCAGACAGAAAGTGTCAAGCATTGCGGAGGCGAAAACGCTTGCTGAAAAGATGCTGAGGCTTTATAACAAGTATGAGTATATGGCCTCGTTCACGTTCCCCGGGGATCCGAATTTGGTTGCAGGAAAGAATGTTACCTTGAAGGGATTCGGGGCTTTTGACGGTAAGTATATCATAAAACAGGCCAAGCATACTGTGAGCGATTCAGGGTACACCACGCAGATCAGTTTGAGAATGGGCATTGTGAACAAGATCACATCCTCGTCCTCCTCATCTTCTTCGTCTTCTTCCTCGGGCAGCTCATCATCAAGCGGTTCATCATCGAGCAGCTCGAGCACATCCACAACAACGACATTCAAAGTCGGAGACAAGGTCATGCTTACATCAAACGCTGTTGTGTACGGAACAAATCAGCGCTTTGCATCTTATGTTTACGGCTGGGTAATGTTCGTGAGGGAGATCAGCGGCTCAAGAATTGTAGTTTCTATCAATCAGTACGGAGCTATTACAGGCGCCGTTGACAAAAAGTATCTTAAGAAGGTGTGACTATGGAAACGGCAGTAAGGATCGGAACGGTATCAGACCGAAACGCTTCGACAAACAAGGTTAGAGTTAATTTTCCCGAGGACGATATGGTTTCTGATTGGCTCCCGATAGTCAAGCACAAGCCTACATCAAGCAATGGTACGATAACAGATTGGTTCCCGAAAGTCGGAGATATGGTACTGTGCATTTATGATACATCGTTCAACGGGCAGGGTTATGTGATAGGAGGTCTCTGATGAAGATAGGACAGCTCGGAGATATTCTTTTTGAGGTCTCCGATCAGACGATACAGACCATTCGAGATATGACCTGGAGCGGACAAGCGAGTACGGGTACCCACAAGCTGCATCTGAAAAAGGCTTTGACGGAGTTTACAGGTGCAGAACCGGAAACGATCACCTTTAATATGAGAGTCACAAAGGCTCTTTCGGGTGATCCTAAGTCCGTACTCAATACTCTCCGGAATTATATCAAGAACGGAAAAACTGTGACCTTGATCCTATCGGGATCCAAGCAAGGAACAAGCTGGCTCGTGACTAAGTTCAAGGCAACAGTAAAAAATTACGACAAAAAGGGCGCAATAAGCGATATCGACTTTTCGATAACGCTTACAGAATACTGATCGGAGGGATAGGATGATATACAGTGTAAGTTCTGATGACCATGATTTCAGCTTGTGCGAAAACAATAAGCTGAAATCTATACTCCAAAACATCTCTCTGATCATATCGACACGCAAGGGCTCGGTGCCAATGTATCGGGGGTTCGGGCTTCCGATGATGTTTCTCGATAAGCCCTCCAATATTGCCGATACGATCCTGCTCTCCGAGGCGATAGATGCAGTATCAACCTACGAACCGAGAGCTGAGGTAGTCGATGCACACGTCGTCCGATCATCGACGGAGGGCAGGTTGATTATAAAGATAGGAGTTGAAATACTATGAGCAGCAGAGGAACAGACTATCAGTTCGTGAGCGAAGATGCAGCGGAGGTCGAGGCTCGGCTTATAGCCGCCTACGAAAATATTACCCAGCGCAGCTTACAGCCGAGCGATCCGGACAGGCTTTTCATTGCATGGGTGACATCAGTAATCATTCAGGAACGAGTGCTGCAGAACTACATCGGCAATCAGAACTTGCCGTCAAGGGCAGAGGGAGAAAACCTCGATGCTCTCGGTGAATGGATCTATTCCATTATCCGGCTGTCGGCGCAGGCTTCAAAGTGTACAATGCAGTTTACGATCAGCGCAGCACAGCCTACATCAATCGTCATTCCGCAGGGAACGAGAGTCACCGACGAGAGCAACAGCCTTGTATGGGACACCACCGAGGACGCTATTATAGCGATTGGAGATACCTCGACAACCGTTATGGCTCAATGCGAGCAGGTGGGCGTTATCGGAAACGGCTATGTAGCAGGACAGATAAACGTATTGATTGATGTTGACAATATACCGTATTATTCCTCCTGCACCAACACCGACACATCAGATGGCGGCGCCGAGCAGGCGGACGATGAGGAATATTACGATCTTATGCGCAGAGGTCTTGACGGGTACAGCACGGCAGGTCCGAGCGGTGCATATGAATACTGGGCGAAGTCAGTATCAACGAGCATAGCAGATGTCAAGGCAATACAGCCGAGGCTTGCAGCTCATTATACGGCAGCGGTATATACATCGCAGGACAATGACAAGGTCGCTTTCTGCGGGAGCGAGGGGATCGTTGAATCCTCAATTGTGATATGCGCAGAGGGCAGCACAACTCCGGCAACGATAGGCACCGATTACTCGTACTCCTATGTATCGGGGCTGCTGCTTATCACCATAAAGCCCGACGGATCCCTGACGAGCGAGGATAAGATCGAGATATACTTTGATGCTTTAAGGCCCGGGTACGTTAACCTCTATGCGCTTATGGATGACGGCACCGTAGCTGACAGCGTAATCAAACAATCTATTCTTGAGGCGTGCAATGCCGATACAGTAAGGCCGCTGACGGACTATGTAGAGGTCAAGGATGCCGAGTACGTGAACTACAATATCAATTTCACATACTACATTGACCGCAAATCAGAAAAGCCTTTGACGGATATTCAGGCCGCTGTTGCTATGGCGGTATCTGATTACATCGAATGGCAGTGCGCCAAGATCGGCAGGGATATCAACCCCTCCAAGCTGGACTGGCTGCTGAAAGACACGGGCGTAAAGCGAGTGGTAATTACATCGCCGACGTTCACATCTCTGCGAGGCGGTGACGATCACGCACGGCCACAGGTGGCTCGCTGCACTTCGCAGACCATAGTGAATGGGGGCTATGAGGATGAGTAAGATAATCACAAGCACATCGCTGGTGTCTGTCTTTCCCAATTCGCTTGCAAGGGATCCTGACAAGGAGGCTCTCGCCAAATCAGCATCGCAGGAGCTTCAATCGCTTATCGAGGATAATGACAGGCTGGCGATCTACACGGCAATCAATAAGCTGCCGGAAGATCTCTGCGATGTTCTCGCAGACGATTTCAAAGTTGACTGGTATCTTGCCAACGGCACGCTTGAAACAAAGCGGGCTCAGATAGCCTCCTGCTTTGATGTCCACCGACACCTCGGCACAAAGGCAGCGCTTGTTTATGCGCTTTCGGATATCTGCCCCGGCACTGACATAGAAGAATGGTTTGAGTACGGCGGCAAGCCTTACTATTTCCGCATTATCCTTGACGTTACCAATCAAAGACTGCCTATCTCTCACGACATCGTGACCGGGATAGTCAATGTAGTCAAGTCGCTGCGCTCGGTACTTGAAGACGAAAGCATCATTTACAGATGCCAGAACAGGCTTTTGATTGGGCTTTCATGTGGCTATGCGGTTTTCTCTGCTCGCTTGTGCGGTACATATCCGTCGGCTGCGGTGCAGGGAGACATCGACAATCAATCGTTAAACATCGGCTCTGCGGAGGGCTCTGCGGCTTTTGTTGCCCGCACCTGCGGCACCCCTCTTGGAGCCGTTAATTGAGAGAGGAGTGATCAGATGATAGATGCAGCAGCATTCACGGACATTCGCAACTACATCAAACGCCGGGTCGGGTATGTACGCTATAAGGTCGGCTCGACCTATATCCGCACCGAAATCAATGATGTTGAGATTACCGCCAACGGCGTTGTGCGTGTCGAGGCGGTCATCAACAGCTCACCTGTAACAATAACAAGGGTTGAGCTCTACAACAACAACGGCGACTTGTGGGCGCATCAGGACATCAGTATAACGATAAGCCAGGGACAGACGGGCATACTGTACTGGTTCGATTTCACGGTGGAGGAAGGGTGACAATATGAGATCAAGGACTTACTGGGAGGATCATGTCCTTTCAGAGACAAACAAATTTACTGTGCAGCCGGCAACGTCCCTCGGCGATGATGTCTACAACATAACGCCGTTCGGCACGGTCATGCAGCAGGGTACGTTCCAGGACGCAGAACACTTTAACAGCGTTGAGGAAGGGTTGACCGCAGAGGAAATAGCTGTAAACCTCGCACTTATCCTCGGCAGGCAGGCGCTTTGGATGGCGCAGGACAACGCCTCTGACATCACAGATCTGTCGGAGGATATGGAAAAGCTGCATACTGTCGAGACCGGAACGGTAACGCTGACTAACAGCCTTAAATACCCGTTCAACAACTCGCAGGCAACCGTCGCCCTTGTAACAGCACGAGATGACGGAAACTATGTTGTAGTTGCAAGCGTACAGAGCGCCACAGGAAATGTAGGCGAGATAGTCGTTACCGATCAGCTTGCCAACGGCTTTAAGATCGCATTCACGGGCAGCGCCACAAGCGTTACCGTAGCATACAAAGTAATAGGAGGTTACACGCATGATAGTAATTGAGAAAAATGTCGGCCCGAAGATCTTCTGGGAGGAATTCGGCAACAAGGTTTGCTTTGACGATGATCTCACGATCAATCTCGCCAAGCGTGAAGAGGATGATCCTGTTCACATTGACGTCTGCTATGATCAGGACAAGAACCTCGTGATCGGAGCTGCCGCAGGCAGATACTATGTTGCAGAGATCGACATTCCCGCAAGGGAGTATCACGAGGTAGGCGAGGGCGAAGATACTCACCTCGAACCCGTGCCGTTCGATATGGATAAAGTTACGCTCACACTCTGGGCGATATAAGGAGGAAAACACAATGAGTAATTTTGATATAGCGAATATCGCTCTGCAGTCTGTCTGCCCGAACAATGAAATGCTTTATGATGATAAAGGTATGCCCTCTGTAATGGTGAAAATACCCAAATGCACCTGGGCTGACCTCGGCATCGGCACATCAACTGAAACCTTCCCCGCATTCATCGTCAACGGCGTTGAAAAGGACTTCTTCTACTTTTCCAAGTATCAGAATATCGTGCAGAACAGCCGTGCATACTCTCTGCCCGGTCAGGATCCCGGCAGCAGCATAACTCTTGATACATCAGCCACAAGAAGCGCCGCCAAGGGCGAGGGTTGGCATCTGCAGACGAGGCTTGAATGGATGGCTGTTGCTCTGTGGTGCTTGCAGAACGGCACACAGCCCAAGGGTAATAACAATTACGGTAGGGATGTTTCTGAAACCGTATATAAGGCAATTCCTACAACGAGAGGCAGCGACAACAAGGTAAATCACGTTGCAACAGGAACAGGCCCGCTTACCTGGTCGCATGACGGTTCTCCTTCGGGAATCTGGGATATGAACGGCAACGTCTCCGAGTGGGTAGGCGGTATCAGAACGGTCAATGGCGAGCTGCAGGTTTTATCGAAGGACGGCACCTTCGGCAACGATGCTGCCGATGCGAACAACAGCCAGTCGGCCACATCTTCGCTTTGGTACGCTATCGACGGCACCACTGGTGACCTCATTACTCCTGACGGCAACGGTACTACCACAAACAGCCTTAAAGCTGATTGGGTATCAAGCAAATGGAAATGGATCACCGGAACCATATCAAGCCAGAGCGATTCTGCGAAAAACTGCACTTTTGAAAGCGTTACCGCTGATACAGATGTCTGCACAAAAGCAAAGGAGATCCTCATGGCTCTTGGTATGCTTCCTATTGACGGTCTTTCCGCCGGAGCTCTCAACTCCGATCAGTTATATATGAACAACGGAGCAGCTGAGCGCTCGTTCTACTGCGGTGGCCACTATACGGCCGCGGCGAGTGCCGGCGTGTTCTACGCCTACGGCGGCGACGCTCGCTCGTACGCGGGCGCCGGCATCGGCTTCCGCTCCGCTTATACTGAACTCTGATTACTGTGTACTGTTTGCCCTGCGGTAGCAGGGCTACGGTTTTGTACGCTGTGCGAAGCACAGCGGCGACGCGATTTTCCCGAAATAACGAAATACGTTATAATCTAACAAAATACTGATTTTTCACGGCTCCTGTGCTATAATTCTGAATAGCCTGGAGGTGTGCGTATGGCCGAAGAACTGAAAATACTGCAAAAGGTGTTTGATATGATGAAATATGGGTATCAAGCCCTTGCACAGTTCCCAAAGTCTGAAAAATACGCACTTGGCACCGACATCAAGCGCTGTATGGACATAATACTGGAGAGATGCATTGAAGCACAGAAGAAGTATTACAAAAAGTCCACGCTGCAGGAGCTTGATGTTGAGCTTACCAAGCTCAAAGCTTACCTCCGGCTCTCTCACGAGCTGCATTTCCTTCCTCCAAAAAAATATGAGGTATGGGGCGAGCAGCTTGTCGAGATAGGAAAGATGTTAGGCGGTTGGATCAAGGCTGTCAAGGCCGCCGCAGAGCATAAGGGGTAGATCGTCAGCGCTCGTTCAACTGCGGTGGCAACTATACGAACACGGCGAATGCCGGCGTGTTCTACGCCAACGGCAACAACACTCGCTCGAACACGAACGCCAACATCGGCTTCCGCTCCGCTTACCCCCAACGTCAGATACTAATAACTCAAGGGTTGTTTTTCAGCACAAGGGTATAAGGGATCTGCTCCTTTCGGCGCAAGTCGTGAAAAAATCAGTTGCGTATGCTGTCTGCTATATGTGGACCGTAAAGCGCAACCCTCGGGAGGTCTCCGCGTGGAAAAATACAAGCAGGTTTTTGGTCGATTTATTGATTATCAAAATCTGTATGACGGCTATAGGCTGGCTCGTAAAGACAAACGATACCGGCCCGAAGTATTGAGCTACACGGCAGCACTCGAGGACAATCTTATAGATGCACAAAATCAGCTGCTTTGGAAAACATATTCGGTCAAAAGTATGTCGGAGTTCATAGAGTATTACCCGAAGAAACGCATCATAACCGTGATGCCGTTTCGGAACCGGGTTGTAAACTGCGCAGCGCACAATGTTTTGTGGCCAATCTACCGCAAATCGTTTTACGAGCATACATACGGTTCCATTGAGGGGCTCGGACCGATAAAGGCAGCACAGCAGCTCCAATACTGGATGAGGCTTGTTGAGCATAAGTCGCCCAAGTGGTGGCTCTGCAAAATGGACATCACAAAATTCTTTTTCAGAATACCGTTCGATGTCCAAATGTACTACCTCTCACAGCCTCTTGACGATCCCGATATGATATGGTTTTTGGAAACCGCAATTAAGTGTGACGGCAGACCGTTCGGCCTTCCTCTCGATGCCCAGGACGTCACCGACTGCGAGCGAATTATGGGGATAGGAATGCAGGTCGGCTCTCTTATATCACAGATGACAGGAAACGTCGTGATGATGCCCGCTGATCAGTACATCAAGCGGGTACTCAAAGCACCGTTCTACATCAGATATATGGACGATATGATTTTTCTTACACCCTCGCTCGATCAGGCGCACGAGATCAAAGAGCGCTTTGAGGACTATCTGCTTGAAAACCTCGGCCTGAATCTCAACAGCAAAACGGCTATCATTCCGTTTGATGCGGGGGTAGAGTTTGTAGGTAAGCGGATATGGCCGGACAAAATCGAGATGAGGAAATCGAGTTCACTGTACATGAAGCAGCACCTCGACTATGTGATGAAGCACTACTCCACAGGAGAGCTTGATCTTGACTACTGCTTGTCCGTGATACGGAGCTATCTCGGAATAATGAAGCACTGCAACTGCGATGCACTGCGTAACAAGGTCTGCGAAGATTTTGTCCTTGTGCGAAAATACGCAGAAGAAAATATGGAAATGCCTGCCGGCTACTAACGGCGGGCATTTTTTATTATAAGGAGATGGTGAAAATGGAGACGGCAGTAATTGGCATTGGCATTTCGCTGTTGTCTTTGGCGGTAGCTGCGATTGTGGGTTTTACCAACCTGCGCCGCAGCAAAACGTCAGATGATCGCCGTGACGCTGCGGAGATGACAACAGTCATTGTCAAGCTGGAATCTATTTCCACTGGCATTACAGAGATCAAATCAGATATGCGAAACTTGCAGACATCACAGCAGGAGCTACGAGATCGGCTTATCATCTGCGAGCAGAGCACAAAATCAGCTCATCATAGAATAGATAAGATCGAGGGCAAGGATAAGGAGTGATAATTATGAAAGAAAAGCACGAATGGCTTTACAGAGCAATTCGCACGTTTATACAGGCCGCTATCGGATATGCAGCTGTTGTGCTGCCTACCATAGATTGGAATAACACATCGGCGCTGAAAACTACTCTTGTAGGTATCGGGGTGTCAGCGGTATCGGCAGGAGCAGCAGCGGTGATGAATGCAGACTGGAATCACAAGGAGGGATAAAAATGGGTGAAGAAACTATCAGAGAGATTTGCAGGTTGAGATCCAAGGACTTATCCATTGACACTATTGCCAGGATCACAGGCCTCAAGGCGGAAGATGTCAAGAAAGCTGTTGACGAGAACAAGGAGATCGTTTCCGAGTACAAGGATTTCAATTTTCAGAAGGAGGCGGACTAAATGGCTACACAGGGCATAGATATTTCAAGGTGGCAGGCAGGAAAGATTGATTTCAAAAAGGTCAAGGCTGCCGGGTACACCTTTGTTATAATCAGAGCAGGCTACGGTGATGCGCTTTCATACCCTAATCAGTTCGACTCACAATTCGATGAATGGTACAGTCAGGCAAAAGCAGCAGGTCTTGGCGTAGGTGCCTATTGGTACACCTACGCCAAGACACTCGATGCCGCAAAGAGAGAGGCAAAGAGCTTTCTTTCCAAGCTAAAAGGCAAGCAGTTCGACTATCCTGTATATATAGACATCGAGGAAAAGTCCATTTTCGATAAGGGTATGAGCTTCTGCGACAGCTTGATCACCACATTTCTCGGAGAGCTCGAGAAAGAGGGCTATTACACAGGTATCTACTGCTCAACGGGTTGGATAACCGCCTGTGTTTCCAAGGCTGTACGCAAGCGTTACGTTTGCTGGATCGCCGATTACAGAGGAAAGTGCTACTATACCGGGGACTATGGAATATGGCAGGACTGCGCGAAGAATGTCCCTGGTGTCTATAGCGGTGCAGTAGATCACGATTACGGATACGTTGACTATCCCTCAATCATCAAGGCGGCGGGGAAGAATGGTTATCCCAAGAGCAGCACTACAAGTTCTCCTGCAAAGCCTACTACCACAAAGCCGACAACGACTTCTTCCGCCTCCAAAAAGAAGACGGTGGACGAGATTGCCAAGGAAGTTATCCAGGGCAAATGGGATGCGGGAGAAAAACGGAAAAAGCTGCTGACGGCAGCCGGGTATGATTACAATACCGTTCAGAAGCGTGTCAATGAGCTGATGAATGTGACAACCTCAGCCCCGAAGAAGAAATCGGTGGACGAGCTTGCGAGAGAGGTTATTTATGGCAAGTGGTCGGCAGGGCTGCGGCGCAAGCAGCTCCTTACAGCTGCGGGATATGATTACGGCAAGGTGCAGGCCAGAGTTAACGAGCTTTTGAAATAATATTATAAATAGTGCAAACGTAAAGGCGGGGCTGGATTTGATATCCGGCTCCGCCTTTTTCTTTTTGCACAAAAAAGCAAAGTGATTTTTGTACATATATACAAAAAGCACGCAGTGCGTGCAAAATTTTGAAAAAACTCTTGACAATACACGCAGTGCGTGTTATAATATAATTGTAAGGAGAAAGGCTTACAAGCGGAGGGAATAAGAAAGGAAGTGAGGTAATGCAGCCAATGACTAACGAGCAGAGCAATCGTCTCGAACAGCTCATCAGAGAGAACGAAAAGCTCAGACGTAAGATCAAGAAGCTTAAGCACAAACTCAAAAAGAAAAAGTGATCGGCTGACCTTCCAAAGCAAACCGATCACTACATAAGTAACAACGCAAGGGAGACCCTCCGCTGATCTCCCTTGAGTATAACACATAATCAGCGGAATGTCAAGAAAAATATTCAAGGAGTAGTGATTATTATGAAATTTTCTGAAAAGAAACTTCTCGACAATTTGACCGGTATTTCTAATTGTGGCGATTTTATGAGTACAATCAACAATGTGGTGTACTACTGGAATTACGGTTATCGTAACGATGGCTGGCATCCGTGCGATAGGCGAGATGATGCCGAGGAAATTAAGATCACCGAAATATTCGGGTACAATCTTAAGATAATCCCGCTGCCGAAGCGTTGTATGAGCAAAACGAAATTTCAGAGGGCCGAGACTATGTATAGTGAGTGGCTCAAAGACCTTGAAAGCTAAGGAGGATAAGATCATGAATTACAAAATGTTTATTGCCTATATTGGTGACTACAAGGAGCTTGGCAGTGCAGAGCAGCTGCTTGGTCAGATAGGATTCCCACCGGACGAGCCTTTGACCGCCGAAGGACTTGCAACAGCCGTTGACATAATAGCAGCTGTTGCAGAACTCGATGTAAAAAAGCTGATTGAGATTTCCGGATTGACTATGAGGAGTTTTGCCGCCAAGTACCAGATACCGTATCGCACGATGCAGGACTGGTGCTCCGGTGCAAGAGAGCCCGCTGAATATATCCCTATGTTAATAGGGTGGGAAATGATATCAGAGCTTCCCAAGGAAGATGTTTGATATATACTCAAATAACAAAGGGCCTGCAAAGCTATTAACGCTTGCAGGCTCTTTCTTTTGAGGGGGGAACACGCTTTATTCTGATTTTTTAGGTTGGCCTGTTCTTGTACGTGTTTCCGGAACTTTATTAGGTATGCGAATAATGATCTCGGATAGCTCGCAGTCGAGCGCCTCACAGATAAGGTCAAGATGTTCGAGGTTTACTCTTGTTGCCAGCTCGTGATAGAGCTCGTTGATCGTCGAAGGTCTGATTCCGGTTGCACGAGCGAGATCGGCTTGCGTCCACCGTCGCTCGCCAAGCTTGGTGGATAGAAGAATTCTAATCATAGCACACATGCTCCTTTCGTACTATTCTAACAGAATTTTACCAAAAAATCTTGAAAATGTTAGAATATAACGTTTTTCGTTACGAAAAAAGCAGTTTTTGTCAATATAACGCAAAAAAGGCCTATAGCATTAGGCTATAGACCTATTCTGCGTGTGAAAGATACGAACATTTCTCCGAGGTAGAAGATAACAGTCCTCGTATAAGAGTTCGTTTTCACGCTGTTTGGCGGAGACGGTGAGATTCGAACTCACGAGCCCGTTTAAGGGCTAACGCATTTCGAGTGCGCCCCGTTATGACCACTTCGATACGTCTCCGTGTATTCTGTTTATGCTCTCAAAAGCACTAATATATTATACACTATTTCCCCGAAGATTGCAATACCTTTTCACAGTCACGCTCATGTTAAATTTATGTGAACTAATATGTTTCTATCTCTATTATATCAAGAAAGATTTAAGCAGATTTAACGAAAATGAGGTGAATAAATTGTGCATTGTTTTTTTAAAAAATTTGAATTCTGTCTTGCCATTTTAGCTTTTTTGTGATATAATACAAATGTGAAACCCTGAATTGATGGTTTTTTATCAATCTCAGGCATACCAGCATTATCTCTGAAAGGATTGAATTGTAATGGCATTAGGCAGAAAAAAGAAAGAAGAATCTACAAATGATAAGATCATCCGTCTTTTTCAGGAAGGGAAGTCCGTTGAGGATATCGTGGGCGAAGTAGCCCTCAGAGCCGATATCGTTACCGGCGTTATCCAGCGCAAGCTGGGCGCGGACGCTGTTCCCGACGCGGCTGTACAGCATGAGAGATCTCAGGCTGCCAGCATCATCGGCGCTGCGACCGGTGCTCCCGAGCCTGCTCCCGCTCCGGCTGAGCCCGAGCCCGAGGAGACCGTAGACGGCATGAGCAAGCTTGAAAGATATATGTTCGAGAAGAAGAAGAAAATGGAGAGCGCTCCTGCGGAGCCTGCTGCTCCCGCCGCTCCCGGACTTGGCGAGATGGAGGGCATATCCCTTACCTCCGAGCCTGAGCCCGCTCCCGAGCCGGAGCCTGAGCCTGCTTCAACTTCTCTGTTCAGCGAGGAGCCCAAGGAGCCCGAGGTACACAGAGTAAGCCTCGTGGACGATTACAAGAAGCAGATGCAGGCCAAGGATAATATCCCTTCATCGAGATCTGAAATGGACGGTATCTCCCTTACCGAGCCCAACGTTCCCCCCGCTCCCAGCGTTCCTTCTTATACTGTGCCTTCTCCCGGCGAGGAGTATGCCGAGATGGACGCTCTGGTTCCCCCTGATGTTGAGTCCACCGATATTTCCGATGCTCCGATCCTTTCTTATTCCGGCGAGCCCGAGGCTTCCGCTGAGGACGAAACTTCTTCCGCTGCTTCCGCTGAGAGCGAGTCTCCCTCCGACAAGGCAAGCAAGGCTGCTGACAAGATGAAGGCCTTTGCACTGAGCCAGATCGAGGCCAACAATCAGAAGATCGCAGAGCTGGAGAACAGAGCATCCTACATAAGGAACGAGTTCACTGCCAAGATCGACGATGCAAATATGGCGCTGACCGTAAGCCAGAGCAATTACGATACCGTTGAATCCCGCCTTGCCGATGCATATGCTGAGAGCGAGAGAGCAAGAGAAGAGCATAACATCGCTATCGCTCAGGCCGACGACGATTACAGACGCAAGCTGGCCGTCCTCGACGAGGAGTACAAGGCCGCTACCTTCGAGGCCAACAAGAGGTTCCAGGAACTGGATGACAAGAACAGAGAGACTATCTCTCAACTCGACGACGAGAAGGCTGCCGCTCAGGCGGATCTCGTAGCCAAGAGAAAGGCTGTTGCCGATATCCAGTCCGAGATCGACGGCGAGGGCGAAAAGCTCAAAGCTCAGATCAGTGCTCTTAAAGAAGAAAACGAGGGCTATCAGGCATTCCTCGGATAATGCTGTGTTTATCTGCGCGCTCCTGCTTTCGGGCAGGGGCGCTTATTTTGCGTAACAGCGGCCTCTGAATGGTGAAAAATCTGTGAAAACTATTGAAATTTTTTTACAGCTGTGATATAATATATCTCGGGCGGAGGACTGCTCAAATAAAAAGAAAGGGGAACAAAAGTATGGATACAACAATGGTAATTTTCTGGGCTATCGCTTTCGGCGTTTTCGTGGTCGCCGAAGTAGCAACGCTCAACGCTCTCGTCTCGATCTGGTTCGCTGTGGGTTCGCTCGGCGCCATGTTCTTCGCTATGGCCGATCTGGACTTCGTGTGGCAGATGGTCATGTTTGTGGGACTTTCCACAGTCGTGCTCATTGCGACAAGACCCTTGGTCAAAAAGATGCAGGGCAGAAGATACGCCACGAATTTTGAGCTTGATATCGGCAAGACCTGCACGGTCATCGAGCCCATAAACAATCAGCTCGGACAGGGCCGCGTAAAGCTCGACGGTACTGATTGGTCAGCTCGCTCGGAGGACGGTTCTCCCATAGAAGCGGGCACAGTTGTCACCGTTAAAATGGTTGACGGCGCAAAGCTCATCGTAGCAAAGTGATCCCCGGAGCGTTTCAAACATGATAGCAGTTGTCGTTATCATATTTGTTGCTGTGCTGCTGCTGATAGTTTCGAGCATCGTGATCGTCCCGGCAGATACGGCTTATATCGTTGAGCGCCTCGGAACGTTTCACGCAGTTTACCGTGAGGGCTATCATTTCACAACGCCATTTCTCGACAAGATCGTCGCAAAGATATCCCTTGCGAAACAGGACCTGGTGCTTGACCGTGAAATGACTGTCTCGGCAGACGGTACGCAGCTGCGTTACAGCGTATTTGTCGCTTTCCGGGTCATCGACCCCGAGAAAAGCCATTACAGCGTGACCGGCATCCGGATGTCACTCAGTCAGCTTACCCGCAGCACTGCAAACAGCATCATAGGACATCTTCCCGCCGGGGAAGCCTCAGACTCCCTTGTAGCTCTCGGTAAAACTACAAAGAAAGCCCTTTCCGCCGCCGTGGAGCAGTGGGGACTGTTGATCGAGGATATCAGCTTTTCGGAGCTTTATCAAATTTAATTGGAGGTAATAGAATTATGGACACTCCCGTAATCATTGCGCTGGTCGTTGCAGCGTTCATTCTTCTGGTCATCATCTCGAATATCAAGGTGGTGCCTCAGGCTTATGTTTATGTAGTAGAGCGTTTCGGCGCCTTCCACGCCGCTTGGACTACCGGCCTTCACGTTAAGGTGCCTTTCATCGACAAGATCGCCAAGAAGGTCTCCATCAAAGAGCAGGTGGTCGATTTCAAGCCTCAGTCGGTTATCACAAAAGATAACGTAACGATGCAGATCGACACCGTAGTATTCTTCCAGATCACCAATGCCATGCAGTTCACATACGGCGTTGAAAGACCTATCTCCGCTATCGAGAACCTCACCGCTACCACCCTGCGTAACATCGTCGGCGATATGGACCTCGAAGCTACGCTGACTTCCCGTGATTTCATCAATACCAATATCACCAAGATCCTCGACGAGGCTACCGACCGCTGGGGCATCAAGGTGCAGAGAGTAGAGCTCAAGAACATCCTCCCTCCCGCTGAGATCAGGGACGCTATGGAAAAGCAGATGAAGGCCGACCGTGAGAGACGTGAAAAGGTAATTCAGGCCGAGGCCGAAAAGAAGTCTCAGATCCTTGTTGCAGAGGGTGAAAAAGAGTCCAAGATCCTCCGTGCAGAGGCCGAGAGAGAGTCCAAGATCCTCCAGGCTGACGCCGTTAAGCAGCAGAAGATCCTTGAGGCGGAAGGTGAAGCGCAGGCTATCCAGATGGTACAGCAGGCGCTGGCTGACAGCCTTGTAAAGCTCAATCAGGCCAATCCCAGCGAGCGTGTTCTCCAGCTCAAGAGCCTCGAGGCCTTCACTAAGGCCGCCGACGGCAAAGCTACAAAGATCATCATTCCCAGCGAGATCCAGGGTCTTGCGGGACTTGCCGCTGGTCTCAAGGGCGTCGTTACCGAGACCCCCGAGCCCAGGCAGTAAACTGAACCAGCAGGAGCTGCCGCGCAACTCAATGCAGTTGCGCGTGCAGCTCTTTTTAGTTTTGCCGGTGCTTGTACTCGTAGACGATCAGCAAGAAGGTGAAGGCCGCTGCGATGTTTGCCGTCAGCATTTGCCCTCACCGCCGGTGCAAAGCCCCCAGGGGCTCTCGCAGAGCCTGATATACCAGCCCTGGGGCTGGGCGCAGACTGGGCAGGTCTCCGGAGCAGAGGTGCCCTCGTGGAGATAGCCGCAGTTGAGGCAGAGCCACTTTTCGGGCTGCTCGGAGACGAAAAGCTTCCCGCCGTCCAGCAGGTCGGCATAGTGGGCGAAACGCTGTCCGTGAGCCTTTTCGACAGCGGCGATGTTCTCAAAGTCCCGGGCGATGTCAGCGCTGCCCTCGCTGCGGGCGGCCTCGGCAAAGGCGGGGTAGACCTCTGAGCCTTCCTTTTCCTCACCCTCGGCAGCTCTGCGCAGCAGTTGCAGCGTGTCCTCCTGACACCCGGCAGGGAAGTCGGCACATACCCTGATCTCGCCGCACCCCTGCTGGCAGAGGTGCTTGTGGAACACCTCCAGGTGTATCTTTTCCTGCGCCGCCGTGAACTTGAACAGGTTCGCCAGCACGAACATCTGCTGGCTGCGGCATTGCTTTTCAGCCAGCTTGTAGCGTGCGCAGGTCAGGGCTTCGCCGGTGTATGCCCGCATCAGGGCGTCAGATGTTTTGCTTTGACATGAACAGTTTGACATGGTCATTCCTCGCTTTCATATAATTACATTGTCAGCGTTCCGCTCTCGCTCTCAAAGAGTATGAGTATCTGCTCCTCCTTGCCGGTGTATGCGTTGAAATACACAAGCACATGAGTGCCGTCGGGAGCTTCGCATTTAAATTCGTAGCAGAGCAGCTCCTCCTGAGAATCGCTTGGTATCAGCGCAAGCCCTCTTGATAATTCCTTTAGTTTCGGGCTTAACTGTTTCTTAACATCCAGAACTGACTTGCGTTTTTCCTCGAAGCTGCGCTTCTGATGGTTTACCAGATACCCTCTTGCGTCATACCCAATGATCTCCCCTGAATCCATGGAGACCGATACCTTGATGAGGTCGGTATAGCAGCATACGTCTCCCTCAGTGTAGGCATAGTTTACTGTCATGATGTGGTTAATATTCTCATAGTAGGTGCGCTGCATATTGTTGAGTCCCAGGTCGTCGAGGCATTTGTCAGCTGCTTCAAGCGCGGCCTCAACGGAGATGTTCTCGCTCATGACCTGCCGGCTTTTCAGAAAATAGGAGATATACCCGCCTTGCTTTGTCACCGCGCAAGCCACCTCGCCCTCGCTGTCGCAGAACAGATACGAGGGCATTTTCCCCTCCTCCTCAATGACCTCGGTGAGCATCGACATATCAATGTTCAGCGCCCCAGACGCCTTTTCAAGGGCTTTGTCCCGGTCGATCTCGGACTTGCCCTCGGTCATCAGCGGCTTTTTCTCCATTATGTGATCCGAAAACGGCCCGTCATATACCAGCGTCGGGTAGGAGTCGAAACCCTCCTCAAAATCCTCGAAGCCGTCTGCGACTGTGGGCGGCTGCTCCTGATCTGTGGGGGCAGACTCGCCGTCCAGCGGGATCGAGCCATCAGCTACCTTGCCCTCCAGCTCCCACATATCGCCGCAAAGCTGCTCCGAAAAATCGTATAGTCTGGAGAGGTTCTCATATTCCTCATCCGAGATCTTTTCACCCTCCCGGACCTTTTCGCTCATGGCAAGAGAATAGTTACCCACCTGCGAGAGAAACTTGTTGGTGTTCTCCAAACCGAGTTCTTCAGTCGGCAGCTGCGAAAGGGCAGCCTTTGCCGTCGATGAATCCCGCCACAGCTGCTGTGACAGCTTCTGGTGCATATCCGCAGTCCCCGCGAACAACTCTTTTTTCAGCGTGTTCTTTATGTTGTCCGCAGCGGTCGATAGCTCCTCAACAGCCCGTGAATAGGCGCTTTTCAGCGTCAGCAGAGCAGTACGTTTTTCCTTCATCAGTATGATATTCCTCGTCAGCAGAACTGCAAAAGCAGCTGCCGCGAAGGCGAATATCCTTATCATAGTACGTCTTTTCATATATCCTCCTGCTGTACAGATAATTGTACCGGTATGTAGACCTGTACGATAGACAGTACTGTTTACTGTATCAAACAGCTGTACAATTATATGACCTTAATACGTTAACTGTACTAAAACAAGTACAGCACATCTCTGTGTAAGCAGTACAATAGAATGTACAATTATACTATCCCGTTTCTGTTTGGTATTAGTATGTTCCCAACTTTTAGTTTTATTCACAACATATGCTGCGATCATAAACAGAACATTATCTCCCCGAATATGATAAACTCCTGAAAGCTGTCTGAAAGCTTTGTGCAGGAACAAAAAGGGCTTGAAATCGCTGAAATAATGTGGTATAATATAAACTGATTCAATATGTTCAAAGGAGTTTTACCATTGATTTATTTAGATAATGCGGCGACCACCAAGCCCTGCGAGGAGGCTGTTGAAGCCGTCGTCCGCGGACTGCGGGAGTTCGGCAATCCCTCGTCCCTCCACGGCCTTGGACTTGCCGCCGAAAAGGAGCGCGAGCACGCCCGAAATGCCATAGCTTCTGCGCTGGGAGCTCTGCCCGAGGAAGTGTTTTTCACCTCCTGCGCCACCGAGAGCAGCAACACCGTTATCTTCGGAGCGGCAGCAAGCGTTGGTAAGCGCAAGAAAAAGATCGTCACCACCTCGGTGGAGCATCCGTCAGTTGCGGTATGCTGTGATAAGCTGGCAGAGCAGGGGTTTGAGGTCATCCGCATCTCACCTGACGAAAATGGCAGCATCTCTGCGGAAGACATTATCTCCGCAGTCGATGACAACACCTGCCTGGTGAGCATCATGCTGGTCAACAACGAGACCGGAACGATCCTCCCGGTAGAACGCGCATTTACGGCTATCAAGAAGAAATACCCCCAGGTGCTGACCCATTGCGACTGCGTGCAGGGCTTCATGAAGCTGCCTGTGAAGGTCAAAAAGTTGGGCGCCGACTTTATCTCACTGAGCGCTCATAAAATTCACGGCCCCAAGGGAATCGGGGCGCTGTACATCCGGAAGGGCGTACATATCCCGTCGCTGCTTGTGGGCGGCGGGCAGGAAAGAGGATTCCGCTCGGGGACTGAATCCGTCCCGCTGATAATGGGCTTTGGTGCGGCCTGTGAAAAGCTCTCCGCTGATATCGGCGGGCGGTTCGAGAAGGTCTCCGCGATAAAGTCCCGCCTGACCCAGCTTTGCTCTGAGACCGATGGCATCAGAGTGCTCAGTCCGGCTGACGGTTCACCCTATATCTGCTCGATCGCAGTCGAGGGGCTGAAATCCGAGGTCATGCTGCACTTCCTTGAACAGCGCGGGATCTACGTTTCAAGCGGATCGGCCTGCTCGAAGGGCAAGAAAAGCACCGTCATCAAGGAGTTCGGCGTATCGGACAAGCTCCGGGATTCGGTGCTCAGGATCAGCTTTTGTGCCGAAAATGAGCCTTCCGAAGTCGATCAGCTGATAGCAGCGATCCGCGAGGCGCAGGGCTCGCTGGCTCGGATAAAGTAAAAAGAACAAGCGTTTCATACCTTTATAATATATAAAGGCGATAAATGTAAATCCAACAGGAAAGCAGGAGAAATAATGAAGGAACTGATCTTATGCAAATACGGCGAGATCGCATTGAAGGGGCTCAACAAGAGCAGCTTCGAGAGCACGCTCTGCAAAAACGTCAAGCGCAGGCTCGTCGATCTCGGAAATTTCAGCGTCACAAGGGCGCAGTCCACGATCTATGTGGAGCCCCTCTCTGAGGATATCGACATGGACGAGGCGGTGGAGAGGCTGAAAAAGGTCTTCGGCATTGCCAAGCTGACCCGGGCCCTTGAAGTCGGGAAGTCAATGGAGGCCATACTCAACGACACAATGGACTACCTGGCATTGGCCTTCGACGGCGCACGCACCTTTAAGGTCAACGCCAAACGCGCTGATAAGAAATTCCCGGTGAAGTCGCCGGAGATCTGTTCGGAGCTGGGACACAAGATACTTGAGCAGTTCCCGGAGATGTCGGTGGACGTCCATGACCCCGACGTGACTGTGACCGTGGAGATCCGGGAAAAGCACGCATTCATCAATGCCCTCCGTATTGACGGCGCCGGCGGAATCCCGGTAGGTACCGGCGGCAGGGGACTGCTGCTGCTTTCCGGAGGCATTGATTCTCCCGTGGCGGGGTATATGATCGCAAAGCGGGGAGTTATGGTTCAGGCGATACACTTTGAAGCCCCGCCCTACACTTCGGAGCGGGCTCGGCTCAAGGTCGAGAAGCTTGCCGCTGAGATCGCGGAGTACTGCGGTGACATTTTCTTCCATTGTGTGCCATTTACCAAGATCCAGGAGGCCATCCGCGACCATTGTCCGGAGGAGCTGTTCACCATCATCATGCGCAGGCTTATGATGGAGATCGCTCAGCGCATCGCCGCGAAGGAAGACTGCTCTGTCCTTATCACCGGCGAGAGCCTGGGACAGGTGGCCAGCCAGACCATGTACGCAATGGTATGCACCGACGCCGCCTGCCGCATACCTGTACTCAGGCCGTGTATCGGTCTTGACAAATCCGAGATCGTGGAAATATCCAGAAAAATCGGAACTTTTGAGACCTCTATCGAGCCCTACGAGGATTGCTGTACAGTCTTTACACCAAAGCATCCAAAGACAAGGCCTGTTCTTGATGACGTGGAAAAAGCGCAAAATCTCTTTGATTTTGAGCCTCTTATCGCAGAGGCAGTAGAGCAGACCGAATTCAAACACATTAAAAAATTCACATACGATAAGGACTAAAACTGGATATACAGCGTAAATGCGCAGCTTATTGCTGTCAAGACTGATGCCTTTCTGAAAAGATATTAAAGCTAATTTGACAGCATTTTAGGAAAAAACTTACATATTAACAAAACAAGAACAATGTGTGAAAATTGGCACCTGTAAAGGTACTGACCTTTCAAAAACGGGTCAATACGGATTTTTGGACGGTTAATAACCGTCCAAAACGGCAAGTCGGTGTATAATCGGTGAAAATATACACTTTCGTCAACCGGGAAATAATTCGTACAGTTAAATTACAGCCCCCATTTGACACTTTAAACAAACGAAACGAACTGTCCGAAATACCGTACAGTAATACACGAGATGACAAGAATATGGCTGTCAAACAGTCGAACAAACCGCGCAGATGCGCCATATTCCGCCGTCGCTTGTCTGTGATGGTTTTCGCAGAAATATGTCACACGCAGTCGGGTCCCGCCGGAGCACCGGCGGTCAAAAGCGTTGAGAAGTATCCCGGCTTTTGATTAGTTTTATTCATTGAATTAGCAAATTGTTCAAAATAGAGGTGGTTTTTATGTGCAAAATGGAAAATGAGCCCTCGGCAGAGTCGTGCAAATTTGCCGAAGATAACAAATCGTCTCCCCGGGGGCTTGACTTT
>JAFXNC010000026.1 GCA_017529875.1 Ruminococcus sp. | reverse complement strand
TCCAGCTTCTTGCCGGCCTCAACGAAGGTCACGGAGTTGATGGTGAAATCTGCGTCGTCCTTCATGTAGTACAGCGCAACGACCAGGTCGCTGGAAAGTGCGGAGGGGTCGATGTCCTCTATCACCCAGGTCTCCTCGGCGCCGGTGCGCAGACGTTCGTTCTGCTTGGTGTAGCTGCCGTTGAGCATCATGCCCACGCCGCCGTTGGCGTTCTTGGTGGCCTCGACTGCGATGTAAACGTCATAGTGCTTGGAGTAATCCTTGATGTAATCCGCTACCTTGATATTATAGGAAACGTTGGTCTCGGAGTTGAAGTCGCCGCCCTCCTGATGATAGCTGAACAGCACTTCCTTCTCCTCCTCGGGCTCGGCAGAAGGTGCCTCGGGCTCGGTCCCGGACTCCTCGGGAGCCTCAGTCTCGGGCTTTTCGGTCACAACAGGCGCCGGAGTGGTCTCGGGAGCGGGAGTGGTGGTGACAGCCTCGGTGGTGGTCACAGGGGCAGCGGTGGTCTGCTCCGGCTCGGGAGTTGTAGTTGTTGTTGCCTGAGTGGTGGTCGTGGTAGTAGTAGTTGCAGCCGTTGTGGCGGCTTCGGTGGTTGTAGCCTTGGCGGTAGTGGTGGCCTTGGTTGTGGTAGTCGCCTTGGTGGTGGCCTTGGCAGTTGTGGTCACAGGTGCGGGAGTGGTGGTGGTGACGGTAGTTACGGGCGCGGGACCCTCAACGGTCACAGCCTCCGACTCATAGCCCGACTGTACGAAGCCGCCGTTCTTGGCAGTTACCATAGTCTCGACCTCGACCCAGAAGTCGATATCGCCCTCAACGCCGTCCAGCACGTCAAAGGATGCCAGAGACAGGGGGGTGGTGTTGGTGATGTTGGTGTTCATCAGGTTCGCGCCGACTATGCGCACGATGCCCTCGGAGTAGGTGTAGTTGGTGATTACCGAAAAGCTCCCGCCGAGGCTGTACTTGCTGTCCGCCTCGGAGGCAGTGGGAACATGGACGTCCACCTTATCCACATCATAGTGCAGGTTGAGGGTCATGCCCGAAGCGCCGGAGTCGTCGGGGATGAAGTCCACCCTGACGTCGATCCTGTCGCCGGGGGCGGCATAGGATGTGCTTGGTGTGAGCTTTATTTCGTTCGCGGCAGAGGCAGAGGTGCCGAGCATCGAAAACATTGACGTTACCATCAGTACTGCTGTTGCGATCGAAAGCGCTGCCTTGTTTACTCTGAATCTCATGATGATCAGTCCTCCTTGTAAATTTGTTCCCGCCGGTCTGCTGCGGTTTTGTTTTTTGAGTTTACAAAATTTTTGGCTGTCCAAAAAAACAACTGCCGGGGAAAAGATTACATTTTGTATAAAAAATTATATCAATTGTCGGATAAATAGTCAATTGTCAGAATAATCAATATTTATGGGGCTCTTTTGGGCATTATATCTGAGAACAAACTTTCCGAACGAATATATTGTTGTCCGTTTTTCGGGAAACACAATATATATTGTAATCGAATTGTAACTATTGCGCCTGTCCAAAAATCCCCCTGTGTAAACTTTTTGTGAACCCAATGCGTACAAAAAAAGAGACACAGAAGCGGCATGACTTCTGTGTCTTTTTTTGTCTGAATTGCCCTCAGCAGGTGTGATATCTCAGCTGCGTCATTACCGAATCGAGGGTCAGGCCGGGCTGCTTGGGTATCCTCACCGCTACCTGCTTGCCGCCGTGGATGTCGAACCAGTTGTCCGAGAACAGCGTGTCGGTGTGGGTCAGCGAGAGGGCGACGCCCTTGACGAAGCAGTCCGCCGAGAGCCTTACCTCGAACCACTTCTCCTGCTCGTCGATCTCGGTGTGTATGCCGGGGTGCAGGAACCGGAAATCCTTGGGCGGCACGAACATAGTCGTGCCGGCGCTTACTTCCCTGCCGTCACTTATGAGGACATACTCGATGTACCGTGACTGCCGCTCAACAGAGGTCAGCAGGTACTTGGATAGGTCGAGCTTCATGGCGCAGACCGAGCTCAGGGGCTCTGAAACGATCTCCTCTTTGAACTCCTCCAAAATGTTCGCACGGTTGTCCCTGATGCGGCAGATCACTGTCAGAGGTTCTTCGTTGGCGGTGTCGTTGGTGACATAGAGGTGAGGGCGGGTGGGCTCCCTGTCGTCGCAGCTCAGCAGCAGAGGGGCGTAGAACTTTCTGGCGTAGTAGTGCAGCGCCTTCCACCTGCCGTAATAGTCCACCGACGACCAGGAGATCACCGGGTCGGCGTCGTTCATCTGCCAGTAGGCCGAGCCCATGCAGCGGCCTCTTGCCCGGCGCATATGCTCCACATTGGAGCGGATGCAGTCGGCCTGCACCAGCTGCGACTGATAGACCGTTCTCTCGAAATCTTTTCCGGCGCTGTTGCCGAAGATCTGCCCCAGGTAGAATTTCAGCTTATCCATGCCCCGGTCACACTTCTGGTGGGTCTTCATTACCGGGCTGGATAGATCGAGGTCTCTCTTGCGGGGGTCGGCAAAGGACATTATGGTCTTCATATCCGGCAGGCTCTCGAAGCCATACTCCGAGCAGAACCGGTAATAGAGCTTTTTGAAGTCCCCGAAGGGCTTGAAGTCGTGCCATACCGCCCAGTAGTGCATATCTCCGGCCTTGTTGGAGGAGGGCTCCTTGAACCCGCCTCCCGACGAGGGGGATGAAGGCCAGTAGAACCGCTGGTAGTCCAGCAGTATCAGCTCGTTGGGGATGATCTCCTCGAAGAGCCGCAGGTAGTCGGCGCGGGCCTCCTTATCCACAGGCCAGCCCCAGTACTCCCAGGCCGACTCGATCTCGTTGTTGCCGCACCACATACCCAGCGAGGGGTGGTTGCGCAGGCGCTTGACGTTGTCGCTGACCTCGGCGCGGACGGTGGCCTCAAATTCGTTGGTCAGCAGATAGGCGGAGCAGGCGAACATGAAATCCTGCCACACGATGAGCCCGTGCTCATCACAGAAGTCATAGAAATCGTTATCCGGGTAGTAGCCGCCGCCCCATACCCTGACGAAGTTGAAATTCGCGGCAAGGCAGTCCCGGAGCATTCTTGTTGTACGTTCTTTTGTACACTTAGGCAGTATCTGATCCTCGGGGACGATATTGGCGCCCATAGCGAAGACCTTGACGCCGTTGTTGACGAAGCAGAACTCCCTGCCCCACTTGTCGGTGTCCTGGGAGACGGTGAGGGTGCGCAGGCCGATGCGGTCAGTGCGGGAGTCCAGCACTTCCCCGCCCGCCATGAGCCTGACCTCAGAGATGTACATAGGCTGCTCGCCAAGGCCTCTGACCCACCAGAGCTGGGGGTCGTTGACCTCGATGATCAGCTTGCCGTTGGTCATGGCTGATTTGAGGCAGACGTTCTCCGGGGAGGTGAAGATCACCTGTGCGGTGACGCCGTTAGCCCAGATATCGAAGTCGGCGGTGCAGGTGATAGCCACCTTGCCGTCGGTATGCACCTGAGAATAGTACACGCCCCTGATGCGTCCGCCGGAGTAGCCGTTTATGGAAACGCCCCGCCAGATGCCCATATCCGGGAGCTTCATGCCCCAGTCCCAGCCGAACATATAGTGAGCCTTGCGCAGGTGAGGATAGCCCTCCATGGCCTCCTTGACGCCGGTGAGGGGGCGCTCCTTCTGAGCCTGTCTGATATAGGCGGTGGGGGAATGTATCACCACCAGCAGGAGGTTTTTGTAATCCGCGATGCCCCGGACGTCGAACTCATAGGTGCGGTGCATATTGTCGCAGGAGCCCAGGTGGGTGTCGTTGAGAAAGACGTCCGCCAGGGTGTCGATGCCCTCGAAGGTGAGGGCGAGCCTGTCCTTGGTGAGCATCTTGTCAGGCAGGCTGAACTCCTTGCTGAAAACCACGTCCTCATCCGAGATGACCGTGGAGGTGAGCTCGTTGTTGCGGTAGTAGGGGTCTTTTATAGCTCCGGCCTTCATCAGCGTATCGTACACCGAGCAGGGCACGGAGCAGGGGTAGCTGTTATCCTTGAAGGTCATGGTCCAGTCGCTGTTAAGATCTATTTTCACGTCAAAGCCTCCTTACGGCACGGAAGTGTCTTCCCGGTCGCACCGCCGTGCAGGGATATTTTTGCAGTTATTATGCCTATATTATTATAACATTTTATGCTAACGATTGTCAACACTATATCAAATATTAATTTGTCAAGTTCAGCAGATATTACGTTACGGGAGGGTCCTCCGACCTCCGGGGGCGGGCGAATGTAAACAAATTGTAAAAAGTAGCGGTATGCTCTTGCAATCCCGGCGGCACAGTGGTATAATAATAAAGCTGTAACACAGCAGTGATATCGGGAAAGCATTGGGATATAGCCAAGTGGTAAGGCAGAGGGTTTTGATCCCTCCATTCCGCTGGTTCGAGTCCAGCTATCCCAGCCATCACTTTCCCGGTAATATTGGGGTATAGCCAAGCGGTAAGGCACCGGATTCTGATTCCGGCATTTCAAAGGTTCAAATCCTTTTACCCCAGCCAACAGCGCCCCATAGCTAACGCTATGGGGCTAAAATAATAATTAAGAAAGAATAAAGAATAATGAATAAATATCTCCTCAGGCGCTGTTGTATTATTCTTTATTCTTTATTTTTCTTCTTTATTCTTTAAAAGGAGATTGCATCAGATGATCTATAACAATCCCTTGCTTGAAAAATCGCTCAAATTCGCGGCGAGGATCGTAAAGCTAAATCAGTATCTGATAAAAGAAAAGCACGAGACAGTTATTTCAAAACAGATCGTCAGAAGCGGCACATCAATAGGAGCTAATGCAAATGAAGCAGTTTACGGCGTCAGCAATGCAGACTTTATTTCCAAGCTCCAAATATCTCTGAAAGAGACCGCCGAAACCGAGTACTGGCTCAGGCTTCTGATAATGACCGAATACATTGAAAAAGAACACGGCGAGTCCATGCTTGCCGATTGCATTGAGATCAAGAAGATACTTATTGCTTCGCTGAAAACTGCGAAGGGCAATAAATGATGTTATCTTTTCCTTTCGATGCTCACAGTGCACCACGCAATTCCGCCTTTTGCAAATGAGCAAATGGCGGTTTTCTTTTATTTGACAGCGGGGCCGCACCTTGGTTTTCAGTGAACGCGGCATATGCCCCGGATGCCGCCGTGGGTAGAAAAATAGTTTTTCCCCCTCCGCCGGCGCTTATCCCTCTTGAATAATCCTCCGGGATATGATATATTATAATTGTGAGATAATACCGAAATGTTCGGTACCATCAGGAGGAAAAGAAATGAAAGAACACAAAGCTTTAAGATCGGCACTGGCGGCGCTGGCGGCTGCGGTGCTGGCCGGGACGGCGGTGCTGCCTGCATTTGCCGCCGGAGAAGAAACTCTGCCCGGAGGTGAGCCCGTCACCCCCGACGACGGCAGCTATGAGACGGAGGAGACCTTCCCCGCCTCCTTCGACCTGCGCAACGTAAACGGCAAGAATTACGTCACCCCCGTCAGGTATCAGGGCGGCTGGGGCACCTGCTGGTGCTTTTCGGCTACTGCCGCCTGCGAGATCAGCGCAGTATACGAAATATCGAACACCTTCGACGTCGAGGTGGACGTGGACAACGTTGACTTCTCCGAGCTGCACACCGCCTGGTTCTCAGCACAGCCTCTCCCGGTGGACAACACCCACTACCCTGCTCAGGCAGGCGAGGGCGGCACCTACATAAGTCTTCTCGAGGATGACGGTCAGTACAACCTTGCCACCGGAGGCGATTCCTTCCTGGCAGGCTCCCTCTACTCCATGGGCATAGGCCCCGTTACCGAGGAAATGGTGCCTTACAAGAACAAATCCGGCAACGTCGAGAAGACCCCGGAGGGCGACCCCTGGTATTACAGCGTCACCAACGAGGACTGGAGCGTTGACGAGGAGTATAGGTTCATGTCGGGACTTGAATTCGAGGACTGCAATCTGCTGCCCTCTCCCGCGGTCATAGATAATGACGAGAACGGTCAGCCCCGCTACACTTACAACGAGGACGCCACCAATGTGATCAAGTCCGAGCTCATGAAGGGCAGAGGCGTTTCCATAGGCTTCTATACCGACGTCGGCTCCAGGATCCCCATGCCCACCGAGGTAAGCAAGTATCTCAGCGAGAATTATTCCCACTACACCTACGACATTTATGAATCCAATCACGGCGTATGTATCGTGGGCTGGGACGACAACTACTCCCGCGACAATTTCCGCCAGGGCGTGGCTGAGAACGGCGAGAGCATGACCCCTCCCGCCGACGGCGCATGGATAGTCAAGAACAGCTGGGGCAACGTCACCAACGAGTTCCCCAACAAGAACAACTGGGGCACCGACGGCACCGGCTACTTCTACTTATCCTACTATGACAGATCTCTTTGCGACCCCGAGAGCTTCAATTTCTACGTTGACAACTACTTATCCGGTCAGGAATACCGTGCCATCGACCAGCATGACCTGATGCCCACCAAGGGCATCAACGGCCTTGTGTTCACAGTACCGGTACTCATGGCAAATGTGTTCGACGTAAAGGTGGATGAGGTGCTCACAGCCGTTTCCACCGAGACCTGCCAGCCCAACACCACAGTCACCTACGATATATACAAGCTTAACAAGGACTCTGGATCCCCCTCCGACGGCGAGCTCGTTTCCACCTTCGAGGCAGTCTACGAGTACCCCGGCTACCACCGCACCAACCTCCCCGAGGGCATTGAGTTCAGCGAAGGCGACCGCTACTGCATAATGGTATTGCAGGAGACCGAACACGGCTACGTTATCGAGATCAAGCAGGGCCTCAGCTATAAAGGTGCCCTGCAAGAGCTCGAAGACAAGGATCTTATCGAGCAGATCAAGTCCTTCGGCGCTAAGGCGCTGGCTTACAGCGTGGGCGTTATCAACCCGGGCGAGAGCTACCTGTTCATGCCTACCGAAGACGGCGGATACGATTGGTTCGACTGGGTAGATGAAGTGGAGACTATCCATGAGAGCTTCTTCTCCGATTCAGGCGACGCTATCGCCTACGACAACCTCCCCATAAAGGGCTATGCCACCCCAGTGATCAACGAGGATGACAGCTCCGACAGCCAGCCGGACTCCTCTGACAGCCAGCCGGACAGCGAGCCCGACAGTTCCGACAGCGAGCCTGACACCTCCGACAGCTCCGACAGTCAGCCCGACAGCACCGCCGAAAAGCCCTCCGACGCCAACCCCGCCACCGGAGCGCGTGCCGCGGCCTTCATCCTGGTGATACTGTCCGTGGCAGCGATCATAGTCATCAAGAAGAAATAATAAACCGAGGGGCAGCGTATTATGAGGATCAAAAACAGCGACCGTCTTGAAGGGGCACAGGCAGAGGGCGAGGGTATGCTCTGCATCAGCGACCTCAGACGGTTCTCCGGAGCCGGACGGTTCAGCGACCGCAATTACGACGGCTTTGAGCTTTCCGAGGGCATCACCGATGTGGAGGCGGGATTCTTTGACTGTATGCCTCACCTCAGACATATCGTCATAGCAAGCTCCGTAAAGCACATCGGCGTCACCGAAAAGACCAAGGAGATCTTTGACAGGAACAACTCTTTCGTCAGCGGGCTGTTCGACAGCTACGCGGAGCAGTTCGCCCGGGAGCAGGGCATCTGCTTTGTCCATGAGAACATCGAGCTTGCCGCCCAGGGAGATTTTTTTGAGCGGGGCAGGGACATCATAACCCTGCGCCTCTACGCTGACGGCAGCGCCGAGCTCCACCAGGACTGCCGCTGTCCGGGCATCTCGGCGGGCAGCGTCGGAGGCGGCGAATGCGACGTCCGGCTGCCCGGTGACTTCTATCTCACCCACTCCCCCAAGGACATCGCAGAGCTCTGCTGGGGCTCATGCTACAAGGCGATAGTCAACTGCGGAAAGCTTAAAACATTTCTTAACAAGGCCAAAAAGAAAAAAGGCTTCTGCCTGAGGTTCGGGTAACAAAAACAGCCGCGCTGCGTAAACAGCGCGGCTGAAATCTTTAGTCCTTCTTTCTTCTCACCGCTGCAGCGGAGAGAGCTGCAAGGGCAACTGCTGCACCGCAGAACCATACGGCGCTGAGACCTGTCTTGGGGTTGTCGGACTTCCTGCCGTCATCGGGGGCGGCGGAGCTTTCCGGTTCGGAGCTGTCAGGCTCGGGCTCGGAGCTGTCCGGTTCAGGCTCGGAGCTGTCAGGTTCGGGCTCTGAACTGTCGGGCTCGGAGTATTCTTCGTGGTCGTTTATGCCGGCGGCTTCACAGGCCTTGCCCCATGCCACGAATACCTCATTGTAATGTGCGGGAGGGATGATCCCTATGTTGCCCGCGAAGGTGGCACCGTTGATTATGCAGGCCTCGGTGCTGAACGCCTCGCCCCAGGTGCCGAAGGCCAGTCTGAATATCATCCTGCGCAGGAGGCCGACGTTTTTCTGCATGGTCTCGATGTGGCCTTTGAGCTGCTCATAGTACAGCTCGCCGTAACGCCTGGAGTTTTCAAGTCCGGCCGCGGAGATAAGGCCTAGGCCCTCAGCCAGTCCGGCGTCGGCTGCCTCGGCGAGGGTCTCGTATTTGCTGCCCTCGCTGTCCTTTTTGGACATAAGCAGCGGCAGAATAAATTTCACTAAGTTTTCAAGAGGAGCATTACCGTTGTCTAACAGTTCGGGGAGTTCGGATTTAACAAATCCGAGAATACCGTAAACCGTTATCCGGATGTATTGGGCGTCTCCGAAAGTAACTGCAACAGAGCCTTCCTGCGGACCTTCCGAGAGGGCGATCACCAGTGCCAGGATCTTATCCTGGATCGTGGAATTTTCGGGATCGGCAACGAAGGTGTTCAGCAGCTGTTCCGCCATGGCATAGGCGTTGCTCTTTTGGAGGGCATTCGCTGCATAGTCCAGCAGTGCCTTGACGACCTTGGAGTCCCTGTTTTCGGAAATGTATTTTGAGATAAGCACAACGGTGCTGTCAACGTTCAGCGAGCCGTGCTCGATCTGCTGGCCTGTGATGTAGCTGAGCAGCTCCTCTACCACGACAGTCACCGACTCCGCCTCTGTGGTCGTGCGGCCATCCTCCCGGAGCATCTCATCGGCATAGGCGAAGAACGACAGCACCAGCGGAAGGATAAGCTTGTTGGTGTTACCCGCGAGCTCCAGGTCGGAGAAATCGTGCAGCATCGAATATGCGCCGGCTGTGGCAGTGAGGGCCTCTTCCATGCCCCCGGAGACATACTGTTCAACGTTCGAGGCGTAGTAAGCAAAGTTAGAAAAGCGCTGATCGAGAAACCAGTTCATGCTGTCGCCATCGTGCTCCGAAGTGTCAGGCACTAAGGACAGGGTCGCCAGATCGAACTTCTTCCACTCGAAATCCCGGTAGTCGCCGCCTTTGACGAACTTGTCATAGGCGAACTCATCCACAGACTTTAACTGTTCCAGCATTTGCTCCGGGGTGACTGCGCCGTCGCCGGTGTTGGAGTCCATCTTACCGAACCGGGTGTAGTTCCAGAGACGGGGCGGCAGCATGGAGATGAAGTCATAGGAATGGATGAAATTGTGGATGCAGTTGAAGACCTCATCATCCGAGGCGATCATGCCCGAGGCCTCGCTCACATACTCCTCGCCGGGGGTATCGTCTGCATAGACGCCGCCCCGGGAGCCGCCGACGCTGAGCAGCTCTTTTTTGTCTGCTTCGTACATGGTAGTGCCGGGGGTGGCATAGGTATAGCAGAAGATATCCTCAGGCGCTATGCTCACGCCGTCGAAGTACTCAATTCCGCCGGCGGCAAAGAATGCGCCGATCAGATTCGAGATCGCCGAGCCGCGGCTGTGTCCCGATACCCAGAGCTTTAAGTCGCCCTGTATGCCGTGTTCGCTGATATACTGCTTTAAGAAGCGCAGCGCCTCGTCGCGGGCTGCCTTGAAGCCCTGATGCACGGTGCCGTCGCCCACAGTGAAGTTGCCGCTCCACTCCTGCTTATAATTCGCCGAGCGGGGGAATACCGCCAGCAGGGTGTAGGTCTTCCCGCCATAGGTCAGCTCCCTGTGGCCCACTGCCACGGCAACGGAGTTTTCCTGGGGATTGACTGTATAGTACTTGTTGGCCTCCGGGTCGGAAAATCCCATATCCTCCAGCATTTTCAGGATATTGGCGCCCTCGTCGGAGGGGTCGTCGTTATGCTCCGGGTCGGGGGTATCGGCATAGCGCCCTATCGAGGCTATTGCCGTCTGAGCCGAAAGAGCCATAAGATGACTGCACCACTCAAAGGACGAGTGCTTGAAGCAGTCCTCACGGAACACAAAGCTGTCCGTGTGCTGGATATTGTTCCCCTCATTGGAGGAGTAAGAGAAAGTCCCTTCGATGACCTGGCTTTCCGCCGCCGCAGTCAGCGACAGCGAACTCACAGCCATAACTGCCGAAACGATAAATGCTCCTGCGCGGAGCGACATTCTTTTTGCCATAGACATGACCTCCTTTTAAATAGATTATACAATTTTTTTTAATAAATGTCAAGACAAAAAAGCAGGACAGAACTGCTGCCCTGCCGGAAAATTTTCGCAGCCTGCGTTAAGATGCGCCTCTTATTTATTTTTCAGCCCCAGCACTTCCTCGCGGGTGAAATGATACACCTTGTCGCAGAAATGGCACTTGACCTCCGTGACCTCGTCCTGTGCCAGCTCGTCAAGCTGATCTGCGCCCAGGGAGAGCAGGGCTCTTTCCACCCGCTCACGGGTGCAGTCGCAGCGGTAGGCTACCTCGAAATCGTCCAGCACGTTGGGGTTAAGACCCTCCAGCGCCATCATGGCGATATCCTCGGCAGACTTGCCCTGAGAAAGCAGGGTCGTCACCGACTGCATGGACTTGATGTTGTTCTCGATCTTTGTGACAGTCTCGTCGGAGGCGAAGGGCAGCAGCTGTATCAGGAAACCTCCCGCCTGAGCGACGGTCAGGTCGGGGTTCACCAGTACTCCCAGGGCACAGACGCTGGGCACCTGCTCGCTGGTGGCGAGGTAAGAAGTGATATCCTCGGCGATCTCGCCGGAGACTATGGGTATCTGCCCGGAATAGGGCTCACCCATGCCCAGGTCCTTGATGACCGAAAGTGTGCCGTCGGTGCCAACAGCCCCCCGGACGTCCAGTTTGCCCACGCTGTTCAGCGGTATCTCGACCACCGGGTTCTGGATGTAGGCCTTGACGTTGCCGTAGCTGTCCGCAACGGCGATCAGCGCACCTGCGGGGCCTCCGCCGCTAAGCCTTATGGTTAGGCTGTCATCCTTGCCCTTGAGGCCGAAGCCCAGCAGCGACGCGCCCAGGGCGAGGCGCCCCAGGGCGGCGGTGCAGACCGCCGATGTCTCGTGTATCTGTTCTATCCTTGCAGCGATATCACGTCCGTCGATGGCGCTGCACACCACCGAGGCGTCCTCGCTGATAGTTCTGACTATTCGTCCCATGGTATTACTCCTTTTTATTCTGCTTTGAATCCGTTGAACCATGCCCGCTCCCCGAAGGGCAGCTTTGCGCTCTGGGAGGGCTCTGTCTCAGGTCTGCCCACCGGCAGCATACACACCAGCTCATACTCCCCGGGGACGCCGAGGATATCCGCCATTTTCCGGCCTATCATGTCCTCGTCGGTGATATGCCCCTCGTACCAGCAGCTGGCATAGCCCAGAGCTGTCACCGCCAGCAGCATATTCTCTATGGCGGCGGAGTAGTCCTGCACAGCATAGCATTTGTCCCGGTAGGCGTTGATCCTCCGGGTCAGCACGCAGATCACGGCGGGGGCAGTCTGCGCCACAGGCGGGTCGATGACCGCAAACAGCCTGTCCAGCACTTCCCTGTCGTCCACGGCGATAAGGCTCGCGGTCTGCTTGTTGCAGCCGGAGGGTGCGCTGAGGCCGGCCTTCATTATAGTAACAAGATCCTCCCGGGGCACCGCGTCGGACTTGTAGCGCCCGCGGTAGCTGCGCCTTGAAAAGATCGCTTCGAGCGTATCCATAGTCTCACCCTTTACATCATGCTCTGCATCTTGTCGTACATACCCGGTATCACCGAGGTCATGAAGATCATTACGCCGGTAGCCAGATCAAGCACCGCATGACCGATCATTATGGGCACCGGATCCTTCTTCTTGCGGAAATAGATACAGAATATCACAGTCAGCGGCAGGAAACATAAGAACCTGTAAAGCATATACTTCACGTCGAAGAACGTGGGAATAAAGCAGTGCTGGAGGGCGTAGAAAAACGCGGGTATTATGACCCCGGCGTACTTGTTCCCGATTTGCCCGGCGCCGCAGCCGAGATACAGCCCGTCCTCCGCAAAAGATACCGTTGCGGGCAGCAGTATCAGGTTTATGACCGCCAGGGGCGCGGATATGGGTGCGATGATATCAAGGGTCACTGCGGGCATCATGGAGCCGTAGCATATGAACCCCGCTCCGTACATACAGCCCATGCCCACAGCCGCGAATATGAGCGCGGTGATAGCCACTTTTTTGGCGCTCCTGCCGCCCTTTTCATAGCTGATGAGCTCACGGAAGCTCATGCCGGAGCCCTTTGCCGCCGGTATGAGTATCAGTATCGTCACCAGATTCACGGCAGTCGCGGCCACCGACCACCAGTTGCCGATATCCTCCACGTTTTTGCCGACTATCGCCGCACCGACGACGAAGATCAGCAAAAAGATCACCGAGCGCATAGGCAGCAGCGCCGGCAGGTATTTCTTGTTCATTCTGTTTTCTCCTTAGTTATCTTTTTAGTCACATAGACCACCCGCTGGCTCTTTTCATGGGCAGGCTCGTCGGTATAGCCGTCGTACCGGGCGAGAACCTCCATTCCCGCCTCCGCCAGCATAGCGGTTATCTCACCGTCCGGCCACACCCTCTCGGTGAAGCTCTCGCTCAGGCGCCTGTAACTGCCGTTTTCCTGCTGCTCGAAGATGTCAAGAAAGATATCCACAGAGCCGTCGGAATCGTTGAACTGGTTCTGCCAGGCGCAGAAGAAGTCCTCCATATCGTAGGTGTAAGCGTTCTGTGCCAGCAGCTCACGGTGCTTGTACATGGTGTTCACATCGAAGATGAACATACCGTCCGGGAAGGCGAACAGCGACACCCGCTCAAAGACCTTTTTCACCGCCTCCGCATCCGGCAGGTGGTTGATGCTGTCGAGAGTGCATACAGTAATATCTATGGTGCCGTACATATCCAGGTCGGTCATATCCTGTTTGAGGTACTGTATGGGCAGGCCGCTGTCGAACTTCTTGTCGAGAGCCATGCCCAGCATCTCGTCGGAGCCGTCCACTCCCACGACATCAAAGCCCCTGCGGGCAAGCTGCTCGCAAAGGCTCCCGGTGCCGCAGGCGAGGTCGAGCAGTATGCCCTTTCTCCCGCCGAAGCGTTTGACATATCTTTCAACGGCATCCGCAATGAGGTCATATCGGACGTTTTCAGTCAGCCGGTCATAAAACCACGCAAAGGAGCCGTAGCCGCTCATTACTCCTTGTCCTTCTTGGCGGCGAGCCTGTCGAAGACGATGTTGTAGCCGCCGCTGCCGTCGTAGGAAATGGAGCGGTTCACGCGGCTGATGGTGGCGGTAGAGGCGCCGGTCTCTCCGACGATGTCGCTGTAAACATGGTTCTCCATGAGCAGCTTGGCGACCTGGAAGCGCTGTGACAGGGCTTTCAGCTCGGGGATGGTGCAGAGATCCTTGAAGAACAGTCTGCATTCCTCCACGGTCTCAAGGCACAGGATAGCTTCATAAAGATCGTCAAGATTCTTGATCTCGAGTTTTTCTCTCATATGATTACCTCCGTTGTCATAATGTAAAGTGTTAAACCTGCTTATAGTTTACCATATTACATTAAAAAAGTCAAGCCCGGATAAGCAGTTTAGGCATCATACAAACAAAAACGCCCGGGCTGCAATTACATACCGGGGCGTCGTCTTCGGTTTTCAGTTGTCGCTTTTGCGCTTTCTCAGCCCCCGGAAAAACTCAGTGAGCACTGCGGAACATTCCTCCGCCAGCACTCCCCTGGTGAACTCCGGGATGTGATTGTAGGGATAGATAAACAGGTCGATCACCGAGCCGCAGCTGCCTGCCTTGGGGTCGGAGGCGCCGTAGATCACCCGCTCCACCCGGGAGTTTATCACCGCTCCTGCACACATGGGGCAGGGCTCCAACGTTACATACAGCGCACAGTCTATCAGCCGCCAGCCTCCCAGCCTGCGGCTGGCCTCGGCTATGGCGGTGATCTCGGCATGGGCGAGGGGCGAACGGTCGCTCTCACGGCGGTTGTAGCCTTCCCCCACGATCTCTCCGGTGGACTGCTTGACTACCACCGCTCCCACAGGCACCTCCCCCTGGGCGGCGGCCTCGGCGGCAAGCTCCAACGCCCGCCTCATGTACAGCTCGTCGTTCATCAGACTATCCTCACAAGCAGCACCGACATCGCCAGTGCCGTAACTATCCACATCCAGATAAGCGGGCTCACCAGCAGCTGGCGCAGCTTAGCCGACAGGGTCAGATAGGTGCCCGACCGGCTCACGTCGAAGCTCCACCGCTGGCGGCTGTTGAGCCTCATGTATACGATCAGCGCCGTGAACATTATCAGTATGCAGGCCGAAAGCTCCGCTACTTTGCCCCAGAACTCTCCGACGAGCTCAGGCAGGAAGGAGAGCAGATAGTTGAGGAATCGTGCGATGCTACGCATTATGCAGGCGTTCTTTATGGAGCCGCTCCTTATGGTGACGGTGCCGATGAATATGCCGACGCAGAACAGATACCCCGCCTGAGAGATATCGTAAAGGGTCAGGCAGCCCGCTATCGAGGTAACTATGATCGCGAGGCTGTCCCCGAACTGCCGGAACATTTGCAGCAGATACCCCCGGAACAGTACCTCAATGAATATCGCCACGATAACGTGCTGACCCAGTCCGCAGATAACGGTGGCGGTGGTGCCGGTGGGTCGGATGTAGTCATAGTAAGGTATATCCAGCTTGATCTTGAACAGCAGCTCAGCGATGACGCCGTTGACCACTCTGCCGATAGCCATGATGACCAGCATCATCATAACGGCGTTGGTGGAGGAGATGTTGAGGCTCTTTCGCAGGGGCACCGCGATCTTCCTCGGCAGCCGCGTGGCGGCCTTGATGAAGAATATGGGCAGGATGTATTCAAGGATGTTGAGGGTCAGCAGGGTGTATGCCGCCGAGTCGGAGATCATCATGACCGTCTCGCCGTCACGGGGGCGGTAGAGCCTGCCGCCGTTGGGTATGGCAAAGAGCAGCTGCATGACTATGAGCTTCACGAAAGCCACCGCCGCCATTATGAGCAGCGCCGCTCCCATGACGCGGTAGCAGTTGACCAGCGCCGTCCGCTCGTTGGCGAGAGGGGTCTCTTCGAGAAAGCCCTCGCCGTCCACGTAGGTGCGCACCCGGGAGTCGTGAACGAATTTATAGCCGAAGGGGTTTTTCGGGTCGGTACGCCATTCAAGATACTTCTTGTGGTAAGCCTCGGTCTGGTTGCGGTATTTGTGTCTTGCCGCTATGTCGATAAGATAGTCCTTTTCTTTCCTGACCGCCAATCCGTTCACCCCCTTTTTGAAGTCATTCTGAAATCAAGTATAACACATAACCCGGCGGATTTTCAAGCCGCTCAAAATCTGTTTACAGTATGCACACAGTATATACATACTTATCAGGCCTCTGTGCCCCGCGCAAAGAGCCTGTCAGCCAGCTCCCGCAGTCCTGCGTGCTCCGGAGCGGTGAGGGCGGGGTCTTTTGAGGTGATGCTGTCGGCGGCAGCCTGTGCCGAGCGCAGCAGCTCGGTGTCCGAGGACATATCCGCGATCCTCAGCTTGGGAAGGCCGTGCTGGCGGCTGCCGAAGAAGTCTCCGGGACCCCGGAGCTTTAAGTCTTCCTCGGAGATCTTGAAGCCGTCCGAGACCTTCGAGAGTATTTTAAGGCGCTTGACGCTGTCCTCGGTGACGTTGTCGGTGACGAGGATGCAGCAGCTCTTGTACTGTCCCCGGCCTACCCGCCCCCTGAGCTGATGCAGCTGGGAGAGACCGAAGCGGTCAGCGTTCTCGATGAGCATTACGGCGGCATTGGGCACATCCACACCCACCTCGACCACGGTGGTGGACACCAGCAGATCGAGCTCGTGATCCTTGAAACGCTTCATGACGCTTTCCTTGTCGGCGGCGGGCATCTTGCCGTGGAGCAGGCCTACCCGCCAGTCCTTGAAAGAGGTCTTTCTGAGCCTGTCGGCGTATTCGGTGACGCTTTGCAGTTCTAAGTCGTTTTCCTCGATCATGGGGCAGACGATGTAAGCCTGCCTTCCCTCAGACAACCTGTCACGGATAAAGCCGAAGGCCCGCTCCCGGAGCTTGCCGGTGACGGCGTAGGTCTCGATCTTCTGTCTGCCCTTGGGCAGCTCGTCCAGCACCGACAGGTCAAGGTCTCCGTAGATCATCATGGCAAGGGTTCGGGGTATGGGGGTGGCGGACATGACCAGCTTGTGGGGGTTCTCGCCCTTGGAGGCAAGGGTCTCCCGCTGGCCTACTCCGAAGCGGTGCTGCTCGTCGGTGATGACCAGTCCCAGCCGGGCAAATTCGGTGCTCTGCTGCACCAGGGCATGGGTGCCCACCGTCACGGCGTATTCACCCTGCTTTATGGCCTCTTTGAGGGCGGCCTTCTTCTTCGGGGTAAGGGAGCCTGTGAGCAGCGCCACCTTGACGCCCAGAGGCTCAAGGAACCCGGACAGCGTCTCAAAGTGCTGTGCCGCAAGTATCTCGGTGGGAGCCATGAGGGCGGTCTGATAGCCGTTTTGGGCGGCAAAGTATGCCGCGCCCGCCGCCACGGCGGTCTTGCCGGAGCCCACGTCGCCCTGTATCAGGCGGTTCATGGGGTAGCCCCGGCACATATCGGTGCAGCAGTCCTCGATGGCACGTTTCTGACAGCCTGTGAGCTCGAAGGGCAGCGAGGCGTAGTAATCCCGGATACTCTGCTGCGCCATGCGGCAGCCGGTGGCTTTCAGCTCCCTGACCCTCAGCAGGTTCATGCCCAGCCGCAGGGTAAGCAGCTCGTCGAAGACCAGCCGGCGCTTGGCGATCTCAAAAGAATGCGGATCCCTCGGGAAGTGGATGTTCTCCAAAGCAAAGTCGAGAGCGCAGAGGGAATAGCGGTTCATGATCTCTCTCGGCAGCGGCTCGTAGATCTGACTGCCGATGCTGTCGAGGACGGTGTGTATGTTCTGCCGGAGCATATTCTGGGAAAGCCCCTCGGTGAGGTGGTAGGAGGGCTGTATCAGGTCGGGGCTGTCGGCGGGGATTATCAGCGGTGAGCTGATCTCCCGGCGGACGAGGTTGCCGTTTATCTTGCCGCAGAGGATATACTCCCTGTTCTCGCAGAGGGAGCGGAACTGATACTCCGCGTTGTAAATGATGAGGGTCAGGTCGTCGCTGCCGTCGGTGAGGACGGCCTTAAACACAGTCAGCCCCTTGCGCACGAAGGCAGGGGCTAATTTTCTCACCAGCTTTGCCCTGACGACACAGACCTCGTCCCGGGGAGCGTCTTTTATTGGTATCTGCACCGAGTAATCCACGTAGCTCCGGGGATAATGGCACAGCAGGTCAAAGGCCGTCACGATGCCGAGCTTTTTGTAAAGCTCGGCACGCTTGGGGCCTACACCTTTAACGTAGGTTATGGGTTTTTCCAGAACATCGAGCATAGGCTGTCCCTCCGGGATGTCATATAGTCTTTCTGTCGAAAAGCGGCTTTGAAGCTATGGCTGCCGCCGCGATCACTGCCGCCGTGATCATGAGGGCTGTGACATAGTCCCCCGGGACGGCTTCTCCCAGGAGCAGCGGCTCGGCCTCGCTGAGCTTGGTGGGCAGGTAGGGGGCGAGCTTGGGTATCATGGACAGCAGCCTGTATACGACTAAAGTGCCGCCCACTGCTGCCAGTACCCCTGCCATGCCGTTTAAAAAGGTGGAGAAGAACACCGTCAGCACCGTGAAGAACAGTCCGTATACCCACCAGTAAAGCGCCGCCGTGAAGACGTTCTCGGCTCCGCTCTGCCAGTAGACCCCGGTGTAGCCGCAGCATATCCCGAAGGACACCCAGTACAGCCCCGTCCACAGCAGAATGAGCATCAGCCCCTTGGCTGCCAGCACCTTCACCCGGGAGAGTCCCTTGGTCAGCGCCAGCACCAGCGTTCCGGAACGGTATTCATTGGTAAAGCACCCGCTCTGCATCAGCACGAATACTATCAGTGAGGTTGAGATGTTGTTGAAAAACTGCTGCCAGGAGTGAAATGCCGTCACCTCGCCTATGGTCACTGTGAAGGCGGCACCGCTGCCTGAGCCGCCCAAAGAATCCAGCAGCTTGGGCATCAGCTTGGCGGTGGCGGGAGAGAGTATGGCAAACAGGATGAACACCGCCGCCATGCCGAAGAGTTTCCCGGAGCGAAGCTGATAAGTGAACTCTTTTCTGAAAAATGCGCTGAAGCCCTTCACTTGGAGATCACCTCCTGGAACAGCTCGTCAAGGCTGCGCTCCCGGCGTTCAAGCTTCACAGGGCGGATGCCCCGGTCAGCCATGAACCGCATCAGCTCCGGCAGGGACAGCTGCTTTTCTGTGAAGCTCAGCACAGTCCCCTCCGCAGGCAGCTTGTAATGCTCCGAGATCAGCACCGCCTCTCTGAGAGAGGGCAGCTCCAGCTCGTAGCCGCCGTCGGCAAGCCCTGCCCGCAGCTCGCTGAGCTCCCCGGAGAGCCGCACCTTGCCTCCCTCCAGGAAGGCGGCGTCGGTGCATATCTTTTCAATGTCCGAGAGTATGTGGGTGGAGAACAGAACGGTGGTCTCCTCGCGGGCGCTGCGGAGTATTTCCAGTATCTCACGTCTGCCCACCGGATCGAGGGCAGAGGTGGGCTCGTCGCAGATGAGCAGCCTCGGTCTGCCGAGAAGCGCCTGCGCGATGCCGAGGCGCTGCTTCATGCCCCTTGACCAGCCCTTGATGCGGTGCTTTTCCTCCGCGAGACCCACGGCGGTCAGCAGCTCCTCGGAGCGGGACCTGATCTCGCTGTCCTCCATGCCGGTGATCTCGCCGCAGAACCGCAGGTACTCCCTGCTGTTCATGAAGCCGTAGAACTCCGGCACATCCGGCAGATAGCCTATGAAGCGGTTGGTAGCCGTCTGCCCGAAGCGGACAGTCTCCCCTGCCACCGTGATGCTCCCGGCGTCGGGGCGTATCAGACCCAGTATCATTTTCATGGTCGTGGTCTTGCCTGCGCCGTTTCTCCCGATGAACCCAAATACGCTGTGCTCCGGCACCTCGAGATCGACACCGTCCAGGACGGTCTTGGTGCCGAAGCGCTTAACAAGGCCGCCTATCTCCAGTACCCCCATGTTATTCGTCCTCTTTTCCCAGAGTGATATACAGTATAGGCCCTACAAAGCCCATGAGCACTATGCAAACGATTATCCACACGGGGCGGGTGCCGCGCTTGTAGCGGTCGTGCTTTAAAATATGGTGCAGGCACCAGCCCAGCAGGGAAAGCTGTACTATAACCAACGGGATCAGAAACGGCAGATACTCCTTGATCTCATCCATTGTTCACAGCCTCCTCTCTGACAGTCTCTACGCACCAGCTCTTCTGACCGCACTCAGGGCAGCGCAGACGGCGGGTGTTGGGGGTATGCATGGCAAAGGTCACTTTGACCACCGAGGCTGCGAAGGCCTTGCGGCACCTGGGGCAGATATACGCGGTGCGGTCATTGTAGTACTTCACCATGAAGGGCAGCGCCGCCAGTACTGCGATCATCCCGATGACAAAGGGCAGCCATATGCCCTTGAATACCCACAGCAGCAGCGTGGTGTACTCAACTGCCGTAATGGGCAGCGCCATGAGGATCATGTTTCTTCTTACTCTGCGTAATTCTTTTCTCTTGTTCATAGTTCCGACTATGTCTATTACAGATTCCGGCGTAAAGTCCTGGAGCTTGTCGAGTTCCTTTCTGAACCGTAGAGTCTTGTCCAGCTTCTGCTGCTGTTCCTCTATATCGGAGCGGAGTATCTTCTCCTGCTCCTCCAGCAGCACCGCGATGACCTTCTCGGGCTCCTCGTCCGAGAGCACCTTGCCGATATCGTTGATAGACAGCCCCAGCTCTCTGAGGAAGCAGATCATTTTCATCTTCTCAAGATCCTGCTCCGAGTAGAGCCTCCTGCCGCCCTCGCTTAAGGATGAGGGTGTGAGTATGCCTCTCGTGTCGTAATACTGTACCGTTCTTACTGTGACTGAGCAAAGCTTTGCGATCTCGCCGGTGGTATATCCTGACATAGTCTGTTCACCTCCTATGCCCCTATTTTAGCACATTACGCAGCGTAACGAGCAATACCCCACGCAAGGGGACATATGTGATTTTACAATTTGTTCATATTCGCAGAGGGTCTTATCCGTATCTAAGTATATCACACTTTATTCAAAAATGCAAGCATGGCGGCGGCGGCAGCGGCCGCGCGCAATTCGCCTTTTGAAAGTGAGTAAAGGAGGACAGCTTAGTTTGACGGCGGGTCGCAGCATTGTCTTACCTCTGATTTGTCTGCGCTGTATTGACTTTGTTTTGCGTTAGTGGTAAAATATATGCATAGACCCGGAAGGAGATGTGTTATGCGTAAAGCGCTTGCAGGTATCTGCTACCTTATAATGCTGGGCTGTGACGGCGCAGCCGCCTATTTTACCTACCGCGCCTATGCCATGAAGATCTCCTACGACTTCGGGCTGCTGGTGTTCGTGCCGCTGTTCATAGGCTCCTACTGGTTCTCCACCTTTTTCAGTATGCTGATACACCCCCGCAACGGCAAGCTGCTGATGAACCGTACGGCCTTCAACCTGCTCTACTGGCTCTCGACGCTGCTGAGTCTGGCGCTGCTGGGAGCATGGGCGTATCTGTTCATAGACCGCTCGCTGTACGTAAACTTCGGCACCGAAAGCAGCGGGAAGATATGACCTGCGCGGCATGAGCCCTTCGTGACGCTGCGTAACATACCGAAAAACAGGCAAAACCCTCACCGCTGCCGGCGGCGAGGGTAAGGATAAACCTATCATACAGCAAGGAGGAATTTTCATGAGCAAAGTACTGACAGTCTTTTTCTCGGCGGAGGGCAACACCAGGGCCCTTGCCGAAAGGGTCAATGCCGCTGCGGGCGGGGACATCTTTGAGGTAAAGCCCGTTGAACCCTACTCCAAGGCCGACATCAACTGGAAGAACCCCATCTCCCGCTGCAACAAGGAGAAGATCGGCAAGAAGGACATCCCTATCGTGGGCACTGTTGAGAATTTCGGCGACTACACCACCGTATTCGTGGGGTTCCCCATATGGTACTACGGCGCTCCCAACATCATCAACAGCTTCATGAAACAATATGACTGGACGGGCAAGCGGATCGCGCTGTTTGCCACTTCGGGCGGCAGCGACATCGGCAAGACCGTCGGCAAGCTCCGCCCCTACGTCACCGGGGACTGCCGCATCATCGCGGCACAGGTCTTCAAGAGCGGCGACGACGTGGAGGCATGGGTATCCGGCCTCGTAAAATAAATAAAAAAGAACAAAGAATAAAGAATAAAAAAGGTGTCCGCTTTGCGGACGAATTAATGATCGCCGAAGGCGACACCTTGATCATTCTTTATTCTTTCTTCTTTATCTTTTAGCAAAAAGGCACTCCTGTCAGGACCATGACAGAAGTGCCGGTAACAATACAATTTTAACGCGCCCGCGCTTTTATCTTGCTTCCTCGGAGAATCCGCTGTCAACGAGCTCAACAAGACCCTCAACAGCTGCCTGCTCGTCTGAGCCGTCAGCAATGATCCTGATGGAAGTGCCGCCTACGATACCCAGGGAAAGGATACCGAGCAGGCTCTTGGCGTTGACTCTCCTGTCCTCCTTCTCGATCCAGATCGAGCTCTTGAACTCGTTAGCCTTCTGGATGAAGAATGTTGCCGGACGAGCATGAAGCCCTACCTGATTCTGAACAACAACGTCTTTTACGAACATAATTTGATCTCTCCATTCATTAGATTTCCGCACAGCCATCCCGGCCGGACGGATAACGAATAACCCTTTTATAACTCCTGTCGGCATACGCGGGACACCCTGCGGGCATCTCCGTTTAGCCTATAATATATTATACAGGACTCCCCGCTCAACGTCAACGCAAATTATAAACAAACACACTTAAACGGCATTTTTTTCGGCGTATTGACAAGTGTAACGATTAAGAATTGTTTATAGCCATACATATTGCACAATCAGCCTATCGCTTTTTTGATACTTTGGACAAAAACGTTTCATAATTGGGCGGTACAAAAATGAACAGTTATTTGATAAGCTTTTATTTCTTGTCAAAACTGCCTATCACGTTGGTGATTATAGCCAAATCTTCACCGCTCAGATCCTGCCCTTCAAGCAGCTCGGGGCGCTTTTTTGCGGTGGTTATGAGGGCCTGCTCGCGGCGCCACCGTAAAATATTCGCATGGTGTCCCGACAGCAGCACCGGCGGCACAGCCTCCCCCTCCCAGACCTCCGGGCGGGTGTACTGGGGGTATTCAAGCAGGCCGGAATAATGGCTCTCGTCCTCGTAGCAGTCGGGCTGGGCGAGCACGCCGTCCAGCAGCCTCACCACGCTGTCGATAAGCACCAGCGCAGGCAGCTCCCCGCCGGTGAGGACGTAGTCGCCTATGGAGACCTCCTCGTCAACGATCCTGTCAAGGACCCGCTGATCCACTCCCTCGTAATGCCCGCAGAGTATCATGATATGAGGCAGCTGCGCCAGCTCCCGGCATCGCTGCTGGGTGAGGGTCTTGCCCTGGGGGGACATATAGATCACATGGGGCTGGGAGCGGGTCATGTTGCAGATGCCCTGCCAGCACCGGTAAATGGGCTCGCACTGCATCAGCATACCCTGTCTCTCGCTGTAAGGGGTGTCGTCCACCCGGCGGTGCTTGTCACGGGTGTATTCCCGGATGTTGTGGCACTCGGCGGTAAAGAGCCCCGCCGCCCGCGCCCTGCCGATGACGCTCTCGCTCAGCCAGCTGTCCACGGACTCGGGGAAAAGTGTGGCTATATCGAACCGCATACCGCTCACCTCAGTCAAAGAGCCCTTCAAGGGGGGTTATCTTCATTATCCCGGCGTCCAGGTCAGTCTCTTTCACCACGTCGGGTATGGCCGGGGCGTAGAGCATTTTGCCGTCGGCGCGGCGGATGTGGTAAACGTCGTTGGCACCGGTCTCGCTGACCTCGGTGAGCTCGCCGTATTCCTCGCCTGTATCGGCATCCACGACTTTCAGCCCGATGAGATCCTGCACGAAGTAGGCTCCCTCCTCCAGCTCAACGTCGTCCCTGTCCATGTAAAGCACCCGGTTGCGCAGCTTCTGGGCTTCCTCAACGCTGTCGCAGCCCTCTATCTTCATGATGACGATGTTCTTCTGCACCCTCGAATGTTCGATGACCACCGGGGTGCCGCTCTTGTAGTAAAGTGTGTCGAACTCGCAGAGAAAGTCGGGGCTGTCGCACCAGGGCTGCACCTTTATCTCCCCCTTGAGCCCGAACACCGAGACGATCTTGCCTATTTCAAGATATTGCTTCATACTGTTTCCTCTTTCGTATTTTGGTCAAAGTCTTTCCTGCCGAAGACTTCGGTCACGAAGACCTCGTAGCCAAGCTTTCTGTACCAGTCCGCCACCCCCGTGAAGAAGATGAAGGAGATGTCCATGCCCTCGTTTTTCAGATGCTCCGTCACACGGGCTACCAGCTCTATGCCTATGCCCTTGCCGCGGTACTTAGGCACCGTGCCGACGCAGCCGGGCATACCCACCCGTCCGAAGGCGTCTGTGAGGTAGTTTTGTGCGTCATAGGACACCAGGCAGAAGCTTGCTGTCTCGCCCTCCACCGTCGCCGCATAGCAGCGGCAGCCGTCCTCAAAGTACTGCACCCAGTCCTCATCCACCTCAGCCACGGCTTTGCGAAGGGTCTCAGGGTCGCCGTTATACCAGCCGTAGCGGGCGGTCTTGTGACCTTTAAAGCGGCTCTCGTCAAACGTGAAATCCTTGAGCCGTATCAGCATTTCGTCACAGCCTCCCACAGAGGTGTAGCCCTGCCCCTCGAAGAACCCCCATGAGGCCTTGTCGGCGCCAATAAGAAACCTCGACGAAACTCCCCCGGTGAAGACTGTCCTGAACCCCTGTGAGGCGATGTATCCCTCCGCCTCAGACAGCAGCAGCCTGCCTATCCCCCGGTGACGGTGCTCGGGCGCAACGCAGATCAGCCGCAGCGCCGCCCCCTCGGTGATGACGAAGCCAGTAAGCACCCCGCTTTCGTTATGGGTGATGACGTGACTGTCCCCGCTGACCAACAGGCTCCCGAAACGCTCCGGGGTCATATTGAACTGAGGATAGCAGGAGCAGAAAAGCTTGCACAGTTCCCCGGTCATGGCGCTGCCTCCTTTCGGTGTGATACTTAGCTTATTATACCATATAATAAGGGTCAAGTCAATCGAGGGAGAAAAAGTGATCCGCTTTGTATTATATGACGAATAAAGAGGGCAAATCTGCGGCAAACTGTCCCGGGGAGATTTCGTCGGGCTGCTCATGTGTAAAAAAACGGACTGCACGGCAGCGTTTACAAAAAATTTAAAAATTACAAAAAAGTAACGTAATTACTGCATTTGATAACAAAACTCACAGTCAGAGCCTGAAAAACCCGGAGATTTTCATACTTTCTTAACACATAGCATCTCAAAATATGTTACAATCTGTAACAAGTTAGGGCGGATTTTAGCCCCTGATTTGTGCGAAAAAACTTTTTTGAACATTTTTACTATAAACCCCTTGCAAAATCAATCGTTTTTTGTTATAATATATTCCGTAGGGACTCTTACAAAAATAGTCTGAAATATTTTGCAAACAGAGGGGAAAAAATTATGTCAAACAGATTATTCCAGAGCGTCGTTCACCAGATGAGAGACACTATCGACTGCACCATCGGCGTCATCGACGAGACCGCGACCATCATTGCCTGCTCCGAGCTTGCTCAGGTGGGAACTACCAATGAGTTCGTGTCCTTCGATCTTTCCGATTCCCATGACATCTTCGTCCGCGACGGCTATACCTATAAGCCTTTCGGCGCGATGATGAAGCCGGATTATGCCGTGTTCGTTGCCGGTACCGATGAGGTGGCTGCCAAGTATGCCAGCATACTCGCCATCACTCTCTCCAGCATCAAGCAGTACTACGATGAAAAGTACGACAGGAACAATTTCATCAAGAACGTGGTCCTCGACAACGTGCTCCCCGGAGATATCCATGTCAAGGCCAGAGAGCTGCATTTCAGCGCCGATACCTCCCGCGTGGCGCTGCTCATCAGGATAATCACCTCGAATGACGTTTCCGCCTTCGATGTTATCCAGAACCTGTTCCCCGATAAGAATAAGGACTTTGTATTCAATATCACCGAGAGCGATATCGTGCTTGTCAAGGAGGTCGCCCCCGGAGTAGAGCCCAAGGATCTCGAAAAGCTCGCAAGATCTATCTCCGATACCCTGAGCGGAGAGTTCTATACGAGAGTAAACGTCGGTATCGGTACCGTCGTAGAGGGCGTGCGTGACCTCGCAAGATCCTTCAAGGAAGCCCAGATCGCACTGGAAGTCGGCAAGGTGTTCGATACCGACAAGGTCATCGTGTCCTACGATAACCTGGGTATCGCAAGACTTATCTATCACCTGCCCACAACTCTGTGCGAGACCTTCTTAAAGGAAGTGTTCAAGAAGGGCTCCATCGAGTCGCTCGACCACGAGACGCTTTTCACGATCCAGAAATTCTTCGAGAACAACCTCAACGTTTCCGAGACTTCGAGAAAGCTTTTCGTACACAGAAACACGCTGGTATACAGGCTTGAAAAGATCAAGAAGCTCACAGGCCTCGACCTCAGAGAGTTCGATCACGCTATCATCTTCAAGATCGCGCTCATGGTCAAGAAGTACCTGTCCGCCAATCCGGTCAAGTTCTGAGCCTGCACCGAAAAACTATGCTTAAAAATGGGTCGGGGTAAAATCCCGACCGCATTTTTTGTTATTCGCTCACAAGACCCCAGTCAACACAAAGAAGGTGTATTTTTCTTGGTAGAATTCAAGGATGTGTCCGTGACCTATTCCAGCGGCGTGGACGCACTCAACAAGATCAACCTTAAGATCAACGACGGAGATTTCGCTTTCGTGGTAGGACCCTCCGGCGCCGGCAAATCAACTCTGATAAAGCTGGTGCTCAAAGAGATAGACGCCACCTCCGGCGAGGTCATCGTAAACGGCTTCAACCTCAGAAAGCTCAGGCGCGGAAAAGTTCCCGCCCTGCGCCGTACTATCGGCGTGGTGTTCCAGGATTTCAGGCTTATCCCCACCATGACCGTATATGAGAACGTGGCATTCGTGCTGAGAGTTATCGACGCGCCCGCCAAGTATATCAGAAGCCGCGTACCCTACGTTATCAACCTTGTGGGGCTTTCGGACAAGTCCAAGTCCTATCCCACCGAGCTCTCCGGCGGCGAACAGCAGAGAGTCGCCCTGGCAAGAGCCCTGGTCAACGACCCCAAGCTCATAATCGCCGACGAGCCCACCGGCAATATCGACCCCGCCCTCTCCTATGAGATAGTGGGACTGCTCAAGGGCATCAACGAGTGCGGCACCACCATACTTATGGTAACTCACGAGCATGAGCTGGTGCGTTACTTCGGCGGAAGGATCATCAATATCAACAGCGGCTCCATCGCCTTCGATGAGGTCATAGGAGGTACCAATGAAAATAAGTAGTATGCGGTACCTCGTGCATCAGGGCTTCAAGGGTATCTGGAAAAACAGGATGATGAGCTTCGCCAGCTTCTGCATCATGCTGGTGTCTCTGCTCATGGTAGGCATCTCGGTGCTTCTCGCTATCAATATCAACCGCATCATCGGCGGTATCGAGGACAAGAGCGAGGTAGTAGTCCAGATCGCCGACAATTCCACCCAGCAGCAGATAGACGACCTTAAAATGAAGATCGGCGGTCTGCCCAACGTTAATACTATCGAGTTCTACTCCAAGGAGCAGGCCTGGGAGAGCATGGTAAAGGATATGTCCAAGGAGGAGCAGGATCTGTTCCAGTATGCCGACGACAACTTCCTCCCCGACACCTTCCGGGTGACTGTACATGACATCCAGAAGATGACCGAGACCACCACACAGATCGACACCTTCGAGAACGTGGCCTCCACCCGTTCACCTACGGAGTTCACCGATACCCTTATCTCTATCAGGCGTATCCTGGGGATAATCTCGGGAGCTATCGTGGTGGCGCTGATCGTGGTATGTCTCATAATCATCTCCAACACCACAAGAGCCAGCGTCTTCGCCCGCCGCAAAGAGATCAACATTATGAAGTATGTGGGCGCGAAGAACAGCTTCATCAGGATACCCTTCTTCATCGAGGGTATGGTAGTGGGACTTTTGGCCGCAGCAGGTGCGCTGGGTCTCACCAAGTTCGCCTATGAGGGCGTTTACAGCATCTTCAACAACGATTTCAAGCTCTGGAGCGTGCTGGGCGTCAGCAACCTCTATTCGTTCGAGGATCTGTTCCTCTATGTTACCATAGCCTATGCGGCGGCAGGCGCCCTGATCGGTGCGATCGGTACCTCCTTCAGCACAGGCAAGCATCTTAACGTGTAAAAGTTTTGTGTAAAAAAAATCGGCTCAGATACATATAAAACAGCCGACGCAGATTCTTTGGAGGGATCACAGATGAAAATGATAAGCCGTGCCAAACGTCTTCTGGCCTGCCTTGCGGCGGTGGTCACCGTTCTGACGGTGATGTCCGGCAGCAGCAGACCCGTTATCAGCGAGAGCCTTGTCTCCGCCGATACCGATGACGTAATAGCCGAGCTCGACGAGAAAGCCAAGGAAACCAAGGAAGAAATAAAGAAGGCCAAGGATCAGATCAAGGAGCTTGAAGAAAAGCAGGCCGAGCTCGACAAGCAGATCAAGGATACCCAGGACGATATCGCCAAGGAAGAGGAAAACCAGAAGGCTATCGAGGATCAGATACTCACTGTCGAGGAAACTATCCGGGCACTTGAAAGCTCTATCGAGACCCTGTCCACCAAGATAACCACCCTCTCCGACCAGATCGACAAGAAGGAGAAGGATATCGAGGTCAAGAAAGCCGAGATAACCCAGGGCGTCAAGGACTTCCAGCAGCGCATCAGGGCTATGTACATAGCCGGAAGCGAAAGCTACACCGATATACTTGTGGGGGCTTCGGACTTCTATGATATGCTCATGAAGCTTGAGCTGGTAAAGCGCGTTGCCGACCACGACAACAGCGTTATCGACGACCTTATCGCCAAGAAGAACCAGTACGAGGCCGACGAGGCTGCCCTTAAGGAGACCAAGCAGGAGCTTGAATCCGACAAGCTGGATCTGCTGGAGCAGCAGGAAAAGCATGAGGCTCAGAAGGACAAGCTGGACGACCTCTATCTGGAGAGCGCCGCTATGCTCAAAATGCTCGAGGACGACGAGGCGGCATTTAAGGCCAATCAGGAGGCCAACATAGCCGAGCAGCAGGCCTTTGAGGACGATCTGCAAAAGCTCTTTGAGGAGCAGGAGGAGATCAAAAAGCAGAAGGCCGAGCAGGAGGAAAAGAAGCGCCAGGAGGAAGAAGCCAGACGCAAGGCCGAGGAGGAGGCCCGCAGGAAGGCTGAGGAAGAGGCCCGCAAGAAGGCCGAGGAGGAAGAAAAGCGCAGGCAGCAGGCTCTGCTCGAAGAGCAGCAGAAGCAGCAGAACAACGCTCCCACCACCCCTGTCATCAACGACGATCCCAGCTCCGGCAGCAACAGCGGCTCCGGGTCAAACAGCGGCTCCGGCTCAAACAGCGGCTCCGGCTCAAACAACACCTCCAGCGGTACAAATAAGAACAGTGCCTACGGCTACAAGGACAAGTCCATGTTCACATGGCCTGTTCCGGGATTCTATTACATAAGCTACGGCGTGGGCTGGAGATGGGGCGCTTACCACAAGGGCATAGACATCTACTCCCCCAACATCAGAGGCGCCAAGATCTGTGCGGCGGCAGCGGGAACTGTTATCAGAGTCGTAAACGGCTGTCCCCATGACTACGGCAAGAATTACAGCTGCGGCTGCGGCGGCGGCTACGGCAACTACTGCATCATCGACCACGGCGGCGGATGGTGGACCCTCTACGGTCACTCCGAGGGCATCACCGCATACGTGGGTCAGCAGGTACAGCAGGGCGATGTGCTCGGAACCGTCGGCTCCACAGGTCACTCTACCGGACCTCACCTGCACTTCGAGGTACGTCTCAACGGCGTGGCTCTCAACCCCAGCGATTACGTATAAGGAATAATAACTACCCTGTACGGTCAGCGCCGTACAGGGTGGATTTGCTTGCAAAGAAAGGTGGTGTTTTCGTGAGACTGCTCAAAAGGGCTATGGCCTTCGCAGCGGCGTTTATTATGAGCGTCGGGGTGTTTTCGGGCTATGCCGAGGATCAGGAGAGCTATTCCCTGCCCGGAGACCTGGATCAGGCTGTTTCCGAGGACAACACCACCGATGCGGGCGACAACAACGAGGATCCCGAGGGCCTGCCCTCGGCGGCCTTTGACGTTACCCCATACGCAGACCGTCTGCGGGAGATAGGGGAGGCTCAGCGGGAGCTGGACGAAAAGATCCGTCAGAACGAGGAAGATCAGGAAAAGCAGGCGGAGCTCCAGCAGGCAGTCATTGCGAAGCTGGGCACCATACAGGCCAAGCAGAACGTCATAAACTCCTATCTCACAAGGCTGGAGATCAGCATAAAGGACAACAAGACCGCCATCGAGGACAAGCAGTCGGAGATCGACGAGAGCATAGCCAGGTTCAAGCGCCGGCTGAGGGCGCTGTACATCGCCGGGGGCGAGGAGGGGTATCTCAACGTGCTGCTGAGCTCCTCGGACTTCTACGATGTGCTGATGCGCATGGAGCTGGTGAAGCGGGTGGCGGAGCACGATGACCGGTTCATCGATGAGCTCAACGTCTCCAAGCAGGAGCTTGAAGCCCTGCGCTCACAGCTCTCCCGCCAGCAGTCTGAGTACACCAGGCAGATGCAGGAGCTTGAAGCCCAGCAGAAGGAGTATCAGAAGCTTGCCGACGAACACCGGGAGGTAGCGGCGCAGCTTGCGGAGGAAAAGAAGCAGTACAACGAGGAAAACGAGGCCTACATCGCGGAGCGCCGGGCCTTCGAGGACGACCTTTCGGATGTGCTGAGATCCTCATTCTCGGATTCGGCGGACGATGCGGACCGTCAGGCGCGGGAGCTTGAAGCTGCGGCAGCCATAGAGCGGTTGCAGGCAGCGATACAGGAGCGGGAGGACGCAGGCGAGGAGATCCCCGAGGACGAATGCCGCTACAACTTCATGTGGCCTGTGCCGGGGGTATATTACATCTCCTACGGCGTGGGAGCCCGCTGGGGCAGCTATCATCAGGGCATAGACATCTCCGGCGACAAATACGACGACATCCGCGCCTCGGAGAGCGGCAGGGTGATAAAGATCAACACCTCCTGTCCCCACGATTACGGCAAGAGCGAATCCTGCGGCTGCGGAGGCGGCTACGGCAACTACATCATCATCGACCACGGCAACAACTTCATCACGCTCTACGGGCATCTTAACCGGGTAGACGTTGAGGTTGGCGATTACGTCAAGCAGGGCGACCACATCGGTCTCATGGGCTCCACGGGTCACTCCACAGGCGACCACCTGCATTTCGAGATACGCTACAACGGCCTGTTCATGAACCCCTCGGCCTTTGTGACCATTGACAAGTTTGACAGCTGAAAAGCAAAGCCGGTGTGCGGAGCATCCTCCGCGCACCGGCTGTTTTTTTATCTGTTCGGCTCCTTCCAGGCGATGATCTCCCTGAAATCGTCAAGGCTCACTATGTCCCAGTGGGCGGAGTCGTTGCGGGCTTTCCTCATCAGATCCAGCATCTTGCGGTCGGCCTCCGAGCCGATGCCCCGCTGCTTGCTGAGGAAGTGAAGATGCCCGATCTCCAGGCCGTTCACGTTGTTGATCCTCTCCCCGGAGGAATGATCCCTAAAGGGCAGGCAGCCCAGAAGACTTACCCTGTACTCGTCGGAGAAGTACTTGCGGAACCTCTCCACCGTGGGGAATACCAGCTTGGTCTGGCTCTCCCACAGCGCCGGAGCTATCCTGTCGCTGAGCTCGGCAAAGCTGAGGCCGTTTTCCTCGCAGACCTCCCTGACGGTGTCTTCGGGGGTCTCGATGAGGGCTCTGCCCTTCTCTGCCAGCACCCCTGCCAGTTCGCAGCTGCCCCGGGACAGGGCGTTGGCAAATTCGGCTATGTACTGCTTTTCCTCGGCGCAGCATCTGAGCCCCGACACCACGGTGAGGCAGAGCATGAGGCAGTCGTAGTCGGAGATGTAGTCCCGGTAGTCGATGACGGTCAGCTCCCCTGCCGACCTTGGCGCAGCGCCCTTGCAAAGCAGCAGGAATATGCCGTGCTCGTCGTCTTCGCCGAACTCCCCGAGGTAGCGGTTGACAGACTCAGTCCAGGCGGCGGTGCATTTTTCGGTGGAGAGCCCCTCCACGCAGACGTAGGAGGTCTTGAGCACCGTGGTCTTTTCCTGTGCCAGGAAGTTCTCATAGGACTGGTCGTAGCGCATATTGTTTCTCACGTTGGGACTGATGTACCTCTTGAAAAGATACTGCCCCGGTTCGTCGGATCTGGTGACGTTGTGGATGTCGAAGGTGCGGTTGTCGGACTGGAGGGAGTTTTCCAGGGTCTCCTGAAACACCTCTTTCCAGGGGATGTCGTCGGGAAAGCAGACCATGACCGATCTGCCGAGGATGAGCATATTCGTGATGTCGCATACAAGGTTCCGGGAGTTGGTTATCTGCGTCCACCAAAGCTCGCCGACTGTCATTGTTCATCTCCCTCCTCTCTGTAATCTGCAAGGTCGGCCTTGACCTTTTCTCTGCTGCCCAGCAGGTCGCGGAAGCCCTCGGATGAGAACATATACCGCTTTCCGTCGGGGGTCTCGTCGGCTGTGAGGATGTTCAGATCCACCATTTCCAGCAGGATCTCCTCCAGCTGTGCGTCGTCGAGCCCGACTATCCTGGTGACCTTCAGCTTATCGGCGGCGCTCTGTATATCCGCCCTGAAACGGCTCTTGATCTCGGGCTGCTCAAAGCAGAGCCATGCAAGAATAAGCGCGATAGCCATATAGAATGAGCCCTCGCTCTCGTCCACCGTAAGGGTCATCCAGAGCCTGTTGTCTATCTGCTTGGTGAAGTTCTTGTCCGAGAGCACCTTCTTGATGTGCTGCTCGCTGATGTTGTAGGGAGGCGTGTCGATCTCGTTGTAGCCTGCGTAGTTGTCGTTCTGCAGGGTCTCTAAAAGCCTCTGACAGTAGAGCTGTATCAGGCCGGGGAAGTAGTGGGTCTTGGCAAGGATGAGCTGTATCACGCCGGGATCGAAGCGGAATCCCAGATATGACAGGGTATGGGTGAGCAGCTCGGTGCCCTCGGCACGCTTGAAGGGCTTGACGACGATAGCTTCAAGATGGGGCAGCACGCTGTTGTTGCAGAGCACGCTGCGGGTGAAGTTGCTCAGGTCGCGCAGACCTGCCATGACCAGCTTGAAGCGCCCCTCGGGGAGGTTCTTGAAGGCGGTTATGGGCTTGTAGTTGTTCTCCTTGCAGGAGTCGATGAAGGTATCGGCCTCGTCGAGCATCAGCAGCAGATAGCCGATCCTGGTCTCGGGGTCGTCGTCGTCGAGGCGCTTGCTGATATGGCGCACCAGGATATCCCAGTCGTCGGTCTCGGAGCCCTCGGGCAGGATATGCCTGTCCACCAGCTTTTCGGAGACTGTTCTGGCGGCCTCGTTATAGTCCTTGGCGCAGATATCCACAACGAGAGCCCGGTCGCCGTTGGCGTTGCCGTCAACGTGTCTCTCGGCCATGCCCAGCAGCACGGATTTACCCAGCTGACGTCCGCCGTAGACCAGGTTGCAGCCGTTGGGATCTTCGATGCTGGCAAGCTCCGCCTGACGTCCGGTATAGAGCTCCGGCGACATCCTGCCCAGCTTGTTGGTGGCGCTGAAGGGCTGATAGTAGGCAAATGGCATGGTCACCGACATCAGCATCTTGTCAACGGTATTGCTCTGGAAGTGCAGAGCAAGGTAATAGAGCACCACTCTGTCGATGAGGATAAAGGTCTTGGAGAAGCCCTTTTCCTCCTTGAGCTTTCTTGCGAAATGCTTTCTCTCCGGGAGCTTCAGGGCATAGTCCAGGAAGACCACAGTGTGCTTGGAGGTGGTGTTGATCTCCTTGAACTTGTCTATGAGCCTTTCGGCGTCGTATTTGCCGTAGAGGCAGACTGCCCTTGCACCCTCCTGTTCAAGCACCGAGCTGAACGCCGGCAGCGGATAGTGATAGCTGACTCTGCCGGGCTGTCTGGCGCGTGAGATCAGGAAGGACTCGTCGGCGGTGCCGCTTTCCTTGACAACGGTGAGGTTTGCAAATCCCAGCAGCCCCATGAGCTTTTCGACGGAGGCCGTGGTGGGCGCCTGGGGTATCCAGTTCTTGATGAGGGCAGCTCCGCCCTTGGAGTCCTTGCGGGCGTTGTGCATCATCCTGGTTATGGCGACCTCGATGTCGTTCTTGCTGGTGTACTTCTTCACCGAGCCCTCCAGGGTCAGGGAGAAGTCACAGACCGCCTTGTAGTTGGTGGGGTACTCGTCGAGGAAGACGCTGAGATAGCCCAGGGACTCGATGGAATAATCCGCGACCTCCTTGGTGTCGGAGCGCCTGATGCAGTTCATCAGGTTCTCGGCTATGGAGAAGTTCCTGTCGGCAATAAATGCCTTGATCTCGTCCTTGCTGTAAATGCCCCAGTCGTATCTCGGATTGAGTTCCAGCTCGTCCAGCTGGCGGGTAAGTATGTCGGCGGTCTCCTCGGAATTGGCCTCTATCGTGGCGTTGTACACATTTATGAGACCCGCAAAGAATCCGAAATCGCAGCTGGTGAAGCAGATCTTGAAGAAGACGTCGCACTCCTTCTCCATTTCGGTCTTCTCGCCGTTGATATCGGACAGCGCACCGTAGGACTGGTAGAGCTCCAGCTGGCTGAGGAAATCCTCGTTGAGGTCTTTGAGCTTGCTTCTGCCCATTGACACGCACTTGTCGAAGTAGTTGTACATATTGTGCCCGCTGATCTCCTCGATGCCCATGTCGTCGGCATAGGAGCGGAGCAGTCCGGCGCTGCGCAGGTTGTTCTTGGAGATGTCGTTGCAGAACAGGTCGTCGATGCGGTCGGTGATCTCCGGGAGCTCAGCTGACATATGCTTTTCGATGCGTCGCAGGATATTGAAATCGCTCCTGCCCAGGAAGGTGGCATAGACCTCCGGCTGATAGTTGTCGTCCAGCAGGATGTTATCCGTCCTGAGGAAGTCGATGTAGAGATACTTCTTCTTGCGCTCGTCATAGGTGCCCTGGAGCTTGGCAAGCAGCTCCTTGGCGGTGCCTCTGAGGAAGTCGGTCTCCCAGTTGAAGCCGGCTTCGAGATCCTTCTTGGTCGAGCTCCTGATCTCTTTGAGGTAGGCGATGAGAGTATCTCTGATAGACGCATAGGTGAATTTCGCGTGCTGCTTGGAGGAATCGGCCTTGCGCTCTGCGGCGGCGAGCCAGTCAAAGACGCATTTGAGTACGCGGTCCACCGTCTCGATGACCGTTCTTCTCTTGGGGTCTATGAGCCGCTCGTAGGGGCGGTTGACCTTGCGGCCCTCGGCCAGCATCATATCACGCGCCTTATCCCAGGCGGCGTTGACGAAGCTGTCGATCTTGCTGCGGTCTATGCTGCTGTACTCGAAGGGTCTTCCCTTCTTGATAAAGAGTGCGGAAAGCTCCTCCTTGAGCCCTTCGAGGTCGGAGGTGTCGTTGTCGCAGGCGGTGTTGAGGGCACTGCGAAGCACGCCCTCCGGGTCGGCAAAGAGCATCTGTCTTGTTCTTCTGAGCCTGCCCTTGCCTTCGTAGACTTCCAGACGGGCGTCGATGCTCTCCCTGCACTTGACGGCTGAGTTGCGGATGCGTTCCATAGCGGCGGTATCGGTCTTGTAGTCGGCAAACTCAGAAACGCCGCAGCCGGTCTGCTTGCGGAAGTCGCTGAGATGCTCCGCCAGCTGCATAACAGCCGGGAACTCCTTGGCGAACTTCATCCCGCTGAGATAATCCATCAGCATATCCGCCTCGTCGTCGGGGGATTCGTTCTGCTCGAACAGCGCTCTCAGCGCCGCGGAGGCAAACATGATCTCGTACTTTTCGGGCTCGGTCTCCTTGAAGATGCCGAACCTGTATGTCAGGGTGGAGCTGTTGAGATCCTCTGCCGAACGCAGATGACCGGAGGCGGCTCTGACGCAGTACTCGGCGGAGGCCAGGGTCTCGGCATACTCCGAATCCCTGGCGGCATAGGCTGCCGCTGTCAGGTAGGTTATGAGGCAGTAGAGCTTGTCTCTCGGCACATCGAAGGCCTTGCCGAGGATATCGGTATCGGTGAGGCCGAGGGCTGAGAAGTCCGCGGGGTCGTGATACTCTGCGGTAAGGGCGCTGAGGTCGCCGAAATCGAAGATCTCGTCGGAGGCATAGTCGTCAGTCTCGTCCGGATCCTCGTCAAGAACGTCCTCCTCATAGCTGTCCTCGTCGCCGGCTTTGAGCTGCTCCTTCTGCTCGGCTCTGATACGCTCGATGTCCTGGAGCATGGCCTTCTTCTCCTTGGACTGGGAGAGCAGGATATACTTCTCGGCGTTGTCGTAATCCTCGGCCTGGTAGTAGAGACTTGCCAGCTCGGGATAGATATAGGTGTCACGGGAAAGATAGAGGGAGGAATACTTCTTCTCGTTGACCAGCTTGATCCAGTACTCGTACTGATCTATGGCCTCGGAGTAGTATTTGAGACCCCGGTAGCATCTTGCCTTCTCGCTGATGCAGTAGAGTATCCGGTTATACTCGGTCTCCTTGGAGGATGCGATGAGCTCGTCGAGCATACCGATAGCCTCGTCGAACTCCTCCGCCTTCATGTAATACTGATGCAGCACGCTGAGGTTCTTGATAGTGTGGGGCACCTTGGCGCCGTACTTATCGACCAGCTTTTTCATCTCGGGGACGAAGTCCTTGCCGGGGCTGGCCTTGGACTTGGAAAGATAGCAGTTCATGATAGAGATAAAGGCTGTCTCCCAGACGTCCTTGCCCAGATGCTTGGTGTACTCCGCGATAGCCTCGTCGTATTTCGCCTTGCGCTGGAGCTGATCGGCATAGCTGATGCCTGTGCGGATATCGGAGCTGGTATCGCACTTCCTGATCTTGACGGCTGAGAAGGAATTGAGGCTCTTGGAGATATAGAATGCCACATATATCGGCTCGAAGTCCTTGTTGACCAGGCCGTCCACCTTGGAACGGAAGGAGGCGTCCACGATGTTCTTGGACTCGAAGGAATACTGCACGCCCATTTCGTTCTCGATCTTGCCGCGCTTCTCGAAGAAGTTGAACTGCACGATCCTGCCGATGTACTCCTTGCTGGTATCGACGGCGGTCTCCTTCTTTTCCTCGGGCTTGTCCTTCTGCTCTGCGGGCTGCAGGGCGGGCTGGGTCTCCTCCTGAACGGGGATGTCCTCGGTGTAAACGGTGTTGATGATGTCGAGGGCGGCGCTTGCGGTATACACCTTGCGCACCTCGGAGAGCATGGTGCTGATATTGGTGCTGTCGGTGAAGACTATGTCGTTGTTCTCGGCGATGTGCACGAGGATGTCATGGATGCTGCCCCGGATGATGACGTTGTCGGTACGCTCATAAACAAAGCCCACGGCTGAGACGTCATTGGACTCATAGGAGGAAACATCCAGCACCTTCAGCGCCTCGTCGATATGCTCGCCCTTGGGCTCGGAGACTATGCTGATAGCCGCATAGGCGGCGGCATTGGTGTAGTAGGTCTTGTCGTTGTCCCTGATGGCCTCCGTGACCATGCAGGAGAAGGCGCTGTAAAGGTCGTTGGCGTAGAAAAAGGCCTCGGCGGCTTCGGTGAACATCTTGCCGAGATAATAGCCGTAAGCCACAAAGAGGTTCACGGTAGGATCGTAATCGAGCTTCTTGTCGCAGACGATGTTCCACAGCTCGGTCATGCCCTGCTCGATCTTGTCGTAGTCGTGGGCGGTATCGCCGGCCTTGATCTTGCTGAGCTGACCGTTGACATCCACTCTGACGTCCTTATCCAGGAGCTTGAAGGTGCTGCTGAAATTGTGCATCCCCGAGGAGAACTTCGGCAGCTGCTCCTTGAGCTTGTCGTAGGAGAAGACGTTTTTCCTGACAACAGGCTTCGGCTCGGCAGGCTTGGCCTCAGCAGGCGCGGCGGCAGCTGCCGGTGCGGGAGCCTGTGTCTTGACAGGCACCTGAGCCGGAAGGATCTTGGTCTGTGCAGGCGTCTGCACAGGCACGGCGGCAGCGGAGAACTCCACCGACGAGATATTGTCATAGCGCAGCACGGCCTGTCTGTAAACCTCGATCTCGACAGATTCGGAGCCGTCGTTTTGTTTGACTATGCCCTCATAGGTAACGCCGTTGGCCTGAGTGAGCCGGACGGTCATACCGGGAGTAAGCTGTTTGAGCTTTTCTTCGATTATACTCATTCTCATTGCCCCTTATTATCAGATTCTTTTCGGGTATCATACTCATATCCATTATACAACTTTTCGACGTTCACGTCAATGATTTTTGTTAGTTTTTAACATTTTTTGAGGATATTTCTTGCATCCGGAGAGATCATGAGGGTGCCGCAGAAAAGCAATGCGCCGGGATGAAAGCAAAAACGGTATATCCCTTTTGGGGGTATACCGTTTTGACGCTGCAAAACACCGGTCACTTCTTCCTCGGGAACACCGGCAGCTTTTCAAGATAGGTTATGTCCGTCCTGTCAGCTGCTGCGCCCTCTGCCAGCACTGCCACCTTTGCCGCGATCTCGCCGCCTGCCTTGTTCACCAGCTTCTCTATGGCTGCCAGCGAATCGCCGGTGCTGATAACGTCGTCAACGATCAGGACCTTCTTGCCCTTGATCTCGGCGATGTCCTCCTGGGAAAGATACAGCTTCTGCACATGGTCGGTGGTGATGGACTTGACCTCAACCATTATCGGGTCAGTCATGTAGAGCTTCACCGACTTTCTGCCGATATAGTACTTCTTCCCCGACTGCTTTGACATCTCGTAGGCAAGGGGTATGCCCTTGGTCTCGGCCGTGATGATGATGTCAAAATCCGGCGGGGCGATCTTCAGCAGCTCCTCGGCGCACCTCTCGGTGAGCTCAACGTCCGACAGCATCACGAATGCCGCGATATCAAGGTCGTCGGAGGCACGGCACAGCGGGAGCTCCCTTGTGAGCCCCGCGACTTTAAGCGTATAGGTCATAGTTATCTCTCCTTATAAGAATATGTATTTGAGCACGAACAGCACCGCCAGCACATAGAGCAGCGGGTTGATCTTTTTGCGGTTGCCGCAGAAAAGGTTGATGAGCACATAGGAAATGATGCCCAGGGCGATGCCCTCGGAGATGCTGTAAAACAGGGGCATGGCTATGATGCAGAGGTAAGCGGGGATGGCGGTGGTGTAGCTGTCCTCGTCGAACCTGATCTCGGTGACGGTGGAGAACATGAGGAATCCCACCAGTATCAGCGCGGGAGCCGTGGCAAAGGAGGGTATCGCCACGAAGATAGGTGCCAGCAGCATGGAGGCCAGGAAAAGTATCGCCGTGGTGACGGCGGTGAGGCCTGTTCTTCCGCCTGCGCCCACGCCCGCTGCGGATTCGACGAATGTAGTAGTAGTGGATGTGCCCAGCACTGCTCCGGCGGTGGTGGCGACTGCGTCCGCCATGAGGGCGGGTCTGATGCCGGGGAGCCTGCCCTGGTCGTCCAGCATTTTAGCCTTGGCGCTGACGCCGATGAGGGTGCCGATAGTATCGAAAAGGTCAACGAACAGGAAGGAGAATATAACAACGATGAAGTTGAATATCCCCACGTCCTCGAAGTTGACGTTGAAGCACTGTCCCAGGGTCTCGGAGAGCTTGGAGAAGTCGGTCATCTGGAAGGCGGGTATCAGCGAATAGTGACCGTTGGCAGGGTCGGGAACGTAGATGCCCACAAGTTCGCAGATGACGCCCATTCCCCAGGTGCCGAAGATTCCTATGAGTATGGAGCCGGGGACCTTCTTGATGTAGAGTATGGCGGTGCATAATGTTCCGATAACTGCAAGCAGAGCGCAGATACCGGCGGTGCTGAAGCTCTCCCGGAAGTTTATGAGTGAAACGAGAGTGGCGGAATCGGTGGCGAGGCCGGCGTTTTGCAGGCCGATGAAGCAGATAAACAGTCCGATGCCCACGGACACGGCTTTTTTCAGGGAGAGGGGTATGCACTCGAAGATCGCCTCTCTGACCCTCGTGAGGGAAAGCACGATGAAGACCATACCCTCAATGAACACAGCCAGCAGCGCCGTCTGCCAGGAGTAGCCGTAGCCCATGACCACGGTGTAGGCAAGGAAGGCGTTGAGACCCATTCCTGCGGAGAGTGCAAAGGGCAGGTTAGCCCAGATACCCATGACCATAGTACCGATGAAGGACGCAAGGCAGGTGGCCAGCAGGACGGCGGTGCTGTCCATGCCCGCCGCCGAGAGCACATTGGGGTTGACCGCCAGGATATAGGCCATGGTCATGAAGGTGGTTATGCCCGCCATTACCTCGGTCTTGAAATCGGTGTTGTGTTCCTTGAGCTTGAACAGTTTTTCGATCATGATACTTACCTCCTGATGCTTATTCAGTTTCGGAGCCTGGAGCGTTGCCCTTGGTGATCTTAAGCTGGAACAGCATATTCTCGGTGTTTACGATGATGAACCTGATAAAGCGTATGAATGTATCTGCCATGATGCCGAAGTTCACGCAGAGCAGTATGCTCTTTGTGGAAAGGGTGGTGGTGCCGAATACCCAGCCCAGCAGCCTGAAGGCCACTATGAGCCCGGCGGTGCAGAGCAGGATTATGGACCACTTGTAGCGGGAAAGGGGCTTGCTGATATGCCGCAGTACCATGATGCCCACCACCGAAAGCAGTATGGTGGAGGAGGTCATGATCTCGCCCTGAGACACCTCGAAGATCTCTCCGAACACCACCATGGCTATGACGACGAAGACGTCCGTTATGGCGCCCGGGAGGGCTTTGAGGATGATGTTCTTCATGAAGTGTCCGCGGATCAGGTAGTGATCCGGTACCTGTGAGAGCAGGAATGCGGGTATGCCTATGGTAAAGAGGCTTATGAGGGTGATCTGGGAAGGTGTCAGCGGGTATACCACGCCGAATATCAGCGTTACTATCGAGAGGATTATGGAGAAAATGTTCTTGACTAAGAACAGGCTGCCGGAGCGCTCCATGTTGTTGACCACCTGTCTGCCCTCCATGACCACGCTGGTCATGTGGGAGAAGTCGGAGTCCAGCAGCACCAGCTGTGCCGCCTGTACTGCGGCATCGCTGCCGGAGGCCATAGCTATGGAGCAGTCGGCGTCCTTGAGAGCCAGGATGTCGTTTACGCCGTCGCCGGTCATGGCGACCACCTTATCCTGCTGCTGGAGCGCCTTGACGAACTTGCGCTTCTGGTCGGGAGTTACCCGTCCGAAGACGGTGTAGTTCTTCATGGCCTCGAAGATAACCTCGTCGTTGGTGAGGGTGGAGGCGTCCACATAGCGCTCGGCATTGGCTATGCCCGCCTGCTTTGCCACCTCGGACACCGTTATGGGGTTGTCGCCGGAGATGACCTTGACCTCCACGCCCTCGTCTGCGAAGAACTTGAAGGTCTCGGGAGCGGTCTCGCGTATGGGGTTGGTTATCAGCACCAGCGCCAGGGGCTCGCAGTCCTCGGTGAGAGCCTTGCCGTCGGGCTTGCCGTCGTACTTGGCGAAGGCCAGCACACGGTAGCCCTTGCGCCCGTCGGACTCAATGGCCTCCCGGTACTGCTCATAGCGATCCCTGAGCACCCACTCAGGTGCGCCCAGCACATAGGCGCCCTTTTCGAGGGTCACGCTGGAATACTTGAACTCGGATGAGAAATCTGTATGGGATACTATAAGTCCGCCGGTGGGCTTGGTGAAATACTGCTTCATAGCCGCCATGGTGATGTTGTCGGCGGACTGCTCTGCCGCGAAGTCGCTCAGCAGGGAGTAAAGCTCCTCCTCGGTATGCTCGCCAAGAGGATTGACGCCGGTGACGCGCATGGTGTTCTCGGTTATGGTGCCGGTCTTATCCACGCAGAGGACGTTTACACGGGCAAGGGTCTCGATGCACTTCATGTTGTGGACGAGGACCTTCTGCCGCGCCAGTCGCATGGCGCTGATAGCCAGGGTAACGCTTGCCAGCAGGAACAGTCCCTCGGGGATCATGCCGATGACCGAGGCTATCGTGGTCCGGATAGAATCGGTGTAGCCGATCTCCCGGGTCACATAGGAGGCGTAGAACTGGAGCACGCCCAGGGGTATTATTATAAATCCGGCCAGCTTAACGATCTTGTTCAGGGAGCGGATCATCTCGGACTGCTCGCCGGTCTTGACCTTCTTGGCCTGGAGGGTGAGCTGGGATATGTAGGACTCGGCGCCCACCTTGGTCAGCCGCGCCCGGCAGTTTCCGGAGACGATGTAGCTTCCGCTCATGAGCTCGGCGCCCTTTTCCTTGACGATCTCGTCGGCCTCACCGGTGAGCAGGGCTTCGTTGGCGGAGACCTTGCCGTCGATGACCACTGCGTCGGCGGGGATCTGGTCGCCGGCCTTGAATATCACGATATCGTCAGCCACCAGCCTGTCGGACTGTATATCCTGCTCGATGCCGTCCCGGATGACCTTTGCGGTGGGGGAATTGAGCATCGTGATCTTGTCCAGCAGGGACTTGGAGCGCATCTCCTGGATAATACCGATGAGGGTATTTGTGATGATGACCGGCATGAAGGTCAGGTCTCTGTAAGACCCTGCGATTATCAGCAGTACCGAGAACACCACAAAGATAAAGTTGAAGTAGGTGAAAACGTTGGTAAAGATTATCTGCCCCACCGATTTGGAGGGGGGCTTCACAGGCGTATTGGCCATACCCGCCGCGATGCGTTCCTCCACCTGGGCGGCAGTCAGGCCCTTGTCGGCGGGAGGCGTGAGCCTTGCCACCGCAGCCTGCTGTATACCGGCTTTCTTTTTCATAGGCAACCCCTTTCGCATCCTCCCCTGCCGCAGCGTGGGAGGACATAAACATCAATTATTATTATACCACCATATACAACAATTTTCAACCCTTTTTTTAATAGTATCTAAATGGGGGGCGGAGCCCCCGGTTTCTTGCGAGCGCAGACGAGCAAGAAACTTCCCCCCCGGCTTCGTCGGGGCTCGAACTTTGGGGCGGCGTTCTCTGTTATCCAAATGGGGGCTGCCGCCCCCATACCCCCGGCTTCGTCGGGGCTTTGGGTTTGGCGCTGCGTTCACTTCGCTCGTTCCTCGCTCCGTTCACTCCACGCCAAAAGCCCCTCCTCGCCTGCGTTTACTATACCTGCTTGCTAAACACACCAAACGAACCCCTCACTACTGCAAGACCAAAAAGCCAGGTAAACGATTTGCCCCCCGGAGCTGACCGCCATGGTTCGCCCGCCGTCCGACTAAGTGAGAAGCACCGCATAAATGAGGCAAAAGGCGGAATTAAAAAAAACACCCCCCGCAGAGTGTGCGGGAAGTGCCTTGTAGAGGGATAAAACGAGTAAGCGGTAATTATGAAGCCGATACGCCGTGCTTGACTCTGTCGCCGACCTCGGCACGCTTGGCGTTGTTGAAGCGGTCAACAGTACCTACCAGGTAGCCGGTGATGCGGCGGATCCTCTGGAAGGGTACATCGGCGAAGTGATAGTCAACGTCCACATACTCGCCGTCAACGGACAGGTCGATGGACTCGATCACCTTACCGGGATAAAGCTGGTTCGCTCTCTCAACATAGGCGTCTATTTCAGCTGCGGACAGCTTGCCGTTCTTAACATTTACGTTTACCATTTGACATTACCTCTTTCTTTTAAGCTTAGTATTTCGTTCTCCGGCAGTTGACCACTCTCGTCGCATTGACAGAGCGATAATACCCCGCTGCCGCTATATTTATCGGTACATTTCTTAGTATAACACAATATATTGTGCTTGTCAATAGAACCCGCCTGTAACAGACGTAAAATATCACGTCCGGATTTTGTACAATCTGCACAGCCTTGCAGGGGCGGCACACACCTGACAAAAAACAAAAAAAGCAGAGCCTCGGAGCAAGGGAGCGCAATATTTCACGCTCTGATGTTCCTTATCCCTGCTTTGATAACATGACTGCGGGTGCCGGGTCAGAAATACCTCATGAACTTGAAAAGGTAAGCGAACATACCCACCAGCGAATACCCGATAACGATGATGCCGAGGATCCAGAGGATCACACCGAGCACCGTGATATGACCCAGAAGCACGATCAGAAGGATCATAAAAATGATAGCTCCGAGGTAGATGCCGACGTTTATGCAAAGTGTCTTGGGATCGGGATCCTTTCTGTTGAGCGGGAAAACATCCTCGAACTCCAGCTCCTTCACCTTATCAAGCAGCTCATGAATATCCATAAGACGCGCCTCCTAAAATAATCTTATATCATTATACAACAACAATTCGGAAAAATAAATAGCCTATTTAAAAAATCGTCACAATGCACAAATGCGGCGGCGTTAATCGGTCATTTTAACAAGCGGCAAAAAACAAAGCCGGCGCAGAACGCCGGCTCATACGCGATGATATCAACCATTCAGGGACTTAGCAAGCTGGGACTTCTTTCTTGCTGCCTTGTTCTTGTGAATGATGCCCTTGGTGCAGGCCATATCTACCTTTCTGATAGCAGCCTTTACGACCTCGGCCTTATCCTCTGTATTGTTGGCAACAGCAGAATCAGCCTTCTTGAGCGCGGTCTTGAGATCGCTCTTGACCATCTTGTTTCTGAGAGTTCTGGTCTCGATGACCTTTACTCTTTTCTTGGCGGATTTAATGTTCGGCATTACCGACACCTCCCTCAGTTTCTGAATAAGATCACACTTATTTGCATAAACTAACTGCACGACTGAGAGGAAATGCAGCCAGCCACATAAACAAGTTTCAACTGTTATTATATCACAGCGGGGGTCAATTTTCAATAGTCTCAGGGAAAAATTTTAATGATTTTTGCACGCCTGATTTGTGCAATCTGCTAAGGAGGACTTATGGCATACCGTACCGATCTTGCGCTGGAATCGGAGCAGCGCGTCAGGGCATCAGGGGAAGTGCCCGGGATAAGCAAGCGTGAGCGGAGCTGCCCCGGGACAGGCTTTGAAGTGACCGAGATAACCGTGGAGACCGACGAGGCCGCAGAGCTGCTGGGCAAGCCCCGGGGCAGGTATATCACCGTGAAATGCCGGTCAGGGCGGCTGTCGGAGCTTTGCGGCAGCGCCTCTGCCCGGGCGGAGTGCATCGCAGCGGAGCTTCGCGGGCTCATCGGGGTGCCGGAGCGGGTGCTGGTGGCGGGGCTTGGGAATATGCAGATAACCCCGGACAGTCTGGGTCCCCGGACGGCCTCGGGCATACTGGCTACCCGGCACATAAAGCGCCTTGCAAAAGATCTTGACACCTCGGAGCTGGCGGACGTCACGGTGATCTCGGCGGGGGTCATGGGGCAGACCGGCCTTGAATCCCAGGAGCTGGTGCGAGCCGTCTGCCGGGAGGCGGAGCCGGAGCTGGTGATCGCGGTGGACGCTCTGGCCTGCTCGGAGCTGGGGCATCTGGGCAGCACGGTTCAGCTTTGCAGCACCGGCATATCCCCGGGGAGCGGAGTGGCAAATGCCCGGTCCGAGCTCTCGGAGAAGACCCTGGGCGTGCCCACGGTGGCGATAGGCATACCCACCGTCACCGACTGTGCAGTTATCGCGCAGGCCTCCGGAGGTCAGATCGGGCAGGAATATGCCGGTATGATCGTCACGCCGAGGGATATCGACAGTCTGGTGCAGCGCAGCGCCGGACTGCTCTCGCTGGGGATAAATCTCGCCCTGCACCCCACGCTTACCGCCGGGGAGCTAATGATGCTGACCTCATAGGGTCAGGAGCCGGACTTGAGCAGCAGCTTTTGCAGCAGTGCGTAGTCCCGCATATTGACCTTGCCGTCGCCGTCCATGTCGGCGTTGGCCTCTTTGATCTCCACCGAGCCGGAGTCGAGCAGGTACTTTTGCAGCAGGGCGTAGTCGCGCATATTCACCTTGCCGTTGCCGTCCACGTCGCCTTTGAGGACGGTCTGGGCGGGGACGGTGAATTCTGCCTCGTATTTCCAGTAGATGCCTTTCTTTTCGAGGAATACCGCCGACCTGCCGTTCACCTTGACAACGGTGTCGCCGGTGAGGTAGAGGAAACCGTCGGGGCGGTTCAGCGAAATGCCCTGGGTGAGGCTGAATGTCACTTTATAGGTCTTGCCTTCGGCGAACTTTGAACCGATGGTCAGCATAATACCGTCCTTTCTTGACCAGTTCACCACATTCTCCGTACTGCCTGACGGATTATAGACGCTGACATTGTAGGCTGTGGGACTTTTGCTCTTGACAGCGCCGCTTATGACCTCGCCTGCCCTGGGCTCCTGGATGCTGATATCAAACTGCGGGAGGGTGTTGTTTGCACCGGCTGTGAAGGTGTATTTTACCCCCATCCTGTTGCTGTACGTGATAATGTTCGCCTGTTGACCATTGACCTTCGCGGACAGGTCAGAGGCGAATTTATAGCCGTCCTTTACATAGACCTGACAGTAGAGGGTGTATTTCTGACCCTCAGCGAATTTATCGGTCGATGACATATGAGCCGAGCCGATACACTGTGTGCCCCTGTACCAGTCATAGGCGCGTATCTCATAGCTGTCTGCATTTTCCCAGGGCTTGGAACAGACCGCACCGTCTCTCGGCTTTACAGCGCCGAGAGATATCTCGCTGACGGTTTTTCTCGTTTCGTATTCAACAGTCGGGGAATATGTCACCAGCGAAATAAGGTCATCGTATTTGTTATGTGCTCCGAGAAGAACACGGTACACTCCGAAACCGTTATTCTTTATAACGCTGGTAAGATCGCATTCCGCAGAAGCAGTATTGATATTTGATACTATACTGTAATCATTAACGACGGATCCGAGCTTTTCGACCTGAACGCCGTATTTTTCGGAATTCTCATACGGATCCCAGCTCAGTAAATAACCGTCCCATTTTATGTTTTCAATGGCTTCGCGGGTATAAATGCGAATGTTCTGTCCGCCGATCTTATCTGTTTTGTCGTTTAACGTTACGGTACTGTTATCGGTTTTTACCACGACCGTCGAAGGCATGTGCTGTTTCAGCTTTGAGCCTGTTATGGCAGTAGTGGAGGTATTGCAGGTGAGGATACAGTTTTTGATCCAGTAATCATTGCCGTCGAATAATATTCCGCTGTAAAGACCCGGCATTCCGTCAACATCCGATCTCTGCTTGAATTCACCGTTGTTGATCACAAGATTTCCGTAGTATTGTGCGACCAGCTTGATCAGAGATTCAAAATAGCCTCCGTTGATGGTGACATAACAATTATCTGTTGAGTTTCCCGATTTATCCATATATATGATCGGACATAAAAATATGTAACCGGGCTTATGCAGAAACAGCGAATTATCTATGAAACTGCCGCCGTTTATGATCAGATTACCACCGTTTGTTACATTAAACATACACCACGCACTGTTATTGAGCTTGGTGGAGTATATCTTTCCGGCGCCGACGCTGTCATCGATCTCCAGAGTGACATTGGAGCCGATATAGAACATCGCGCTGTCATTTGTATCGGCTATCCTCGAAAGCGTAAATCCCGCAAGGTCAAGGTGTACGGCCCGGGGATGATCGGTAAAGAGCTTAAAATAATAATTGGATCTGGCACTGTTTTCTATGATATTATTTCCGAGCTTGATATAAAAGTCCTGGCTCAATGAGTTGAGGACGCTGTTCTGACTGCCGATAAGCAGGTAAAGATCCTCATAGGACTTTATTATATACGGAGAGCTCTTTGTTCCGTTGCCTTCTATCGCATCCGCCCGGAACGAACCCTCCGGCAGCATCCCGAACATCATCAGCACCAGCGCAAACGCCGTCAGCAGGCCGGCAATTCTGTGTTTCCTCATTGTCATTACTCCTTCTTAAGACGGTTTCAGCAGCAGCTTTTGAAGCGCCGCATAGTCCCGCATATTGACCTTCTCGTTGCCGTCCATGTCGGCGGCTGCGGTGTTGACTGTAACGGACTTGGGGTCGAGGATGTACTTCTGCATCAGGGCGTAGTCCCGCATATTGACCTTGCCGTTGCCGTCCAGATCACCGAGGGTATAGGAGGCGGCGGTGAAATAGCCCTTTGCTCCGCCCTTTACGTCCACACGGGCATAGGAGCCGTCAACGTGGGTGCTGTCGAATGTTGTCCCTGCGCCGCCTGCAAGCAGCGTGCTGTTCTGGAACATTCTGTCGGTGCTGGCAACGCTGTTGAAGTTCATGGACCCGGGGGCGTAGATCGTGGTCAGGTTGGAGCACTGGAAGAACATCTCCGTGGCATCGGTGAGCTGCTTGGTATTGAGCCCGGTTAGGTCAACGGTCACAAGGGTGGAGTTGCTCCAGAACATCTTGTTGGTCTTCTCAAGGCTCGTGGTGTTGAAGTCTCTGAACTTGAATTCCTTATATGCGCCGCAGCTCATGAACATACCGGTCATATACCTGACGTTAGAGGTGTCGATGCCCTTGATGTTCAGTTCTCTGAGGGCGTAGCAGTTCTGGAAAAGGCCGCTCATGCTGGTGACAGCGGAGGTGTTGAACTTGGTGAGATCCAGCTTTTTGAGGGCTCTGCATCCGTTGAACATACTGTACATACTGGTGAGGTGCGCAGGCGCGAAAGAGCTGATATCCAGATCGGCAAGCTTCTTGCAATCAAAGAACATCTCGCTCATGTTGGTGACGTTGGATGCGTCAATGGCGTTGAGGTCGAGCTTTGTCAGCTCATAGCACTCATAGAACATCTTGGACAGGTCAAGGGCCGAGGAGGAGATGAAGCCGGTGAAGTCCACCGACCGGAGCTTTTCGCATTTCCGGAACATATCATGGAAATCCTTGCAGTAGTAGGCGTCCTTGTTCTTTAAGCTCACGCTCAGCAGCTCCTTCATGCCGTAGAACATATTGTTCATATCAAGGGCGCTGCTGAAGTCCAAAGGGGTGATGTCGATCTTGCTCATGCCGGTGCAGAGGTTGAACATACTGTCGAAGTTGGTCACGTTGGAGGTGCCCAGCCAGCTCAGGTCAACGGAGGACAGAGCAAAGCAGGCGCAGAACATCCTTCTGAGGCTCTTGAGCTTGGTGAGCTTCTTTGCGGGGACCTTGAGCTCTGACAGCTCGTTGCAGTAGTTGAAAAAATAGTCCAGCTCCTCCGCGTTGGGGACGTCAAAGCCGCTTAAGTCGATCTTCCTGACCTTGTAGCAGCAGTCAAACATACTGTCGAGGTCTTTGAGCTTAGGGGCGGAGACAGAGCCCATTTTGATCTCAAAGATATCGTAGCCCATGAACATCTGGAACACCGAGGTGACATCCGACCAGTCGGAGCCGGTGAAATCTATGAGGTCTGCGTGGATGCCCGAAAACAGCCGAAAACAGCTGGAGGGCATCTTTACGCCCGGTGTGAAGACTATCTTCTTGATGCCGGTCAGCTGCGAGACCGCATCGAGGTTTGAGAATTTGCCTGTGATCGTCACGGTGCCGCCGCTGAAGGTGTAGTAAGACGGCGCCTCATCGGCGGCGCTTATTCTGAAGGTTCCCTCCGGCACCGCTGCAAACAGCGAGAACACCAGCAGCAGTGCCGAAAGCAGACTGAGCAGTCTGTGTTTTTTCATTTTCATTACTCCTTTTATGCCTGATTGAGCAGCATTTTCTGGAGGGCTGCGTAGTCGCGCATATTGATCTTGCCGTTGCCGTCGATATCGGCGGCGGCGTCAAATACAGTGACTGACTTAGGGTTGAGCAGGTACTTCTGAAGCGTTGCGTAGTCGCGCATATTCACCTTGCCGTCGTTGTTTACGTCGCCCCTGATGACTGCGGGGGTGATCCAGACGGTCTTGGCGGGCTCGCCTTCGGCGTCAACGATGACGTTGTCCTGCACGGTGCCGCCCTCAGGCGTCCTGATAACGCTGTCGATAAGCTCGATGCCCTGACCGAAGCCCACTACTGCGCCGTCCTCGGCACCGTTGGCACGGAGCCTGGAGTTATCGACGATGAGCTTTGAGGTGCTCTCACCACCGGGCATACCGCCCACTATCGCGCTGCCGCTATTGCCGTTGATGCTCAGCTCGGCGTCCTTAATGGTGAAGGTGCAGTCGGATACGACTATGCCCGCGCCGCCGGTGATGTTCATTTTGCCGGTGACAGTGATATCTTTCTCGGCGTATATCGCTGCGCCGAAGTTCTCCCGGGTGAGGGAGACTTCATTCTCAGCCTTTACGGTGAGGCCGGGGATGCGGTTTGTGATGCAGGGCTCAGCGCCCTCGGTGTTGTCTGCGTTGCAGACTATGTTCTTCTTTATAGTAAGGGTATTGGTCTCAGGGTCATAGGAGGCCTCGCCGCGGCCCAGGATATCAGAGGCGTTGTCTTCGCAGACACGGACGCCGCCCACCACAAGGTCATATATCTCTGAGGTGGTGATCTCCACTTTCAGCACCGGCACATCGTCGAACATTTCCGCGAAGGAGCCGTCACGGATCACACATTCATTGGTGAGGATGCCGCAGTCGATAAGCTCGATGCCCTGACCGAAGCCCACTACCGCGCCTTCCTCGGCACCGCAGGCACGGAGCCTGGAGTTATCGACGATGAGCTTGGAGGTGCTCTCGCCACCCGGCATACCGCCCACTATCGCGCTGCCGCTATTGCCGTTGATGCTCAGCTCGGCGTCTTTGAGGGTGAGGGTGCAGTTGGATACGACTATGCCCGCCCCGCCGGTGATGTTCATTTTGCCGGTGACAGTGATATCTTTCTCGGCGTATATCGCTGCGCCGAAGTTCTCCCAGGTGAGGG
>JAFXNC010000025.1 GCA_017529875.1 Ruminococcus sp. | reverse complement strand
GATACTGGGCATCACAGACCTGCTGGGCAGAAAGCCCAAGCAGCTCTCCGGCGGTCAGAGACAGCGTGTGGCTATCGGACGTGCTATCGTGCGTGTGCCCAAGGTCTTCCTCATGGACGAGCCCCTCTCCAATCTGGACGCCAAGCTGAGGAACCAGATGCGTGCCGAGATAATCCTGCTGAGGGAGAAGATCCGCACCACCTTCGTTTACGTTACCCACGACCAGACAGAGGCTATGACCCTGGGGGACCGTATCGTCATCATGAAGGACGGCTACGTTATGCAGGTGGGCACTCCCCAGGAGCTGTTCAACCACCCCGCCAACCTCTTTGTAGCGGGCTTCATCGGCACGCCGCAGATGAACTTCTTCGACGTGGAGCTGAAAAAGACCGACAAGGGCTACAAGGCGCTGCTGCTGGGGGAGGAATTCAACGTCCCGGAGTACATCTGCGCGGAGCTTGACAAGCGTGACAGCGTGCCAACAGAGGTGGTGCTTGGCGTGCGCCCGGAGAACCTTATCGTGGACGCCTCCGGCTACAAGGGCATCAGAGCCTCCATAAAGGTAACGGAAATGATGGGCAGCGAGCTGCACATCCACGCCGAGTGCGTTGACGGCAAGAAGATCATCCTCAAAGTCCAGATCGCCGACCTCACCGAAGAGGAACAGCAGCGTATGCTGGAGTGCAAGGAGGTGCTCTTCACCATAAGAGAGCGCACCATAAACCTCTTCGACAAGGCCGACGGCAGGAACCTGGCAGTAGAGAACGCCGTTGCGGTGCCGGAGGAAAAGAAGGCTGCCACAGTCTTCGATGACGACGTTGTCCCCGAGGATGGCAAGAAGAAGAAAAAGAAGAAGTAAGCACAGGTCTGACTGACCGAAAAAGAGGCGGATAACGATGACTAAGCCTAATCAAAAAAAGCCCCAGCTGGAAGATATCGCGGCGGCTCTCGGGATCTCGAAATCCACAGTGTCGCGGGCGATATCCGGCAAGGGCAGGATAAGGGCAGAGACGCGGGAGAAGGTTTTCGCGTGCATCAAGGAGATGAATTACCGCCCGAACATGATAGCCAAGAGCCTCTCGGAGCAGAGGACATACAATATCGGCGTTGTGATACCCATGGATCAGAGCGAGTTCGACGCACCCTTCTTCCAGACCTGCCTCACAGGCATCGCCAAGGAGTGCGCTTTGCACGACTATGACGCGGTGGTCATCGGCACGGAACGTGACAATCACACCCAGCTGCAAAGGGTCATCGAGAACCGCAAGGTGGACGGCGTACTGGTGACGCGGCCTGCCTCAGACGGCAGTATCGAGGAGCTGCTGAGCGAAAACGGTATGCCCTACGTCGTACTTGGGCGCAGCGTACACTCCGACAGCGTCATCGTGGACAGCGACCATGTGAAGGGCTGCACCGAGCTCACCTCCTACCTGCTGATGTCCACCCCGCCGGACAAGCTGGGACTGCTCATCGGCAACATGGAATACACCGTCAACCGCAGCCGCTACACCGGGTTTATGAGCGCCTTCGGCAGCTCCCACGCGGAGGAAAGGCTGATCTTCACCGGTGCGGACAGCGAGCTGAAATTCACAAAAGCCGTGTCCATGCTGCTGAGGGAAAAGCCCTCCTGCATAGTCTGCGGAGACGATATGCTGTGCATGAAGCTGCTGGCGACCCTCAACGCCAGGGGTATGCGCATCCCGGAGGACATAAGAGTGGCCTCCTTCTACGACAGCGTATACCTTGACAGCTACTCCCCGCCGATCACGTCGCTGATCTTTGACGCGGCAAAGCTGGGCTCTGCGGCGGCTGCAAAGCTGATGAACCTGCTCTCAGGCGCCCCCGCAGGTGAGCACCTGCCGCTGATGAGCTTTGAGATGCTGATACGCCGCTCGACCATGAACCCGGGGCAAAATAAATAATAAAGAATAAAAATAAAGAATAAAGAATAATAGAGAGCTAAAGCTCTCCGGTGTCCGCATTGCGGACGATTTTAAATCATCGCCGGAGGCGATACCTTTTTTATTCTTTATTCTTTCTTTTTTATTCTTTATTCTTTTAGCGGGAACCCGCGCACTTTTGGCTCACTTGAACCTTACTGCGGTGCCGTATGCGATGACCTCGGCTGCGCTCTGCATAATGGAGCTGGAGGCGTATCTCATGGCAACGACGGCGTCAGCGCCCAGCTGCTTGGCTTCATCCACCATTCTTGTGGTAGCGATCTCACGGGCCTCGTCCATCATCTCAACATAGCCCTTTACCTCGCCGCCCACAACGTTTTTCAGGCCTGCCATGAGGTCCTTGCCGATGTGCTTGGACTGTACGGTGCTGCCCTTAACGACGCCGAGCATTTCGAGTTCCTTGCCGGTGATAGTATCAGTTGTAACGATAAGCATTTAAATTTCCTCCGATCGGTAATGATATTACGGGAAAGCTCCCGGATACCATTATACACTTTTTTAACTAAAATGTCAAGCCTTGTTCAGCAAATTTTAATACAATCTGACAGAAACGCAGCGGACGATCTCAAAAAACCATCGCCGGAGGCGATACCGGAGAGCTTCAGCTCTCTTTTATTCTTTATTCTTTCTTTTTATTCTTTCTTCTTTACAGCCTTTTTATTCTTTCTTCTTTACAGAGAAACCGCCCTTACCGTTTATCTCCCATGAAGAAAAACGCGAGTGTTCCCGGTCCCGAGTGTGCGCCGATGACGGTGCCGGTATAGGAGGTGATGACCTTCGTGTCCTGACCCAGCTTCTTCTTTGCCAGCTCCGCTATGTAGTCCGCGTCGCCCCAGCAGTCGCCGTGGGAGATGCCGATGACAGGGTTGTCGTAGCCCTCGATCCGCTCGCACATCAGGTCGATGATCTTGTTGAGGCTCTGCTTTCTGCCTCTCACCTTGCCGATGGATACCAGCCGGCCCTCGTCGTCAACGTGGAGAATGGGCTTGATGCCGAGGATAGTCCCCGCCAGCGCCGTAGTCCGGGAGATGCGTCCGCCGCGTTTTAAGTACACCAGATCGTCCACCGTGAACAGGTGGCAGAGGTGGAGCTTGTTTTCCTCGATCCAGTCTGCCAGCTCGTCAAGGGTGAGCCCCTCGCACATCTTCTCCCAGGCCTTGTAGAGCAGCAGTCCCTGCCCCGTTGAGGCGCAGAGGCTGTCTATGACAGTGATCTTAGCCTCCGGGTACTTCTCTGTCAGGTTCTCTTTGGCCATGCAGGCGCTGTTGTATGTACCGCTGAGCCCCGAGGAAAAGCTCAGGTAAAGGATGTCTTTGCCCTGCTTTAAAACCTTCTCAAAGCCCTCCTCGGCCTGCGCGGGGGATATCTGCGAGGTCTTGGTCATGGAGCCGTTTCTCATCATGTCGTAGAACTCGTGGAAATCCATGCCTCCGTCCTCATGGGTAGCGCCGTCTATCTCAAAGTGGAATTTCAGTATCGGCGTTCCCATCTGCTTGATGACCTCCGGCGGCAGATCGCAGGTGGAGTCGGACATAAGGATATATTTTCTGTCAGCCATTATGCAGCCTCCTTGGGTAGGGATAATCATATCATTTACATTATATCACACTTTTACTCAACTGCACAACAGTTTTTTCAGTGATTATTGCTCTTATTTCGTAAACAATGTGTTAATTACTGCATTTTCTGAAACAATAAAGGTGTCTTTGTCGGGGGCTACGGTGAATGATCTTGTCTCGCCGTCTATCAGACGGCGGCTCAGGCGGGTCTCGATGTCGGCGGTTATCAGGCGGCGTATCTCCCGGGCGCCGGAGGGACTTCCCAGGCTGCGCTGCGCCAGTACCTGTGCTGTGTCCTCCGAAAAGCTCAGGCTGCACCCCAGCGCCGAGGCACGCTTTGCAAGCTCCCCAAGCTGTAACTGCGCTATCTGCGTCAGCTCGTCAAGGCCGTGCTTTTTGAAGACTATGACCCCGTCCAGCCGCCCCGCCAGCTCCGGGGAGAAGAGCTTTCCCGCAGCCTTCTCAGCCGCACGCCTAAGCTCGTCGGCATTATCCCGCTCCCCAAAGCCTACCTGCGGCCTGCGCTCGAAGTCCGCCATGCCGGCGTTGGAGGTCATGATGAGCACCGTCTCCGAGAATGACACCCGCCTGCCGGAGCTGTCTGTGAGGACGCCTTCCTCCATGATCTGCAAAAGCAGCTCATAGATGCTCCTGTCCGCCTTCTCTATCTCGTCAAGGAGCACCACGCTGTAAGGCCGCCGCCTCACCTGCTCTGTGAGCAGTCCGCCGCTGTCGCAGCCCACATACCCCGGAGGCGCGCCGATGAGCCTGGATACGCTGTGCCGCTCCGAATACTCCGACATATCGAACCGTATCAGCGCGTCCTGCCGGGAGAACAGCGCCCTTGCCAGCGCCCCCGCAAGACGGCTCTTGCCCACGCCGCTGGTGCCGATGAACAGAAAGCTCCCCACAGGCCGCCTGTCATCGTGGAGCCCGGAGCGGCACCGGAACACCGCTCCGCAGAGCCGGTCTATGGCCTCCTCCTGCCCGATGACCTCGGCTTTGAGGCGCCCCGGCAGGGCTCTCAGCTTATCCGCCTCGCTGCGGGAAAGCTCCCCGCAGTCGATACCGGTGAGCCGCGACACCACTGCCTCACAGGTGCCGCAGGACAGCTCCGGAGGGCTCTGAGGCGACCTCTCCGACAGCGCCGAAAGATACTGCTCCCGGCTGAGCCTGCCGCATACATAGCCGTCAAAGGCCTCCGAAAGCGCCGTCCTATGCTCTTTGCTGTCCTGCCGCAGCCGCTCGCAGGCGCAGGCCTCGTCCAGTATGTCGATGGCCTTATCGGGGAACCTCCGCTCCGGGACATACCGCTGAGCGAGAGCCGTTATCCGTGCCAGTACCCCGTCGCTGATGCGGATGCCGTGGAACTGCTCATAGCGGGGTCTGATGCCCTTGAGTATGGCGAGAGTGCGTTCCGCATCCGGCTCGGAGATGTCCACCCGCTGGAACCGTCTGTCCATGGCGCTGTCCCGCTCTACGGTGCGCCTGTACTCGTCGCAGGTGGTGGCGCCGATGACCGTCAGCTCACCCCTTGCAAGCTGGGGTTTGAGGATATTCGCCGCATCTATGGCACCCTCGGCGGCACCTGTGCCCATGATGTTATGAAGCTCGTCGATGAAGAGTATCACATCCCCGGCGGCAGCGGCCTCGTCGGCGCAGGAGCGGAGCCTTTCCTCAAAGTCCCCCCGGTACTTCGCCCCCGCCAGCAGCAGGGTCAGGTCAAGGGCGAAAATGCGCTTCCCGCAGAGCTTTGCAGGCACCTCTCCGGCGGCTATCCGCGCAGCCAACCCCTCCACAACGGCGGTCTTGCCCACCCCGGCCTCCCCGGTGAGGCAGGGGTTGTTCTTGCTGCGCCGGCAGAGTATGCTGAGTATGCGGCTTATCTCCCGCTCCCGGCCTATCACCGGGTCGAAGCCCTCGCAGACCGAACGGCGTGTCAGCTCTCTGCCGTACTTTTCCAGCTGTCTGAGACGGGGCTTAGCCTGCTCTGTGACGGCTCTGGTGCCGGCGCTGCATCGGGTCAGCAGCTTGGTGAGGCTGCATCCCAGCGCTCTGAGTATGCCCACAGCGGCGCAGTCCGGCTCTCTGAGCATAGCCGCCAGGATGAACTCCGTCCCGGTCTGTATGCTGCCCTCGCTGCCTGCCGCCACCGCCGCCGACCGGAGTATGCGCCTTGCCTCCCCCGACAGCTCCGGGGGACAGTCCTTGCAGGCGGTGCCCCGCTTCTCAGCCAGCGAGATCACCGCCCCGAGAGTAACGCCGCTTTCCTCCAGTATGGCGGCAGCGGTGCCCTCGCCTTCCTCAATGAGCCCGCAGAGCAGATGCTCCGACCCGATACTGCAAGCCCCCAGTCTCCCGGCAGCTGCAGCCGCCAGCTTGACGGCCTCCCTGGCTCTCCCGGTGAGCCGTTCCAGTCCGAACCCCTTATCACTCATATCTCAAGCCCCTTTCATGTGTAGCATTGGCAGGATCGCGCAATAATATGCTATCTAAATGGGGGCGTTGCCCCCGGTTTCTTGCGAGCGAAGACGAGCAAGAAACTTCCCCCGGTTATCTAAATGGGGGGCTGCCGCCCCCATACCCCCGGCTTCGTCGGGGCCCCGGTTTTGGCGCTCCGTTCTCTCCGGTTATCTAAATGGGGGCTGCCGCCCCCATACCCCCGGCTTCGTCGGGGCTCGACCTTTGAGCCTGCGTTCTCTCCGCTCGTTCCTCGCTCCGTTCGCTCCGGCTCAAAAGCCCCTCCTCGCCTGTGCTGCGTTCACTCCACGCCAAAAGCCCCTCCTCGCCCTGAGCACTCTTCGCTTTTTTTGCCCCATTCATTACTATTCACCGGACAGCTTTTGATATGCGCTTTTTTCAGTGCCGCACTGAGATCTTTTTATGTCTGCCGGGAGAATATTTCATGCCTTACGATATGTGTTACCCTGCCTTATACTTTATGTTTAGTCTGCCTTATACTTTATGTTTAGTCTGCCTTAACATGATGTTGACCCTGCCTTGTACCTACGGCCAACCCTGCCTTGTACCTACGGCCAACCCTGCCTTGTACCTACGGCCAACCCTGCCTTGTACGTATGGCCAACTCTGCCTTGTACACACGGCCAACTCTGCCTTATCCCTGAGATAACTCTGCCTTATCTCTGAGATAACTCTGCATTATCCCTGAGATAACCCTGCCTTATCCCTGAGATAACCCCACCTTGTCAAAATGCCGACCTTACCTTGTCAAAATGCCAAGCTTACCTTGTCAAAATGCCGACCTTACCTGCCGTATTCATCAAGCCTCCTGCGCACCTCCGCGAGCCTCTCGTCCTCAGAGGGCGGTTCCGGGATGCCGAAAGTGCGGCTTTGCGCACACACACCTGTCTCATACTCATTTTCATCATCATGGTCAGGGTCATTTTCTGTGCCTTCGGCATTTTCTGTAACACTCTCTTTTTTTGTTTCTGTATCTTCATCATTATCCGTATCATTGTCTGTATCTGTATCATTATCTGTATCGGCTTTTTTCGCTTTTTGAGAAAACCGCCCGGTTTCTTCTTCGTTCGCGGCGTCCTTCCGGGGACGGCCGCCCTTTTTGCCGTTGCGGGAGTTGGCGGCGCAGACCTGTTCCCATTTCTCGCCGTCCCGCACCAGCTGCGCCGATATGATGGTGAAGGCCATGTGCAGCGCCGCCTCCCGGAAGGGCTCCACCTGTGCCCCTGAGCTGAAATCGAACAGCGCCTTGATGAGCCTGCCCGCCTGCTCGTCCGAGAGCATCTCGAAGATGCTCTGCCAGTCCTTGTACAGCAGGAATGATTTGTTGTCGGTACGAAAGTTTTTGTTGGTCATATAATAGCCTCCTATTTTAAATGGGGGGCGGAGCCCCCCATACCCCCCGGCTTCGTCGGGGCTCGACCTTTGGGGCGGCGTTCTCTCCGCTCGTTCCTCGCTCCGTTCACTCTGCCCCAAAAGCCCCTCCTCGCCTGTGCTTTGTTCACTCTGCCCCAGTTTCTTGCGAGCGAAGACGAGCAAGAATCTTCCCCGGCGAACCTCCTTTCCCCTCCTTGCCCCCTCACTTATAGCCCCCAAAACCCCAAAAGTTGCACGCGAACGTGCAACTGCCGCTGTATTTTTGGGGAAAATGTCTGCACCCGGACAGACGCTCTGTGTTGACAATCATAGGCGAGTGTGGTATAATAAAGCTATCTATGAACCAGAAAGGAACGTATATCTATGGGACTTACACTTACCGAAAAAATACTTAAAGCGCACGTCGTTGACGGCGAGTTCGTCAAGGGAAACGAGATCGGCATCCGCATCGACCAGACCCTCACCCAGGACGCCACCGGCACTATGGCTTACCTCGAATTCGAGGCTATCGGCGTGCCGAGAGTCAAGACCGAGCGCTCCGTGGCCTACATCGACCACAATACCCTCCAGTCCGGCTTTGAGAACGCCGACGACCACCGCTTCATAGGCTCTGTTGCCAAGAAGCACGGCATTTGGTTCTCCCGCCCCGGCAACGGCATCTGCCACCAGGTACACTTAGAGCGTTTCGGTGTTCCCGGCAAGACCCTCATCGGCTCTGACAGCCACACTCCCACCGGCGGCGGCATCGGCATGATCGCCATTGGCGCAGGCGGACTGGACGTAGCCGTGGCAATGGGCGGCGGCGCTTACTATATCACCTACCCCAAGATCGTTAAGGTCAATCTCACCGGCAAGCTCTCTCCCTGGGTAGCTGCCAAGGATGTCATCCTCGAGGTGCTGAGAAGGCTCTCCGTCAAGGGCGGCGTGGGCAAGGTCATCGAGTACTGCGGCGAGGGCGTGAAGACCCTTACCGTGCCCGAGCGTGCCACCATTACCAACATGGGCGCAGAGCTGGGCGCTACCACCTCTATCTTCCCCTCCGACGAGGTCACTCTCGAATTCCTGAAGGCTCAGGACAGGGCTGACGTATGGACTGAGCTGAAGGCCGACGATGACGCAGTTTACGACGAGACAGTAGACATCGACCTGGGGGCTATCGTGCCTATGGCGGCCTGTCCTCACTCTCCCGACAATGTCAAGACCGTTGCCGAGATCGGCAAGCTGAAAATAGATCAGGTCTGCATCGGCTCCTGCACCAACAGCTCCTTCATGGACATGATGAAGGTGGCCTACATCCTCAAGGGCAAGACCGTTCATCCCGACGTGTCCCTGGCTATCGCCCCCGGCTCCAAGCAGGTGCTCAACATGATCGCGCAGAACGGCGCTCTTGCCACAATGATCGACGCCGGCGCACGTATCCTCGAATCCGCCTGCGGCCCCTGCATCGGTATGGGTCAGTCGCCCAATTCAAAGGGCGTTTCCCTGCGTACCTTCAACCGCAACTTTGAAGGCCGCTCCGGCACCAAGGACGGTCAGATCTACCTGGTATCTCCGGAAATGGCGGCTCTCTCCGCTCTGACCGGCTACCTCACAGACCCCCGCGAGCTGGGCGATATGCCCAAGTTCGAGATGCCCCGCCAGTTCGTCATCAACGACAACATGGTTGCGGCTCCCGCTCCCGAGGCTGAGATGGACAAAGTTGAGATCCTCCGCGGCCCCAACATCAAGCCCTATCCCGAGACTGCACCTCTGGTGGAGAACATCGAATGTGCGGTGTCCCTCAAAGTCGGCGACAACATCACCACCGACCATATCATGCCCGCAGGCGCCAAGATACTGCCCCTGCGTTCAAATATTCCGGCTATCTCACAGCACTGCTTCACAGTCTGCGACGAGGACTTCCCCCGCAGGGCGAAGAATCTGGGCAAGAGCATCATCGTGGGCGGCGTGAACTACGGTCAGGGCTCCTCCCGTGAGCACGCGGCGCTGGCTCCGCTGTATCTGGGCATCAAGGCGGTACTGGTAAAGAGCTTTGCGCGTATACACAGGGCTAACCTCATCAACGCAGGCATACTGCCGCTGACCTTCGTGAACGAGGCCGACTACGACAAGATCTCTCAGGGCGACGAGATCGCCATAGAGAACGTAAGAGCCGACATCGAGGCAGGCAAGACCCGGCTGACCGTGGTGGACAAGACCAAGAACATCACTATCCCGGTACTCTGCGAGCTGACCGGACGCACAAAGGATATCATCCTCGCCGGCGGTCTGCTGGACTACACAAGAGAGAGCTTGAAGTAAGTAATAATATCCCTGCGCCTGATCTCCGGGCGCAGGGAATAAAGATAAGAACAAAAGAGACGGTATTTGGGGGAACAGAGATATGGATGACAGAAAGATAACCTCGAATGACTTTGATTACGACGTATATACCGGGGGAAGCTCATCCTCCGGCTCGGAGGATGTCACCTCCGGGAACTTCGATTATGACGTTTACTCCGGCTCCAGCGCCATGGAGTACCTGCGTCAGGAGAACGAGCGCAAGCGTCAGGAGCGGGAGCGTGCCAGAAAATCCGAGGCGGAGCTGAGGCGGGAGGAGTATGAGAAGAGATTCGCCGGCATGACCGCCGACGAGATCTTCGCCCAGCCGAAGAAGAAGAAGGAAGACGAGTACGCCGACTTCTTTTCCAGCACTGCCGCCAAAAAAGAGGCGGAGAAAGACAAGCTCCGTGAGGAGACCCCTCTGCCCAAGGTGGAGAACATGATGCCCGGCGAGGACGACCCCAGCTCCCAGCCCCGGGACGAGAAGTACCGTGCGGGAGTGACGGCGGCTGCCGAGATGATCGCACGGCAGCGCATACGCAGCGAGTTTGCCCAGGAGCACTGGGAGAGAGCCCGCCACAGCTACTACCGCAGGAGGCGCTCCCCCCTGACCCTCATCATGGCTGACCGCTACACCGGCGGCGACGAGTACGAGATCGACAAGGCCTTTGCCTGGTATATGCTGTGGTTCGGAGTGGGCTGCGCCATAGGCTATGCGGTGAACAAGTTCATGTTCAGCATACCCATGGCGGGGTATCTGATTTTCGGCGGAGTGGGCGGCGTGCTCAGCGGCATAGTCAAGCACAACGGCTTAGAGCATCAGCCTCTCGGCGGTGCAGTCTCCCAGAGCAAGATCGAGATCATAGCTTTTGTGGTGCTGATGATAGTCGCACTGGGGCTTGAATTCAGCAAATAGCTTTGAAAGGCTCCGCTGCCGAAGGAATGGGGAGAATTTAAGGATATGGTAAACTTAACGGCAAAGGGTCTGTTTCAGGATCTGGGCGGGGCCGTCATTTACTTCGCGGTGGTCGGCGCAGCGGTGTTCGCGGCATTTGCGGTGTACTTCATACTGTTGATCAGGAGGTACAAGGCACAGGCCGGCGATGACCCTGAAAAGACAGCAGCTGTCAAACACAGACCGGGCTTTATACTGGCAAAGGTATTCTACTGCTTCACAGCGGCGGTGGTACTGTCGGCTGTTATCGCGGCGGTGGGAGGGATAGCCTCGGATTACGGCATCGCTCACGGCTCAGACGGCAAGCATCTCTACGCGCTGATGTGCGCGGCGGCCTCTGTGGGAGTGGTGCTGTACGCAGTGGGCATGGGCAAGCTGCTTTTCAAGGTGCAGGGCGCCCTCTCAAAGAAAGCGAAGATACAGCTCATCGCGGGCTGCATCATCATGATCGTCACCGGAGCAGTAACGGTGTTCTTTGCGTTGAACACCTGAGAACGGAGGGACAGGCATGGAAAACACAGCAGGCAGGCTTTACACAGCAGCAGAGTTTTTTGAAATGATACCCGAGACCAACGAGCCTTATGAGCTGCACAGCGGCGAGGTGATCGCGCTGGCGACCCCCTCTGTGGAGCATCAGCGGATATCGCGGGAGCTTGTGTTCAGGCTTGGAGCCTTTATCAAGTCCCGGGGCGGCTCCTGCGAGCCATTCAATGCGCCCCTTGATGTTATGCTTGATGATCTCAACGTGGTACAGCCGGACGTATTCGTGGTCTGTGACCCGGACAAGATCGGCAAGAAGCGCATTACCGGCGCACCGGACTTCGTCATCGAGATCATGAGCAGCAACAGATACCATGACCTTGTGCGCAAATTCGGGCTGTATATGCAGTCCGGGGTGCGCGAGTACTGGATAATCGACCTGCAAAACCGCAAGACCTTAGTATACCGGTTGGAAAAGACCGACCTGCCGGAGCTGTACCCCTTCGACGAGCCCATACCCGTGGGCATCTTCGGGGGAGAGCTGAGCATCGAAGTGTCGGAGCTGACCGGGGGCTGATATAAGAGAGGTGGGAGCATGGATGACAGAAAGATAACCTCGGACAACTTCAACTACGACGAGTATTCCGGCGTTGACACCTCGGAGTATCTCCGTCAGGCAAACGAACAAAAACGCATGGAGCGTGAGCGTGCCGGCAAGACCGAGGCGGAGCTCAAGCGGGAGGTCTACGAAAAGCGTTTCTCCGGCATGAGCGCCGACGAGATATTCTCCACCCCTGCCCCGAAGAAGAAACCGCCCCAGGAGGACTACTCCGACTTTTTCAACAGCGATGCCGCCGCCAAAGAGGCGACCCGCTCCGCATTCGATATTTCAGACTTGCATATCATTTAAATTTTTATATTATTCAGGAGGTATGAATTATGGCAAAGATCCAAATGAAAACACCCTTGGTCGAGATGGACGGCGACGAGATGACCCGTATCATCTGGCAGGAGATCAAGGATATCCTGCTCACTCCCTACATCGACCTCAAAACCGAGTACTATGACCTCGGCCTCGTCCACCGCAACGAGACCAACGATCAGGTAACGGTCGATTCTGCCAACGCTACCAAAAAGTACGGCGTCGCGGTAAAGTGCGCCACTATCACTCCCAATGCCGCCCGTATGCCCGAGTATAACCTCAAGGAAATGTGGAAGTCCCCCAACGGCACTATCAGAGCTATGCTGGACGGCACCGTATTCCGTACCCCTATCCTCGTCAAGGGCATAACCCCCTACATCCCCACCTGGACTAAGCCTATCACCATCGCCCGTCATGCCTACGGCGACGTTTACAAGAACGTTGAGATGAAGTGCCCCCAGGGCTCCAAGGCCGAGCTGGTGCTGACTGACAAGGACGGCAACGAGTCCCGCGAGACTATCTTTGATTTCAAGGATACCGCCGGTATCATCCAGGGTCTCCACAACAGAGCGGATTCGATCTCGTCGTTTGCCCGCGCCTGCTTCAACTTCGCTCTCGACAAGAAGCAGGACATCTGGTTCGCCTCCAAGGACACTATCTCCAAGAAGTATGACCACACCTTCAAGGACATCTTCGCCGAGATCTACGAGAAGGAGTACAAGGCCAAGTTCGAGGCTGCCGGCATCGAGTATTTCTACACCCTGATCGACGACGCTGTTGCCCGTGTTATCCGCTCTGAGGGCGGCTACATCTGGGCCTGCAAGAATTACGACGGCGACGTTATGAGCGACATGGTAGCCACGGCCTACGGCTCCCTTGCCATGATGACCTCTGTGCTTGTATCGCCGGACGGCGTTTACGAGTATGAGGCTGCCCACGGCACCGTACAGCGCCACTACTACAAGCACCTCAAGGGCGAGGAGACCTCCACAAACTCCGTAGCTACGCTGTTTGCATGGACAGGTGCTCTGAGAAAGCGCGGCGAGCTGGACCAGCTGCCGGAGCTTATGGCCTTTGCCGACAAGCTGGAGCAGGCGACTATACGGACCATTGAGGACGGCGTCATGACCGGCGACCTGTATCTGCTCTCCAAGCTGGAGAACAAGCGCAAGGTCAACACCGAGGACTTCCTCCGCGCCGTTGACGAGAGGCTGAAGGCGCTGCTGTAAGCCGAACCGAATACATAAAACAAGCCCCTGCCGGAACTTCCCGACAGGGGCTTGATTCGTGCTGTGTGAGGCTTACTTCCTCTTTTTGGCGGCTACAACTGCCGCCAGAGCCACGGTCATGATGCCGGTGGCTGCGGCTGCGCTGCCTGCGCCTGTGCCGCTGTTGGCTGTGCTGCCGCCGTTGACTGTACCGTTGTTGGTGCCGCCGTTGTTGTTATTGTTATTGTTGTTATTGTTGTTGTTTCCGCCGCTCTTGTCTGTTCCGCTTGCGGGGATGATGTTGATGTTGTCGAGAGCCAGCCAGGTGTCTGCGGCCAGGTCGCCGAAGATCTCCAGCTCGAAGTCGCCCTCAGCTGCTACGGTGAAGGCGTCGCTCTCGCAGAGCATCCACTTCTCCCAGCCTGTGCCCTTGGGCAGGGTGTAGGTGACAAGGTCGCCCACTCTTACCTTGACGCCGGTATCAACGCCGTCGTTTGCATCGAGATTCAGGCTGATCTTGTAGGTGCCTGCGGCAAGGTGTACGGTCTGCTTAACAGAGAGGGGAGAAGCGTTCTCCACCCAGATGTTGAGGAAGTTGTTGCTCTGATCGGCACGGTCCTTCTTGGCATCGGCGTCGCCGTACCAGATCTTCTGACCGTCCTTCCAGTCAACTGTCCAGCCGATGAGCTGGGTATCGCTGACCTGCTCGAAGTCGCCGTTGGTAACGCCGTCGCTCACCTGAGAGTCGCCGCCGTTGTCGCCCTGAGATTCTGCGGGCTCGTCCTGGCTGTCGTCGGACTGGCTGTCGGGAGTGCTCTCGTCGGGAGTGCTGCTGTCGTCTTCGACCTCGCTGCTGTCCTCGGGAGTGCTGCTGTCGTCCTCGGGAGTGCTGCTGTCGTCGGGTTCGCTGCTGTCGTCGGGTTCGCTGCTGTCATCGACCTGTACAGCCTCGAAGGTTATGCTGTCCACATAAGCCCAGCCGTCAGCGGCCATATCGACTGCGATAGCCACCTCAACAGCGCTGCCGTCGCAGGTCACTTCGCCGGTGATGTCGTCCCAGACGTTCCAGCCGGAAAGGGACTTGGCGTCGCTGGACTCGCTGCCCACAGAGAAGCTTACGTCAGCGCCGGAGCCCATGGCGTATACCTGTACCTTGTAGGTGCCTGCGGGGATCTCTACGGTCTGCTTAACGGTGGTGGTGCCGCCGGCGGGGTGCCATACGTTGAGACCCTTGGAGGAGCCTGTGGGGGGCGTATCTGCGCCGGCATCGGAATATGATTTCGGGTTGGCGGTAGCGCCGCCGTCCCAGTCTGCGTCAACTTCCCAGGCGCCGCCTTCTTCCCAGTAATCGGTCTCGAAAGCGCCGTTGGGAACAGTCTCGTCAGCAGCGCTGACCGAGGTAAGGCTGCCGGTAAGGCCGGCTGTCATGAGGATGCTCACCGCGGCAAAGCCCGCGAGGGAGCGTTTGATCTTATTGTTCATTTGTTGTACCTCCGTTCAGAGATTTGTGCGCAATCGGTTGCGCACATATACATATATATTATAACATTTTCTGATGATTATTGCAAGTAGATAATCCTCCAATAAAACGCCTGTTTTTTTGTGGAAGGTGACGGCATAGGCAGGGGAGAGGCGCCCGAAATGCCGCCGCCCGACCCTTGCAGGGCGCAGTTTTAAAAGCAGGCGCCGGCCTTCCGGAGCAGTCCTGCCGCTTTCGATTTGCTCTGCGCTTATTGACAAATCCCGCCGGGAGTGTTATGATAATTGTGTATAGGTAAATGCGGCAGGGACGTATATATGCCGCTGATCTGTGGTCACAAATCACTGAGAAGGAGGAAGAAAAATGAAAGGCAAACTATGGAAAAAGCTGCTTGCTGTGGCGCTGACCTTTGCGATAGTGCTGGGCGCAGTGCCGGCAGGTGCTCTGGACGGACTGTTCAAGGGCACGGTGGTCGAGGTGCTCGCGGCGCCCGCCAACTGCTTTATCACCGATATCATGGTCTACGGCGGAGGCAAAGAGGCCTGGGAAAACGCCAACAGCAGCTACTCCGGTTACAGCTGGGACGATTACGATCTCAACGCCGAAGCGGGGGGCGATTATATCTATTTCGGCTTTAAGCTCACCCCGAGCCCCAACGCGGCGGACACCGTCAAGAACATGATCCTCGTCAAGACCTACGGCAAACCCAAGTCCTCGCTGTACTATGACGGCGCGTACTATTCCCTCTGCCCCTATGACGGCAGCACGGAATTCGTGAACTCATATGGCAACCTGAACCGCGGCACCAAGGGCGGTCAGATACACCTTTACTACACCAAGACCGTCACCGACAAGTACGCTCAGTCCCTTTACAGTGCAGATGCGGTGAAAGACAAGACCAGCAGCCGCGATGTCAATTACTGCATTCAGGATGATCTTACTGCGGTGCAGGAAAACGAGCACGCCGACTTCAACGTGGGCGCCAAAGGAGATTACATCTATCTCAACCTGTTCGCAGACTACATTGACGTCTGGGGCGATTTCGACACCGACCCCACCCGCACTGTCACTTTCAGCGGCGGCAGCAGGCAACTGGATCTCATGCCTGCGTTTTCGGGGCCTTCCGGCGTGAGCTATGAGCTCAGCGGAGTATCGGGCTATCCCTCGTCGATCACTCAGACCGACGGCAAATATGTTATCACCAAGGCCGGCACCTACCACCTGTCCTACCGCCTGGCCTCGACCTCCGCAGCTTACAGGGCTTCGGGCTGGACCAACTTTGTCGTCACGGCCAACAAGGGCGATAACCCCGCCACCATCCATATTACAAGCATCGATTTCGGCGAGACCCTTGAGAAGACTATCAATTCCAATTACAGCACCGGCGCGGTCCGGTGGTATTTCTCCAAGGATCAGAACGGCACGTACACTCAGGATATCCCAAACCATGCGAGCAAATGGTACGCCTATGCCACTATCGCCGCCGATGACCGCTACAATGCCCGCACCACTCCCAAGACCTCCTTCAGGATCAATAGGGCGAGCTATGGATCCACGCTGACCATAGCTGACTGCTATGTCGGCGATCAGCCGCAGCCTGCTGTCTCCAACAACCCCGGAGGCGGCACTGTTCATGTACTATACTGTCTCAAGGGGGACGATGTCTACTCCGATACGATCCCTGCGAAGGCAGGCACATGCAAGGCATATGCGCAGATCGAGAGCACCGCTGACTACAATGCCTGCACTACGCCGGTGATCACCTTCAATATCAAGAGGCACCCCATTGACCCGACCCCGACCGTGAGTGTTGAGGATATCTACCTCGGGCAGTCTCCAAATCCCACCGTCTCGGGCTATAACGGCGACGGCACACCGTTATATTACTACAAATCTGCCAATGGAGGAAACTGGTCCGAAGATGTGCCCACCACCGTCGGCACCTACTATGCCTATGCCTATTTCCAACAAACAGATACCTTCCAGGAGGTCGAGACGAATGCAGTCTCCTTTGAAGTGCTCAGCCCCTTTGATGCGACAGAAACGGTCTTCCTTGAAAACAGCAACACCCTCGTCCTTGCGGGCGACGTCACAAGGACGGTCATTTACCAGGCTGTTCCCGCCAGCGTCGCAGACGGCTCGCTGAATGTGATCGTTTCCGGGAAAGGCGCGACGCTCGATATGCGCAACAACGATCTTTTCTCGGACGTCAGAACAAAGCTGAAGACCGTTGATCTCACCGGTGCGGTGCTTAAAGAAGGTTCGCAGCTGAATGGATTGTTCCTCTCATGTGAGAACCTTGAATCCGTCGATCTCGGCGGTATGGACACGAGCGCTGTGACCTGTATGCAGGGAATGTTCATGAACTGCTATGCTCTTACCTCCGTGGATCTTAGCAGGATCTACACATGGGATGTAACAGATTTCATATCAATGTTCAGTAACTGCAAAAAGCTTGAGACCCTCGATCTCACCTCCTTTTACATGAGGAGAGCAGCCGATGTCAGCGGAATGTTTGAGCTCTGTGAGTCTTTGAAAACGATCTACGTCAGCACAGACTGGGCTCTGGCCGGCAATGCAGAAGCCGTCTCGATGTTCGGCGGCTGCAAATCGCTCAAGGGCGGAAGCGGCACCGCTTACAGCGAGAACGCTAACGACAAAGCTCGCGCCTGCATCGACACTAATGGCACTCCCGGTTATCTGACCGGAATGTATTCCCTTACATTCAACACGGATATGCTCAGTATAGATAAAAACAACAGCGACGCGCCTGTCGTCAGCGGCAGATATCCCTCCGGCGCGGCGGTGGAGTTGAAATACGAATTCAAGAAAGGCTTAGTTAAGTTTGATGACAAGTTCTTCATAGGGGACGTCGGTGGATCATTCACTGTGACCTTTACCGACCACGACATCGTGGTGGACTCCTTCTACGACGCCCTGGTCTATGATGTGAAATCCAAGACACTGTATGTTAACGGGAATGACCCCGATAGTATAACTTCAAACAGTTTGGAACTGTACGAGGAGAATACAGAAATAATAGTTGTCATCGGTTCCATGATGGGCGACTTTGAGTGCTTTTTCCAATCATTCCCAAATTTAAAGAAAGCCGATCTCACCAAAGCCAATACCAGTAATATGCACACTCTGAAAGGGATGTTCTCAGATTCTGATCTTGAAGAGGTCGATCTCTCCGGCATTGATACGAGCAGTGTCAAGGATATGTCCGAGATGTTTGCGCATAGTTATAATATCAGAAGGATCGATATGAGCGGCTTAGACACAACGAGCCTTGAAAAAGCGGACGGTATGTTCAAGGGGTGCACAAAGCTCCGGTATCTCGATCTGACCGGATTCAATGCCAACAGCGAGGTGCTCGGGCTGGAGGATTGCTTTAAAGGTGTTTCTGATTGCGAGATCTATGTTACCCCCGGATTTGACTTCACGGAGGATGAGCTCAGCGTTCTGAATCCTTCTCTGAACTTCATCCGCTGCTACACCCTGACCCTCCCGAAGAACATGGAGATCGTTCAGGATGCCGACGAAGAATACAGGCACGGCAAATTCTATCTTTCCGGGGCTGAGGTGAGGATCAAGCCCAGGGACGGATATGATCCCGTCGGCGGCATCATGGTCAACGGCCTGGAGCTCTTGCCGGAGGAGGACGGCACTTACCTGCTGTCCGTTCAGGACTGCGACCTGACCGCGACAGCGACGGTCAGAAATAACATGGGGCTTACCGATGACGACACCCTCTACCTGTACGGAAACATTGACCGGGATGAGGTCAGAGATTTCAGCGGGAAAAACGACGTCAAGAAGATCGTCGCCGTGGATGCTGTGTTCCCGGCGTACTGCTCAGGGTTGTTCGAAGATTATAAATATGTTACCGAGATAGACCTCTCCGGTGCTGATACGAGCAATGTTACCGATATGTCATTTATGTTCTATAAGTGTGAAAGACTGACGTTCCTTGACCTGAGCAGCTTTGACACCTCGAATGTCACGGGAATGAGAAGTATGTTCTACGGATGTAGAGAACTGGGCAGCCTCGATCTGAGCAGCTTTGACACCTTAAATGTCACGAACATGAAGTCTATGTTTTGCTATTGCGGATCCCTGCAGACACTTGACCTCAGCAATTTCAGGACGCCGAATGTCAGAGATTACAGCGAAATGTTCAACGGCTGCTCTATGCTTCAAACCCTCGATCTTACAGGCTTTGAGCCAACGCCCCAATCTATAATGATCAAAATGTTTGAATCATGCACTAATCTTAAAGCCGTCTATGTATCTCCCCGCTGGCATACGGATGGCTGCAATACTTCCTATATGTTCAAAGGCTGCACCATTGAAGATGTGACCGTAGTATACGCTCTCTCGCTCCCATTCGGCATGGAGATAAAGCGGGACGCCGATGCAGAACAAAAGGCTCTCGGCAGGTATCTTGTCGGCGCGAAAGTGATCGTCGGCCCGACAGACGATAACTGCGTATATGATATCCTCACCAATGCCCAGTGTGAAACGACTGCGGACGGAAACTATGCCCTGTCCTTTACCGACCTCGGCGACGATGTGTGGGTAACGGCAAACGTAAGACCCAAGGATGAGTTCGGCAGCAAGGTGATCGGAACTTCGCTGACCCTCGACGGCGCCATAGGTATCAACGTCTTTGTGGCCGAATCTGAGTCCGAAAGCCTCAGCTATGTGGAGTTTGGGTACCCGGACGGCACTGTAAAGCGAGTGGATAAAGAGGACTGCATCGAACAGTACGAAATAAGCGGCACACCCTGCCTGAGGTTCAGGGCGGACGTCTGCGCCAAGCAGATGACCGACCTGATAAGAGTCACCTGCTGCGATGACCGTAACGGAACAGCGGTGGCAGGGCAGGAGTTCTGGTTCTCTGTCAAGGACTACGCCGACTATATCCTGGCGCATCCCGAGAACAGCGAGTACCGCAAGGCCGCAGAGCTTGTAAGGGCTATGCTCAACTACGGCGCCTACGCACAGAAGTACTTTGGCTGCAACACCGACGACCTGGCCAACAGCGGCCTTTCCGCAGCACAGAAGACCCTGGGCGAGGACAGCGAGTACGAGTTCATGTCGTCGAGGCTTTTTGACCCGGGCAGCGCCGTAATGGGTAATGACATAAAGGTCGTCACGGCAAGCCTCTCCCTCGAATCCCGGATCGCGGTAAACCTGTATCTGAGCATAGATACCGACGAGGACCTGTCGATCCCTGAGTTCTTCGACGCCAAGGTCCTTCCCAACGGGCTCACCAGGCTCACCCGGACCGTTGATTCCCCCGAAGAATTGCTCGACTGTCTGGACTTCTTTATAGAGAGGCCTGATGTGGGTCCGGATTACTGGGCATACTATTATCCCTGCGACTATCTGTACAGAGCGATATTCCTGGGGAAGGATGCCGCCCTCAAAGACCTCTGCAAGGCGCTGGTGGATTACGCTGCGGCCTACCGGAATTACAGCCAGGAGCATCCGGCGGATGACGATTGACAGGCTGAGCACCGGCACAAACTGAAAACTCCCCCGCGGCAGGACGGCAAAAGCTGTCCTGCCGCTTTGCTTTTCCCCGGAAATACCGCAAATATAGATTTATTATAAATATTTAAATTTGCTCTTGACATTTTTGTCAAAATGTTATACAATAATATTATGCATTATGTTTTTATATATGGTTTTTACGGTACGGTTTTTTGGACTGTTTGACTCGTGAAGGCTTTAATATAGAATATATTTTGCTTATCTGTATCTTTACAATTTAATATTATGTCCGGAATACGCAGGTGACAGATGCGGAAACGGACAGCAAAACGAGAAGGAGGAAACTACATGAATGTAGGAATCGCTATTGCTATCGCAGTGGCAACTCTTGTCGTTGGTGCTTTCACAAGCGGCTTCTTCTTCTACCGGAAAGGACAGGCTGACAGGCAGAAAACTGCCGAGGCAGCCATAGGTTCAGCCGAGAAGGAAGCCGAAAGGATCGTTGAGGAAGCTAAGAAGAATGCCGAGACCTTGAAAAAGGAAGCTCTCGTTGAGGCGAAGGACGAGATACACAAGTCCCGCCAGGAAACGGAAAAAGAGCTCAAGGAAAGACGCATCGAGGTCTCCAGGCAGGAACGCAGGATCAACCAGAAGGAAGAATCTATCGACAAGAAGCTCGACAACCTCGAGAAGAAGGAAGAAGCACTCCAGGCTAAGCTCAAGGCCGCCGACGAGAAAGTCGCAGAGGCCGAGAGGATCAAAAGCTCCCAGCTCGATATGCTGGAGAAGATCAGCGAGTTCAGCAAGGAGCAGGCCAAGGAGTATCTGCTCTCCAACCTCGAAGGCGAGCTGATCCACGACAAGGCCGTGAGGATCGCCAACTATGAGTCCCAGATCAAGGAGGAGTGCGACGCCAAGGCAAGGCAGTACATCTCGCTGGCCATCGCAAGATGCGCCGCCGATCAGGTCTCCGAGACCGCTGTATCGGTAGTTCCGCTGCCCAACGACGAGATGAAGGGCAGGATCATCGGACGCGAGGGACGCAACATCAGGACTATCGAGACCCTGACAGGCGTAGACCTGATAATCGACGACACTCCCGAGGCGATAACCCTCTCCTGCTTCGACCAGGTGAGACGTGAGGTCGCAAGGATAGCCCTTGAAAAGCTGATACAGGACGGGCGTATCCACCCGACGCGCATCGAGGAAATGGTAGACAAGGCAAGGCGCGAGGTCGAGTACAAGATCAAGCAGGAGGGCGAGAGAGCAGTTCTCGAATGCAATATCCACGGGCTGAACCACGAGCTGGTGAAGCTGCTGGGAAGACTGCGTTACAGAACAAGCTACCGGCAGAACGTTCTCGATCACTCCATAGAGGTATCACACCTGGCAGGTATGATGGCCTCGGAGCTCGGCATAGACCCAAGCCTGGCAAGACGTGCAGGACTGCTGCATGATATCGGCAAGGCTCTGAGCTATGAGATCGAGGGATCCCACGTTCAGATAGGCGTCGATGTCTGCAAGAAGTACAAGGAAAGCCCCGATGTGCTCCATGCGATAGAGGCGCATCACGGCGATGTCGAGACCAGAACTGTGGTAGCTGCGCTCGTGCAGGCTGCTGACGCTATCTCAGCGGCAAGACCCGGCGCAAGAAGCGAGAATTACGAGAACTATATCAAGAGGCTCCAGAAGCTCGAGGAGATCTGTACATCCTATGACGGCGTAGAGAAGTCCTTTGCGATCCAGGCGGGCAGAGAGGTTCGTATCATGATCCAGCCCGACAAGATCAACGATGAGAAAATGGTGCTCGTTGCGAGAGAGATCGCTAAACGGATAGAAGACGAAATGGATTATCCCGGACAGATCAAGATCAATCTGATAAGGGAAAGCCGCGTCGTTGAATACGCCAAGTGAGCCCGGTGTTAGGACTGTCGTAAAACAGAGCGGAGCGTTTTTTACGCTCCGCTTTTTGCATAATACCAACTGTAAAAAATTGGCGGGAACGATCCCGCATACCCCTCACCCTGACCGCACAGGCGGTCGTTACATCAAAAAGAGGTGTTAGATATGGCAAACAAGCACTTGTTCGGAACAAGTGAAAAAAGTGACTTTATAGTGAATATGACCGACGAGGGCGCGAAGAAATTCTGCGCCATGTACTGTATCTTCGCCATGCTCATCATCGAGCTGGCGGCGATACCCTACTACTTTACCAAGAACGTCATCGACTATACAGAGACCATAGGCACGCTGAACATCCCCCATTACCTCAGCGATAAGGTCATCTACTGGGTGGGCGTGGTGATGCTGGGTCTCGGTATGCTGGGCTTGAGCGTGCTCATGATCGGCAAGATGAAAAAGCAGGTGGGCTTTGTCAATAACAAGGCGCTGCTGTGGCTGCTGGGCGTCATCGTGATGAGCCTGATCTCGTCCCTTGCCGCCGGGAGCATCAACAACGCCATGACCGGCTATCTCGACCGTGCCGAGGGCTTCATGACCCTCATAGGCTACTACGGATTCTTCGCGGCGGCCTTCACGGTCATCGCCGACAACTGGAGAAAGCGCCTCTGCGCCGTTATCGTGGCTATCGGCGCCGTCAATGCTCTGGTGGGCATACTCCAGGTCATCCCGGCTCTCAATGATATCATCCCCAACTGGTTCCAGGAGCTGAACATCAGCTACACCACTGTCTATGCTATCCCCGCAGCCAACGGCCTTGCCATGGCTCCCCATGCTCTGGCGGCTCTGCTGACGGTGGCATTCGCTGTGGCCTTCGTGTCAATGATCTTTGCGGAGAAGCGCAGCTCGCAGCTGCTTTTCGGCGCCGCAGCCCTGCTTATGGCTTCGGCGGCGGTATTCACCAGGACATTCACGGCTCTGCTGGGCATCGGCTGCGCAGCGGTGCTGGGTACCGTGGTAGGCATCGTTTACGCAGTCAAGGGCAAGGCTGAGGACAAGACAGAGGACAGCTCCGAAGATGACAAGCCCGCCTCCGTCAAGAGCCGCAAGTCGGTGCTTCTGGCCACCCTCTGCGGACTGGTGCTGGTATGCGGCTGCGTGGGCGGAACTTTCGCCTCCCAGCTCATAGCATACCCCGAGGGCGAGGGCTACAAGACCTTCTACGACGAGGAGGTCATCCGCACCGACTCTATCAGGATGCTGATGCTGCTCCAGAAGGACGACGACGGCACCTGGGTATACCCCTATCTGTGGGACGACGGCCTGTACGTTGCGGAGCAGGAGCCCTTCCTGGGCACAGGCCCCGATAACTGGTCAACTATCTCCACCTACGGCGCCACTATCGACCGCTCCTACAACGAGTACATCGACACTGCCATGCAGCGCGGCTTTGTAACGCTGGGACTCTATGGCGTGTTCCTGCTCATATCCCTGTTCAAGGCCTTCAAGGCTGTGGCCGCCTTCATCAAGGGCGAGACCGGCTGGGCGGCACCGGCGGTGGCCTGTGCGGTACTGGCTTACATGGTGCAGGCCTTCTTCAACATCAGCGCCCTGACCAGCTCGCCGTTCTTCTTCATCTGCGTGGGTCTGGTATGGAGCTACGGCGCGTTGAAAAAGTCCCGTGCAACAGGAAAGTAACACACCCGGCGGCAAGCCCTGCCTAAAGTGCCTGCTTGCCCAGCTGGATCCGGACGACTATACTCAGAGCCTCCTGGACTACATCAGAAACGTCCCGGAGGACAGGCGGGTCAGCGAGGAGGTCTATCAGGACAGGCTATCCCGCTGCCGCGAATGTGACAGGCTGATAAACGGAATGTGCGCGGAGTGCGGCTGCTATGTTGAGCTCCGGGCGCTGAGACCCGGCGCTTACTGCGCCGGAGCGGTAAAACGCTGGTAGAGGAGGTGCTGCTGTGGGGTTCTTTGCCAACCTGAAACAGATGATGGAGGAACAGGCCGCAGCCCGTGCTGCGGAGGAAAGAGCCCGATACGAGCGGCTCAAGCCCTACTACCGGGGCTATGACGTGTTCCCCGACGAGGTCAGCCGGCACTTCGAGGGCAGGCTGCGCCGGTCGATACTCACAAAGCTGCTGATAATGTCGCTGTTTTTGGCGGGGCTCATTGCCGGGACGGTGTACTTCGTCGCGGTCAAGAACGTCATCGGTATGTTCCTCTGCGGCCCTGCCGCCTTTTTCCTGCTGCTGGTCGAGCTGGTGTATTTCAGCGACCTGACAAAGATGATAAACGGCGACTATGACGCCTTCGGCGCTATGGTGACCAACACCCGGGTAGTCACCCACACCAGCACCGATTCCGAGGGTCAGACCACCACCACCCATGACTACTTCGTGAGCCTCAACGGCATCGAGAGCGAGGTCTCTCAGGGGGAGTTCAAGAAGGTGGGCGTCGAGACCTACTGCTATTTCGTGCGCCTAAAAGGCAAGTACATCAAAGGCGACAAGCTGTTTTTATTCCCCTGCAACGCCACCGAGGCGGATCACCGCATCGGACAGCACTACCCCTCCCGGGAACTGCGGCTCTACAAAGCCCCCTCCGGGCACTGGTTCACGGTGCTGCTGATAGTGCTGGGAGTAATGGCTGCCATAGGGGGAGCCGTGCTCACTGCCGGCATGAACGACAAGGACTGGATCTACCTGTCGGCGGGGGGCGGCGGCCTGATGCTCATTGGCGTTATCGCCAGGGGCGTTTCGGTGAACCTGCGCAATTCAAGAGCCATAGAAGAAAAAAGGAGAGCCTATGACAGACAACAATGAGATAAACAAGCCCCGGGTGATGCTGGCGGCGGTGGATACCGGCGAGTATGACGCGGAGCGTTCCCTGGACGAGCTGGAAGAACTTGCCTCCACTGCGGGGGCGGAGACGGTCATACGCATAATACAGCGCCGTCCGGCCTTCGAGCCCGCCACCTGCATAGGTTCGGGACGTCTGGAGGAAATGGCGGAGCTCTGCGAGCGGGAGAACATAGATCAGATCATCTTCGACTGCGAGCTCACCGCCACACAGATACGCAACATCGAGGCGGTGTGCGACGTTCACACCATAGACCGCACCATGCTGATACTGGATATCTTCGCGCAGCGTGCCACCACCCATGAGGGGCGTTTGCAGGTGGAGATAGCCCAGCACAGGTACCGTCTGCCGAGACTGGCGGGCATGGGCGTGAAGCTCTCCCGACTGGGCGGCGGCATCGGCACAAGGGGTCCCGGCGAGACCAAGCTGGAGACCGACAAGCGCCACATCCGTACCCGGATAGCCTCGCTGTCGGCGGAGCTCAAAGAGATCGAGAAGCGCCGTGGCCTGCACAGGGAGCGCCGCAAGAAAGACGGCGTTCTGGTCTGCGCCATAGTGGGCTACACCAACGTGGGCAAGTCCACGCTGCTCAACACCCTCACCGAGGCGGGGGTGCTGGCGGAGAACAAGCTGTTCGCCACCCTGGAGACCACCTCACGCTCAATCGAGCTGCCTGACGGGCGCAGCGTTATGCTGGTGGATACCGTCGGGCTCATAAGCCGGCTGCCCCATCATCTTGTGGAGGCCTTTAAATCCACCCTTGAAGAAGCCGCCGACGCGGATGTTATCGTGCATATCGTGGATGCCTCCTCGGAGGACTGCGAGCAGCAGGCGAAAGTGACCCTCGAGCTGCTCAGGGAGCTGGGCTGCGAGGGCATACCTGTGGTGACGGTGCTCAACAAGTGTGACCTGGTGTCCTACATTGACGATCTTGACCCCGGCGAGGGGGCTGTGAAGATCTCCGCCAGGCACGGCGACGGCATACCGGCGCTGCTTGACGCCATAGCCGCGGCGCTGCCCCAGACGGCCAAGAAAATGAAGCTGCTGATCCCCTTCGCGGAGAGCGGTCTGCTCAACGACATCCGCCGGGACGGCAAGGTCTACTCGGAGGAATACACCGCCGAGGGCACCCTTGTGGATGCGCTGGTGGACGTGAAGATGTACGGCAGGGTAGAGCAGTACAAGGTCTGACTGATTTTCCGTTATCAACTATCCATTGTCAATAAAATAGAAGGAGCAGACTACCATGAAAATGACCGAAACACAATTTGAACTTATCAAGGCGCAGCTGAAACGGCTCACCTCCCAGGACGGCTTTTACGGACGCAAGCTGGCGGGCATCGACGTGGATGCCATAAAGAGCCAGGAGGATTTCGAGAAGCTGCCCTTCACCTGGAAGGGCGACCTGAGAGAGGCTTATCCCCTGGGCTTGCAGGCTGTCCCCGAGGAGGAGATCGTGCGCATACACTCGTCCTCCGGTACTACGGGCACCCCTGTCATCATACCCTACACCCAGCAGGACGTCAGCGACTGGGCGGAAATGTTCGCACGCTGCTACGCCATGGCAGGCATCACCAAGCTCGACCGCATCCACATCACCCCCGGCTACGGCCTGTGGACGGCGGGCATAGGCTTTCAGCTGGGCGCTGAGAGGCTTGGCGCCATGACTATCCCCATGGGTCCCGGCAACACCGACAAGCAGCTGAGAATGATGGTGGATATGCAGTCAACGGTGCTTTGCGCCACCTCGAGCTATGCGCTGCTTTTGGCGGAGGAGATCGCCAAGCGGGGCATCGGGGATAAGATCAAGCTGAAAAAGGGCGTTATCGGCTCGGAGCGCTGGGGCGAGAAGATGAGAAAGCGCATCGCGGCTGAGCTGGGCGTGGAGCTCTACGACATCTACGGCCTCACCGAGGTATACGGCCCCGGCATCGGCATGAGCTGCAAGTACGAGTGCGGTATGCATATGTGGGACGACTTCATCTACTTCGAGGTAGTAGACCCCAAGACCGGCGAGCAGAAGCCCGACGGCGAGGTAGGCGAGCTTGTCATCACCACTCTGAGAAAGCAGGGCGCGCCCCTCATCCGTTACCGCACCCACGACCTGACCCGCATCATCCCCGGGGAGTGTCCCTGCGGATCCAAATATCCCCGCATAGACACGATACTCGGGCGCACCGACGACATGGTGAAGGTCAAGGGCGTGAACATCTTCCCCAGCCAGATCGAGGAAATGCTCACCACCGTCGAGGGGGCATCGAGCGAGTATCAATTCATGATCGACCACCTCTACGGCAAGGACATCTGCACTCTCTTTGTGGAAGTTGAGAACGGCACCGACAAAGAGACCATGGAGAAGAAGATCGTTTCAGCCTTCAAGGCGAAGATCGGCATTACGGTCATCGCAAAGCCGGTGGCGATCGGCGAGCTGCCGAGAAGCGAGAAGAAGTCAACGAGGGTATTTGACAACAGGTACTGATCGAATATGTCAGACCCGGCGCAGGGCTTGTCCTGCACCGGGTCTTTGCTTTTGCATTGGTCCTGCAACTTCTTTCGCTCAACCACTTGCAAAAATCTGCGGTTTGTGTTATAATATCTATATATGTGTGTCCGGGGAAAGGAGTTGATCGGCGTGAGGATCAGAGCTGCGCTTTGCTGTGCCGCTGCGGCGGTGCTGACAGGGTGTACTACTATGAGTTTCAGCGTCGATAACCTTCTTGCCGCACCCAAGCTTACCGCCGAGCAGAGCGAGATACATGAAGCTCTCATCGCTGCCGTGGGCAATAACCTGACCCTCAAATACCCCAAGAACGGCCTCAACCGCTCCGCCTATGTGGTGGCCAATATCGACGACGAGCCCGGCGACGAGGCGCTGGTCTTCTATGAGTATACAGGCTCCGACCCCGCAGACGACGGCCTGAGGGTCAATCTTCTCGACAAGGACGAATCCGGCAACTGGCGCTCCGTCAAGGAGATAGCCGGCGCCGGTACTGAGGTGGATAAGGTCATCATCACCCGCATGGGCACCGACAACAAGCTCAATGTGCTGGTGGGGTATCAGACCCTCTCCGGCGAGGAAAAGGCTTTGGAGGTCTATTCCTACCGGTCCGGGGATTTCAAGCGCATCGGTACAAGCAGCTATTCTATTCTTGAAACACTGGACATCAACTCCGACGGCTCCAACGAGCTTGTGACTATCAGGCGGCAGACCAATACCGAATCGGGACTTACCACCTCCACGGCGTCGCTGCTGGTCATGACCAACGTCCCCGACGAGAACGGCGACTACACCCAGGAGGTCGCCCTCAACCAGAGCATAGATATGTGCGACAACGTCAGCTCCTATGCCCGCGCCCTCACAGGCCGCCTTGCCGACGGCAGGAACGCCCTTTATGTGGATGCGGTGGCGGCGGACGGACAGCTCCACACCGAGATAGTTTATTACAGATATTCGGCGCTGCAAAACCCCATGCAGATCAGGAGCGAAAAGCTCATCCCGGAGTGTACCCGCCCGGCGGGATACTACTGCGCCGACATCGACCGGGACGGCATCATCGAGATACCCTCCACACGCCCGCTGGCGGGCTACGAGAACTCTCCCCCGGAGGAACAGCAGCTGCTGACCTCCTGGACGAGGTACAAAGATTTTTACGAGCTTGAGGAGGTCTACTCCGGCTACTACGCGGTGTCCGACGGTTACGCCCTGATATTCCCCAGCCGATGGGCGGATCAGGTGACGGTCAAGAAGGACCCTGTCACCGGGGAGACGGTGTTCTACAAATTCTCCGGCGACATCAACGCCGAGATGACCGAGCTCATGCGCATAGCGGTGGTCTCCAAGACCCAGGCGGAGGAGTTCACTTACAGCGGTTATCAGGTGATAACCAGCGTGGGACAGCTCGACTACCTGGTGCAGCTGCCCACCAACAAGCGCGAACAGCTGATACTGACCATAGACGAGGTCACTAACAATCTGTATGTAATAGAGTCGTGATATACGAATAAAGGGAGGTTTTTACAAATGAGACGAGTATTGGTTTGCGAGGATGAGGATTCTATCCGGGAGTTTGTGGTGCTCAACCTTACAAGGAGCGGCTACGAGGTAGTTGACGTCAACTGCGGCGAGGACGCTATCGCGGCCTTCGAGGAGGCCGACGGCAACTTCGACGTGGCTCTGCTGGATATCATGATGCCCGGCATCGACGGACAGCAGGTCTGCAAGAAGTTCCGGGAGAAGTCGGACACCATGGGCATAATCATGCTCTCAGCCAAATCCCAGGAAATGGATAAGATCAGCTCGCTGATGAACGGCGCCGACGACTACATCACAAAGCCGTTCTCGATCTCCGAGCTGATAGCGAGGGTGGACGCGGTATGCAGGCGCGTATCCATGTCCCACACCAAGCCCGAGGCGGCCTCGACCATCACGTCGGGAGCCTTCGTGCTCAATCTCAAAAGCAGGACGGTCTCCAAGAACGGTGTGCCCATTGACCTGACTCAGGTGGAGTATCAGATCATGGAATACTTCTTCAAGAATCAGAACACCGCCCTTGACCGCACAAGTATACTTAACCACATCTGGGGCGAGAGCTACTACGGCGACGACAAGATCGTTGACGTGAACATCCGCCGCATCAGGATGAAAATAGAGGACGAGCCCTCCAACCCGAAGTACATCCTCACCATATGGGGCTTCGGTTACAAGTGGAGCGCTAACTGAAATTCGGGGGATCGGATTTGTCGGTTTCAAACAGGATACATCTGGGCAGACACAGCGTCAAGCGCCACTGGCTCATCAACACCATGGGCACGGTGCTGGCGGTGCTGCTCATAATCGAGATACTGCTGATACTCGCGGTCAGGAGCTATTATTACAGCGCGGCGCGGCAGTACATGACTTCAAAAATGAATATAGTCGCCAACGACGTTATGCAGAACTCCGACGACGCTACCACCAACTACAACTCCAAGATACGCGCCGAGGTAGAGGGCTACTCCGACAAGGACAAAATGGAGCTCATGGCGGTGAAGACTGACGGGAGCATCGACATAACCTCTTCGGGGTTCCCGCCCTCCAACGACGTCAGCATGGAGGACTACACCGAGGCGAAAAAGTCCGCTACCGGCACCGCCACGGCGGTATTCGACCTGCCCTCCGGGGAGAAGGTCATCGCCGTTACCTCCATGATATCTCCCCGGGGCTGCGAGTACGAGGCGCTTCGGATGATCTCATCCATGCGGGGCGTGGACAGTCAGATCAGCTACATGATAATAATTATCTCCGCTATTGTGGCGGCGGTACTGCTGGTCATCTTCCTGTCGGGTATGTTCTTTATCCGCTCCATTGTTTACCCGGTGATAAAGATAGGCGGCATCACAAGGCGCTTTGCCACCGGCGATTTTTCGGAGCGTATAGAGAAGACCTCCGACGACGAGATCGGCGAGCTCTGCGACTCCATAAACTACATGGCAAACGAGCTCTCCAACGCCGAGCAGATGAAAAACGAGTTCATATCCTCGGTATCTCATGAGCTGAGAACGCCCCTCACCGCCATAAAGGGCTGGTCTGAGACCCTGACCACCATGGGCAGCGAGGATCAGGAGACCTTCCGCAAGGGCATGAGGGTCATCACCTCCGAGACCGAGAGGCTGTCTCAAATGGTGGAGGAGCTTTTGGACTTCTCACGTATTCAGGACAACCGTCTGCAATTGCAGATGGCGACTATCGACATACTTGCCGAGCTGGGGGAGACGGTGCTGATCTATCAGGAGCGTGCCCGGGCTCTTGGCATCAAGCTGGACTACTACGAGCCGGAAATGCTGCCCTTTGTTTACGGAGACAAGAACAGGCTGCGGCAGGTGTTCATCAACATCGTGGACAACGCTATCAAGTACTCCGACAAGGGTGACACGGTATCGGTGGAGGCCTATGAGCAGGGCGGCGAGATCTGCATATCCGTATCCGATACGGGTATCGGCATCTCGAAGGACGACCTGCCCAAGATCAAGACCAAGTTCTTCAAGGCCAACCACACCCGCCGGGGCTCCGGCATAGGACTTGCGGTGGCTGACGAGATAATCGAGCGCCACGGCGGAAAACTGATGATAAACAGCGAGCAGGGCGTAGGCACCACGGTAATGATAACCCTGCCCTGCATAGAACAGAACAAGAAGTCGGAGGAGACCGAGACCATAAACGTGGAGCTTATCTCCACCGACGACACCACAAGTGAAGAATGAAAGAGGGATCTGATGAGCAAAAAACAAAACGCAGAGCTTGGCGAGGAGAAATTCAAGTCAAAGATAGGCGGTCAGGCAGTTATCGAGGGAGTCATGATGCGGGGCATCGACAAGGCTTCAATGGCTAACCGCCTGCCAAACGGCGAGATAGACCTGGAGACCTGGCCGGTGCGGGGCGGGAAAAACCTGCCCTGGTACAGGAAGGTGCCCTTTATCCGGGGCGTATTCAGCTTCGGCATATCCATGATAGACGGCTACAAGTGCCTTATGCGTGCCGCCGACAAGCAGATGACCGACGAAGACAACGAGGACCCCTCGAAGTTCGAGAAGTGGCTGGACGAGAAGTTCGGCGACAAGCTTATGCCCATAGTTTCGGGCATATCCCTGGTGCTGGGACTGGCTATGGCAATAGTGCTGTTCATGCTGGTGCCCACCGGCATACTCAAGCTGATAGGGCTCTTTGCCGAGATACCGGATATCGCCAAGAACATAATCGAGGGCGTGCTGAAAATAGCGATCTTCGTGGGCTACACGGCGCTGACCGGCCTCATGAAGGATATGCGCCGGCTTTACGAATACCACGGCGCCGAGCACAAGACCATAGCCTGCTACGAGCACGGTCAGGAGCTCACCGTGGAGAACGTGAAAAAGCACTGCCGTTTCCACCCCCGCTGCGGAACCAGCTTCGTGTTCCTGGTGCTGTTCATCAGCATCTTTGTGAACTCGGTGTTCAGGCTCTCCTGGGAGAATGTTTTGCTCAGGGTGCTTTGCAAGCTGGCGCTGCTGCCGGTGGTAATGGGACTGGCCTACGAAGTGATAAGGCTGGCGGGCAAGTACGATAACCCGGTGATGAGGGCGATCTCCGCGCCGGGACTGTGGATACAGCGCATCACCACCAAGGAGCCGGAGGCCGACGAGATAGAGTGCGCGATAGAAGCCCTCAAGGCAGTCATCCCCGAGGGCGGAGAATAAACTTATGGACATAAACGACAACAAGATCACCGACCGGGAGATATATCTCACCCGCATGGAGCGTTCGATACTCGATAAGATGTTTTTCATCGACAAGGTCTTCGAGCCCTTTGAGTATGTGCTGGACTTCGGCTGCGCCAACGGCGTGCTGATAAAGGCGCTGCGGGAGATGTGCCCGGAGTATAGATACGCAGGCTACGACATAGACAGCGACATGATCGCCGCCGCCCGCAGCAAGCTTCCGGGAGTGCCCTTTTTCACCGACTGGGACAGCATCGCTCTGCCCTTTGAGCGGTGCCTGCTGAACATTTCAAGCACTATCCACGAGGTCTATTCCTACGGCACCAAGGCCGACGTGGAGCAGTTCTGGGAGCGGGTCTTCGGCAGCGGGTTCAGGTATGTGACTATCCGGGACATGATGTTCTCGCAGAGCCTCGAACGCCCCGCCGATGAAACGCAGCTTGCCGCCGTGAGGGCGGGGGGCTTTGAAAAGCAGCTTGAAGATTT
>JAFXNC010000024.1 GCA_017529875.1 Ruminococcus sp. | reverse complement strand
GCATAATGCTTGACTTAGCTTTGCGGATGTGGTATAATAACCGTGTATGACTATTCTGAATGAGAGGTTTTGTATCAATGATCTGCAACAATATACTCGAAGCTATGGGCAATACGCCGCTTATCAGGCTCTCCAATATGGTGGGGGAGGACAGCGCTCAGGTGCTGGTGAAGTTCGAGGGGCTCAATGTGGGGGGCTCTATCAAGACCCGCACCGCCTACAACATGATCCTCGCCGCCGAGGAGAAGGGGCTTATCAACAAGGACACGATCATCGTGGAGCCCACCAGCGGCAATCAGGGCATCGGGCTGGCGCTTATCGGCGCGGTGAAGGGGTATAAGACCGTCATTATCATGCCCGATTCGGTGAGCCGGGAGAGGCGTATGCTGGTGAACCACTACGGCGCCGAGGTAAGGCTCGTCCACGACGACGGCGACATCGGCAAGTGCATGGACGAGTGCCTGAAAATTGCCGAGCAGATGCAGCGGGACGACCCCAACGTTTACATCCCCCAGCAGTTCGAGAACCCCGCCAATCCTCAGGTACACAGGGACAGGACGGGTCCTGAGATCATCGAGCAGGCGGGGTGCAGGATAGACGGCTTCTGCTCCGGCTTCGGAACGGGGGGTACGCTCAGCGGCATCGGCGGAGTGCTGAAAGCCCACAACCCGGACATCGTGATCTGGGCGGTGGAGCCGGAGAACGCGGCCATACTGGCGGGGGGCACCATCGGCACGCACCTGCAAATGGGCATCGGCGACGGGCTCATTCCGGGGAACCTGGACATGGATATTTACGATGACATCTACATTGTCACCGACGACGAGGCGATAAACACTTCGCGGGAGCTTTCCCGGAAAGAGGGCATCATGTGCGGGATATCCAGCGGCACGAACGTTGCGGCGGCATTGAAGCTGGCAAAGAAGCTGGGCGCGGGCAAGACGGTAGTGACGGTTTTGCCGGACACGGCGGAGAGGTACTTCTCTACACCCCTGTTTGAGAATGAGTAATATATTCACAGCCTTTTCTGTTTAGAAATAATAAAGAATAAAAATAAAGAATAAAGAATAATTAAGGTATCGCCTTCGGCGATGATTTTAAAGATCCGTCCGCAAAGCGGACTCCTTAATTATTCTTTATTCTTTATTCTTTCTTCTTTCTTCTTTATTGACCGCCCTCATACTACGACGCGATTCTTTCCGCCGCTCTTTCCGCAGTAGAGATTCTTGTCAGCCTGCGATATCCAGCCGTCAACGGTGCAGTCCCCGTCGTTGACGGCGGCGCCGATAGTTACCGTTATCCTCAGAACGCTCCCCTCATACCGGAATTCCTCCGCCTCGATGCGCTGCCTCAGGGTCTCCAGCAGCTCCGTACCGCTCCCCTGCTCCCCGGAGAGTATGATGAATTCCTCCCCGCCCCACCGGCAGACTATGCAGTCCCGGCATACGCCCCTGACCAGCTCAGCTGCCTGCCGCAGGATGCTGTCGCCGCAGTTGTGACCGTAGGTGTCGTTGACTTTCTTGAAGTCGTCAATATCCAGCAGCGCCAGCCAGCGCCCCTTGACAGGGCTCTGCACCCTCTGCTCCAGCGACGCCAGCAGATAGTGGCGGTTGTACAGCCCGGTGAGATTGTCGATCATGGCGGTCTGCTCCAGCTTTTCCTCAGAGCCTATGGCAACGTTGTGGAAAAGGCATACATAGATTATCACAATGCCGAAGGAGGCAAGCGAGTTGAATACGATGAAGATATTCACGCCGCTTTCAGGGACAGCATACAGCGGCTCGCTGACCCTGGCATAGATGTATGCCCCGAAATAGCACAGCACATGGATGGCGATGATAAGCGCCAGGGGCAGCTCCTTTTTAAGTATGCGCTTGTGGAGATAGCCGTTGTAGCTGATGCAGGACAGCATACCCAGCGCGTAAAGCTGAAATGCCGCCTCCGTACCCACGCAGACCATGCCCGTGACCATGAACGCGAGTATGACGGTATAGATGATCACCGTGGAGACAAGGTAGTGCTTTTTCAGTATCAGGAAGACGTTGATGCTGTTGAGGACGAGCTTGACGTATAACACGTATCTCATCACCGGCATATCGTAGACGATGCCCGTTATCAGGAAAAAGACATCGGTAAACAACAGGAACACGCCGAAAAACAGCGTCAGGTCTTTTATGAGGGCGGTGTTCTTGCCTGCCTCGTTCATTTCATCACCTCCGGTACGTCCCCGCCGGGACAGGGTGGGTATTGCAGGAGCATCATGTATTATTATACCACTCGTGACAATATTTGTCAAATGCCGGAGGGCTTTTTATTCTTATTACGGTGACAGCTCCGGGTTCAAAAAAATTTTTCTCCTCTCACGAATAATCTGCTTACTGCAAGCCATACTATGCACATAAGCTCATCTGCGAAAGCGGATGACTTGGTACAAAAGCATCCATGCGATCATGAAAGGAGAAGATGAAATGCTTGACAAGATAGCACTTTTTCTGCTGATAGTCGGCGGCGTCAACTGGGGACTTGTAGGGCTCTTTGAGTTCGACCTCGTTTCCTTTATCTTCGGGGGACAGACCGCTGTGCTCAGCAGGCTGGTATATGTACTGGTGGCTGTTTCGGCACTCTGGTGCATCTCGCTGTTCTTCAAGGAGAACGAAATGGTGGAGGCAAGCTGACAAAACGGTATTGCCGGCAAAATGAAAGGAAGCCGAACACGGCGCGGGTCATACCGCAGCCGGTGCTGACAGTCCCCTTGCCGCGGGTTTGCAGCGGACAGTCAGGGCGCGGCGGCTGCTGCCGGGAGCAGCAGGCCCCGGAACAGAGGAAGCGGGAGCATTTGATACGGCCTCTCTGCACTCTGCCGGGCTCCTGCTCCTGACAGCGGCTGCCGACGTCAGGTCGGCTTCCGTTTCATTTTGCCGGACGGGCGGTGCGCGGCGGCGGAGTGGCTGTGGCTGTTGGTTTGGCCTTGTTCGCGCCGCCGCTAAAAGAATAAAGAATAAAGAAGAAAGAATAAAGAATAATAGAGAGCTAAAGCTCTCCGGAGTCCGCGTTGCGGACGTTTTTTGAAATCATCGCCGGAGGCGATTCCTTTTTTTTTCTTTATTCTTTATTATTATTCTTTATTATTTAGCGGGCGCATCACAAAGTGACAAATCACGTTACCGCCTTACCCGCGCCCGCGTACGCCCGAAATGCTCCGATCATCATGGGGTGCTCGAAGACAAAGGACAGCTGGGGGGCTGAGAGCTTGTTCACCACTACGCTGCGGCTGCCGATGCAGACCCGGACATTGCGGCGCTCGATCACATCAAAGCAGCCCTCAGGCTCGGTGAGGCGGCGCTCAAGCTTTACCAGCGGACGGCTGGCTGCGAACAGGTGCCCCAGCTCCGTCTCGCGGAGGGCAAGCAGCTGCGGCGAGGTAACATAGCGGTATACGGCGTCGGCTCCCGAGCCCCGTACCGCAAGGCTCTCCACACAGGCGCGTCCCGGGTCGGAGAACAGCGTCACCGCAAAGCGCTCGCCGGGGCGCTGGGTGCAGTAGAACGACTCGATGAGCCCGGAGGTGTAGAGGGGCATCCAGCAGCTTATGGCGGAGATCATCTCGGCGGGGGGGCGGTGGATGTTGTGGATTATCCTGATGCGGGTGCCGGCGCGGAGACAGTCGTGCATCAGGGTGAGCCACTTCTCCAGGAACTCCCCCTGCATCCAGTCAAAGCTCTGATCCGAGTAGAGCAGCAGGCGCTTGCTCCTTTCCCGGGCGGCAGTGCTCAAAAAGCGTACTGCAGCGGCACGGATGCCGGGTATGCCGATGTAGCAGGCGTCGCCGTCGCTGACCCTGCCGGTGTCGGGGACTGTTACCGGCTCACGCCGGGCGGCCTCGGCAGAGGGCTCGGTATCGGTGGTGCCTATGGTGTTTATGAGCCTCGATACCGCGATGACCTCGGCGGTGGCGCTGCGGTCAAAGAGCCAGGAGGCCAGCATACTTGGCAGATCGTCCTCGGAGAGGGTATGCTCGGGACAGCCCATCAGCGCCGCCAGCTGATCCGTCTTGCCCAGCTCGATGATCCGGGAGGTGATGACTGTGCACATCTTCTCGGTGAGGGAGGGATTGCTCCGGGGCATACGCTGCCCCGACCTCATACGGCTGATGTAGGAGGGGTCAACGTTGGTGCAGCGGGAGAGCCGGCTGTTGGTGAGCCCCGCCATGAGCATGACCCGGTCCAGCTTCTCGCCGAAGGTCACGGGGTCGGGGGTCACGTCGCTGAGGCTCAGGGGGGTGCCCTCCTCCCTGTACAGCCAGCTTATGACCGAATCCCTGATATGCTCCCGGTTCCCGGGACGGCAGCCCATGACGGAGCAGAGGGTGTCGGTTATCTTCTTGTCCTCGGCGCAGAGGCAGACTGCCTCGGCGAATCTTCTCACTGTGGAGCTGTTCTGTCCGGGAGTGCGGGCGCCGCTGCGCAGGCGGCTGAAATTCGACTCCGAACAGCCCGAATACCCCGCAAGGGTAGTGTTGTCCGTACCCAGCAGCCTGAGCAGGTACTCTATCTTTTCTTCCAGCATTTGATCACCCTCCCAAGGTCTGATATACCATTTATCAATTAATTATATCACAGCCGTGACTGTATTGCAACATCTGGCAGATTCTTGTCAATGACAGCTCAAAACAGTTGACTTTGCACATAATGCATTGACTGTTTGCGGGAATTATGGTATAATTATTACTGTTCTATACGTCGGACATCCGGTGACGCACACCATTACCGGATGATATCGGAAACGGAGGAGATCAAATGCCTGACAATAAACCTATCCAAATCAAGTTGATCATGGATCACATACCCTTTGCACAGTACAAGGACTGCGTCATCGCGTCCTTTACCGAGCTGAGCGGAGAGGATCAGCTCCTGCTGGTACCCGTACCGGTGAGCAATAACGATCGCATTGATCATTACAGCAGCGCCGTGGATATCGGTTATTCGCCCACCTTGCTGAGAACGTACAGTGTTGTCAATTACATGGGCCGCGAGTATCTTGTCTGCGAGAAGGAACCGGGCACCTGCCTGACAAATATCCTTAAGGACGGCAGCTTTTATTCAGGCACCGACCGGGAAGTGCTCGACAGGGTGATGCTGCTGACCCGCAGCCTCCTTGACGCCCTTGCCACTATCCGCAGCCGCATCGGGCGTTCAGGTGTGATCCGGTTCGGAGAGCTTGCGGATCATATCTTCTACTCCCAAAAATACGGATACAGGCTGGGTCTGTTCAGTATATGCCGAAACGGCAAGCCCTCGCGGAAACAGATAATGCAGGAGGCAGGCAGCGTAGTCAGTCTGCTGCTCAACATCTGCAAGGATAAAAGCTTTTACGAAGACCGCAGCGGCAGACCGGAAAAGTATCTCAGCACCCTTGACAGGCTCAAAGATTTCATGAACAGGTACAACCCCTATTCTCTCGGCAGCGATGAGCTGTATCACAACGCTTGGGCAGAGCAAGCCTTTCATTTGTTCGATGACGTCTGCGAACCCTTCTTTGTCAGATACGATAGCCCTTATCGGGAGCCGCCGGAGTCGGTAAACGACCGTGCCGTGATGATGGCGCTCTCAGGTAATACCGGCAAAGCGGAAAAGATACTGATAAGCGGGCTGCAGGATCATCCCGACGATATCCTGCTGAGGTACAACTATGGGGTGCTGTGTACCGGACAAGGCCGCAGGACCGACCCCCTGGATCTCCCGGATCCGGGGGAGCCCCGCTTGCAGGGAACAGGCATACAGTGTACCCGTATGCGAAACAGCCTGACGGCGTATGAGATGGACGATTCAGTCTCCCTGTATTATGAGCTGTCAGAAGGATGCCTCACAGAGCAGGAATATCAAAAGCGGGAGGCGCTTTACAACGCCCTCAAAAAAGAGTTCTCCGGGACCCACCTTGACCCGGGGGACGATCCCTTCAGGATCTGTGACCCGGAGCCGGAGTTTGCCGATGAGGATGTCTTGTATTACGGCGACGATGAAGAACACAGCGAAACAAATGAGACCAACAAAATGAAGTATAACGGTGCCCCCGAGAATATGGATCTGAACGAGCTGACGAAGTATATCGAAGGCATCAGAGAAAAGCTTATGAAAACAGTTCTGGGACAGGACTCCGCAGTCAATGCTTTTTGCAGCACGCTGTTCAACACCTGTCTTGCCGGCGTACCCGAGCCCGGCGAGCGCAGGCGTCCCAGGGCTGTATACACGCTGGCAGGACCTCCGGGCGTGGGCAAGACGCTGCTCGCCGAGGAAGCCGCCAAGGCCTTGGGACTGCCCTTCAAGAAGTTCGATATGTCTGGATACTCCGACTCTAATCAGGTCTTGGCCATAAAAGGCTTCCGCTTTACATACACCAAGTCCGCCCCCGGCGAGCTGACCAAGTTCGTTTACGAGAACCCCCGCTGTGTGCTGCTGTTCGACGAGATCGAGAAGGCGCACATCGACATCATCAGGCTGTTTTTGCAGATCCTTGACGGCGGCGTGCTCTCCGACGATTTCTACACAGGGCTCTGCGACGCTGCCCCCGAAGATATCACGGCTCACTACAAAGATGATAAGGCCGGCGCCGAGAATGCGTTAGAGCTGCGCGAGGAACTGCTCGATGGCTGCAGGGGAACGATACCCTTTGACAATGCAATTATCATCCTGACCACCAACGCCGGCAGGAGGCTCTACGAGGATAAAGACGGTATCAGGCTCTCCGCGCTGCCCATAAAGACAGTGCTCGACGAGCTCAGACGGGACACCGACCCCGTCACCCGAAAAAAGCTCTTTCCCGGCGAGCTCATAAGCAGGATCTCCACCGGAACGGTGCTGATGTTCGACCATATGCCGCCCCACAGTCTGCTCACCGTGGCACAGCACAGCTTCGACGCCGCCAAAGACAAGATCACAGATAAATACGGCATCGGCCTGGACTTCAAGGCCCCGGAGGACAAGAGCAAGCTGCTCACTTCCCTGCTCTACTCTCTCGGCGGCAGAGCCGACGCCCGTATGATGTCAGCCAAGGCCGCCGAGTTCGTCAGGGATTCGGTCAAGAACGTTATCACCGCCGCAGACGGCGCTGAGGTCAGCAGGATATATTTCCGCGTCGGGAACATCCCCCGCGGCGACGCCGACATCAAGGCAAACAAGATCTGGAAGCTGTTCAACCCCGGAGGCTGCACAAAGGTGCTGGTCTATTCCTCGCCGAACAACCTCCGCCGCATCAGCGATCTGACCGAAACGGAGGACGATCTCCGTATGTTCCTGACCAAGGAGCCTCACATGGCTGAAGCTTATGCCAAAGAGGATCATCCCCACCTGGCGCTCATAGATATCAGTTTCGGCAGTCAGACGTCGGAGCTCGCAGGCACCACCAAAACGATAACCGCCACCACCGCTGCCAGCGCGGTAGCCGAGGGCTGGAGCCTGATAAAGAAACTTCTGGCGATCTTCCCGGATATGCCGGTCTACCTGCTGGATGACGGCTCCGCCCCCTTCGGCGGCAGCCGCTCACGGGAGCTGCTCACAAGGCAGGCCGTTTCCAAGGGCGTGAGAGGCTCCTTCTCCGTTGCCGGGGACGACCTTGTACAGCGTCTCAGACAGCTGGGCCGTGAGCTCAATATGCAGGACTCTGTCCTGGATCTGGCTGCAAGGAACAAGTCCCTGAGTTTTGAACACGCCGTGAAGCGTTCCGGCAGGCAGGGTGAATACATCTTAGAGCTGAGGAACTTCGAGCTGACGGTCTCTGCCAGTGCAGATGATATGTCGGCTATGGTAAATGACGCCGAAAGACCGGATATAGGTTTCGATGATGTCATCGGCTGCGCGGAAGCCAAAAAAGAGATCGGCTTTTTGAAACTGTACCTGGACGATCCCTACGGCTATCTTTCGACCGGTCTGAAACGTCCCACCGGCGTGCTGCTCTACGGACCTGAGGGCACCGGCAAGACCAGACTTGCCAAAGCCGCCGCCGGCGAGTTCGACGTGGCCTTCCTGCAGACCCAGGGAAGCATCCTGCGCGAACAGGGCTCCGAGGGCGTCAGGGAGCTGTTTGCCCGGGCAAGGCGAAACGCCCCGGCCATAATCTTCATCGACGAGATAGACTCGGTGGGCAAGCAGCGCACCGGCAGAGATCCGCGTACCGAGGCGGTGCTCAATACCCTGCTGGCGGAGATGGACGGCTTTGTCTCCAACAACTCCAGGCGCCCGGTAGTTGTGATCGCTGCCACCAATGCGTCCGTGACCCCCGACGGTCCCGGCTTTACAATGCTGGATCCGGCGCTTACAAGGCGGTTCAACGCCGTCATCAGGATGAAGCTGCCCTCCCAAAGAGAGATCATCGAGATACTGGAAAAGCTGACCGCACACTGGCCTCCGCTGGCCGAGGGCGATCTAAAACAGCTCTCTGAGATGATGAACGGACTGACCCCCAGCAAAATAGAGCATATCGTTGACAACGCCTTTAAAACAGCTCTTATCAGGGGAGAAGCCCCCTCTTCCGGGCACATCGACCAGGCCTTGCAGGATCATCTGTTCGGCACTCAGGATAAGGCAAACCTGCCTTCAAAGGAGGATATGATATCCACAGCCGTCCATGAGTGCGGTCATGCCCTGGCTTATCTGAGCTGCGGCTATACGCCTGCATATCTCACCATACAGGCAAGAGGCAGTTTCGGCGGTTATATGCAGCACTGCCGCGAGGAGATCGAAAAGAGACACACCACCAAAAAGGATCTTCTCGGAACGATCCGCACCTGCCTGGGAGGACGCGCCGCAGAAGAAGTTGTGTTCGACAAGGACGACGTCTCCACCGGAGCGGTCATGGATCTGCAGCAGGCTACCTTAACGGCGGCAAAGATGATACAGCTTTTCGGCTTTGACGACCGATACGGCCTTATGAGCTTCCGTGAGCTCGAAGTCGATGAGGAAACGAAACAGCTCATAAGACCTATACTGAGCGCCGAATACGAGAACGCCAAGGAGATCATCAGAAACAACCGCGGCCTGCTCGACGCCCTCGTGAATGCTCTGCTGAAGCATGGACGCCTGTTCAAGGAGCAGATCGAACAGATCTGTGCAGACCATAATAATAATAACAGGGACTGATACCATGAAGATAAAAAAAGACGATATGCTCCTGGGGATCTACCGGGTGCTGGATGGCCCTGTCACCAGCGGCGGCACTGCAAGGGTGTGGAAAATACTCCACACCGAATGGGACACGGTGCTGGCCCTGAAGGAGCCCAGGCCGGAGATCCGCGGCGAAGGCCTTGACAGTTTCAAAAACGAGTGCAGCCTCTGGTTCAGACTGGGGCTGCACCCCTATGTGGTGACCTGTCACTATGTGCGTCTGGTGGAGGACGTACCCATGATCTTCTGCGAATGGTGCGACGGCAGGAGCGTTGCCGACTGCATCGCCGACGGCAGCCTTTATACCGGCAGCGCAGAACAGCAGCTGGACCGTATACTCAGGATAGCCGAGCAGACCATGATCGGGCTGTGCTATATCCACAGCGCCAAAACGGTCCACCGGGACGTCAAGCCCGAAAACATCATGCTCACCGGGGCAGGCATCGCCAAGCTCACCGACTTCGGCAGCGTCACCGGCAACAGCTTTACCCCCCGCTATGCCTCGCCGGAGCAATACGGCAGCTGCGACACTTCTTCGGTAACTGCGGCCTCGGACATCTACTCCTGGGCGCTGACCGCAGCGGAGATGCTGGCGGGAGGCTGCTGCTGGGAGGGCTGCGGCTACGGCTGCAGCGCCCCCATCGACCCGGAGCAGACAGTAAGCAGCGCCTGCGAAAGACTGCCGGGAGTACCGGGGGAGCTTGCAGACCTGCTGATACGCTGCCTTTCAGACGACCCCAAGACCCGCCCCTCGGACAGGGAAATAGTATCCCTACTGGCTGACCTGCTGGCAGGATACGGCGACAGCAGCTTCCGGGAGCTTTCCCCTTCCCTGCTGGACCACGCCTTTGAGACTGCGGAGTCCCTCAACAACCGCGCCCTGAGCTGCCTTGACCTGGGCGACAGGGAGGGGGCTCAGCAGTGCTGGAAGGAAGCCCTCCGCATCTCTCCCATGCTGCCGGAGGCGATCTACAACTCACACCTCTTCCGCTGGGAGAACGGAGATCTGTTCGACTCCGGGCTTACATCTCTCAAAACCGTGCTGTCCGGCTTGAGCGCAGAAAAGCTCCTCCGGGAGATAGACAGCAAGCTCAATGATTTTAAAATTCTGCGCTTCGCTGACGTTGAGGCCTTCCTGAAGGATAAATACTGGGATAATTACGGCGATGATACAGACGATGAGTTTTTCGGGGAATGCCATATCGACTCTCTGGCCTTCTCGCAGGACAGCAGTCTGCTCAGGATAGATGTGGTGTTCCGTGAGGACGAACACCGTGAAACGGTGATCTTCGACATCGCCGACGGCAGGATATACGGATCCGACGGGGATGAGACAGTCTGGGCGGAGCCGACAGATAAAGCGGATATCGGCGGCGAACAGGTGACAG
>JAFXNC010000023.1 GCA_017529875.1 Ruminococcus sp. | reverse complement strand
CTGCTGTTCATCGGGGCGAACTTCACTTCCCAGGGCATCAACGGCAGCACCTACGGACTTTATCCCTTTTTCATGATACTGCTGGCGATACTGTACCGCGAAAAAGCATTGCAGAAGGCAACGCTCATCGCTGCCGTGATCTGCACGGCCTTCGGACTGATAATGATAAACGTGACGGAATCCCGCCTTGACTATGTCACCCACGACAGCGATCTCAGGGCAGTCACCGTTCAGGAGCGGCTGTACCCGCTGGCGGCTGACGAGAGCTTTATCCGGGAGTTTGACGGCCTTGCGGCATGGCTGGAGGACAACGTCAGGAAGGACGAGACGGTCTACGCGCTGCCGGGCGAGGATCCGCTGTATTTTGCCACCGGCAGAGAGCCTCAGCTCGGTTACTTCCAGCTCAACGAGACCACCTTCCCCTACGAGCCCGTTAAAGTGGCCGAGGACTGCAAAAACGCCCGGATAGACTATCTGATCGTCAAGGAGCATTTGCAGTGCCCCAACGGTTTCATGGACTTCGGGGAGATCATCGAGTCGTTGAAGGACAGCTACGAGTTATACACATCTATCGAGGGCTACCGTATCTACAAGCTGCGGGCCGGCTGACGGCTTGTCCCAGTGTTTTACAATGTTCGCACAACCGCTGTAAAGAATAATAAAGAAGAAAGAAGAACGAATAAAGAATAATCAAGGAGTCCGCTCAGCGGACGATCTCAAAAATCATCGCCGCAGGCGATACCTTAATTATTCTTTATTTTTATTCTTTCTTCTTTATTCTTTTTTGGCAGGCACTGCACAAAGCAACGCAGCTGTCGATGTTGATTCAGTCTCTCTTTTTTCTGACCGCCACTGCTGCTGCGGCTGCCACTGCGGGAACAGCTGCACCGGTCACGGGGTTCTTTCCGTCGGAAGGCTTGTCTGCCTGGCTGCCGGGATCCTCGGAGCTGTCGGGTGCGCTGCTGTCCTCGGGCTCGCTGCTGTCTTCGGGCTCGCTGCTGTCCTCGGGCTCGCTGCTGTCCTCGGGCTCGGAGGAGCTGTCCTCCTTGACCGCTGCGTCAGCACGGAAAACAGGATGGCTGAACTGCTCAAACAGCTCGATCTCCCTGTAAAAACCCTCCTGATCGAAGTATACAGCAGCCTCGCTCTCAAGATATCCTCTCTCCGCATCCTCATCGGTAACGGTGTAGATGTACTTGATATCACAGGTGTCGCCGTAATCCATGACCTCGGTGGTGCCGACGATCGAACCGTTGATATAAACATCAAAGGCCTTATCTTCCGAAACATTGCACCTGAGCGTTACGGTGCATTCGATCTCGTCGCCGGGATTGTAGGCTCTGTTCTCCGGCGCATCAATGTGGTTGTCAACGGAAACGATCTCACATTCGGTAAAGGACTGGATGCCGAAATTGTCTGTGGCAGTTGTGTCGGACTGATCGAGACCGCTGGTGTACATGGCGTCGAGCACCTTCGACCAGTCATACCAGCTCCCGTCATAGTAAACGAAGCTCTCGTTCCTGTTTACCACGGCGCGGTTGTAGTCTACCTGATTGGGTACAAAGCCTTCATCGGTGCCGTTCTCAGCTATATATGCCTGCCTCTGCTTCTCGGCGAGCGTTTCCGCATATTTCAGGTTGGGACCAGCCTTGAAGCTGATGCTGTTGTTTCCGTTCTCCTCGGTGATAGTCGCAACTATCGAATAGAAGGAACCTGCCGGGATATAAAGCGGCTGTTCAAGATCGACCCTGTGATATCCCGCCAGAGGATAGAACTCGGTCACGGAAGCGATAAGCTCTCCGTCGGTAGGCACCTCGCCGTCATTGTCAAGCAGACAGAAGTCGTATTTAACGGTCTCGTTGCAGGCGGAATTGGTAAAGCCTGTAGCCGTTACCTTGAGATCGTTGCCTGCGTAGGAGACATTGGCCTCTGCGATGCCGTTAAGCTCACAGCGGTCGAGAACGGGTGCAGCCATCAGATCGTAAAGGTTGGGAACAATAGCCGTGGCCTTTGTTGTCTCTGCCTGCTCGGCGGTGGTGATTTTGAAATCAAAGCTCTCGAGGATTTCAGATGACAGCAAAGATCACGACGAAAAAGACGCAGGCTCTGAGTAGGGACCTGCGTCTTTAATGGTGCCGGTGGCGGGGGTCGAACCCGCACGGTATTGCTACCAACGGATTTTGAGTCCGTCACGTCTGCCAATTCCATCACACCGGCGTATACAGTTATATGGGAATTATATCACAATTTTTAATCAAAGTCAAGGGCAAAGCGCAAAAAAAAGGGGTTGCAAATTTATGCACAATTACCACAAAAAATATCTTGGAGGCTCTTGATTTTTTATTTGTTTTGTGCTAAAATATATATGAATAATACTGTGCGCAGCCATATTTTGGCTATGCTGTGCGGTATAGCTCATATTGGAGGGATCTGAAATGGATTTTAAAGACATCAAAATACTGCTGTGCGACGATTCAATGTTTGCCCGGAAGAAGCTGGGAATGTTCCTGTCTTCCCTGGGCGTAGTGAATATTTCCGAAGCATCCGACGGTGAGGACGCCGTGAACAAGTACAAGGAGGTCGCTCCCGACCTGGTGTTCATGGATATCGTAATGCCCAAGCTCACCGGCATCGAGGCGCTCAAAGCCATCAAGGAGTACGACAGCAAGGCCAAGGTGGTAATGGCATCCTCTGTTGGTACGCAGAGCCACCTCAAGCAGGCTATCGTGCTGGGCGCCTATGACTTCGTGCAGAAGCCTATCGACGACGCTCAGGTAGAAAAGATAATCCGCAACGCAATGAAATAAGGAGGACTGTATATGTTTGCACAATTCTTCGGAGCCTTCCTGCTGAACAACAAGCTGGTCTCTCCCGATACCCTCGCACAGGCTATCGACGACAAGAAGAATACCAGAATGCGTCTCGGCGTACTGGCTATCAATGCCGGGCTCATGACCGCAGACCAGGTCGAGCACGTCAACGTCGCCCAGCAGAGCGTGGATAAGCGTTTCGGCGACCTTTGCGTTGACCTGGGGTACCTGACCAATGCGGACGTTGAGAGACTTCTCTCGGAGCAGCCCACCGACTACCTGCTGCTGGGTCAGACGCTGGTGAACAACGGCTCGCTGACCAATGCGGAGTTCGAGAACGCCATTTCCGCCTACAAGACCCAGTATCAGCTCTCCGACGACGATATCTCCAATAATCAGAACGACAAGCTCTCGGCGATAGTCAAGGACTTCTTCCACTTCAACACCGCCGAGAATGCGCGTATCTACACCGATTATGTGACGCTGCTGTTCAAGAGCTTCATCCGCTTCATCGGCGACGATTTCACGCCTATCGAGTCAACCGTGATAAACGAGATCGAGGCGCAGTACATCGTATGCCAGAAGATCCACGGCAAGTACACCGCAGAGCTGGCGATCGCCTGCCCGAAGGAGGAGTACATCGCCTTTGCGGAGCGTTTCGCCAAGGAGACCTTCACTGAGGTGGACGAGTACGTCAATGAGGTAGTGGGCGAGTTCCTCAACGTCAACAACGGCCTGTTCGTGGTAAACGAGAGCAACCAGTCGGGCATCGAGCTGAGCCTCGACCCCCAGGACTACATCCACAACGGCAAGGTAAAATTCGACAAGCAGGCCTTCTGCATCCCGGTGGCATTTGCCTTCGGCGAGATCGAGTTCATTATTTCCGTGACCTGAATACTCTGAGCGGCCCGGGGCATACTACTTCCGGAAGGGAGTGGGCGCATGATCGGGTTCATAATAGGGACATTTGTGGGCAGCGCGGTAGGCGTGACTGCGATGTGCCTGTGCAGGGTCGCCTCCGAGGCGGACGAGCACCTCGGGCAGGAGAAAAAAAGATATTGAAGCGGGGAAAAAGCGCAGGCGCGATAAAGAAGTTTTGTTCAAGGCACTTCTGTCGGTACTATGACGGAAGTGCCTTTGCGTTACAATGCGCAGCGCCTGCTAAAAGAAGAAAGAATAATAATAAAGAATAAAGAATAATTAAGGTATCGCCTTCGGCGATGATCATTAGATCCGTCCGCTTCGCGGACACCACTATTATTCTTTATTCTTTATTCTTTCTTCTTTATTATTTTAGCGGTGGCGCACACAAAAATATGATATACAAATACTTCTATATCGCCACCGCGCTAAGCTCCCCGCTTTTATATTTATAATAGTATGGGCCAAGGCTTCGCAGGGTATCTGCGGAGCCTTATTTGCATCGGCAAACATAAAGCGAACTTTAAACCAACTTTAAAGAAAACCCCTCCACTGCCCTGCCGGGGACGGAATTGTGAAAAAGCCCGCCCGCGCAGATACGCGGTCCCGGCGTTTTGAGGCTGGGCTTTGTGTAAGAAATGTGAAAGGAATTGTCCTCGCTTTTCAGGTGTTCAACACATTCATTTAAGTTATTATTAAGTTAGAAATTTTATCCTTGATAATAGAATAAAGACCCCTGACAGCAGAAAGGAATGTGCAGAGAATGAAGAACGAGACCTTAAAGCCCCGCCGGATAAAGCTCATCGCGGCTGTGTGCGCCGTTACTGTGCTGGCGGGCAGCTCGGCAGGGATATATGCTTTCAGCAGCACCAATGAATCCAAGGAAAAGCTGGATCCGGCGGAGCAGGCACTTAACACTGCCGAGCAGGAATACAAGTCAGTCTCAGCCACCCTCTCGGATCTGAACAGCAAGCTCAAAGAAACGCAAAGCAGCATCACCTCCCTGAACAAGGAGATAAGCTCGCTGGAGAGCAGCCTTTCAAAGGCCAAGAGTAATCTGACAAGCTGCGCTCGGAGTACAACTCTCTCAACACCTCCTACGAGACCGACAAGCTGGAGCTGAAAAACAAGCTGGATACCGACCTGGCATCCTATGAGAAAGCACAGTTCCACTATGAGCTGACCTGCTCCACCATAGATGCAGACCTGGAGGAAAAGCAGTCGGCATTTGACACCGCCAAAGAGAACCTGAGCATCTTCGAGGAACAGCTCTCCGACGGATATATCCGCGCCAGGCAGGAGGGGACGGTCTGCTCGGTGAGCGGTACGGCGGGCAGGAGCATAGATGTGAGCTCGCCCTACGTTTACTACGTTGACCGCAGCGACCTCACCGTTACCGTGGAGCTGGATCAGTACGACGTGACCGAGATCGGCATAGGCGACACGGTCATCATCTACTCCTCCGAGACCGGCATGACCAACGGCAAGATCACCTCCATCGCGGCAGGCGAATCCACCAGCCTCGCGGACGTGCGCTTCAACGTCACCGTCACCGCCGAGGAGGGCTCCAAGCTTTACAGCGGGCAGTCGGTGAACGTCTACTTCAACTACACCGCCTCACTGGGCGGCAGCCTGAAGGATTTCACCGGCAAGTCCGGCGAAGGCTCCGAGGGCTCCAAGTCGGGATTTGACCCCAGCCAGTTCGGGGATTTCGACCCCTCCAATATGCCCAGCTTTGGCGGAAGAAAGGGAGAGTAACATGAAGAAGAAGATAATCGCCTGTATCGCCGCACTTGTGATAGTCGGCGGTACGGCTCTCGGTATAGTACTTTATAACACCTCATCCGACACCGAGGCGGTCACTGCCGCCAAGGAAGTGACCGTCACCCGGGGCGACGTTACCGCAGGCGTCACCGAAAGCGCCGCAGTAAACGTTGAATCCTTAGAGCAGACCTTTGACCTCAGCCTTACAGCCACAAGCGTTTCGGCATCGGTTGAAAGCAGCGGCGGAGGCTCCGGCGGGTCAGGCTTCGGCGGAGGCTCCGGCGGCATGAGCATGGGAGGCCTCGGCGGCATGGTCAGCGGCATGAGCAGCCGGAGCGGCGGCAGCATGGGCTCCACCAGCGTTTCCACCAGCTCACAGTCATCCTCCCTTGAACTGGTGATCGACAAGGTGAACATCACAGAGGGTCAGACCGTCCAAAAGGGCGACGTGCTCATGACCATAACTCAGGACAGCATCGACAGCGCCCGGGCAAAGCTGCAAAAAGCCGTGGAGGACGCAGAGCTGGCTCTGAAACAGGCGCAGATCGACGAGGCTGAGACCCGGCTCTCCGCCAAGTACGAATACGACACCCGCATAGCCGAGGGCTCCAATGCCGAGACCGTTTATCAGGCGGCTTTGGAGGAGATAGCGCAAAACATCTCCAGCCTGCAAAGCCAGATCAGCGACCTCAATACTCAGATCGCATCCTGTACTGACGACAAGCAGCTCTCGCAGCTCAATACTCAGCTTGAATCGCTGCAGTCTCAGCTTTCCTCGGCGGAGGGCTCCAGGGCAGCAGATGAACTGGCTGCCAAGCAGACCTACGAGGAGACCGTGATGTATTACGAGAACGCCGAGGATCTCTACAACGTGGCAGTCAGCGGCGTGGGTACAGCCTCCGAAGAGGCTCAGGAGGCGGTGGATACCGCCAAGGCCGACCTTGAAGCCTTCGAGGACTACATCAAGGACGGCAGCATAGTTTCGGAGTACAGCGGCACCGTTACCGGCGTGGGCTACTCCGCAGGAGACACCCTCAGCGCCGACACTGCGATAGCGTCTTTCGCCGACGCCGAAAGCATAACCGTTACAGTCAACGTCACCGAGGACGATATCGCGGCGGTGAACATCGGTGATACGGCGGATATAAGCTTTCTTGCTTACCCGGATCAGGTGTTTGAGGGCTATGTCTCGGAGATAGGCTCATCCTCATCAAGCAGCAAGTCCTCCACCGTCAGCTACCCCGTAACTGTTGTCGTAACGACCGTCCCGGAGAAGATGCTCTCCGGCATGACCGCCAATGTGACCTTCATCTCCAAGAAGGTCAAGGACGTGCTCTGCGTTTCCAACAAGGCAGTCATCACCGAGGGCGCCGACAGCTATGTGCTCAGGCAGAACTCCGACGGCACCGAGGAAAAGATCAAGGTCAGCGTGGGCTTCTCCAACGGCAAGGTGGCAGAAGTCACCGGAGTTTCCGAGGGCGATACGGTGCTTATAAAAGGCAGGGTGTGATGATATGCGGTTTTCGGAAATACTCAATCTTGTGAGGATAAACCTGATACAGAACAAATTCAAGGTGCTGCTGACCTCTATCGGCATCATCGTGGGCGCGGCGACTATCGTATGCGTTATCGCTATCGGGCGCGGCGGTCAGGCTGACGTGGCAGACCAGTTCCGCAACCTCAACGCAGGCGCTCTTGACATAAACTACGAGCAGTCCGAGGGCAACTCGGGATTCTCCTTCGGCGGAGGCTCGATGCCAAGCTTCGGCGGAGGGGATATGCCCGCCTTCACACAGACCTCAGCCAAGGAGGGCGGTTCCTCCGACGGCAGCAGCAAGCGTTCCAGGGGCAGCAGCGGCGGCTCTATGCAAAGCTTCGGGAGCGGTGAAATGCCCAGCTTCAGCGGCAGCGGTGAGGTGAAGAACCGTGAAAAGATCACCCTCTCCACCGAGGACATGGAGGACATAACCGCCTCCGTCCCGGGACTCAGCGAGGCGACCATAAGCTACACCACCAAGCAGAACATCTACGGCGGCAACATCGAGGAGACTGAATCCTACACTATCGCGGGTACTCTCTCGGATTACGCGGAGCTGAGCAATCTCTCGCTGCTGTTCGGTGACTATCTCACCGACGCGGACAACGAGAACAAGACCAAGGTCTGCGTTCTGGGCTACGCCGCAGCGAAGAACATCTTCGGCAGCGCCGAGGACGCCTACGACAGCATCGTCTACATCGACGACAGGCCCTATACGGTAGGGGGCGTGCTGGCGGAACAGGGCTCCGTTGAAGCAGGCATCAGCGCCGACGAGGCTATCTTCATCCCCTACGCCACAGGCATCAAGTATCTTACCGGCAGCGACATCAGCCCCACCATCACCGTTATCGCGGAGGACGTGGACAACATCGAGGCAGTTGCCGAGAACGTAAGGTCGGTCCTGGCAGCCACCTATCCCAACGCTGAGTTCACTATCTCCGACGCGGGCAGCAAAATGGAGGCAGCAAACAAGTCCAACCGCACCCTGACCCTTATGCTCATCGCAATGGCGTCGATCGTTTTCATCATCGGCGGTATCGGCATCATGAACGTGCTGTTCGTATCCGTCAAGGAGCGCACCCAGGAGATCGGCATACTCAAGGCTATCGGCGGCTCCCGCAAGGATATCCTGCTGGAATTCATACTGGAGGCCTGCTCCATAAGCCTTATCGGCGGCATCATCGGCGTAGCGGTGAGCTTCGCGGTGAGCCCCCTCATCACAAGCTTCAGCATCAGAATGGAGATGTCCGTGACAGGCGCTCTGCTGGCTCTCGGATTCTCACTTGTTACCGGAACGGTATTCGGTTTCTACCCAGCATGGAAGGCTTCAAGGCTCGTGCCTGTTGAGGCGCTTGCCAGCGAATGATAACAGATTTTTACAGTAAAGGGGACGGTCACGATGATCGGAAAGAGATTATACGCCGCAGTACTTGCGGGAGTTATGGTATTTTCACTGGCGTCCTGCGCCAACAAAGATGATGCCGACGACAACAGCATCTACGGAAGGATAACCTCCATAGAGGGCAACGATGTGGTCATCGCGGTGGCGAAGTACAGCGAGGAGGCCGCCTCGGACGCCGAGGGCGATGACGACTCAAAGGCCGGGGATGACAGCACCGGCAGCGGACAGTCCGGTAAGCGCAGCCGTCCTCAGAACGGCAATATGCCGGAGGGCTTTGACGGCAGCCTCCCTGACGGGTTCGACCCCAGCCAGTTCGGCAATATGCCCGGAGGCTTTGACCCCTCGCAGTTTGACGGCAGCTTCCCCGACAGCTTTGACGGCAGCCTGCCCGATGACTTTGACCCCAGCCAGTTCGGCAATATGCCGGGGGGCTGGTCCGGCGGCAGCAAGTCCGGCGGCAGCGGTCAGACCATAAACGGCGAGAACGGCAGCTACACCCTCACCGGTGAGGAAAAGGAGCTGCGGATCCCAGTGGGAGTTACCGTGGTCACCAGCGCCGGCGTCAAGAGCGGCTTTGAAGCCCTCAGCAGCGGCGACATCGTCAAGGTGACTGTGGAAAAGGGCTCTGACGGCAGCGAGGTCGTTACCGAAGTACAGATAATGGAGCAGTGAGGTGAGCTTATGTCAACTGAACAGATCATATCCATGAGCAAGGTGTGCAAGAGCTACAAAATGGGCTCTGAGCGGCTGAACGTGCTCAAGGGCATAGACTTCTCGGTGGACAAGGGGGAGTTTACCGCCATACTGGGGCCCTCCGGCTCCGGCAAATCCACCCTCATGAACATCATCGGCTGCATGGACACCCTGGACAGCGGCTCCTACTCCCTCAACGGCATACAGATCGACGAGACCAAGGAGCGGGACTTAGTCAAGATACGCAACCACGAGATAGGGTTCATCTTTCAGAACTATCACCTGATACCCACCTACAACGTGATGCAGAACATCATCATGCCCATGCTGATGCGGGGCAAAGACAGAAGGAGCGCCGAACGGGACTGCCGCGAGGTGGTGGATATGCTGGAGCTCTCGGACAGGTTGAAGCACAAGCCCTCGGAGCTCTCCGGCGGTCAGCGCCAGAGGGTAGCCATAGCGAGAGCCCTTTGCAGCAAGCCTTCCCTGCTCTTGGCAGACGAGCCCACCGGCGCCCTGGACCAGCAGAGCGGCACCGAGGTGTTGAAGCTGTTCACAAAGCTCCACGAAATGGGCAGCACCATAGTAATGATAACCCACGACATGAACGTGGCCAAATGGGCTCAGCGGACAGTGAAGATCGTTGACGGAGAGATCTGTCAGTGACGCCGACGAAAAAGCTGTACGTTATTCAGCAGTCGTCTAAGGGTGCTTTTTCAGATTTTCACCCTTAAATTGCAGGGCTGCACAATAATTTATTCATAGTATTTGTGTAATACTGCTCATTTCTGTCAAAATATGCAAGCTGATTGACTGCAAAATGCAGAATATTCACAATTCCCCTTGACAAACCCCGGAGAGGGGTGTATAATGCTTTACATAGAGGCAAGGACGTCTGAGTAAATGATCTCCATGCCTCTATCTATTTTTTTACGGTACTATACGGATAACAATTGCAGTGGGCAACGGCGTCCCGATGAAATGCAGAGCGTTTCGTCAGGGCGCTTTTATTTATTCGTACAGTTTTCTCGGGAGGCGGTCAGTATGCTATCGGACAATGATATTTTGAGCTGAGAAACAACATTTGATCTGAAGGAAGGAATTTGTTATGACAGTTGAATTTTGGTTTCTGATAGGAGCCGCTCTCGTATTCTGGATGCAGGCGGGCTTTGCAATGGTGGAGACAGGCTTCACCCGCGCCAAGAACGCCGGTAACATCGTAATGAAGAACCTCATGGATTTCTGTATCGGCACCGTGGTCTTCTCGCTGCTGGGCTACACCCTTATGATGGGCGAGGATACCCTCTTCGGTCTGATCGGACTTCCCAACATGGATATGTTCGCAAACTTCAAGGCGTTCATCGCAAGCCCCGAAGACGGCAGCTTCACCGGCGCCTCCACATTCGTTTTCAACCTGGTGTTCTGCGCTACCACCGCAACGATAGTTTCCGGCGCCATGGCAGGACGCACCAAGTTCTCCAGCTACTGCATCTACTCCGGCATCATCTCGCTGTTCGTTTACCCCATCGAAGCACACTGGATCTGGGGCGGCGGCTGGCTCTCGCAGCTGGGCTTCCATGACTATGCAGGCTCCTGCGCGATACACATGGTCGGCGGTATCGCAGCTCTCGTTGGCGCGATCTTCGTAGGACCCCGTCTCGGCAAGTACGAGCGTGACGAAAACGGCAAGATCATCAAGGTAAACGCTATCCCCGGACACTCCATCACCCTCGGCGCACTTGGCGTGTTCATCCTCTGGCTGGGCTGGTACGGCTTCAACGGCGCTGCCGCTACAAGCGTAAGCGAGCTCTCCTCGATCTTTATGACCACAACGATCGCTCCTTCCGTAGCGACCGTCACCACAATGATCTACACCTGGATCAGAAACGGCAAGCCTGATGTTTCCATGTGTCTCAACGCTTCCCTCGCAGGTCTGGTAGCAGTTACCGCAGGCACCGATGCATTTGACGCCGTAGGCGCAGCCGCAGTCGGACTGGTTTCCGGATTCCTGGTAGTATGGGTAGTCGAGTTCATCGACCTCAAGCTTCACATAGATGACCCCGTGGGTGCCGTAGGCGTCCACATGGCAAACGGCGTATGGGGCACCATCGCAGTCGGCCTCTTTGCAAACCCCGATGCTCCCGCAGGTCTTGAAGGCCTTTTCTACACCGGCAGCTTCACACAGCTCGGGTATCAGGCAGTTGGCTTTGTAACAGTTGCAGCCTATGCCGCACTCATGATGGTAATAGTCTTCGGCATCATCAAGAAGACTCACGGCCTCCGTGCTGCTCCGGAAGATGAGATCATGGGTCTGGATATCTCCGAGCACGGTCTTCCCAGCGCATACCCCGACTTCATGCCCGCAGTTCACAAGTATACTACTTACGAGGAATACAGCGACGTTACAGTCGTTACCGGCGATACTCCCGAGGCTGAGGCTGTAACAGTTCAGAAACTCCCCAGCTTTGTTGAGGAAGGCAGACCCAAGCTCACCAAGGTGGAGATCATCTGCAAGGAAGCTAAGTTTGACCGTCTGAAGAAGGCCATGAGCAAGCTGGGTATCACAGGTATGACAGTATCCCACGTAATGGGCTTCGGTACTCAGAAGGGTAAGCCCGAGTATTACAGAGGCGTTCCCGTTGAGACCAACCTGATGCCTAAGGTACAGGTAGACATCGTCCTGGCTAAGGTGCCCGTAAGAAGCGTTATCGAGACTGCCAAGAAGGCGCTCTACACCGGACATATCGGCGACGGCAAGATCTTCGTTTACGATGTTGAGAACGTTGTTAAGGTCCGTACCGGCGAAGAAGGCTTCGACGCTTTGCAGGATTCCGAGGAATGATCACCCTTTCTATCCCCGATACACTTTGAGAAAAGGCTGCTCCGGCAGCCTTTTCTTATGCCCTCCCCGCCTGCGATGGGGAGGATAGATCATAACACAAAAATGCCGCACCCTTGCAGTGCGGCATTTTGTATGCTGTCTATTAAAGAGAGTTCAATTTCTTTTGCAGCTCGATCATATGGTTTCTGCAGGCTGTGATCTCGCCCGTGTACTTGTTGAACCACTCAACGTCCATTTCATCAGGCTCCTCCTGCAAAAGCACTGCCTGAACGAGCGCCGACTGGGATCTTGAACGCTTGCGCTCGATCTCCTCAATGGTCTGGCGGCAGATCTTTATCTCCTTTTTCAGCTTGCTTTTTTCACTCATGTAATCTCACCCTTTTCCGATTAATTTCCTTTCAGCTCTATCGACTCATAGATAGCCTTTGCCTCGTCGTAGCCCTTGTCAAGCTCTGCAAGTATGTCTGTGATCGCCTGCTGGAGATCCTCGAGCTTATCCTTCATCTGATTGGGATATTTGAGCAGGCAGGTGCTTATCTCGTTTATAACGATCTGCTTGTCGGTGAAGTTCTCTATCAGGAAGGCGAAGGAGCCTGCGTTTGCCATATACACGGTTATGCGGTTGTAATGGTAATCCAAGTCTCCCTCCGCTGCCTTGTAGATCGTTATTTCTTCGTTGACGTGCCGCAGCTCGGTGGTGTACTGTCTGCGGTAGGTCTCCTGAACACGGTGGGTCTCGTCGATGTAGAGGCCGATAAATATGATAAGTGCTATCAGCGTTATGATCAGCAGGATGATCGCTGTGACCATTCGCCGCTTCATTATCTTATCCTGATTCATCCTTCTTCACCTCTTCGGGTATCCCGCCCTGTTGTGCGAGCCTGAGCTTTTCCTTTTCGATCTCTTCTCTGATGAGCCTCTGGCGGTTCGCCTCGGCCTCGGCCTTCTTCTCTGCTCTCAGCTCCTTGCCCACCTTAGCCACCGATTTGATCTCGAACAAGGCCATGATCGCCACCGGTATCATCACCAGCAGTATGATGAGCTTTTTGCTGTCCCCTCCGAAGGAACCGGGCAGCGAATGCAGCCAGATGAAGAATCTGGTCTTGCCTGTGTACTTGCCCAGCACCTGTGAGGGCTGTACGGTCAGGCTGTCGTTCACGGGATTTGCATCGCCCCTCGTTACAAAGGAGCCGTCTTCGTTTATCTGAGCTATGCGGTGGGTGACAAGCTCGCCCTTTATGGCTTCATCCTCGGTATAGAAGGAGATTATGTCCCCCACTTTGAGTTCACTTGTGTCCACGCTCTCAACTATGATGAAATCGTCCACATGGATCGAAGGCTCCATGCTTCCGGTCACTACCTGCAAAACTTTCTTGCCGAACAGACTGACCGGCTTGCCCTGTGCAGCGTTTATCATAACATAAGCGCAGAACAGTACCGACAGTAAAAGTATGACGGTAACGGTTATGTCAAGTACCTTCCGGGACTTCTTTGGCTTGGTCTCAGCCTCGCTTAACTCAGCTTCGTTTTTTTTTTGCCCTACCGCCTCGGCAAGCTCATTGTTCATGCGCTTGCGCTCCTTGTTCCAGCGCCTGAGCTTCTCAAACCTCGAAACGTGGTACTCTCTGTACAGACGCTTCATCTCGAGGTCTATCTCACGCTGCTCCTCGGGAGTACGCTTAGGCGGATTGTATGTAGGCTTGGGTCTGCTCTTTGCCTCGAGAGCACGCTTCTTCTTGAACTTGCGGTCTGCTCTCCAGCGCATGAACCGGTAGTGGAAGGTAAGAGCGTACTTCTTGTAGTAAACCTCCATAGCGTCGCGCTTGGCGGCCTCTTCCTTCTTGAGCCGTTTCTTTTCCTCCAGCTCCGCACGCAGCTTCCTCAGATCCGGATCGTCCGTATCCTCGGGGATGATGTGGAACCAGTAAGCCAGGATGTAGCGCAGCAGTCTTTGCAGCAGACGTATGGGATTCTTTGAATACTCCCACCTGATCTGAGCGAAGGGCTTGGCCTCGTATTTCTGCCTTTCGGCTTTGAGCCGCTCGGCACGCTCGCGCTCGCGGCGTTCCTTTTCCTTCTTCTGCTGCTCCAGCTTCATGCGGGCAGCGACCTCTCTCGGATCCTCGAACTCGGCATTTTCTTCCTCGGATTCCTCCAGAGCCTCCTTAGCCTGCTCGATCTCCTCTTTGGTGACGTTCTGATAAGCCTCCTGACGGAGCTTCTCCTCGTCCTCCTTGTCCTCGGTGGTATCTACGCCCTCGGCATCTCCCAGCTCGGAGCGCATCTTCATCTTGTTAAGCAGCACGCGCTCGCGTTCCGCAGCAGCACGTTCTTCTTCCTCCCGCTTTTTGCGGGCTTCTTCCTCGAGGCGCCGCTGTTCTTCCAGCTTTGCCTGACGCTCGGCTTCGAGGCGGGCACGCTCCCGTTCTTCTTCCTCCTGCTCGCGTTTGCGCTGCTCGATCATCTCCTGGATACGGCGCTGTTCTTCTTCCTGTTCACGCTGTATCCTCTCGCGTTCCTCGCGCTTGGCCTCCTCGATGCGGCGCTGTTCTTCGAGGCGTTTTTCTTCCTCGCGCCGCAATCGCTCGGCCTCTTCCTCGGCAGCCATCTGTTCGAGGCGTTCCCGTTCGCGCTCCGCCAAGTAAGCCTTTTCGATGCGTATGGCCTCGCTGATCTGAGTGAAGACCTGGGTCATGTTCTTCGGCAGACGCCGCTGGAGCTTCAGCTCGCCGTCCTCGGCGATGTAGCCCACCGCCGCGTCGGTCTGTATGGTGTAGTCCGCTGCGATCTCCTTGTCGAAGCGCTTGACGAACTTCGGCGCGATAGCCTTGGCCTTCTGAGTTTTCAGCTCCTCCAGCTCGCCGGTCTTCTCGCTCTTGTCCGTATATGAGCGGAACAGCAGCAGATTCATTACCACCAGCTTGTAGAAATCCTCGATGTAGCTGTTCTGCGGCTTGACCGCGGTATTCTCCACGTTGATCTCGTAGCCGACCTTGTCGTAGCTCTCGATGTACTGCCACAGTGCCAGGCAGGCTTTGAGCTCCACGTTCTTCATGATAGCGTTGGTACGCATAACAGGCGGCCTGATGTAGGTATTGCCCAGCTTCATGCACAGGTCGGAGCCCTTGTAGCCCTCGATGATCTTCTTGAGCTTTTCGACTCGCTGCCAAATGGTATAGCCGCTGTCGTCGGTGGATTCCAGACTGTCGGAGGTCTCGATCTTGAGCTCGATCTTCATTTTGCCTCCGGCTCCAGTATCTATGGAGGTATCGTAGCCCATTGTGTAGACTTCCTCGTCCCGGGCTACCTGGGCGAGCTTTTCGTAACGAGTGCTGATGAAGATATATAACCTGTCGATCAGCGTATTTACGAACTTGTTCTCATAAGTGAAGTAGCTCTCTTCCTTATGGACGTTGAGTATCTTTGAAGGTGTTATCTTCCCCGTCCGGGGGTCTATGCTTTGTATGTAGTCGGTATGCTGAGCCAGATGCTTCACCGACTCGACTGTTATCTTTCGTGACCGCTCGATAGGGACTATCTCCTCCACGTCCTCTATCGTTCTGCCGGGATTTCTCAGCACGTTGTCAACGTGTACAAGCCCGTTCTCTATCGCCTCGACCCACGAAACGTCTATGGCCTTTGCCATGAGCTTGCGGTTGAAGGCGAAGGTACTTCGGCTCTGTTTGAGCAGGCTGTCGAGCGAATCGAACAGCTGATCGTCGCCGAAGGCGCCTACTGCTTCCTTGAAATCCTCATACCAGTCATTGTAAAAGCTGTTCAATCGTTCATCACCTGCCTTTTACAATGCACATAAAACTATGCACAAAGATCAGAGTTATCTGTAAAGCTGTTTTTGAAGATACAAAATGATCAGAACAGCTTTTGCAGTCTCTCGAGGTATGCTATGGATTCGTTCATCTTGTTCTTGCCGAAGGATTTGTTCATGTAGACCACCAGCTCGCGCAGCTCGTCACGGAGCATCGCAAGGTTGAGGGACTCGAACTTTCTGAATATCTTGGTAGCCAGTACGTAGTCGATACCTTCCAGCTCCTCGCCGCCGCAGGCCACGTATACGGGTACGAACAGACCCATCTGTTTCAGGATACGGTTACCGAAAGCCACACGCAGCTTTTCAATTACCCACAGGTCAAGCTGCTGGATCTTTCTGAGGTTCTCCTGAGAGATCGGATAGGTCTCGAAGGCCTTGTCGAACAGGGACTGGAGGTGGTCGTAGCCCAGGTTGAGAGTGCCGGTCTCCGGGGCATCGAAGGCGATACCCTTGGCATCCAGATTGATAGGCTGAGCACGGTCGTAAACCTTATCGGAGATAGCATAGGTGGAGTCGTCGTTGTTAGCGGTACCGATGTACCAAACGTTCTGCGGGATACGGATCTTGCCCTTGTCGAGGTGGATCGGGTCGGTGCTCCATACGTTGGGAACGATATCCAGCTCCCACTCATCGGCGTTGGGCATTTCGAGGATGGACAGCATCTCGGCGAAGTAGTACTCTACACGGGCGATGTTCATCTCATCGAGGAGTATCAGGTTGACGTCGTTGTTATAGCTTGAAGAATAGATACGTCTGAGAACTTCGGTCTCGTTGAAGTTCTTGGTGAATTCGTTGAAGTAGCCGAACAGCTCGGTACGGTCACGCCACGAAGGCTGCACCGAGGCGATAGTGGTGTCGTTCTGTAAGAACTTACCGAAGGAGTAAGGCAGCGAAGTTTTACCTGTACCGGAGATACCTTGCAGGATTATGAGCTTGGTGGAAGCCATACCCGCTATGAACAGGCGTATAGTCTTGATATCATAGTAGAGGTGCATCTTGGAGCAGGCGAAGTTGCGGTACATCTCGCAGATCTGCTCGAGGTTGATGTCGTTGTTGTACTCAGGCGGGGTGTAGTTGCGGTAGAATGCGTCCACCTCCAGCAGACGGGAGAAACGCTTGTCTGCGGTCTGTACGACGCCTTCCTCCACCACCTGAGCGCCTTCCTCGCCCTCGGCACCGGTATAGGGCATCGCGCCGCCCTGACCGGCATAGGAAAGCCCTGCCGCTCCCACGGGAAGACCCATCTGGGCCACCTTCATAGCCATGATCTCGTCCTTCTCCTTGGTCATCTTGAGCACCTGGCGCTGGAGATTTGCGATCTCCTCCAGCAGGTCCTCGTTGGACACGATAGAGTGACGGAACCGGATATATTTTCTGATGAGCAGCACGATTATGAAGGCGATGAGGACATAGATAGCCACGACGATGATGATAGACAAGATCGCCAGTATCCAGCCCACCGCACCGAAGTTGGTGGAGTAGGTCTTGAATATCTCTATGTAGTTTTTGATATCAAAGATCTGAGCAAAGCCCTTTCCGATGCCTGAGAATATGTAGCCGAAGCCTTTCAGCATTTCGGAAATGAATGCAAAGAACCATTTAAGAAACTCGTTCATATTCTTCTCCGATCAAAATTCAGTAAACTGTTTTATCTGTCTGTGTCGGTCATTTGTCTGTATCGGGGTCAGTCGGTGTCTCGGTAGTCTCCTCGGCGGGAGCAGCCTCAGCGGGGGCAGGCTCTGCCGGAGCCGGGGTCTCGGGTGCAGGTGCGGTATCTGCCGGGGTCTCGGTCACGGCTTCGGAAGCAGCGGGTGCCTCCGGAGCCGGAGCTTCAGGTGCGGGAGTGCCGCCGTTCTGAGCGTTCTGGCTGGCGAGGTATTCCTCGATAGCGCGGCGCTTGATCTCCTCCTCGTCGGAAACGGTGAGCTTGGGCTTTCTGATCTCCATGAGGGTAGCGATGAACTTATACAGCTCGAACAGGAAGAACAGCGCCATAGGGATGATTATGCAGCAGAAGAAGCCGGTCTTGGTGCTGAGGAACCGGACTACCTTGCCGAAGCCCGGCAGCTTGGTGCCTGTCCACTTGCCGATGATATCGCCGGCGTATGCGGGCATATCGTCGTCCATACCGTTGTTGTCGCCTCGGGTAACGAAGGAGCGGGAATTCTCAGCCTCGTTGATGCCAACGATACGGTGGGTATTCTTGACTCTCTTGCCCTCGATGATAGTCCAGAAGGTGATAACGTCGCCTTCCTGGAGGGTGTAGATGTCATCAACTTCCTTGCAGATGATGAGGTCGTCCACCTTGAAGGTGGGCTCCATGGATGCGGATTCAACGGTCATGGGGATGAATCCGAACAGGTTGGATACGCCGTTGTTACGGCTGGATGAAAATACCAGTATTGTGATGAGCAGCGCGAATATCAGCAGTATCCACGCCAGTACATTCAGAGTGATCTTGATTGCTTTTTTCATTTTCCTTCTTCTCCCTTACTTTAAGTGGTTTCAACGATCTTGAAGTCCATACCGAGCTTCATGGTGCCGCCGATCAGCGCATCTACGCAGTCGGGGTCGTTACCCTCAAGCCAGATCACAATAGTGAACTTATCCTTTGCCTGAGGCTCGAAGCCGTCATGCTTGGTTTGCATTACTATCGTTGAGGAGAGAAATTCGCTGTCGCAGTCACTCTCCATGCCCGTGCCGTCGGATTTTGTCTTGCCGTAAACGGTCTTTTCACCGTTTATATAAACTGCCACACGCACCGCCTCATCGACGTTCTGCGTGACATTTTCGATGTTAAGGCTCCCCTCGTAGCTTATGGTATCGCTTCCCGCATTTATAAGGTAGAAGGTGTAGGCTATGTAGCTTTCACCGTTATGGGAGCCGTTTACCATATCTATATTCTTGGGGAGATCCTCGCCGCTGATGTTCGTCATATCGTAGACGATATCCGCATTGAGCACCGATAACTGGTTCTGCCACTCGGGAGTCTCGGAAAGGGTGAGCCCCTGACGCATCATATCGTACTTGTTTATCTTTACGGTAAAGCTTCCGTACTTGTCGTAGAAGTAAGAGATCGCGTAGGCTACGGCGACTATGGCTATGAGTATGATAACCAAAAGGGCCATGATCCTTGTTACCACAACATACCGTTTGACTTCCTTGGACTGTCGTCGGAGAGCGAGGACGTCCACGACCTTATTCTTATCTTTTTTGTCAGCCACGGTGATCCTCCTTTCTCAGCGGTTTAGGGGTATAACTCTCATTCATCTTTCTTTCTCCTGATAAAGCGCTCGGCGACGTATTTCCCCGGCAGGGGGCCGGCGCAGTAATTACAGCCGAACGAGAAAAGCTGTTCGACCTGACGGCTGCTGCTGACGCCGTCTGCGATAGGTGTGGCGTCCAGCTCGGTGACGAAGTCGATTATGGACTTCACGGCACCGTCGGAACGCTCGCTCCTGCCTAAGAAGTGTGTTACCTCCGGCGAGAGCATGACATAATCCACATTGAACTCCGAGAGCTTCATCATGGGGCAGCTGTCTGAGCCGAAGCCCATGAGCATGAAGTGGAAACCTCTGTTTCGCAGGTTTCTAAGCACTGCGGAGGCGGAGCCGTCCTGTTCCTCCAGTATCTTGGAGGAGAGGGCAAAGCATATCTTATTGGTATGCACCTCGAACCGGGAACAGTACTCCAGCAGGTTTCTTTCCGCACGGATATCCCGGAGGTACTCGGCGGGCATATAGACCGAGACCCACTCAAAGAGAACGTCCCGCTCTATAAATTTTTTAATAGTCTCGTGAGCCTGAACTACCTCCAGCTCAAAGAGGGCAACGCACTGGTTTGTTATCTCAGCGACGTCGCGGTAATTCTCGGGGGTAAGAGTACCGAGGCCGGGGGTATTGAGGCGGGTCTGAGACTGATAGAACGCGGTATTGCCGCTTGAAGACTCCTTTATAGGACGGTAATAGAGCTCGACAGCACGCAGGCCTCCTACCAGGGTCTGAACTTCTTCCGACACAGCGCTCACCTCCGAAAACGTTTTTTACATGGATACTCTATTCTATTATACAACAATTTGCACATTTTGTCAATGAAATTTGCTGTGGTTTTTGAATAAATTTCAAAAAAACAGCAAATTGCACATACAGCCACAGACGGCATACCATATGAGGGGGCGCGAGAGCGGGCAGGCACAAAATAGGCTGTCGCCCAGCCTGTGTGTCTCGTAGGACGCTCTCCTCCCGTATCCGTTATGTCTGTGCGGGACGAGGGCTTTCCGGCGCCGCGGATCCGCTCTCCCACATAACAAAGCGGAGACATCCTCATTCGATGTCTCCGCGATAAGCTTTTAGCTTGCACTTATATTATTATTTTCCGCTTTCTCTCCGCCGGCTGCCTGCGCCGCGATCACCGCCGCCAACACTGATCCGCAGCCGGCAAGCTCTCTCCCGCTCAGTCTCTCCCCAAGTATCAGCCAGCCCGATATCGCCGCAAATACCGATTCGAGGCTCATTATCAGAGCCGCCGCCGTGGGGTCGGCGTGCTTCTGCGCTATGATCTGCAAGGTGTACCCTACCCCGCTGGACAGCACTCCGGCATAAAGTATGGCGTACCGCGCCTCGTATATCGCCGCCGCGGACGGGCTCTCGAACGCGAACATCAGCACCCCCGAGATCACTGCCGTCACCGCGAACTGTATGCAGCTCATCACCACACCGTCTGCGCCCTGCCCCATGAACCGGTCTATCACCATGATGTGGACAGAGAACATCACCGCACAGCCCAGCACCAGCAGGTCTCCTCTGCCCACGGAAAAGCCCTCCTTCACGCTCAGCAGGTAGAACCCCGCCGCCGCAGTCACCACGCAGAGCCACACGATCCGGGGCACCCGCCTGTGCAGGAATATCCCCAGTATGGGCACGATCACGATGTAAAGCGCCGTGATGAAGCCCGCTTTCCCGGCGGTGGTCATGGATATGCCTATCTGCTGCAAGGCGCTGGCACCGCAAAGCACCAGACCGCAGATCAGCCCTCCGATGACCGTCGCCTTCTTTGAAACGGCGGTACCGGAGGGCTTGTTTTTGTGTCTGACAGCAGTCATAACGCCGATGACCGGCAGCAGTGCGGCGGCTCCCAGTACCGAGCGGGTGCAGTTATAGGTGAAGGCTCCCACATACTCGGTGCCCTTGCTCTGCGCCGTGAACGCCGAGCCCCATATCACCGCCACCAAAAGCAGCGTCAGCGCCGAGGCAAGGCGCTTGTTCACTCCCCTGCCCTTCATGACGACTTATCGCTGCCGGCTGTGATGAGCTTCATGAAGACCTTGTTCTTCCCAAGCAGCTTGAAAAGTATCACTCCGCCCACGGTAACGCAGGCAAACTCGCCGATAGCGACGAACCCGGCGTTCATCCAGAAGGGGTCGCCAATAACGCTCTTGATCTCCAGGCCGATGATGACAGCGTTGGTGAACACGACTATCAGCGAGGCGGTAATAAGGCTGATATGCTTTCTGAGCTGATAGATCAGTATGGCGGCGATGAGGGTCGCGGCTGTTCCGAAAAGCATATCCACCATGCCCAGGGGGCTGAACAAATTTGCAAGGAAGCAGCCTATCGTCAGCGCCATGATATGATCCTTGTCGTAGTAGCACAGCAGCATCAGCATCTCGGAGAAGCGGAACTGCACGGCCTCATACGACACCGATGCGCTCACCAGCGTTATCACCACATACAGCGCGGCGACGAGCCCGATCTTGGTCAGTCTGCGGGAGTTGAACATCTCCATAAAAACACCTTCCTAAAAAACGGCCGGGACTGCATTCGGTACAGTCCCGGCAATGGTGTTGCTTATTATGCCTTGTTTACGGAACCGAACAGCTCCATCTTCTCCTTGACCTTGACCTTGATAGCCTCGAAGCCGGGAGCGAGAAGCTTTCTGGGGTCGAAGCCCTTGCCCTGCTGATCCTTGCCGGCCTCAACATAAGCTCTGGTAGCATCTCTGAACACGAGCTGGCACTCGGTATTTACGTTTACCTTGGCAACGCCCATGTCGATAGCCTTCTTTACCTGCTCGTCGGGGATGCCTGTACCGCCGTGGAGTACCAGGGGCATATCGCCTACTGCAGCCTTGATCTTCTCGAGAGTCTCGAAGGAAAGACCGGGCCAGTTGGCGGGATATACGCCGTGGATGTTGCCGATACCGGCTGCCAGCATTGTAACGCCCAGGTCAGCGATGGTCTTGCACTCGTTGGGGTCTGCGCACTCGCCCATACCTACGACGCCGTCTTCTTCGCCGCCGATAGAGCCTACCTCAGCCTCGAGGGAGAGACCCAGCTGCTCAGCAACGTGAACCAGCTCGGTGGTCTTGTTGAGGTTGTCCTCGAAAGCGAGGGAGCTGCCGTCGAACATGATCGAGGTGAAACCGGCCTTGATGCACTTATAGCAGCCGTTGTATGTACCGTGGTCAAGATGCAGCGCAACGGGAACGGTGATGCCGAGGCTCTTGTCCATAGCCTTCACCATAGCGGCAACGGTCTCGAAGCCGCACATATACTTGCCTGCGCCCTCGGAAACACCGAGGATAACGGGGGACTTGCACTCCTCAGCAGTGAGAAGGATAGCCTTTGTCCACTCAAGGTTGTTGATATTGAACTGTCCTACTGCATAATGGCCTGCTGCGGCCTTCTGCATCATTTCCTTAGCCGAAACTAACATATTTGAACACCCTCCAAAATATAATGGTAGAAATTTTGCCACTACTATTATACTTTATTTTACCCCTCATTTCAACAGCCGCCGCTAACTTTTTACTTCTTTTTGAATGTTGGTTAATGCTTTGTTCATATTCGCATCAGGGCTGCGGGAGGAGGCGTTTTATTACTGACAGCATGAATGTGCCCTGCCGCGACATCGCCGAGGGCCGGACTGTCCCCGCAGAGCAGGCGTTTGAGGCGCTGGAGGGAAAATATGGCTTATAAACTGTTACTGACCAACAGCTTTAACAACGACCTCAGCTCGATAATCGACTACATTATCAACAAGCTCTGTAACAAAACTGTATACTCAGGTAAGGACAAACCTGCTGACCGCCGCTGAGGATAAGCATATCGTCCACGCCAAATCCATAATATACGGCAAGAGGGAGCTTTCCGAACTGACATAAGAATACATTTTCTGTTATCAATTTGTTTAACACTCCCCCTTGCACCCCGCTTTGAAATATGCTATAATAAGTCTGCACCACCCCGGTGCAGGCTTTTTTGTACCTGCTCCCTTAGCAGGGGAGGCTCCCGAAATACTTCGGCG
>JAFXNC010000022.1 GCA_017529875.1 Ruminococcus sp. | reverse complement strand
CGGTGCAGGAGCCGGTGCGGGTGCAGGCGTGGGAGCAGGAGCCGGAGCAGGAGCCGGAGCGGGCGCAGGAGCCGGAGCAGGCGCGGGCTTGGGCTCGGGGCGCTTCCAGTCCATGCGGGACTTGGTGTCCACCACGTCGAAGGTGCCCCGGGAGATCACCATGCCGGAGATTATCTTCCGGAAGTATTCCTCCAGCCAGTCGTTGAACTTCAAGTCATAGAGGAACGGGCCGCCGTCGGGGGTCTCGGTCATGTTCCAGTCGATCATACCCACATAACCGGCCTTCTTGCCGGTACACATGAGGAAATAGTCATAGGTGCAGCCCGCAGTCCCGATGATGACCATGCCCCGGACGATGTCGGCAAACAGCGCGTCTACGCGGTCGGCAGCCTCCTCGCCGAACTGCTCGTCCAGCTGCTCCTGCTCGGAGACCTTGGCGTAGTATATCTGGGCGGGGTCGTTGTAGTCAAAGAGGGTCAGCCCCCGGGAGCCAGCCTCCTGGACGTAGGTATAGCGCCGCGCCTCCTCAATTGTGAACAGGCCGTAGTCAACTCCGGCGCCGCCGTTGCCCACCTCGGTCATGAAGCGGACATACTCCTCGGGCAGCTCGAAGCCCAGGTCTCTTTCAAAGTCCCGTACAGCGCGGATATCCGCAGGGGGCGCGAACTTGTACCGGTGCTTTTTGGAGCCGAAGATGCGCAGATCGGGGTCAGCGTTGGCAGCAAGCTCGGCAAGGCTTTTTATGCGCTGGGCAAAGGGCTGATTTTCGATATACTGAGGCAGAGCTTTTATCATGGTCATTTCCTTCCTTTCAAACCGGAGCATCCTCCGGCACAATAGCGTCATATATATTTTACCACATATTCACAATAAATGCAAGCCCTATTCAGCAGGCTGAGGGCGGCTGAAAGGATGTTTTTCAACAATTGTTTTCACGCTCTCCCTCAAACCGGGTATTGACTTTACGGAAAAAATGGTGTATACTATATGTTGACAATTATTTGGAGGCTTTGAAATGGAAAAAAAGACCTATTATATCACCACTCCGATATACTACCCCTCCGGGGATCCTCATATCGGGCACTGCTATACCACCGTTGCCTGCGACTCTATCGCAAGGTACAAGAGGATGCAGGGCTGTGATGTGATGTTCCTCACCGGAACGGATGAACACGGTCAGAAAATAGAACAGAAAGCCGCCGACAAGGGCGTTACCCCCAAGCAGTATGTTGACGAGATAGTTGAGATATTCAAAAAGCTCTGGAGCTACATGAATATCAGCTATGACAGATATATCCGCACCACCGACGATTATCATGTGGAGGCCGTTCAGAAGATATTCAAAGACCTCTACGACAGAGGCTATATCTACAAGGGCAAGTATACAGGCAAGTACTGTACCCCCTGCGAGAGCTTCTGGACCGAGACCCAGCTGGACGAGAACGGCTGCTGCCCCGAGTGCCACAGACCTGTGGTTGAGGCCGAGGAGGAGGCCTACTTCTTCAAGATGGCTCCCTTTGCCGACAGGATCGAAAAGCTGCTGCTGGAGACCGATTACCTCAGGCCTAAGTACAGAGCCCAGGAGCTGGTGAACAACTTCATCAAGCCCGGCCTCGAAGACCTCTGCGTTTCCAGAACGTCATTCACCTGGGGCGTGCCGGTGTCCTTCGACTCCAAGCACGTTGTATATGTGTGGATAGACGCGCTTTCAAACTATATCACCGCCCTGGGCTACGACAACGGCGCTCACAGCGACTTTGAGAAGTTCTGGCCTGCCGACGTGCATATGGTGGCGAAAGATATCATGAGATTCCACGCCATTATCTGGCCTGCTATGCTCATGGCTCTCGAGCTGCCGCTGCCCAAGCACCTTGCAGTCCACGGCTGGATAACCTTCCAGAGCAAGACCGGCGAGGCGCAGAAGATGTCCAAGTCTTTGGGTAACGTGGTTGACCCCTTTATGCTGGGGGAGCGCTACGGCGTGGACGCTATCAGGTATCACATACTCAGAGAAATGGCTCTCGGCGCTGACAGCGCATTCTCCAACGAGATCATGATAAACCGCATAAACTCCGACCTTGCCAACGGCTTCGGAAACCTGGTTTCCCGTACCGTGGCTATGGCGGATAAGTACTTCGGAGGCACCCTCCCCACTGAGCGCCTCGAAGGTGACTTCGACCAGTCTCTTATCGAGACGATCACATCCCTGCGGGACAAGGTGGACAAGTGCATCGACGAGACACGGCTCAAAAATGCCCTCGAAGAAATATTCGCAGGCGTTGACCGCGCCAATAAGTATATCGACGAGACCGAGCCCTGGATACTGGGTAAGGACAAGGCCAACAGCGCAAGGCTGGCATCTGTGCTCTATAACCTGCTGGAGGCTATCAGAGTTATCTCTACCCTGCTTTCTCCCTTTATGCCCAATACCATGCCCGCTGTGTGGGAGCAGATCGGCGCCAAGGCTGAGGACTGCACCTATGACAACGCCGGAAAGTTCGGCGTGCTGCCCGCTGACGTGACTGTTCACAAGGGCGCTATACTCTTCCCGAGGATAGACATGGAAAAGGAGATCGCCGAGCTCAATGCCATAATCGAGAAGAACATGGCAGAGGCCAAGGCCAAGCTCTCCGACGCCGAAAAGGGCGAAGAGTTCGTCCCGGCGGAGCTCAAAGAGGAAATAGACATAGAGGAGTTCGGCAAGGCCGACCTGAGAGTTGCTCTGGTCAAGAGCTGCGAGAAGGTGAAGAAGTCCAAGAAACTGCTTTGCTTGCAGCTGGACGACGGCTTCGGCGGCAGACAGGTCGTTTCGGGCATCGCCGAGTGGTATAAGCCGGAGGACCTTGTGGGCAAGAAGATCATCATAGTGGCGAACCTCAAGCCTGCCAAGCTCTGCGGAGTTGAGTCGCAGGGAATGATACTTGCCGCAGATACCCCCGACGGCGGCGCCGCAGTAGTATTCCCGGATCAGAGCCTCCCCTGCGGAAGTAAGATAAGATAAGCTCAATGCACGATCAGGTGCAAAGCAAAACCAGTTATCAGCCGAAGGGTGAGCTGAAACCAAAACCTCAGCTCACCCAACGGTGATATAAATTCCCAACAAAGCTCCGGTAGATAGGAAACACTCCGCGCGGACAAATAAGCTCGCTGCTCGTCGCAGAAAGTAAGAAGCGGCGCAAAAAAGGCAGGCAAGGGAACCGAGCCGTCCCGGAGTAAAAAAGCTCCGATAGATAGGAACCACTCCGCGCGAACAAAAAAAGCTCGCTGCTCGTCGCAGAAAATAAAAAGCGGCGCAAAAAGGGCAGGCGAGGGAACCGAGCCGTCCCGGAGTTTAAAAAAACGCGCTTGTAGCTCAGCTGGATAGAGTGTCAGACTCCGACTCTGAAGGTCGTGCGTTCGAATCGCATCAAGCGCACCATAATGCGGAAAGTGCCGTTGCTTATATGCAGCGGCACTAAGTTTACGTTGAAAGGAAGATGAAGCCTGTGAGCGGAAAAGACCCAAACCGCGATATTATAAGACTGATACCCAAGCAGTCCCCGGGACTGAAAAGGCTGCTGTTCAGCCGCGCGGGATTTTTTGCTGTGCTGATACTGATACAGCTCGCGCTGTTCTTTGTGATATATGGGGTCGTGATGCAGTTCAGGGTGCTGGCGATCATACAGATGGTGTTCATGTTCGCCATGCTGATATACCTGTACAATACGGATATGGATTCAAGCGCCAAGCTCACCTGGGCAGGACTGTTCATGTTCTTCCCGGTGCCGGCGGCACTGTTTTTGCTGTTCACCCGGCTGGATATCGGACACCGTGAGGAAAAGCGCCGCCATGCCGAGCTGCTGAAAGATTCCCGAAAAATGCTCAAACAGAACTCCCTCACTATCGTTAAGGACGAGATAATCGAGTCCGGCACCGCAGACCTGTGTTTTTATCTCAACCGTTCGGGCAGGTTCCCCATTTATGAGAATACCGAGGTGGAGTTCTTCCCGCTGGGCGAGGACAAGTTCAACGCCATGATCCCCCAGCTCATGAAGGCCGAGAACTTCATCTTCATGGAGTACTTCATCATCGACGAGGGCGTAATGTGGGGGACAATACTTAAAATACTCATCGAGAAGGCTAAGCAGGGCGTGGACGTCCGGGTCATGTACGACGGTATGTGCGAGATATCCACCCTCACCCACGACTACCCCGCGCTGATGCGTAAGCACGGCATCAAGTGCAAGCCCTTCTCGCCCATAAAGCCCTTTATCTCTACGTCCTATAACTTCCGCGACCACCGGAAAATACTGGTCATCGACGGCAAGGTCGCCTTCAACGGCGGCGTCAACCTCGCCGACGAGTACATCAACTGCCGGGAGCGCTTCGGGCACTGGAAGGATACTGCTATCATGCTCACCGGCGAGGCAGTGCAGAGCTTTACGCTGATGTTCTTGCAGATGTGGAACATGGACGAGTACGAGCCCCGGTGGAAGGAGAGCAAGCTCCGTTTTCCTGCCGAGCATACCGACGGCTACGTCATCCCCTACTGCGACCAGCCCCTTGACGGCGAGCGCGTGGGGCGCAGCGTTTACATGGATATCCTCTACCGCTCTATCAGCTACGTCCACATCATGACCCCTTACCTGATACTGGATAACGAGCTGGAGGCCGCCCTGACCTATGCCGCCAAGCGGGGCGTCGAAGTGCAGATAATAATGCCGGGCATCCCGGACAAGAAGTCCGCCTACTCCCTTGCCAAAACACACTACAAGTCTCTGGTGGAGGCCGGCGTGCAGATATTCGAGTATACGCCGGGATTCGTACACGCAAAGATCTTCGTCAGCGACAACGTCAAGGCCGTGGTGGGCACCATAAACCTCGATTACCGGAGCCTCTATCACCACTTCGAGTGCGCCACCTACCTCTACCGCACCCGCTGCATCGCCGATATCGAGAAGGATTTCCAGGAGACCCTGCAAAAATGCACACAGGTCACACGGGAGTCTATCGCTAAGGAGAAGTTCTCCATGAAGGCGAGAGGAAGGATACTTAAGCTGCTTGCTCCCTTGATGTAAAACGCCTGCCAAGTGAATAAAGAATAAAGAATAATTAAGGTGTCCGCTTTGCGGACGATCTCTATGATCATCGCCGCAGGAGATACCTTAATTATTCTTTTTTATTATTTCTTTATTCTTTTAGCGGGCGGTGCCTTTGTTTGTTCAAATATCTCACAGCGTCAGCGTAAGGTTATTGAGCCCCAGGGAGTTTACGTAGTTTGCGTTCTTCACCATTTTCATGACCATCCTGATGCCGATGTGCGCCATGGGATCGTCGGTCTGGTGGAGCTCCATGTATTTCACCGGGTCGAAGTTGCGGCAGTTGTCTCGGATACGTATCACCGTGGAGTCGTCCTTTATCATCACCCTGAGGTCGATGCTGTGCTCACGGGCCTGCCTGCGGCGCTGCTTTTCGGTGAAGCCGTGCATAACGATGTTGTTGGACATCTCCTCGATGCACAGGGCGATCTGTGAGCTGAGCCTGTGTGGGATGCCCCGGCTCATGCAGAACTCCTCCGACTTCTCGGAGGCCTCTACCACCTGTACCGGGTCGGTTATGGACAGCTCAAAGCAGTCCTCGTCCCGGACGCCGAAGTCCTCCGGCAGCATGGCAAAGCTCTCGGAGCAGACGGCGAAGCGGTGATTCTTTACGAATACGAATACCGTGATGCAGAGCAGGGTCACAGTTTCACCGGTGACAAAGCCCAGCCATACGCCTGTGACGCCCATGAACCGGCTGAGGATAAAGGCGTTGAGCGCCGGGAGAGCGAAGTTCTGGAACACCGAGATCAGCATGGTGTAGCCCACACGCTCTATGCCCTGATAGTAGTTCTTGAAGGAGGTGTTGAGGGCGCAGGGCACCAGCGACAGCACAAAGAGCCTGAATCCGCTGACTGCCATGGCCTTGGCGTCCATGTCGGTGAGGAACAGCGTTACCAGCGGGTCGGCAACTATCAGCACCACCGCCGTCACCGCCGCGCAGACTGCAACAGCGTAGAAGCTCATTATCCGCACAAGGCGTTTGAGGGCGCTGCGGTCGGCGTCACCGTAGAATATGGAGGACAGGGTCAGCGCCACTGCCGCCACGCCGGAGCTGAATGCGTAGCAGATGTTGCCCGCCGTGGAGATCACGGAATAGGCCGCAACTGCGTACTTTCCGCTGAGGTGCAGCAGCATCGTATTGAACACGAAGGTCAAAAGCACCAGGCTCATCTGATTTATCAGCATGGGTATGCCGTCCCTGACCAGCCGCATACATACCCTGCGGGTCAGGAGTTTGGGCCGGATGCGGAAGAGACAGTCCTTCTTGAAGAAGTAGGCTATGCCGATGATGAACGCGATGTAGTAGCTCAGACTGGATGCAAGACCCATACCGAAGGTGCCCTGCTTTACCACGAAGACGTTCAGCACGTCGAACACCACGTCGCCCACCGTCATGAGAGCCACGGCGGTTATGAGCCTTACCTGGCTGCCGGACATCTGCATATAGGGCACCATTACCTGTGCCGAGATGAAGGCGGGTGCACCGATTATGAAGCCCCGGAGATAGTCCTTGGTGAGCTCGAAGACCTCTTTGTCAGCGGCGTGCTCGCCGGAGCAGAGCAGTGTGGTGATCTGATCTGTGAACAGCAGCACCACCAGCATACCGATGAGGGACACCCCGAAGGTCAGCGCCACCGATGCGGTGAAGCAGGCGTTGGTCTGTTCCTTGTCGCCTGCGCCCATAGTCCTGCCGCAGACCACCTGCACGCCCGCCGAGATCAGACAGCCCAGCGCCGCGAACACCAGCAGCACCGGCGATGCCAGGCCGTAGGCGGTCATGGCGTCAACGCCCAGGAACCGGCCGATCATGATGCTGTCGATGAGCATACACAGCGTTACCGTCATGGAGGACAGTATCTGCGTCAGAAGCATCTGTCTGAATAGCTTATTTATCATTTCACATACCTCTGTTTTTATCGAATTATAGTTATACTACTATAATAATAGCAGATTTGCGCAATAAAGTCAATCTTTTTTTAATTCCGCCTTATGTCTCACTTTTGCAAGACCACGAGCCCCGATATCCAATTGCCCCCCCGGAGCTTACCACAAAGTCCTGCCGCCGTCCGACCAAGTTAGAAGCGCGGCAGAAGTGAGAAATAAGGCGGAATAAAATAAGCGAGAAATAAGGCGGAATAAAAAAAGGCTTGAAATAATGACGGAGATATGGTATAATTGTTACAGCCATATTATTTTTGAAAGGACTGACAGTTATGACTATCAACAAAGAAGTAAACGGGAGCTCCGCAGTGCTCAAGCCTGAGGGCTGGCTGGACGCTCAGAACGCTCAGGATCTGAAGGACGCCCTGGACGGTCTCGGCAGCGAGATCACCGAGCTCACCCTTGATATGGAGAAGCTGGAATACATCTCCTCGGCGGGACTGCGCCTCGTGGTCACTGCCCACAAGCAGATGAAGGGTAACCTGACTATCATCAACGCCTCCATTGAGATACTCGATGTGTTCAGGATGACCGGCTTTGACAAACGGCTCAACATCAAATGAAGAACCATACTTTACGCAGGATAGCCGCAGTCTGCACTGCCGTGATGCTGCTGATACTGGGACTGCTCACTACTGCAAGCATCATATACTTCAACAACTTCACCCTGGAGAACTGCGCCTCGGATGCCAAACGGCTCAAGGGGTATCTTACCGAGCTTATCGACGTCTACGAGATACCCCCCTATGAATCACCCGACAGCGGCGGCAAAAAAATGCTGATGGCCTCGGAGAACGAATATCAGAGCTTGCGTCTGCTGCTCAAGGAGATGTGCCAGGTCTTCAACTGTATGTACATTTACTTTTTCCGGGTGGACACCGAGCGGGACGTTATGATCTATTACATGGTAGCGGCTATGGACGACAAGGATGATGAGCTGGTCCAGGAGAAACGCACCTACGGCACCGAGGTTGACCTCGATTCAAATAAGTACATACTTTCCGCCTATGAGGGGTCGCTCTCCGACGCCGAGCGGTTCAGCAACGAGTTCGGCAACGCCATATCCTACTACTTCCCTGTCACCGATTCCCAGGGAAAGGACAGGCTGATGGCGGGAGTGGACTTCGACGTCACCGAGGTGAACGAGAGAGCTGTCAAGTATGTGGTGACTATCGTGCTGCTCGCGGCGGGAGTGCTGCTGCTGCTGGAGACCACACTGCTGATCCTGCTGCGAAGAAAGCTTTTCGCGCCGATCAAGAAGATCTCCATGAGCATGAACAGCTTCGACCCCGAAAAGGGCTACGTTCCCCTTAAAATAAACTCCTACCCGGAGATAGAGGAGATAAACCACAGCTTCGGGAAGATGTCGGAGGATATCGTGCGCTACATCGGGGATATCCGCAGCATGGCTGACGAGCGTGCACGCGCTTCGGCGGAGCTGAACATCGCCCGCAGGATACAGATAGGCATGGTGCCCGGAAAGCTCTCTCTTTCCAGGGGCGGCTTTGAGCTGTATGCCATCGCCTGCCCCGCAAAGGAAGTGGGCGGAGACTTCTATGACTGCTTCGAGGCGGAGGGCAGGGTCTATTTCATGATCGGAGACATTTCCGGCAAGGGTATCGCGGCGGCGCTGTTCATGGCTATGACCAAGAACATCCTGAAAGAGCGGCTGCGCACCGGCCTCTCCCCTGCCGAGGCACTCAACTCAGCCAACGACGCCCTCTGCGCCGAGAACCCCGAGGGAATGTTCGCCACGGTGTTTGCCGCTGTGCTGGACACCCGCACGGGTGAGCTTCGCTATGCCAACGCGGGTCACACGCGACCTCTGCTGCTGGGCAGCGAAAAGGGCTTTATTGTCCCTGACACCGGTATGGCGATAGGGCTGTTCGAGGATATCGGCATCATCGACGAAAAGATAATGCTCCGTGACGGCGAGGGCATCTTCATCTACACCGACGGCATCACCGAGGCGGTATCGTCTAAGCATGAGCTGTTCGGCGAGCAGCGGCTGGAGGATGCCGCAGCTATCGGCACCGCCGAGGAAACGGCCTGCTCTGTCACCGGAGCGGTGGGAAAGTACGTCTCCGGGGAGTCTCAGGCGGACGACATGACGCTGGTCACTGTTTATTACAGGCAGCAGGGCGAGCTGCTGCAAAAGGAACTGCCCGCGCAGATGGGCGCATTGAAAGAGCTGCGCACCATGCTCACCGAGCTTGCCGGCAGCACCGAGCCTGCGCGAAAGGCCGTGCTTGCCTGCGAGGAGCTGGCGGTGAACATCATCAGCTACTCGGGGAGCGAGAGCTTTTCTGTGATAATGTCCCGGCAGGGAGACGAGCTGACTGTGCGGCTTGAAGACGGAGGCATAGCTTTCGACCCGGTGAAGAGCATCCCGGAGGAGAAGGATTTTGACGACTGCGACACCGGCGGCATGGGCATCAGGATGGCATCGCAGATAGCGAAGTCGATGGAATACGCACGGATCGGGGACAGGAATATACTGGTGATGAGCTTTGACGTGGGCGCGGGATCAGTGAATAATGAACAGTGAATAACGGCGCTCTTTCTTTCACCAGTACTGACTTTAATATTGAGACTGAATATTTTACAACAGGAGGGATGCACAGTGTCAACCATGATAACTGCTTACTTCAAGAGCCGTGACGGCGTCCATAACATCAGATACCATGTGTGGTTCCCGGAGGCGGAGCCTAAGGCTGTGGTGCAGATTGCCCACGGCATGAGCGAGTACGCAAAGCGATACGACCGCTTCGCAAAGTTCCTCGCGGAGGAGGGTTTCGTGGTCTGCGCCAATGACCACCTGGGTCACGGCGGCAGCGTCAACGACAGCTCCGAGCTGGGGTACTTCGCCCCGGAAAAGGGCTGGGAAACTGTGGTAAAGGATATGCACTCCCTGACCAAGCTGATAAAACAGTCCTACCCCGGACTGCCCTACTTCCTGTTCGGGCACTCCATGGGTTCCTTCCTGGCAAGAGCCTATACCACCTGGTTCGGCTCCGAGCTCACCGGCGCCGTCTACTGCGGCACCGCCGGCCCCATGAAGGGCACCGAGATGCTGCTGCTGGCCATAGACGCCGCCAAGCATAAGCACGACGAGTTCTACCGCAGCGAGACTATCAACAAGGTGGCCTTCGGCTCCTACAACAAGCGCATCCCCGAGCCCCGCACCGACTGCGACTGGCTCACCCGGGACGAGGACATCGTTGACGCCTACATCGCCGACGAGAAGTGCGGCTTCATCTTCACCCTCAACGGCTTTGACAATCTGGGCAGACTGCTGTGGTTCATCAGTCAGGAGAAGTGGTTCTCCACCGTCCGCAAGGATCTGCCCATAATGCTCATCGCCGGCGACGCCGACCCTGTGGGAGCATACGGCGAGGGGGTCAAAAAAGTCTTCAATAAGCTCATCTCTTACAGCGCCTCGGCGCGTATACGCATCTACGAGGGCGCCCGCCACGAGCTGCTCAACGAGATCAACCACGAGGAAGTTGACCGGGACGTGCTGGATTTCTTCAACACCTACATCTGACATAAAGGGGAAATAGTAATGCTGCTTGCCATAGATATCGGAAACACTAACATAGTCTTCGGCTGCTTTGACGGCGACCGTATACTTTTCAGGGAACGCGCCGCCACGTCTCAGCGCTCCACGGCGCTGGAGTATGCCTCGGTGATGATGACCGCCTTTCAGCTACACAGCATCGAGCTCTCCGGGATAACCGGGGCGATCATTTCCTCGGTGGTGCCATCGGTAACTGCGACATTGAAGGCCGCCGTTGAAAAGCTTGCGGACGTCCGGGTCATGATCGTGGGCCCCGGCATCAAGACCGGCCTGAGCATACTCATCGACAACCCCGGTCAGCTGGGCAGCGATCTTGTAGTGGCGGCGACGGCGGGCATCAACGGTTATCCTGTGCCTCAGATAATCATTGACATGGGCACTGCCACCACTCTGTCGGTAATCGACAGCAAGAAGAACTACATCGGCGGCATCATCATGACCGGCATGGCTGTCTCCGCCGACGCCCTCACCAGCAAGACGGCGCAGCTGCCCCGGGTAGCCTTTGAAAAGCCCAGGCGGGTCATCGGCACCAACACCGTTGACTGCATGAAAAGCGGCATCATGTACTCCACTGCCGGCGCTATCGACGAGCTGATAGTGCGCATGGAGGAGGAGCTGGGCGAGAGCTGCACAGTCATCGCCACAGGCGGCCTTTCCCCGCTGGTAGTGCCGATCTGCCGCCGGAAGATCACCCTCGACGAGGATCTGCTGCTCAAGGGTCTTGCCATAATCTATGAGAAGAACGCTCACTGAATCTTTGATAAAACATATTCACCGGCTCAGCGCGGCGGCGATATAGAAGTGTTTGGATTATAGGTTTGTTTGCGCCGCCGCTAAAATAATAAAGAATAATAGATCGAACTATGTTCAATCTATTATTCTTTTTTATTTATTCTTTCTTCTTTCTTTTTTTAGCAGGCGCTGCACAAAGTAGCGCAAAAGCACCTCTGTCAGTTCCCTGACAAAAGGACCCCCACAAAACTTTTTTATCGCGCCTGCGCTGAGCTGTGGGATACACTTTTCTTCAAAAAAGTGTTGACAAACAGCTCCCGACGTGGTATAATAATATTTACTGTGAGACCCCTGCCCCCATAGTTAAATGGATATAACAAGCCCCTCCTAAGGGCTAGTTGTAGGTTCGATTCCTACTGGGGGTGCCATTTCACAGGATGTAAACACGGGCTTGTAGCTCAGATGGGAGAGCGCTGCGTTCGCAACGCAGAGGTCGAGGGTTCGATCCCCTTCAGGTCCACTGTGCACACGGTGCACCACCGTAAGCCGCCTTTTGCAAGATCGCAGAAGGCGGTTTCTTTTGTTTGACGGCGGGGCTCTACTGAGTGGTATGCCGGAGGGAGCGAGATTTTTTTAGGGCGGAAAATGCTCTCCCCCGCGACAGCGGGGGGAGATGCATTTTCCCCACTCTCTCCCCAATGTTTCGGCGTTGGGGCTAACAAAAACCGCCCTTTGCATTTCTGCAAAAGGCGGCTCTTTATCTCAGCTTACAGCTGCTTTCATCTGTACCTCTCGGTGAATCCGCTCAGGCATATCCAGCCGGCGCCGCTTTTCAGCCTGCCCCAGATCTGCCCGCCTACGGTCTGCTCCTCCACTATCGTGTAGATCCCCCGGTACACACACATCGTCCCGCGTACCAGCGGGCTGCTCACGCCGGGGGACTTGCGGATGTTCATTCCCGTGGGATGGGTGATGCGCACCATGTAGGGGGTGAACTTCTCCCTCTCCGGGGCGCCCAGCTGCCGGTTCACCTCGTCGGCGATGTACTGCATCTTCGAGATCAGGTACTCCCCGGGACAGCCGGTGGGAGCTTCGGAGACCCAGGTGTGCAGCGTCATGCGCATCTCGCCGCTGCGGGGAGTGTAGTTAAGCGCCCTGGTCTTGTCCGGGATCCAGACCATTCTGCTCTTGCCGTTGCGCCGGCAGATGTCCGCGCAGAGGGCGATCAGTGCTTTCATGGCCTTGTCGCTGACCCGCCAGCTGGGAGCGCCCTCGCAATTTGCCACCTCCACCGTGACCGCTCGCATATCGTTTGAGCGGGAGTTGCTGCACCAGGATCTGTACTTCTCGCTGAGCATCAGGCCGATGCGGCCGTTAGAATCTATGCCGTAATTGCAGGAACCGCCCTTCCCGCAGGAGGCAAAGATCACGGCGAGAGTATTGGGAGCTGTGCCCTTGCTGCAGCCGGTGCCGTTGGCGGCATGGTGTATGGTCACCGTGTCGATGGCGTGATCCCGGAGGTTGAAATGGCTGGTCTTCACCGGGTAGATATATTCAGCCAGTGCCGAATCCGACATATTCTCACTTCCTTTCCAGGCCGCTGATCCGCAGATCGGCGGCTTTGAGTTTCTCTGCCTGTAAGCTGGTCTGTTCCTCCACGCGGTACATCCGCTCCACCAGGTTGTTGTGCTTTTCGACCTTCTTCTCCAGCTGTTCTATCCGATACGACATGAGCCGGATGCCGGAGTAGGAGCCTATGAACGTGCCTATGAGCGACAGCACTGCTATTATGATCTCAGTCGCCGTTGTCATCACCCTCCCTGCTCCGGTGCTTTTCGTACTGCACCCCGAAATAGAACGCTATGACCACGCTGTACACCGTGAGGAAGTGCTCGACGGATATCTCCCCGCGCACCGCGAGGATGCAGAACACCGCCGTCAGCGCCAGCGTCACGATGGACTTGACGTCGATGAGCTTAGCGAGTTTATTAAGCATAGTATCACCCCTCCGTTCTGAGTATGGGCTTGCAGGACAGGCAAGTTCCGACGGTGAAATAGCTCAGAGCAGTGCTATTCTCGATATTGAGATAAGTCGCTCCTGCCGCATATCCTTCGCCTACGCCGCCGCCGAACAGGGCATATCCGTCACCGCCTGAGTAGATGTTTTCGCAATAATACGTCTCATAATTCGGATCAGAGGCGGTCACGCTCGGCAGGAATCCCCATGCCCCGAAGGACATCTGCTGAACGTTCTGCTGTGATGTGCTTGGTCTGTTTCCGCCTTCGAGGTAATCAGTGCCTGTCAGATTGTAAGCTGATGCCGTTGAACCGTCTGCGGTGCCGTAGGTGAGCTTGTACATATACTTG
>JAFXNC010000021.1 GCA_017529875.1 Ruminococcus sp. | reverse complement strand
GGCTTGCAAGCGAAGTTCACTTCGCTTTACGCAACGTCAAGGAGAATAGTGTCAACAAGTTGACACGGTAATAATGACGGAAAGCTGGCAAGCAGATGACGTGCAGAGGCGATAGCCGCGGGTTGTGCGGTGTTGCCTTAAGTACCACCGCAGCAGCTATGCAGATCACGGCAGCAGCAAGCTAAAAAACTGATCGCGGAGCGTTTGGGGCCATCTTTCTTCCAAGCAAAAACGAGGAAGAAAGATACCCGATTCGCTCCGCGGTCTTTTTGTCTCTTTCTTTTGTCTGTTTCACAAGCCTTGTTCACTGCCTTCTCGGCTCATGCTTTCGTCAGCTTAACTTTCATGGATATCTTCCTCGGCGTCGATAAACCGTCAAACTTGATCAGATATGCGTTCCGCGTGCGGTCAAGCTCTATTACCGTACCCTCGCCGAGAATGGCGTGGATCACCCTTTCTCCCTCCGCGCAGAGCCCGCTCTCAAAGTCCTCCGGGAGGAATCTGTCCCGCCCGGCTATGTATTCTCTTGCGTCTTCAATAAGCGTATCCGTCCTCGGCGGGTCGTATTCAAGGAGGCCGTCGTCGATATCCAGCACGAACCGCGAGGGGTATCTCGGCGAGCCGTCGAAGTTTCGCCCCTCCGCACCGGAGAGATACAGCCCCTTTTCCGCCCTCGTCATGGCCACGAAAGCAAGCCTGCGCTCCTCCTCCATGCCCAGCAGGTCTCTGACCTTCCGCGAGGGGAAGATGCCCTCGTTCATCCCGCAGAGCAGCACATATGGGAACTCCAGCCCCTTCGCCGCGTGAACGGTCATCAGCTTTACCTTGTCTGAGCAGTCGCTCTCGTCGCTGGCGGTGAACAGCGCCACGTGGGCAAGATAGTGCAGTATGGTGGACTCCTCGCCGCAGGTGTTCTCATAGTCCTGCACCGACTGTTTCAGCTCCGCCAGATTGTCCAGCCTCTCCTGACTGCCCTCGGTGCGCAGCATCTTCTCATAGCCGCTTTCGTTGAGGATAGCTGTCAGCAGGTCTGACAGCCGCCTGTTCTCGCAGCCCTCGGAGAAGGTCTCGATGAGGTTCACAAAGCTCCGTGCCTTCGTCCCCGCGAAGATATCCTCGTCGAGGGTCTGTTTCAAAGCGGTGTAGAGGGTGCAGCCCTGCTCCGCGGCGTACTGTTCGAGGAATTCCATACGCCGCCTGCCGATGTTGCGCTTGGGGTTGTTGGCGATACGCCGGAATGACAGATCGTCCTGGGCGGCGATCATACGCAGATAGCAGAGTGCGTCCTTGATCTCCGCACGCCCGAAAAAGGGCACTCCGCTGTAAATGTGGTAGGGTATCTTCTCTTTCAGCAGCATTTCCTCCACCGGGCGGGTGACGTAGTGTGCCCGGTAAAGCACCGTCATGTCCCGGTAGGGCACGCCGCTTTCATGCAGCTGCCTGATCCTGTCGGTGATGCGTGCGGCTTCATCGTCGGTGCTCTTTGAAAAGCTGAACACCGGCATCCCGCCCTCGGGCAGCACAGGCACAAGGGACTTCTCGATGCGGTGCTTGTTCTTTGAGATCAGCGAGTTCGCCGCCGCCAGTATCTGCGGAGTGGAGCGGTAGTTTTTCAGCAGCATCACGGTCTTGCAGGGGGAAAACTCCCTGTCGAAGTCCAGCAGATACTTCACATCCGCGCCGCGCCATGTATAAATGGTCTGATCGGGGTCGCCCACGATGAACAGGTTATGGTGAAATCCGCTCAGCACCTTCATCAGCTCATACTGCAAGCCGTCGATATCCTGGAACTCGTCGATCATGATGTATTCGAGGCGCTGCTGCCATTTCAGCCTGATGTCGGCGCTGCGGGCGAAGATGTAGAGGGTGAACTTTATCAGGTCGTTGTAGTCCAGAGCAAAGCACTTTTTCTCCTGACAGAGATAGCCGTAGAAAATGATATCGTCGGTGTTCCGGGCGTTCAGATACTTCTCTTTCAAGGCCTCCTCGGACATATCCAGCATATCGAGGTAGTATTCCGGCTTTCTGAAAAGCTTTTGTATCTCGATCATATCCCGGGCGTCCGAAAAGGTCATATCCCGCATGGTGAGGCCGCGTTCTTCATAGATGATGCGCAGCATGGCGTCGATATCGCTGTTGTCGAGAACGAGAAAGCTTTTCGGGTACTGCACCGCGTGGCTGTCCTCCTGCAATACCGACACGCAGAAGCCATGGAAAGTATTGATCCTTCCGGTGTCGTTGTCGCCGATAAGATTGTGTATTCTCTGCCGCATCTCGTTGGCGGCTTTGTTGGTGAAGGTCACGCAGAGGATGTTCTCCGGCAGTATGCCCATTTCGTTGACGAGAAACGCAAAGCGGTGGGTCAGCGCCCTGGTCTTGCCGGAGCCCGCCCCGGCGACGACGCGCACATAGCCTTCGGTAGCGCGGACGGCTTCAAGCTGCTCTGCGTTGAGCTTTATTTCATTCACGGCATTCACTCTCCTTTGTAAGCAGGCTGTGCTCCGAGAGTATCATAACATATCAGATGTTCAAAAAACGCACAACTGCCTGACCCTTCCGAAAATATCCTCTTCCGCCGCTTGATTTTTGTGCTGTTTTGGTGTATAATCATAGTAAATACCTCTGACGGAGATGATGCAATGATTTTTGAAGTTTCTACCGTAAACCTTATCAATATTCTTTTTATCGCTGCCGGAGTCGGCATCTGCGGGCTGAACCTGCTCGAGGTGCGCTCACTCAAGCATTTCGACGAAAAGCTCAAAAGCTGGTTCCAGATGTTTTTCGGCACGATAATCATTTACATCACCATGCACCTTGCCCGCCAGCTCATGGACGGCATGAGCGGCAGCGGCGTGACCATAGCCCTTAAAACAGTGACCTTCATCGAGGTGCTGTCGGCGGTGTTCATCGCCTACATGATGTCGAGGATAGTGCTGCAAACTGCCATGCCCGATGACGATACGAAAAAGCTCCTGCTCATAATGCAGGTGCTTGTGGGAGTTCACACCGCGCTGCTTGTGGGGGGCATATTCGGGGACTTTATCTACTACTTCGATGCGCAGAACGTCTACAACCGGGGCTCGCTGTACATCCTCTCGAACCTCTGCCCGCTGGCTATGCTGAGCATCGACGTGTTTGTGCTGCTGCACTGCCGCCGCAGCCTGTCAAGGCGCATAAAGATAGCCTTCTGGAGCTACATCCTCGCCCCGATAGCCGCTATCGTGATACAGTCCTTCTCCTACGGCATACAGTTCATCATCCTTGCCACGGTCAGCGCCGCCGTGTTCATGTTCCTTGCCATAATCGGCGACCAGAACGAGAAATACGAGCGCCAGCGGGCTGAAAGCTCCCGCATCGAGACCGAGCTTTCCCTGGCCTCCAACATCCAGGCTGATATGCTGCCCAACATCTTCCCGGCCTTCCCCGAAAGAGGGGAGTTCGACATCTACGGCTCCATGACCCCCGCCAAGGAGGTGGGCGGAGATTTCTACGACTTCTTCCTCATCGACGACGATCATCTCGGTCTGGTCATGGCTGACGTGTCGGGCAAGGGCGTTCCCGCCGCGCTGTTTATGATGATATCCAAGATACTGGTGCAGAACTACGCCATGACAGGGCGCTCCCCCAAGGAGGTGCTTGAAGCGGTCAACACTCAGATCTGCGCCAACAACCGTGAGGAGATGTTCGTGACGGTATGGTTCGGCATACTCGACCTGGAAAGCGGCAAGCTCACCGCCGCCAATGCCGGACATGAATACCCCGCCTTGAAGCAGCCCGACGGCAGCTTTGAGCTCATCAAGGACAAGCACGGCTTTGTCATCGGCGGCATGGAGGGAATGAAATACAGGGAGTATGAGCTCCGGCTGGAAAAGGGCGCTATGCTTTTCCTCTACACCGACGGCGTGGCTGAGGCCACCAATGCCAACGACGAGCTTTTCGGCACAGACCGCATGATAGCCGCCCTCCGGCAGGGAGAAAAGGGTTTCCCGAGGGATGTGGTGCAGTCGGTGGACAGGGCAGTGGCCGAGTTCGTCAAGGATGCGCCTCAGTTCGACGACCTCACTATGCTCTGCCTGCATTTCATAGGCAAGAAATAAAGCTTTCGCAGCATAATAAAAACGGTATATCTCCGCGAAGGGATATACCGTTTTTTTCTGTCGGAATCCTGCTGCCCTCCCCTGTTGTTCCTCCGACTGTATCATGCCGCGTTCCCGAACGGCAAATATGAAAAAAATTTATCAAAGCTATTGTATTTTACTAAATGGTATGCTATAATGGATAAAAAAATCCGGATGATCCGAAAAATCAGGAGGCGAATGGTATGTACGGTGCATTTCTGGGCGACATGATAGGTGCGCCCTATGAGTTCGACAGAGGCAGCAAGAGCAAGGATTTCCCGCTGTTCAAGCGCAGCTCCCGTTTCACCGACGATTCGGTGATGACTGCCGCCGTGGCGGAGGCGCTTATGGACAGCCTCGGCAAGTCCGACGCCGAGATCAGGGCGGCGCTCATCGCATCCATGCAGAAGTGGGGCAGGCGCTATCCCAACGCAGGCTACGGCGGGATGTTCCGGCGGTGGCTGGCCTCAGCCGAGCCAAAGCCCTACAACAGCTACGGCAACGGCGCGGCTATGCGGGTGTCCTCGGCGGGCTGGCTGTATAACGATATCGCTGCGGTGCGCAAGGCGGCGGCGCTGACCTCGGTAGTGACCCACAACCACCCGGAGGGCGTCAAGGGCGCCGAGGCCACGGCGAGCGTCATTTATCTCGCCCGGACGGGCAGCACCAAGGAGGACATCAGGGCATACATAACCGCCGAGTTCGGCTACGATCTCTCCCGCACCTGCGACGAGATCAGGCCGGGCTATCACCATGTGGAGAGCTGTCAGCAGACGGTGCCGGAGGCGATAACCGCCTTTTTGGAGGGCACCGATTTCGAGGACGTTATCCGCACCGCGGTATCGCTGGGCGGCGACACGGACACTCTTGCCTGCATTGCGGGGAGCATGGCGGAGGCATTTTTCGGCGTGCCGGAGGAGCTGGTGAAGGAGTGCAGAGCCCGGCTCACTGAGGATATACTGGAGGTTACGGACAGGTTCCGCAGTATCATCGGGTAAAGAGAAAAGGGGCTGTTGCAGGCAGTAAGTGCGGTGCCTGCAACAGCCTCTTTTATTCGGGGTCATATTCATCCGCATACTTCTTCGATAGACTTTTCAGCTCCTGCGCAAAGGCCCTCCGGACAGCCTTCGGCGCGGTGATCTCCAGACCGTCGCCGTAGCGCATGACCCAAAGATAGAACTGCCGGTTGATGCCGCATTTCGCCCGGACTACCGCGTAGGCAGTGTCTTCAAGGTCTTCCCGGGAGCTGACCGTGTCCCCGAGCTGCTCGATCATTTCGTCAAGCAGATACCTGCGCACCTTGAAGGTCACTGTCTCGAACCGCTCCGGCGGAAAAACATCCACCACAAAGCCTTCGTATTTTTCCAGGGGCGGCACCTTTGTCCTGCTGACGTCGCCCCCGCGGATGTTCTTCATGCGGTCTATCCGGTAGGTGCGAAACTGCCCTGTCTCCTCGTTGAAGCACCGCAGATAGAACCTCTCGTTCATGTATACCACCTTCACCGGCAGGATTTCCCGGCGCTTGTCGTAGTACTTCACCTGCTTGGCAGTGTCGAACTTGCCGTACTCGAAGTCGATCCGGCGCTTTTCCGAGATCAGCCGGTGTATGGTATCGAGATTCCCTAAAAGATCCCGGGGGATGCGCCCGATATCGCTCAGCTCGATGCGGCTGATGAGCTGCCGGATCTCAGCCTCGGAGCACATGATCTTGAACTTTTTTATAAGCTCCTGTTTCTGCCTGGCGGAGAGGAACTTGTTTATCGTCACCGAGTCCACCAGAAAGCGTATCTCGTTGAAGGTGAAGCCTTTCCCGGCGAGGAAGTAGCGGGCGGTATTGTGTGCGCCGTGCTCCACCCGGATATCGTAGCCCATATCCGTGAGCCGCTCGATATCCCTGCGCACCGTCAGCATTGATACGTCCCGGAGGTTGGTGCTTCTGGCAAGATGCTCCTGTATATCCCGGACGGTGGCGCCGTGGCTTTCATCGGTGGCGCTGGTGAGGTAGTTGAGTATGTGGATTATGCGTTCGTGATCCATGGGAGGCTCCTTTCTGCTGTCGGACGTGCCGTGACCGGCTCTGCTATGATTATACCACGGTTTTGCCCCCGACGGAACAGCCTGAGCCGCCGGAGCACGATCTTTGTATATCTGCACAACTCTGCGCCGGATAATTGTGTATTGTGACAGGGTACCCGCCGTGATGTGCATTATCCACAATTGCGCCCGCCGAACTTTGGCTCCTTTATCAATTATATTGCAAAAGGGTTGATATATTTTCCGTTTCGTGGTACAATAAGATGATATTTGACCGCGGACAGTTCATATATAGATCGGAGCAAACAGCATGATACACCAGAGCGAATTTGATAAATACATCAAAGAGTACCGGAAGATACATACAGACAATATAAAAGGTATAAGCGGACAGGACAGCGAGTATTTCAGCGAGTACAAGATCGCCGAGATCAGAGACAGGATCCGCCTGCCGGAGGCACCGGTCATACTCGACCTTGGCTGCGGCGACGGAAACAGCGCAAAGTTCTTCGTGAAGTACATAAAGAACGCAGACTACACCGGGATAGATGTTTCGAGCGACAGCATCGAATACGCCAGGACCCAGTATAACGATGAGCGGATCCGCTTTGAGCTGTATGACGGCAGGCACATCCCCGCACCCGACGGCAAATACGATATCATATTCATCTCCTGCGTGATGCACCACATCGCTCCCAACAAAAGAGCCGCTATCCTGAAAGAGTGCCACAGGGTGCTCAAAAAGACAGGCAAGCTCATCATATTTGAACACAACCCCTATAATCCGATCACTTTGAAGGTGGTAAACAACTGCCCCTTTGACGAGAACGCCGTCCTCATGACGGCGGGGATGATAAAAAAACAGCTAAGGCCCGTGGGATTTGGCAGGGTCAGGATCAGATACACTATCTTCTTCCCGCGCAAATGGTTTTTCAGATCTCTGCTGTTTCTGGAAAAATACCTTTCATGGCTGCCCCTGGGAGGACAGTATTATCTGGAGGTCAGCAAGTAATGACACAGCCGCGTTTTTATACGCGGTTTGTTTTTGTGACCGGGTCTGTGATCTTATAATAACTGTTTACAGCGGGTCATAAATGTGATATAATAAAATAATCAACTGATACGCTGCTATCAGACAGGAGGGTTCATTATGCCGCTTGGTTGGGTCGATTTTTCAAAAGACGGTCTCGGTTTAGGTAAAACTATTGATGAGCTGCAAAAGAACAGCGGGCGGGACGCACTTAGCTTGGGCTATGTACAGAAGGGCTATGCCAATTTGTTTTACCCCGGGTCGGCTACACAGTTCGGGAGGGCAAAATACCTGTTTCTTGTTCCTGCCGCTTTGCTGGAACTCAGCAAAAGGTATAACGAGAAGAAAGAAAAAGGGAACATCGACAAGGATACTCTTGAAACAGAATTAAAAGACATCGAGTTTGATCAGAGCCGGGCTTTGCTGAAAGGCCTCAATGGAGAAAGCAAAACCAACATTGGTATTATCGGCTCGGGCGATGCCTCTATCGCAGGCACACCGGTTATCAAATGGAACTACTGGTCGATGCTCAAAGAATACGGGATGCTTAAAGAAAAACACGAAGGCCTTGATCTGAAAAGATGCACCTGGAACGTATACAAAAAAGCATTGCTGAAAGGGACTGACATGACCGGATGCTGGGATTTCTCAGGGTTCGCGGCTGATACCGATGCCTTCCTCGACAGATACCGCAAGAAAACGCTTTCAGAAACGCTTTCAATAGATCTCGATGAGGAAGAGAGGGCATTTCTGAAAACAAGGATACAGGATAAGCACCCTGCCTCCGTGATGGCTGAGATGCTGAATATTGACGGCAAAAAGCTCCGCGAAGTACTGTCTGAGAGTACGACCCATGAAAAGCTGTATGCATTAGCAGGTTTTTCAGTGTTCTCAGAGCCGAACAAAGAGCAGCTGAAAAGGGCGGCGGCCTTTGCGGAATTCTCCGGAGTGCTGTTCACGGCTTATAATCTGATGATACTCAATGAAGGCGAGACCCGCGACGAGGCCGTTAAACGCTGGAATGAGACTGATCTTACAGGGATCGCAAAAAAGCAGGATCTCAATGGGGTATTTGATGATGTCAAAGCTGAGGATGTCTATTTTATCAATTTTATCAAAAATGCCCGAGAAATCATGATCAGCGGCAGTGCCGATGATTTTGATAACAGGATCCCGAAAGTTAAGTTTCTGAACAATGCCGCGCTGGAAAACAAGGAAAAATTAAAGGCTCTGACAAATCTGATATACGATAGAATAAAGAAAAGCCCTAATGCGCTGAAAGAGCAAGAAGGCTGGACGGGTCTGAAAGAAATGAATTACTATACGGAACTGACCGGAAACATCATACTGGAAATACTGGGGCAAAGGAGGATAGGTGATGAACGAAATGAAGATCCCGCTTGATCTTAGTAAAAACAAGTCAAAGGACAGCTTTGTATCATATACCAAACAGCTTGTTCCGCCCGATGGGTACGAGCTTTCTTTGGCGGTGGGAGCCACCTATTCGCTGCATATCGACGCACTGGAGAGACTGATGGTCTCGCTGCTCGGCATAAAGGACTCCCCGGAGGACGGAAATGAACGCGCTAACATTGATACTTTCATTCCGGCTCTGGAAAGGCTGCGGGAAAAAGTGATCCTGTTCCACGACAATGCCAGATTGAAGTTAGTCGAAACCCCCGATAAAGAGATCCCCGACATTATTAAGCTATGGGACACTATGACTGTCGGCATCGGGCTGCCTTACAAAGACGGCAGCCGCTGCTCTTTTCATCCCAAGGTCTGGGTGGTGCGTTACCAAAAGAAAAACAACGGCAACGAGTTTATTTACCGGGTCCTCGTGCTCAGCAGGAACGTGAGCTTTGATCCGTGCCTCGATACCGTATTCAGCATGGAGGGTACACTCACCGAAGACAGCCAAGAGAAAAACAAAAACCGGCCCCTCTGCGATTTTCTCAGAGAGCTTGCGGATCATGCGGACGGGGAGAAGAAGAAAGACATAAAGGAACTTGCAGAGCAGCTCAAAACAGTATGCTTCAAACGTGATGACGGGCTCGGTGAGGACTTTGAATTCCTGCCCACCGGCATAAAAGGGCCCCTGATCACAGAAAGCGGCCTGTATACGACAAAATTTGACGAGGCTCTGATAATATCGCCGTTTCTCAGCGATGATATACTGAGGCACTTTGCAGATAAAGCAAAGGATAAAGCAAAGAAACTGGTACTGATGACCCGGAAAGATCAGCTTGCGCTGATCCCGGAGGAATACAGGAAGAGGATCGGGGTGTACATTCTCGGTGAGGATGCGGAAAAAAATTTTAATATCCATGCGAAGATATATCTGACCAAAACAGGCAGCAATTACGATCTTTATGTCGGCTCGCTCAATCTGACCCACAGCGCCTTTAATAACAATATTGAATTTGCACTGAGGCTGGGGATAGGAGCGAAATACTATGAAGATCTCAAAGATATGCTGCAGTCAAAGGAAACAAAGCTGTTCGTTGAGGCGGGGTCGGAGGATTATGAAAAATCAGCATCCGAAGCTGAGGATCCGGAAAAACAGGCTAAAAAGGCTGTCGATGATGTGTTTACGTTCCTGAGCCGCATCGGGATCACAGCGTCGGTCAGCGAAGACAGCAGCGGGGAATACCGCATCACGGTCAATGCCGGCACCGATGATCTGGCTTGCCTGAATGATAAGCTTGCCAAGATCCCCGGGGGAGCTGAGATAAAGCTCCGTCCGCTGTCGGAGAGAAAGAAGTTCAAGACCTTGCGCGAGGAAGTGCAGTTCGACGAGCTGGAGTTTAAGGATATCTCACAGTATTACTCTGTGAAGATAGCCGACGAGATCAAGCTTATGCCGATCCCTACCAAAGTGCCCGACGATGTCATTGATCAACGTGACGAGGCACTGATTGAGAACTACAAGCACGGTTATCTCAGCTACCTGTATAACAGGAAGGTCAAAGGAGGCAGCTCGTCTGAGGGAGAGGGCTTTGGCACAGTTACTGACGCGAGCTCCTATCCGAGCCTGCCTATCGAGGACGGTCTCTATGAGCATATGCTCTATGCTGCATTCAAAGGCACACTGGACGAATACCTTCCCCTGATCAGTGACGAAAAACAAGGCAAGCTGTTCAGCCTGATCGAGGAGGCCGCCAAAGAGGCCGCCGAAAAGAAAAATATCCCGGGAGGTGAACCGAAGGATGAATAAAGAGCAGCTGAAAAAAGATATAGAACAGGTGAATGACGGGCTCAAAAACTTTCAGAGGGCCACCGTCGATCATATCTTCGACCTGTTCACCAAAGAGGGAAGACGCCGTGTTCTGGTAGCCGATGAGGTGGGTCTCGGGAAGACGGTCATTGCCAGGGGCACGCTGGCGAAACTGGCGGAGCACAGTCTGCTGACCAATAACGAAAAAACCTTCAAGGCCATATATTTCTGCTCGAATTCCGCGATCCTCGATCAGAACCTGAGAAAGCTCCAGATCACCAAAGAAAAGAGCGACGCAGCCGTAAGCTACCGGCTTTCAATGCTGAGCCTGCAGCTTTGGAAACTGGATAAGGAACCGGCAGGCGACGGCGAAAAGCTGATACGCCTCATCCCGCTGACCCCGAATACATCCTTGAAGGTATCAGCGTCCTTCGGCAAGGATTCCGAGCGCAAGCTGATATTCACGGTACTTCAAAATGCCGCCGGGAGCGATCAGGAGCTGAGTGACTGCATTGATCTGCTGAAAGATATTCTGAGCAGAAAGAGCAACGGAGAAACGATCAAAGGCTGGGACGCCATGTGTGAGAAAACTGCCCCCGACAGCCGGGGCAGCGACGATGAAACAACAGAAGACGGTGAAAGCGAAGATGAGGTGGAGATCGACGATCAGACCGATGACGAGGTGACAGCAGAGGACGGCGTCAGCGGAGATGATGGCGTCTTCAAACCCTATACCGAGGACGAGGATTATATCAATGCAACAGCGAAAGAAGTCCTGACCGCTCTGGAAAAAACAAGCTTGCCGGGTGAGATAAAGCAGCTCAACAGCGAGATAAAAGACCGGTCCGACGGCGCGGTCGAGGGACTGTTCAAAAACAAGGAGACCAAGGCCAGGATAAAAAAGATAGTGGGTGGGCTGAGACACATCTTTGCGAGCATAAGCCTTAAAAATCTCAACGCCGATCTTATTATAATGGACGAGTTCCAGAGATTCAAGGATCTGCTCTACGCCCCTCCCGATACCGAGGTCGGTATGCTGATGGAAAAGTTCAAGGGCTCCAAGACCAACATACTGCTGCTGTCGGCAACGCCCTACAAGCCTTTTGTATCGAATGACGGCGTGGACGACTCAGGCGAGAGCGAAGAGAAAGAGTCTTCTGACACTTCAAAAAAAGAGCTGGAAGATCTTATGCGATTCCTCACAGAGGATTTCAAAAAATCCCAATTTGGTTGTGTATTGCTGAAAGATATCCGGCGGAAAATGCTCTCCCCGCGTCAGCGGAGGAGATGCATTTTCCGCACCTCCCCGGGCAGCGGCGTCAGCGAAGATGATTTCAAAAAAGTATGGAAAGAGCACACCGCCGCCCTCAATGAGTTAGCCCGCAGCCGTGCTCCCGAAATATATAAAAAAGCAAAAGCTACCGCCGCCAAGGCCTCAAGAATGCTGTCAGGCTATATCTGCCGTACAGAGCGCCTTTCGGCAAAGGGCAGCGGCAGCCTTTTCGGCAACGATATCATCCCGGATATCATTCCGGAAAAAGCAGAGGTAACGCTGTTTCTGAAAAGCCTGGAACTTCCTCTTCCTAATAATAAAAAGCCGAAGCCCGAGCTTGTGAGATCCTCGCCCTATATACTGTCATTTGCTCAGGGCGATTACGAATTCAAGAAAAAACTGAAAGAAGATTACCCCACGGACGATGTGTTCTGGCTGAAAAGCAGTGTACTCGACGCAAAAGAGCCTATCCCTCCCGACAATGCAAAGCTGGCGGAGCTGATAAAAACGGTGCTGCCGGGCAATGCCGAAAAACTGCTCTGGCTGCCGCCCAGCCGTCCCTATTACAGGCCGGAGGGAGAATTTGCGGGGTACTATGACGACAGCGGCAAGCTCATCCCCGAAAATGCGCCGACCAAGACGCTGGTGTTTTCGAGATACAGGATAGTCCCGCGTATGATCGCGGCGATGGTCTCATATGAGGCGGAGCGAAGATGCAGCTTTGCGAAGAAAGCTGAACTCAGACTGAACGAATCAGGTTACAGTAACGGTTTCTTCTCGCTGCTTTATCCCTGCATAGCGCTCAAAGGGCTCTATGGTCCGGAAAAATACCCGATGAACAGCACTCTTGCAGATATCAGGAAACGTGTGAGAGCTAAGGTCGAGGGACTGATAAACGAAAGACTGCCTCATCTGGAGTATTCCGATGAACCGAGCAACAAAGCCTATATCCTTGCGATGCTCCGGCTTGATGAGAGAGAAAACAGAAGTGAATACTATAACGAATGGATAAAGCAGTTCCCAAAAGCCGGAAATAACAGCACCTCAAAATACAGCAGGGACGATCTTGAAAAAGATCTTGAAAAGATCGAAGCGGCCGGCGGTAAGCTGACCGCTCCCAAAGACCTGATCGACAAGCTGACTGATATTGCCATAGCTTCACCTGCGGTATGCTTCGGCAGGATGCTTGAACGCTGCGGCGGTACGGGCAGCGCCGCAGCGAGGGAACTGGCTAACGGTTTCTTGAATCAGATGTACTCCAACCCTCTGGCGAGAGCGATACTCGACAAAGAAGGAAAGTTCTGGCAGCACCTGCTCACATACTCTGCCGAGGGAGGACTTCAGGCAATGCTGGACGAATACTGTCATATCCTCTCGGAGGGGTGCCAGAAAGACAAAATGGCAGATAACGTAAAAGATGGTATGCTCGAAGGCATGAAATACCGGGGATCGACTGTCACTGTTGATGTGCTGGGCGATGATAAGAAGATCGGGGAAAAGACCATGTATCTCAACTATGCAGCCTCGATCACCGATAAGGAAAGCAAAGATGAAGAAACGGGTTCAAACACCCTGGCCAACAAGCTCAAAGCCTTCAATTCTCCGTTCAGGCCCTTTGTGCTGGCATCCACTTCTATCGGTCAGGAGGGGCTGGACTATCACTGCTACTGCCGGCGGATCGTTCACTGGAACCTTTCCGTGAATCCCATTGATCTTGAACAGCGCGACGGACGTATAGACCGTTTCAAGAGCCTTGCCATAAGGCAGAATATAGCCATCGGATACGGCGGCTGTGAAATCAGCGCCGGCGTCTGGAAGACTATGTTCGACCTTGCAGTTGAAAAGCGGAAGAGGGAACTCGGCGAAAACAGCGCCGACCTCATACCTTTTTGGGCGCTTCAGGATGATGACATCAAGGTAAGGATCGAAAGGATATTCCCGATGCTGTATCACGGCAAGGACGAGCGCATCTCTCTCAGCAAGGACGAGAATATCTACAAGAGAGTGACCGCGCTGGTGACGATTTACCGCGTCACAATGGGGCAGCCCAATCAGGAGGAGCTTTTAAAGGGTCTTCTGAAATGCGACAAGGACGAGCTCAAACAGCTGTTTATCGATCTTTCGCCCTTCAACAAGCCGCCCAAAACATAGGCTCCGGCAGATCCGGATCCCCAAGCGTAAAAAACCAAAAACGAGCCCGGCACGCGCAGTGCCGGGCTTTTCTGTTCAGATCATATTACGGTGCTGTCGGGTCAGCGCTTTCTCTTGGCTGCAAACATCAGCGCTGCTGCTGCCGCAAGTATACCCGATACTGCTGCCGCACCTGTGGCGGGGTTGCTGTCGGAAGGCTTCGGTTCCGGAACGGAGCTGTCGGCTGCCGGGGCTGTCCTGACCTCATATGAAAGAGTTCCCGCGATCAGCGAAGCGTAGTCGAAATACTCTCCGTCCATCTTGAGCCTTGCCTCGCTCACGATCTTGCCTGCTGCGGCATCCTCCTCGGTGACGGTGTAGGTGTAGGGGATCATATGCTTTTCGCCGGCTTTGAGATCACCGAAGCAGGCCTCGGAATTGTTCTCGCCGAGGGCGATGACCTTTCCGCCTACGGTCAGCTCGATCTCACAGCTGTGACCGGTCAGATCCAGTCCGAAGTTGTTCTCAATGGACACCTCGCCGTGCAGCACGTCGCCGGGGGTGTAGACCTTGTCACCGTCTGTGGTATAGTTGAGCACGGTGAGATATTCGATCTCGGGGTAGCTCTTGATCGAGAAGTTGTCATATTCAAAGCCGCTGTTATTGAGATCGGTGTCGAGCTCTTTGAGATCTGCGATGACGTCCGACCAGTCAGCCCACTGGCCGTCTGCGCAGATATAGCTTTCGCCCTTGTTTACCACGCCCTTGCGGACCTCGGTAAATATCGCGGTGCGGTCTTCCTCGGGGGTGCCCTCGCTGTCATAGACCGCGTCTGCGATGGCAGTGTAGTGATCGAGGCCGTTATCGTTCAAGTCGCGGGTGAACACCAGCTCGCTGCCGTCGTTGCTCCTGATGCTTACGACTACGGAATACTTATCGCCCTTGCAAAGGGGGATAGAGGTGCCCAGGTCTGCTCTGTGGAAACCTGCGTAGGTGTAATGCTCGGAGTGAGTGCAGGCAAGCTCGCCGTCCTCGGGATCCTTGGCGTCATCGTCAAGCAGATATACCTTGTAAGTCACGTCACATTCGGGATCGCAGGTATCTACGCTGACAAAGCGGACAGCGCAGTTGTTATCCGCCGTGAACACATTTGAAAAAGAGATGTCCCGGTCGAACGAAAGAGAGATGTGGTAATTGGTGACCATAAAGTCGTACATATCAACGTCCTTCGGGGTCTTCATCACTTCGGGATCGGACTCGAAGGCGAAGCTTGTGGGCGTGGCTAAGCTCTGGTCGTAGTAGGACAGATAAAAATATCCGTCGCCGTTGTTGCCCCAGATACTCCGCGCATAGGCATCGCTGTTGTCTGCACTGCCCCAGCTGTTCTTTACTATCCAGGCGCCGTCGCCGGCGATAGTGCCGTTGGGATCGTAGAAGTACTCCTTCGGGAAGGTGTCGTCATATCCGACGATGCAGACGATGTGATCAACTGCGAGCGCTTTGTTTACCGACTCCGGATCGTCGGGGTCATAGGATTCGTCATAGGCATAGTGAGCCCAGATCACGGCTTCGGAATCGTCATCGGTGGGCTCACCGTTCTTGTCGATGAAGTTCATGAAGCAGGTCTCCGAGGGTACGCCGGGCATACTCTGGTCGGCTTTGAAAGCGATGGAAACGCCTCTGCCTTTCAGCAGCTCGCTCTTGATCGCCGCATCGGCATAGGGATTGTGGCAGTAATTGTAGTCCTCGTCGAAACAGCTGGGCTCAGGCAGCTGATTGCCCTCGGTGATCTCATACCAGCTCCCGAACCGCAGGGACTCATCGACAGACCAGTCGCCTTTATAATCGCCAACGTCCTTGAGCACATAGACCTCTCCTGCTTTCTCAGGGAAATGATCTTGCTGAGCAGCGACAGCATCCTCCAACGAGATCTCTTCAAGCCCGAGCTCTGCGGCCTTTTCAGCAAACACCTCGTCCACCTTGTCGTAATCGATGTCGGCTTCGTAAGACAACTCGCTGGTGCCGGGGCGGATGAAGCCTGTCTCGTCAAAGGTGACTATCCTGATTTTGAGATGTCTCTTTTCCCTGTGCGGATCTTCGACGGAACCGTAGGGACATTCTTCTTCGAGCACAGGCCCTATCGCCGAGGAAAAGAGCGAGACGCCGTACTGATTGTATCCGCCGTTGTCGTATTTGGCTGTGTCGATATCTTCGATGCTTGATGTGGAATAGTCTACATACGTTCCGTCTCTTGTCCGCCTGACGGTCATACCCTCTCCGGCCTGTGAAGCGTATTTCCCCTCAGTATCGACCAGGGGCGTAGAGGCGAACCAGGCAAAATGCTTTTCCGAAAGATCGAAAAACGGAGCAAGATCCTCGTTGGGGTCATCATAGTCATAACCCAGAGAGGTCGCAAGGCTGATCTCGGCAGCGGCAACGCAGCCGAAGCTCCAGCAGGTGCCCCAGGGATCCTGGAGCTTGACCTCGGAAACATAGTTCTTGCCGTTGACATTTCTCAGGTCAAACTTCTCGGGCATCCCCCCGAGGGCGATCCGGGGCTGACCGGCAGGATCGTAGAGCGGCTTGAGGTCCTCATAGCTGCAGCCCGTCTCGTCCAGTTCACGGGCGACCTTCTCCAAGCTATAATGGAGTTTGCTGCTGTTGTCGAAGATGGCGTCGGTCACGGCACCGATCCCTCCGGTCTCCTGCGCAAAGCCTGTGATCCCGGTGGATACCGCCAGCATCAGCGCAGCCGCCGCGCTGACCGTCCTCTTGAAATAACTGTTCATATTCTTCCTCCTCCCAGAATGGGCATCTCACACGCAGACAGCGTGCCTTTATTGGATTATAACACTTTTTTGGTGTATTTGTCAAGAAACACCGTCGCCCACGGCGAAAAAATGTATCATTTTATCATGAGCCAGCCCTGCCCCGGCTGGTAATATACGGTAGCCAAACCGGTCAGACCGCAGGCTGCTTTGCCATAAGTACAATATAGTGTACTGCTGTCCGCGAAAAAGAGGATTTTTTTCAAAAACTGTTTACAAAGGGATCTTAATATGCTATAATAGTCGGCACGGAGAGAGGAAAAGGGGTTGGGGGTATGTTATTCCCTTTTCCGGTCAGCACATATATGAGACAGAGAACAGAAAGGATGAGGAAAATGAGAAAAGCTAAGAAACTCATCGCCGCACTGGCTGCGGCAGTCCTTATGACCACCGCAGCTGAGGCGCTGCCCCGGGAGCTCCGCTCCGGCATAGGCAGCGGGATCAGCGTCAGCGCTGCGGACATCAGCATAAACGCCTCCAGCGTCAAGCTCTACGCGATGCAGGACGGCTACGACGAGTATCTCTCGATCCCGTCGAGCTGCAAGCAGAAGTTCCAGCTCAAGGTCACCGGCGCCAAGAACGTGACCTACAGCGTGGAAAACAGCGACATCGTCACTGTCAGCAGCACCGGTCTTATCAAGCCCGACCCGGAGGTCTGGTACTGGTACGGAAGCATGGGCTACAGCAGGAAGATCGACGGCCGTGAGCCGGACAGCGTCACCACAGATTACACCTTCGGCAAGACAAAGATCACCGTCAACGCCGACGGCAAGAAGTTCACCGTCAATGTTGAGCTGGCGGATTATGCCGTCGAGTATGCTAACAAAAAGATCGATGAGTATATCAGCAAGAACGTCAAGTCCTCCATGACCCCCAAGCAGAAGATCGAGCAGGCCTGCAAAATGGCGGCAAGCTACGATTACAGCCCCTATTGCTCCGGCGGTGTGGGAATGGTGATCACCGGCGGCGGCGACTGCTGGGCAAGCACCAATCTTATCATATCCTTTTGTACGAAGCTGGGCTTCAAGGCATGGGGGCGCAATGCCAACCGGGACTTTGGTGCGGGCAGCGGACACATGAACGCCATGATCTATGCGGGCGGCAAGTATTACGAGGCCGATGCAGGCTACGGCGGCACCGCTCCGAGATACTACTACATCAGAGAGAGAACGAGCCTGTTTTCTTACAACTATGTTGAAGGCGGCATAGAGGTCTATCAGTACGACGGACCCGTTCCGGCAAACTTCACGATACCTGCGGCGATAGACGGACAGAAGGTCGTCTCGGTAGGCAAAGATTTCCTGAACAGCTCGGAGACTGTCAAGAAGATCACGATCTCCGAAGGCATCACATCGATCGCTGACGGAGCCTTCGAGAGCAACTCTGAACTCACCGAGATAGTCATCCCATCATCAGTAAAAACTATCGGAGATTATGTTTTCGCTCAGGACTGCAAGCTCACCAAATTCACAGTCGCTTCGGGCAACAAGTATTTCTCCTCTGAAAACGGCGTGCTTTATGACAAGAACAAAACAACGATCATCTACTGCCCGGGTGCGTCCTCGGTGACGGTGCCTTCAACTGTAAAATCGGTAGCTGACTATGCCTTTTACTATAACAGCAACATAAAGAGCGTCACCCTTCCCTCATCGGTCAGAACCATTGGAGAGGGCGCCTTCGGCGACTGCACCAAGCTTGAAAAAGTTGACCTCGGCGGCGTTACAAAGCTCGGGAATTATGTTTTCTTTGAATGTTATTCACTCAAGACTATGAAGATACCCTCAACTGTCACCACCTTCGGTGATTACTGCGTTGGCTTCACCTATTTTGACAGCGTGGATACCGACTTCGTGATCTTCGGCACCAAGGGCTCCGCCGCAGAGAAATACGCAAATAAAAACAAGATCAAATTCTCATCGGGAAAGAACCTCTGCGACTGCTCCATCACCATACCCTACTGCTCCTACACCTTCACTGGCGACCCGATCAAGCCCCCTGTAACAGTCAAGGACGGCACGACCAAGCTCACTCAGGGCAAGGACTACAAGGTCACCTATGACAAGGAAACGGAAGTCGGCGTCCGCACAATAACAGTTGAGGGCATCGGAAACTACGCCGGCAAGTATTATAAGGAATTTGTCATCAAGCCTGAGAAAAACAGCATCACCGGGGTCAAGCTGGCCTCCGGCGGCAATGTCACCCTGGACTGGAACATGGATCTCCTGGCTACCGGCTACGAGGTGGTGTGGTCAAAGAAGGAGGACTTCTCCGACAGCAAGTCCCAGGTCTTTGCGCCTTATGCGGACGGGGAGTATATCTCCGGCGGCACCATAAAGAACGTATTCAAGACCGGCGAGACCCTTTATATAAAGGTACGCTCCTTCTTCACCAAGGACGGCAAGCTCACCTCCACCAAGTACGGCAATTACAGCTCCGTTGTATCCTTGAAGAATACCTCCGACCTCAGCAGCTTCAAGGCCACTGTGCCCTATGCATCTTATACCCTCGGCAGGAACACCAAGCCGACGGTAACAGTCAAGAACGGCACCGTTAAGCTGGTGGAAGGCCGGGACTTCACCGTGACCTACAAGAACACCAACAGGATCGGCACTGCCACCGCCGTTATCACCGGCAAGGGCTTCTACAAGGGCACCATAAACAAGACCTACCTCGTTAAGCCCGCCCCCCCGATGATCATAGAGGGCAGGGTATTCAGAAACGGCAGCTTCAAGCTGACCTGGCACAAGGGCGAGCCCGGCACCACAGGCTATCAGGTGCTTTACAGCACTGACCCCGATTTCAAGAACAACGTCCACAGCTGGACGACCACCGATCTTGACCACACCTCCGAGACCTTCTCAAAAGTCCCGAAGGCCGGAGAGACCTGGTACATCAAGATCCGCGCCTTCATGACCAAGGACGGCAAGGCCGCCTCCACCCGCTACGGCAATTACAGCTACGTCTATATCAGCTCACCCGAGCTGATAGACCACAACGGCGGCATTTTTGTCTGGGGATTCTGATAAGCTATCATCCGGCAAATACCAAATACTATTTCTGCATTGACAGCTGCGTTTGATACGCAGCTGTTTTCACGTCCGAAGGCACCGCGAAGGATCATCAGCAGTGCGGATATGCACTTGCTGTACAAAATCCGGGACTGTTCTTGCAAAATTTTTTAAAACTCACAGTAACTGTTTACAACGGGATTTTCGTGTGCTATAATGTAATTCCCCGGTGGGGGAAATTATAGCTTTTTGTGTTTCACTATACCCTTTTGCCGGAGGGCTGCGCACATACCTGAAACGAGCTTTGGACTGAGACAACAAGGAGGTATCACTATGGGATTTATCACAAACAAGATATTGGGCTTCTCGGATTTCATTGAGATCACAGGCTACATCGAGGAACCCGGCGTCACCGACCTTGTGCTGCCGAGAAACGCCGTAAAGATCAGCGCAGGCGCTTTGATGAGTGCCTGAACAAAAAAGATCCGTTTGCGATCAGCGAAGACGAGCTGCTCCCCGATGAAGAACTGTTTTGGGATCCAACAGACCCCGAACGGTTTTTCGGCGACCTTGACCTGATACCCTGATATACTATATTAATAATAAGGATCACCGGTCGCTGCAAGAAAAAAGACAGCTGCGATACACACCGCAGCTGTCTTGATCGTCAGAACAGACTTTTTTCTTCTTTCGCGCTGCGCCGGGGGAGCAGTCTTTCCTCCGCGACAGTCTGAGCGTCGAGGTCGAGCAGGATGAGGGAGAAGGAGTTGTTGAACTCTATCCCCTCAAGCATATCTGAAAGACTTTCAAACAGCTCCTTATTTACAAACACAAATGAAAACCTTGAGTTCTCGAAAGCCTCCGGTTCCCAGATGTCGCGCAGAAAGAGATCGCTGCTCCAGCTGAACAGGTCCCTGACTTCATAACCGACCTCTCTTTCGTACTTTTCAGGATCGCTTGCATATTCCGCACCCGTAAACACGCTGATCCTGAAATTCCAGTATTCGGGGCTGTTCCCGGGCAGGCTCAGCGCAAAATTGACGATCCGCCGCGAGAAATTGAACTTGCTTTTCCGGAATATCGGATCGGTCTCCTCCAGAGGGGTATTGAAAACCGGCGAGATCGTCTTGCCGCCCTCGAACAGCCGCCGCATTATGATCGTCTGCATATTCTCGCGCCGCTGATTGTTTAGCAGCCTGCGCTTTTCGTTCTCCAAACTTCTCGGAGTTTTTCTGTCCTTCGGGACCATACCGTTTGCGCTCATAAGGTATTCAAAAATATCCTCGGTGGGCTCATCGGAATTCTCTGCGATCGTCCTGATCTCCGCCTGGCTCAGAGGCTTGCGTATGTCGCCCTTGACTATCCTTGAACAGGTGATGGGGTTCATGCCGCACTTTTTTGCAAATTCCGCCATTGACTGCTTGCCTTTGGCAAAGAGCAGAGCATCGCCCAGGTCCCTTTGATATCTCGGGATGTATTCTATATCCAGCATACTCTTGGGAGTGTTTTCATTATCCATATTATGTTCCTCTTTTCTTTGGCTTTGTGATAAAAGATTTCAAATACAGTATATCATATTCTGCATATAAAATCAAGACCTTTTTGTGTATCTGTACGAAAAACAACAAAGAATTGCCAAAACTGCGCAGTAAGTGTTTACAGGAGAGTATTTATATGGTATATTATTGGTAAAGAGATCTGTTAAAGAGCAATTGATCAATTCAAATGCTCTTTTTCTTTTTGCCCGAATTCTGCACGGATCCCGAAATCAGTAAGACTCAAATACAGAGAGACCGTAGTTTTGCCCGCAATCTATACTATTATATAGTATAGAAACAGCTCTGTTGAAAAAACTGCATAAATCAAAAAGGGTGCATTTGTGCAAGTGTACGAACTTTATACGGAAACTATAAAAACTGTGGACAAGCCGTTTTAAATATGATATAATGCCTAATACACCTTAACAAAAACACTACATATAAAATATTATAAATACTCCATATAAATTATATTATATACAACTACGACTCAAATAAGTTGGGGTAATTATGCCTGTTTGCAAAATGCACTTTCAAGGCACGAAAGGAGCCTTAAAAGATAGATCAACCGTTTTCAACACCGAGACAGAAAAAAGGAGAGATTGCCATGATCAAGACAGACAACACAAACAACAACATCAACAATGCTTTCACCTCTTACGAGGGCAGGGAAAAGAGCGTGGTCATCCCCGAGGGCGTGACTGCTATCGCGGCGGACGCCTTCAAGGGCTGCACACAGCTCGAAGAACTGACTATCCCCGAGAGCATGGAAGAGATCGAGCTGGGCGCCTTCGACGACTGCACCAGCCTCTCGGTCATCAACGTCCCCGACAACTTCACCCTGCTGGAAGCCACCGACCTTTACAACACCAAGTGGTACAGGGACCGCAAAAAGGAGGACTTTGTGATCCTCGGTACGGTGCTGCTGGAATACAACGGCCGGGATAAAGAGATCGTGATCCCCGAGGGCGTCACCGCCATAGTCGATAAGGCTCTCGTAAACGCTGAGCCTGACCGGATACTGTGCTATCCCCAAAACGCAAAATCCGCCTTCCCCGGAGCCGTCAGCGATATCGGGGAGCCCATGATCGCAATTTACTATAACTAAAAAGAAAGGAAGTCTCACTATGAACCTTATCCCGACTGTTATCGAATCCACCTCAAGGGGCGAACGCGCCTATGACATCTACTCCCGCCTGCTGAAAGACAGGGTGATCTTTATCTCAGGCGAGATCACCGATGCGGCTGCCAGCGCAGTGGTGGCACAGCTCCTTTTCCTTGAGGCCCAGGCGCCCGACAAGGACATCTGCATCTACATCAACAGTGTGGGCGGCTCTGTTTCCGCGGGTATGGCTATCTACGACACCATGAGATACATCAAGTGCGATGTATCGACTGTCTGTGTCGGCGTGGCGGCGAGTATGGGAGCTTTCCTGCTGGCGGGAGGCACAAAGGGCAAGCGCTTCGCCCTGCCGAATTCCGAGATCATGATACACCAGCCCCTCGGTACGGCAAACGGTCAGGCAAGCGATGTGCAGATCGCCGCCGAGCATATCCTCAGTATACGGGAAAGACTCTACGGCATCCTGGCGGAAAACTGCGGCAGGACCCCGGAGACGATCGCCATACACTGCGAGCGCGACACCTGGCTCACCGCCTCTTTGGCCCTGGAATACGGGCTTATCGACAAGGTAGTTTCAAGCCGCTGACAAACACACACAACGACCAAAGACCACAGGAGGTAACAACATGATCTACTATTCCTACGAACTCAGATGGAAAAGCTTCGACCCCAACAAGGCCGCCAGGATGTACAGGACAAGGAGCTCCTTCGAGCTCAGCTACTCCGAGAGCACCCTCGAAAGCCTCAACGACAAGTTCTACTCCGAATATGTCATGAAGGATGATATCCTCTGCTGCATCACATCCCGGGACGAGGGAACGCTGTTCGTCTACACCGCCGCGAAGGTCGCCTCCTTCGATGAGAAGGTCATCGCCGGCATCCTGGGCAGGGTCTTCCCCGACTGCGTGATCCACCGCTCTCATGAGGTAACGGTGGACGAGTTCAAGATGAACGTGGGCGAGACCAGCTACGGCAACGGCAGAAAGATACTGACCAGGCTCAAGATCGACTACCGCGCAGGGAACATCTTCGACCCCATGCCTTACAGCTGGACGGAGCAGGTCATCGAGCTGCCCAAGCTCAGCTCCGCTGAGTGCAGAAAGCAGGCCGAGAAGATCCTGGCCTCCAAGAGCTTTATGGAGGAGATCTCCCGCATCTACTCCAAGAAGAACGCCAAGGCCTACTACGGGCATCCCGTCCACTACTACATCAGCGCCGGCGACTGGGGCGGCGCAAAGGATATATACGAGCTGCTGGTGAGGGCGCTGCGGAGCAACGGCAGACTGCCCTCCAACAGGCTGTCGGTGTTCAGGGATTTCAAAAAGGGCGCCTACCGTGACGAGAGATACCGCCAGCACATGACGGCTTCCGAGGGCGGCATCATCGTGCTGGAGCTGTGCAGCGACACCGGCGCGGGACGCTTTGCCAGCGACTTCCACGAGTTCACCAAGGTCACGGGGCAGATACTCGAGGAAATGAAGAAGGACACCCTGTTCATCTTCGTGGAGATCATGGGCAAGTCCGTCAAGAACTCCGACGCGGTGGGCAACGTCACAGCCAAGGCCGACATCATCCAGCTCACCGAGGGTTCCGGCACCGCAGAGCAGGCTAAGGCTTACCTCACCGACCTTACTGACAAGTCCGACATCAAGCCCGACAGCATGGACGAGGTCTTTGGGTACCTGCCCGATAACGAGGCTTACACCGTTACCGACATCTACAATGCCTACAACAGCTGGTACGGCGACGGCCTGAAAAACCATATCTACAAGGCCTACAAAAAGCAGGACTGCTGCAAGGTGGTCATCGCCGAGACCGAGAACAAGCCCTATGAGGAACTCAAAGAGATGATCGGCCTCACCGACGCCAAGTCGATGCTGGACAAGATCGTCGCGGCAGGCAAAATGAAATGCCTGCGCGAGCAGATGGGCCTCAAAAACGATGCCGCCTCCCTGAATATGCTGTTCTCCGGCTCCCCCGGCACTGCCAAGACCACCTTCGCCCGCCTGCTCACGCAGATCCTCAAAGAGGAAGACATCATCAGATCCGGCAAGCTGGTGGAATGCGGCAGGCAGGATCTTGTGGGCAAGTATGTGGGCTGGACGGCTAAGATCGTCGAGGAAAAGTTCATGCAGGCCGACGGCGGCGTGCTGTTCATCGACGAGGCCTACTCCCTTATCGACGACAGGAACTCCTACGGTACCGAGGCGGTCAACGCCATAACTCAGCTCATGGAAAACTACCGTGACAGAGTTATAGTCATCTTCGCGGGCTACCCCGACAAGATGAAGCTGTTCCTCGAGCAGAACGAGGGTCTGCGCAGCCGTATCGCCTTCCACCTGAACTTCCCCGACTACACTCCCGGGGAGCTGCTGGACATTCTCAGGCTCCGCGTCAGGAAGAAGGAGTATACCATCTCCCGGGACGCGGAGCAGAAATGCCTCGACATCTTCGCCGAAGCCTCCAAGCGGGAAAACTACGGCAACGGCCGCTATGTCAGGACCTTCCTCGAGCAGGCTGTCATCAGGCAGTCGGCGCGGCTGGTGAGCGAATATGCGGACAAGGCTCTGGACAAGGACGAGATGTGCCTGCTGAGAGCCAAGGACTTTGAAGCCGTATCCCTCGGCCTGACTGACGAAGAAGAAAGAAGGATGGGATTTGCGGTGTAATGCCGCAGATCCCCCCTCGCACACACGGACTGAGACAGAAAGGAAGTATTCTTATGGTATGGAACATCGTAAAGGATATGTTCAACAACACCGACAGCACAGGCACACTTATCATCAAGGGCTGGGACATTGAACCCGAAGAGAACGGCTCAAATCCGCGCTTTTACAAGTGCAGGATGAACTGGGACTTCGACAAGGCTCAGAAGATCGCCGACAGGGCCGCCATTTACTGTGACGCCCTCGAAGAGATAGGCGCATACTTTGCCGACGCCGATAAGGACGTTTACTGCGAACCCGACTTCGACGGCCTTTTCGACGACAGCTATGCCGCGAAGCTCTTAGAAGTGTGGGAGCTTTTCTTCGGCGGTTATGACAATGATAAGCTGGGACAGAAAGCCCTTTCCGGGCTTGCCGAACAGCGCCTCGGCAGGAAGGTCAATGCTCATAATGCTTTTGTCCGTGCAATACGCCTTGTAACTGTGACAAAGCTGGGTGCTCCCGACATAATCCTCGACAACGAGAAGTACGAGTTCGTCCGCGCCTTTGTCCTCAACCGTGCCTGCGAGGAGATAGTCTCCCTCGATCTCTCCAAGGACAGCTTCGACGAAAAGGCGGTCACACTCGGCGAGTTCAACGAGGACGACATCAACCGCGTTTCAGAGATGCTGTTAAATGACTGCTCCGTGATGCCCGAGGAAAGGATCGGCTACACCATGCTGGTCAACGCGGTCTTGGCGGATATACGCCTTGACCTTTACCGCAGGTACCGGAGGATAAAACCCGCGGTGGATGCGGCGCTTGCCACCGTCTCAGAGTCCGAGAGGAAGGTGCTCCAAATGCTCTACGGCCTCACCGACGGCGTGAGAAGATCTCATGAGGCAGCCGCTCTTGAAATGCACATCCCCCTGCCGATGATAAAGGTGTACGAAAGCTTAGCCCTGCGCAAGCTCCGTCACCCGGCCAGGCTGAAAAAGATCGAGGCTGTGTTCAGCGCATAAGGCCCGGTTTGAATAGCAAAGCAAAGCCCCGCAGGGCGGCATTACGAATGCCGCCCTGTGGGGCTTGTTGTTCAGATACAGATGCTGTGCTCACTCGTCGGTGATGACCAGCTGTTCTTTCTCAGCCTTGTCCCCCTCGATGTGGAAGGAGTTGAGCACCGGCTCCTCCTCCATTTGGCAGAGAGGACTTTCGGCTTGTCCACGTCGGCGGTTTGGTGGATGATCTGTCTTTGCAGGTTGGAAAGATCCACCTCATCAGCGTCCGCGATGCCGATTGTCCCCACGCCTCTCTGCCATTTCAGTCACCGACCTTCTGTATGATGAGCTGGAAAGTGCCGTCGCCGTTGTCGGTGAGGCTAAGGTACAGCGTATCACAAGATTCTTTTTTTACCACAAAATCCTCCGGGAATGTTGGTTTTTATTTGTTCGATATTCCCTATTGACTTAGTATGAATTATATGCTATAATCCATACATACCCGATAGGAATACTAAGTGAGGCGAGAACGGTGATAGAGCTCAGAAACATCAGCAAGACCTATAAGACCAAAAAGGGCGAGTTCACCGCTCTCAGTAACGTGAGCCTCACCGTCAGCGACGGCGAGATATTCGGCATCATCGGGCTTTCCGGCGCGGGCAAGAGCACACTGGTGAGGTGCATCAACTACCTCGAAAGGCCCACCTCCGGACAGGTCGTCATCGACGGCAGCGAGGTCGGCAGGCTCAGCAAGAAGGAGCTGCTGAAGCTCAGACGCAACATCGGGATGATCTTTCAGGGATTCAACCTGCTTGAACAGAGAACGGTGCTCAGAAACATCTGCTTTCCCCTGGAAATAGCAGGCGTACCCAAGGACAAGGCCGTGCAGAAGGCGCGGGAGCTTTTGGAGCTGGTAGGGCTCACCGACAAGGAGACCTCCTACCCCTCACAGCTCTCCGGCGGTCAGAAGCAGAGAGTCGCCATAGCGAGAGCCCTTGCCTCCGACCCCAAATACCTGCTCTGCGACGAGGCCACCAGCGCCCTTGACCCCGACACCACCCGCTCCATACTGGAGCTTATCAGGGAGATAAACCGCAGCCTCGGCGTGACCGTTGTAGTCATCACACACGACATGAAGGTCATCGACAAGATCTGTGACCGGGTGGCGGTAATGGACAGCAGCGTGGTAACGGAGATCGGCGCAGTCACCGAGGTGTTCTCGAAGCCGCAGTCCGAAACTGCGAAAAAGCTCATACTTCCGGAGATCAGGACTGCCGACAGCATCTCAGGCGGTGAGCGGATAAGGATAGTCTACAACGGCGAGAGCTCCCATACCCCTGTGGTGGCCAACACCATACTGTCCAGCGGCGTACCCCTCAACATACTCTACGCCCGGACGAAGGACATCGACGGCAGAGCCTACGGCGAGCTGGTCTTACAGCTCCCCGACGACAGCCGCGCCGCCAACAGGGTCAAGAACTATCTTGATACCAACAAAGTCACCTACTCGGTGCTTGAAGGAGGTGCCGGCAATGTCAGAGATACTGCAAAAGCTGTGGGATAACGGCCTGCTGATGCTTGGCATCTGGGAGACGGTGTATATGACCTTCATCTCGGCGTTCTTCTCCTATCTTCTGGGGCTGCCCCTGGGAGTTATACTCTGCGTCACCGCCAGGGACGGCATCCGCCCCATACCCTGGCTCAACCGCATCCTCGACCTGCTGGTGAACATTTTCCGCAGCATCCCCTTTATCATCCTCATGGTGGCGATGCTCCCCACGGCGAAGTTCATCGTGGGCACCAGCCTCGGCAACAAGGCCATGATAGTGACCCTCGTTATCGCCGCCACGCCCTATGTGGCAAGAATGGTGGAGTCCTCGGTCAAGGAAGTTGACAAGGGCGTCATCGAGGCGGCACAGTCCATGGGGGCAAGCGACCTGAGGATAATATCAAGAGTCCTCATACCCGAAGCCCGTCCCGCGCTGACCGTGGGGGCGGTCATCTCACTGGTGACGATCCTCGGCTACTCCGCAATGGCGGGGACTATCGGAGGCGGCGGCCTCGGCATGATAGCCGTTACCTACGGTTATCAGCGTTTCAGCAACGATGTTGTCTGGATCTGCGTTGCTCTTACGATCATCGTAGTCCAGCTCATACAGGAAATAGGTATGCGCGTTGCAAGAAAAACAGACCGGCGCACTGCCTGAAAGGAAGATACCCATGACAGCGATATTCACAAGGCTTCTCAGGATAAATTACAGGTTCGGGCGAATGTCACGATGTTGACACCGACGGCATCAACGAACCAAAATACTATTTATCTTAAAGGAGTTTTTAAAAATGAAAATCACAAAAATACTTGCATCCGCACTTACGTTTACATTAGCAGCTGCTTCTTTTGCAGGCTGCGGCAGCGCTGACAGCTCTGCTGCCAACACCAACGACACCGTATCCGCAGCAGCTGCGGCAGCAGCAGAGGTCAACAGCGAAAACAGCACCGCTGCCGAGCCCGCCGAGAACAAGACTATCGTAGTCGGAGCCACCTCCACACCTCACGGCGAGATCCTCGAGCAGGTCAAGGCCGAGCTGGAGAAGAAGGGCTACACCCTGGAGATCAAGATCTACGACGACTATGTACTGCCCAACAAGGCGCTCACCGACGGCGAGCTCGACGCGAACTACTTCCAGCACACCCCCTACCTCAACAGCTACAACAAGGAAAACGGCACAGATATCGCAAGCGCCGCCGAGATCCATTATGAGCCCTTCGGCCTCTACGGCAACGGCGTGACCTCGGTCAAGGACGTTAAGGAGGGCGCCAGCATCGTGATCCCCGCTGACGACAGCAACGAGACCCGCGCACTGCTGCTCTTACAGCAGGAGGGCCTCATCAAGCTCCCCGAGGGGGCCAGCGCAGAGAAGGGCGTCACCACTCTTGACATCGTTGACAACGGCGGCTACAACATCACCACAGTTCAGGCCGACACCGTTGCAGCGCAGTTCGCAAACTCCGACGAGGGCTCTCTGGCAGTAATCAACGGCAACTACGCTCTTGCAGCAGGCCTCAAGGTCAAGGACGCTATCGCAGTAGAGAACGCTGACGGCGACGCCGCTCATACCTACGCTAACATCATCGCAGTCCGCAAGGGCGACGAGACCAACGAAAAGACCCAGGCCCTGATCGACGTCCTCAAGACCGACGCCGTAAAGCAGTTCATCGAGGAAAAGTACAACGGAGCAGTTGTGGCGATCTTCTGACGGAGCGCATAAAAGACTAAAACGAAAAGCCGACGAAGTGATTCGCCGGCTTTTTTGGCTGTGTTTGGGTGCAGTTCAGATTCAGATAGCTGCCTGAGTTCCCGGAAAATGATTTTTAAAACCCGCGGTCGCATCCGTGTTATAATACAGAAAAAGATAAAACACGGAGGTGATGATATGCTGAGGTACAAAAGAAAGTTCAGCTGCGAAAGGTGCGGGCGGGTATGGACTTGGGGTCTTTGCCTCTTATCAGCTCCCGAACCCACTGTCCGGATGCGGTGAGATCCTCGTCGGTGATGCTGCTTTCCGGGTCAAAGGACAGGTTGAAAAACGCCGATTATCATAAGCATAAATACAGGCACGATTATCAGCGTTACCAGCAGCAGAAGCCTGCGTTTGCTTTTCCTCATCCTTCACTCCCTCTTTGCGCGGTTTTGTTGTATAAAGTATATCACATATCCCCCGTCAAGTCGATGAGTCTGCAACACTTTTCGGCGCGGCGCGGTATACCGTATACGGAACAAAAGGGGAGCAGATCAAAGCTGCCCGGCCTGTGCGCAAAGCACAGACCGGGCAGCTGAGTTCGGTATGACTGCGTTACTCGTGGAGCATATAGTCCTTGTCTCTTTTTATTATTTTCAGCATCGCCCTGGCGGCGGTCTCGTCGAACTGGGTGCCGATGTTCTTCTCGATCTCCTCGCGCACCACATCCTGGGGGAGGTAATCACGGTAGCTGCGGTTGGAGGTCATGGTGTCGTAGCTGTCCGCCACCGAGATTATCCTTGCCATATAGGGGATCTCATCGCCCTTCAAGCCGTCGGGATAGCCCTTGCCGTCGATGCGCTCATGGTGGTACCTGGCGCCGATAGAGAGCTCCGGCATACTCTCGATCTCGGAGAGTATCTCATAGCCGTAGACCGGGTGCATCTTGATCTGTTCGTATTCCTCGTCGGTGAGGCGGGAGGTCTTGTTTATTATGGCGCCGGGTATGCCGATCTTTCCGATATCGTGGAGAAGGCCCATATAGTAGATATCGTCCTGCTCCTGAGCCGGGAGACCAAGCTCCTTGGCCAGCATCCTCGAATACATCGCCACCCGGAAGGAGTGACCGTTGGTATACTTGTCCTTGGCATCTATGGTGTGCGCAAGGGCTTCCATTACCTCTACGCTCAGCTTTTTGATATGCTCGGTGTACTTGTCTATCTCCCGGACGAGAGCCGTCACGTCCCCGGAGAGGACGCCGATCTCGTTTTTGGTGGTCACGGTCTTCAGGTGCTCCTGTGCGGCGGCGCTGTCCTTGTCGTTCATGAAGTTCCTTAACGTCAGCTGAACGCTTGACAGCGGCTTGATAACGACCCGCCTCAAAAACAGCATGATGAGCACGCAGGACAGCAGCATCGCCCCGAGCAGCACCAGCACGAGGGTGAGCACCTTGCTCAGCAGCTGGTCGCGGAAGGGCGTCCAGTCGTAGCTGATGCAGATAGCCGCATTGCCGCTGCCCACAGGGAGGTAGCCGATATAGCTGGTGCCCCGCTTTTTGGAGTCGATGGATGCGACCTCGAACTGTATCTCGCCGCTGCCGGAGCGCAGCTGTTCGATGGCAGGGTGGTCGGACTCCTTGTAGTCCCACTTCATCCCGGACTGTGTACTCAGGAACATGGCTTCGTCCACCTGATCCGTTTTGGCGGTGTCGCAGTAAACGAAGCCGCAGTTTTCCTTGCTGATATCTATGCAGTAGAGCTTTTCGTAATCGGAGCCCTGCAAGGTGCCGTTGAGGCAGTTGCCGAACATGAGATATTCTCTCTTGGCGAAGACCGTCCAGAGAGAGGGGTCGAGGTTGTTCAGCGTTTCCTCCCGGGTCTTGATGTCGGCTCCGTAGAGGTCGTATTTTTCGTAGTACTCCTGAATGACCTGCTCCTCCTCCTCGGTGGGGTAGCTGAGGTAATCGCTGTGGGTGAGGCAGTAGCGCAAAAGCCAGTCAACGCACACGTTTTCATTTATCTTCTTGCCCAGGTCGTTGAGGTCATAAGAGATCATATCGTCCTTGGCCTGGAGGTACATATCCCTGCTGCCGTTGTAGAGCACAAAGGCGCCTATAGCCGTTCCGATGATAAACAGGATGACCGTCATCGCAATGAGCTGCAGCGAGAGCTTATGTGTCCGTTTTTCTTTCTCCATCAAGTATCTGTCCTTTCCCGGCCTTACCTGCACTATTATGTGATGTGACAATTATATTATATCATAAATCCGGGTTTTGTCAATCGGGGGCGAGGTCCGGGTGAAAACTTCTTCGGCGCCCCTGCTTTTTCAAAGGCTGAAAGACTTCACAGGGAAACCTCCGGATATGAGCGTGAAGTATGTTGAGCCTCAACAGAGCAGTCGCCCAGCGGCTTGCTGCGGAGCTGAAGAAGATCGGATTCACCAGGTATAATGGCGATAAACCCGCGAATGTCGGCACCGGCAGTTCCTGTCCTCAAAGGCACCGTTGGTTTTGTGGGGAAAGGCACGAAGGCAAAGTATGCCTATGTCAACGGCGATGACGGTAAAGAATACGCCGTCAATGAAGATATCTACGCTAAAACACCAAATGCGGAAACGGTGATAGTCAAGGACGATCGCATCAGTTTTACTGTCAAGTTCGTCGGCAGGAAGACCTGCATCGAGAACATAAAGCCTGCTGAATAACATTCAAGGCAGTCCCCGGGGAGGGACTGCCTTGTTTTATGTTTTAGCTGCTGTGTGCTTGCCGGGATCCGGCTTGTTGCTGCACTGTCCCTTTGCACCCGCAGCTCATGGGGCAGTGCCCGCACTTGCCGCCGCAGACCGGGGAGCGGCCTTTTTTCTTCTCTCTTGCCATGTGTACCACGATCGCCGCCACGATCAGTATGAGTACGGCGGTTATCACTATCGTTCCCAGGTTCGCTCCTATCCACGTCAGCATATGTCTTCCTCCTTGCCTTATTTCGAGTTCATCGCCAGTTTCTTGTTCTTGATCCTCAGCTTGTCGGCCTCCTTGTAGGGGCGCACCAGCATATAGATCATAACTCCCAGCACCGCCAGCGCCGCGATGAGCCCCGGTACGCTCACACTGCCTGTGAACAGCTTTCCGAACTGGTTTATCATCAGCGCGATGCAGTATGCGAAGCCGCACTGATACCCTACTGCGAACAGCGTCCACTTGGGGCTGTTCATCTCACGCTTGATAGCGCCTATCGCCGCAAAGCAGGGTGCGCAGAGCAGGTTGAATACCAGGAAGGAGAATCCCGCGATGCCGGTGAAGGAGATCGCAAGGTTCTGCCAGGTGGTCAGGTCGCCGCCGCCGTAGAGGATGCCCATGGTGCCCACGATGTTTTCCTTTGCCACAAGTCCGGTGAAAGAAGCCACCGCCGCCTGCCAGTTGCCCCAGCCGAGAGGCGAGAATATCCAGGCGATGCCGCTGCCGATCTTTGCCAGTATGGAGCTGTCCAGCTGATCCTTTTCCAGCATGGTGAAGCTGCCGTCCACGAAACCGAAGCGGCTGGTGAACCATACGAAGATAGTCGAGATAAGAATAACGGTGCCCGCCTTCTTGATGAACGACCAGCCTCTCTCCCACATGGAGCGGAGCACGTTGCCTACTGTCGGCAGGTGGTATGCAGGCAGCTCCATGACAAAGGGCGCCGGGTCGCCGGAGAACATCTTTGTCTTTTTGAGCATGATACCCGAAATGATTATTGCCGCCATACCGATGAAGTAAGCCGAGGTGGACACCCAGGCCGAGCCGCCGAACAGCGCACCCGCGATCATGGCTATGAAGGGCACCTTTGCCCCGCAGGGGATGAAGGTCGTAGTCATTATAGTCATGCGGCGGTCACGCTCGTTCTCGATAGTACGTGATGCCATGATGCCGGGAACTCCGCAGCCCACGGCCACCAGCATGGGTATAAAGCTCTTGCCCGACAGACCGAACTTGCGGAATATCCTGTCCAGCACAAAGGCGATACGCGCCATATATCCGCAGGCTTCAAGGAATGCCAGCAGCAGGAAAAGCACTAACATCTGAGGCACAAAGCCCAGAACTGCGCCCACGCCCGCGATGATGCCGTCCAGGATCAGTCCCTTGAGCCAGTCGGCGGCGCCTGCCGAGTCCAGACCTCTTTCAGCCAGGGAGGGCAGGCTCGGTACGAATACGCCGTAGTCCTCCATAGCCGGAGCGCCGAAATGGGGCTTGTAGTCGGTGGCGAGGTACTGCGCCGCAGCGTCTTCGAGGGCGGCCTTGTCTGCCTCCTCGGTGGTGGTCTCCAGGGTCTCCTCGTCTTCGAGGGTATATTCTACCTTCGCGTCGGCGGGAGTCGCCGCGATGAGGCCTTCAAGTGCCGCCCTTGCAGCGTTCTCGTCGAAGTCCTCCGCCTCGGTGTCGAGAGCTCCTGAAAGCGCCTCGGCGTCGCCGTACTGCTCGGCAAAGGCTATGATTATGTCGTTGGAGTCGCCGTATTTTTCCTCGGCTTCCTCAAACTCACCCGAGCCGATGCCCAGCAGATGCCAGCCGTCGCCGAACACACCGTCGTTGACCCAGTCGGTCATGGGAGTACCCACAGCGACCATTGAGATCCAGTACACTGCGAACATTATCACCGCAAATATCGGCAGACCCAGCCAGCGGTTGGTGACTACCCGGTCGATCTTGTCCGAGTTCGACAGGCAGCCTGAGCGGTGCTTTTTGTAGCAGGACTTTATCACCTCTGAGATGTAGATGTACCGCTCGTTGGTGATGATGCTCTCGGCATCGTCGTCAAGCTCCTTTTCCGCGGCGGCGATGTCGGCCTCAACATGAGACAGCGTTGCTTCGGAGAGGTCAAGCTGCTCCAGGACTTTCTCGTCCCGCTCGAATATCTTAAGCGCGTACCACCGCTGCTGCTCCTCCGGCAGATCGTGGACAACGGCCTCCTCAATGTGGGCTATGGCGTGCTCCACCGGCCCCGAGAAGGTGTGCATCGGTACGGTCTTCTCGTTCTGTGCCGCGTCTATGGCCGCCTCGGCTGCCTCGGTGATGCCGGTGCCTTTGAGAGCTGATATCTCAACGACCTTGCAGCCCAGCCGGATCGCCAGCTCCGAGGTGTCGATCTTGTCGCCGTTCTTGCGCACCACGTCCATCATATTCACCGCAAGCACAACAGGGATCCCCAGCTCGGTGAGCTGAGTGGTCAGGTAGAGGTTGCGCTCTAAGTTGGTGCCGTCGATTATGTTCAGTATGGCGTCGGGGCGCTCCCCGATGAGGTAATTCCTCGCCACCACTTCTTCTAAGGTATAGGGCGACAGTGAATAGATGCCCGGCAGATCGACGACGGTCACATCATCGTGCTTTTTGAGCTTGCCCTCCTTCTTCTCCACCGTTACTCCCGGCCAGTTGCCGACGAACTGATTCGAGCCCGTCAGCGCGTTGAACAGCGTTGTCTTGCCGCAGTTGGGATTGCCCGCAAGTGCTATCCTGATACTCATATTCTTTCTCCTCCATGCTGTTAGACTGAGCTAACCATAATGCAAAATAAACATCGCCCGAGGGCGACAGTTCACAGTACCTCTACCATTTCGGCGTCGGCCTTGCGTATCGAGAGCTCGTAGCCCCGGACTGTGATCTCCACCGGGTCTCCCAGGGGGGCGACCTTGCGGACAGTGACTTCGGTGCCCTTGGTCATGCCCATGTCCATGATGCGGCGCCGCACCGCGCCCTCGCCGTGTATCCTGACGATCTTCACAGTCTGCCCCACAGCGGTATCTCTGAGTGTATTCATCTTCTCACCTCATATCATTATCTTTCTTGCCAGCTCCTCGCTGACCGCGATGCGGGACTCCTTGACCTTCACGATCACGTTATCCCCCAGCTTCGAGACCACGCTGACAGTGCCTCCCACATGGAAGCCCAGGTCTTCAAGATGCTTTTTCACCTCGGGGTTCCCGCCTATCCTGCGGATGGTAAATTCCTGCTCCTGCTGTGCCATACTAAGCGGCATCATGTCATCATCCTCTCTGCTGCAAGTTGTGTGCAGCTAACTGCTGTGTGTTAAAATAATTAGCCAAAGCTAACTGCATTTATAGTAGCACTTTCCCGGAGCTTTGTCAAGCATCTGACAGCCTTCCCGGAGGTATTTTGTTGATGTGTATATAATGATTAGGCTGAGCTAACCGGTTTTTATGTAAACTTTCTAATTTGACGTGTGTTGCCTGCGGTGAGGAGCTTTGCCCGCAGCGCCTGTCGGCGGGCCGTGAGCGTAAACAGTATTCACTGATACCCTCCCCACCTCCAAAAATTCTCTCCCTTTTTTGTGAACTATTACTATTGTTATTGAAATGTTAATAAGGTATAATTAAAAAAGGACTGTTATATTAAAGGAAAGGGGGCGGACGAGCTGAACAGCAAACCCTATTTCGACCTCGGCCAGATATCCCGACTGCCTATCGAAAAGCTGCTGCTTATCGTTGACGGCGTGTTTCTCGCGGTCCACGTTTTCTATCTGTGGTTCTTCTTCCATTTCAGCGTCTGGGAAATGTTCGCCTTCAATATCGTCAGCGTACTCGTCTATGCCGCCCTGGGACGCATCGCCTACCGCAACCCCAAGCGCGTTACCGTCTACGCCAGCATAGCTATGCTGGAGGTGGCTCTCCATGCCGGTGCCGCAACGCTGTTCATCGGTATGCACGCAGGCTTTTCCATATTCATAGTCTGCTGTGCGCCCTTCCCCTTTATGATAGATTTCCGGTACAGGGCTACTCCCATAATCATTGAGTTTGCCTTCGCATCTGAGTTTATCTTCCTCGAAAGCCACACCCGCAAACCTGACGGCGTGATCTACACCGGCATCAAGGACACCACCGTAATGCGGCTGTTCATATTCAACACCTGCCTCTCGGTCATCATGATGACGGTGTTCTCCCTCATAAACCGCCTGCTCAGGGAAATGGAAGCCCAGCAGATGCGGGACAAGAACGAGGAGCTGAGTATGCTCACCAAGATCGACCCCCTGTCCAAGCTCTTCAACCGCCGCGCTATGGTGGATTTCCTCAAGCGCCTGGATATCAAGGCCCGCAACGGCTTCGGGGGGTATATAATCTGTATGGGCGACTTAGACAAGTTCAAGCACGTCAACGATACCTACGGTCACGCCTCCGGCGATATGGTGATCCAGGCCGTGTCACAGATACTCACCGAGGTCGTGCCTGCGGAGGGCTATATCTGCCGCTGGGGCGGCGAGGAGCTGCTCTTCGCGGTGCCGGGTGCAGATATGGAGGCAGGGCGCCAGCTCTGCGAGAAGATCAGATACCGGCTGGGGCGCCACGTCTTCACCAGCCCCGAGGGAGTGCAGTTCTCAGTGACTATCACTTTGGGCGTATGCGAGTGCGAGGGGCGATTCTCCTACGAGCGGGGCGTCAGCATCGCCGACCAGTACCTCTACTACGGCAAGGAGCAGGGGCGCAACCGGGTCATCACCAGGGAGAATTTCCCGCCGGAGCTCTTAAAGTAGCCTCTTTGCGGCATATTGACCAAAGATATCCCCCGGACAGCCGCCGGAAATGTTTCACCCGCCCACTTGACAAACCGGGCAAAATATGATATTATGTATAGGATGTTCACTATTCATTTGAAAGGAATGTATGAAAGATGAGTACAGTAGAGATCGTAGCAGGAGCGCTGCTGATCGTTGCAGGTCTTATAATAATCCTCGTTGTGCTTGCACAGGAGAGCAAGGAGCAGGGTCTTACCTCCGCTATCGGCGGCGGTGCCAATGACTCCTTCTATGAGCACAACATGGGAAGGACCCGTGACGCAAAGCTTTCCAAGTTCACCCGTAACGCTGCTATCGTGCTGTTTATCGTTACACTGGCGGTAAACCTGTTCGCAACGATAAACAAGAACAGCAAGTCCTCCGACACTTCGGACGACAACGCCGTAGTTGCCACAGAGAGCACAGCCGAGGCTGAAAGCACTGCTGAGGCAGAAAGCACAGC
>JAFXNC010000020.1 GCA_017529875.1 Ruminococcus sp. | reverse complement strand
TCACCTGTCGATAATGTAGAGAGCCGCCGCAACTTCACCTCTCTCCGTCGCCTACGGCTCCTCCAAGAGGTGAAGTTGCCAATATGTGCTTAACATCTTATTTTTTGAGGGCGAGTGTCCAAGATCATTGACAACTGCACAAAAATGATCTGACGATGGCCTCTGTGATACTTGACATGAACTGTCAGATGTGATATAATAATCTAAATATGGCATTAAATAAAATAGTATATATATCGCAGTCTGAGCCGGGAACTGTGACCGGACAAACTGCCTTAAATGTTGGAACTCAGAAGTAAGATGAGTGCTGCGGCTTGTTTGCGTACCGCCTGAAATAAGGAGTGCAGCCGTGCTTTGGAGACAGCTCGGCAAAGAGCTGACAAAGCTGCTCACAGGGAGTGATCTGCTTAAATGAATGTTTTAATAACCGGAGCCTCCGGGATGATAGGCAGCTTTGTGGTAAAGCGGCTGCTTGAACAGGGACATACCGTTATCGGCATCGACCGCAGAGAGTCGGACTTTGTCGGTGCCGGGTATACCCACCTGACTGTCGATCTTTCGGATGCCGACGCTCTGGACAGGCTCTATCACGAAAACGAGATAGACAGGACGGTGCATCTTGCGGCGCTTGCACACACCGCAGGAGAGACCGACCTTTCCTGGGAGAGATATTATCATATCAACGTGGAGTGCGCCGCAAATGTGTTCACCGCCTCATGCAGGAGGCAGATCCCGGTGCTGCTTATCAGCACTGTGGACGTCTACGGCTTCACCGGGGGCGTGGTCTCCCCTGAGACGGTTATCCACCCGGTGACCAACTACGGAAAGTCCAAGGCTCTTGCCGAGGAAAAGCTGAAAGAGATCAGCGCAGAGTACGGATGCAGATATTCGATATACAGGTTCTCGCCGGTGTACACCCCTGAGATCAAGCGGGATATCCAGAAACGGTACTATCTGAAATACCCCAACATCGCCTATCTCATCGGCAGCAGCACCGAGTATGAGGTGCTGGACATAAACAACGCGGCTGATGCCGTCACCGAATGGACAGCCTCCGAGCCGCAGAACGAGATCAGGATAATCAAAGATCCCCGGCGTATGGATACCAGAGACTGCCTCAGCCGGGAGATAAAGGAAGGCCGGGCGAAGACCTTGCTTTGGTTCCCGAAATGGCTGGTGAAGCTGGGCTACAAGGTCATCCACGGAGTGCTGGGAGATAACAGCAAGACCTACCTGCTCAGCAAGGCAGTTGACCCTCTCAGGAGCGAGGACACATCAAAGGCCGAGAATTTCAGAGGCAAGCACATCCTCATCCTCGAAGGATATGCAAGGCAGTGCCTGCCATATATCAGGGAGTTCAAGAAGTTCGGCTGCGAGATCACGCTGCTCTGTCAGTCCCGCCTCGACTGCGGGTACGTTTCAAGGCTGCCGGATCACAAGATACTGGGGGTCTGCAATCCCGACGACTATAAGTCCTCGGAAAAATACATCGTGGAGCTGATAAAGACCGGGAAGTATGACATGGTCTTCCCCCTTGTGGATTTTTCGGCGCAGATACTCTCCGAGCACAAGGAGGAGCTGTCAAAGTACGCCGTGATCTGTTCAAACGACAGGGAAGTCTTTGCAAAGGCTCACAACAAGTTACAGGTAATGAAGACCTGCGAGGAGCTTGGCATACCTCACCCCAGGACCCTGACGGGTATCCGTTCGGTCAGGGACGTGCTGAGAAAGGATCCGGAATTCCCTATTATAATCAAGCCGCAGAGAGGCTACGGCGCCAAAGGCTTCTGCCGGTTCGACAGCAAGGATGAGTTTATCGGATATGTCCGGGAGAACAACATAGACCTCTCCGCTATGGTGGTGCAGGAATGTATCGCGGGGGACAGCCTTGTGGTCTCCGACAACATTTTCATCGACCGAAACGGCAGGATCAGAAGCTCATTCCTGTACGGCAGTCACCGCATATTCCCCATCGGCGGCGGCACCGGCACCTTCAATGTGACATTCAGCAGGAGGGACATCCACCTCCAGTGTGCCAGGCTCGTTAAGCACCTGGGGCTCAGAGGGCCTGTGGGCGTCGATCTCATCATTGATCCGAGGGACGGCATCGCCAGGGTCATCGAGGTGAATCCCAGGGTGCTGGCCTGCTCCGAGATAGGCTTTGCCTGCGGCGTGGATCAGGCTCATCAGGTGCTGGAGGATGCCTTCGGCTATGAGGTCGAGCCCTCTATGAGATACCGCACCGGCGTCAAAATGAGAATGACCCAGACAGACGTCTGCTGGTTCTTCAAGTCTCCCAAACGGTTTTCAGCCAGACCCTCATGGTTTAAGTTCATCGGTACCAAGGATCAGCTGTTCTCGTTCAAGGATCCGCTGCCCTGGTTCGCTTTCCTGTTCAGAGGGCTGCTGCGGCTGGGCAAATGGGAAAAGGATCATCCGTGAAAACAGGGCTTGAATGAACAGGCTTCAGCATATACCGGCGGCAGATGATCCGGGGGAGCACTGCGGACATTATCCAAGGAGTGAACGGCAATGACAGATCTGACAGCAGTGATACTTACAAAGGACGAGGAAAAGAATATCGCCAAGTGCATCAGATCCGTGAAGGGGTTTGCCAAAAGGATCGTCGTGGTGGACAGCGGCAGCACCGACAGGACGGTCTCTGTTGCCCGGAAACTCGGGGCTGAGGTGTATGTGCATCCCTTTGAGGACTATTCGCACCAGTTCAACTGGGCGCTGGACAATACCGGCATCGCCACGAAATGGACCCTCCGTCTGGATGCCGACGAAAGATTCACCTCCGCCCTCTGCCGGGAACTCAGCGAAAAAATGAAGGCTCACGAAAGCGACAGCGTCAACGGCTTCGTGCTGGACGCATGGCTCATTTTCATGGGCAAGTGCTTAAAGCACGGCGGGAGCCGCAAGAAGAAACTCATGGTCTTCAAGACCGGTATAGGACGCATCGAAGACAGGAAAATGGACGAGCATACCCTGCTCAGTGAGGGGACGAGCATTGAGATCAAAGAGAAGTTCATCCACTGCGACGTTAAGGACCTGAGCTCCTACGTCAAAAAGCTCAACTGGTATGCCGCCCGGGAGATGCAGGACTACTTCGAGCACAGATTTCCAAGCAAGGGTCTGGGCGACAACAAGGAGATCAGCTCCCTGAGAGACAAGAAGGCCAGATACTACAAGGCACCGATGTTCATAAGGTGCTGGCTCTATTTCTTCTATGCCTACTTTGTGCAGGGCAACTGGCGCAACGGCAGGGAAGGGTTCATCTATTCGTTTCTGTATCATCTGTATTACCGGATGCTGGTCGATGCAAAGATATATGAGCAGATGAAGTACAAAAGAAAGCTTGGATCAATCGGAGACCTTAAATAAAGAGGGATGATTCGATGAAAGTCGGTATTGTTTCGATGCAGAGGATATGCAATTACGGCTCCTATCTTCAAGCCTTCGGACTAAAAAAGATGATCGGGTCCCTGGGGCATGAGGTGGTTTTCATCGACTACAAGGCGGGCAGGCCGCTCATGAGGAGCTTCGGGGACAGGACGGCGTATGTTCTTTCCTCCCTCAGAAAACGCGCCCTGCGCCTTGCCGCGGCATCGGAGACATTGTCAGCACTGCTGCCGAAGGATCACCGGTCATCCGCTCGCTCATACAGAAATTACAAGAACATCTACTGGCCTCAGCTGGGTCTGACGCCCCGGAAGGCCTATCACACCAAGGTGGATACCCTTGTCATAGGCAGCGACGAGGTGTTCAACTGCCTGCAAAGCAATCCCGAGGTGGGGTTCAGCACAGAGCTGTTCGGGGACAAGGCCAATGCGAAAAGGATCATCACATACGCAGCATCCTTCGGCAGCGTGACCTGCGGCGAGCTTGCCGCTGCCGGTGCCGACAGGAAGATCAGAGGTCTTGTATCAAGGTTCGATGCGGTCTCGGTGAGAGACAGGAATTCTCTTGACGTGATGCGCAGGCTGCTGCCGGACAGGCAGATAAATGTGAACCTCGACCCCGCGCTGCTGACCCTCCGCAGAACGGGCAAAACGCGAAGTACCGGCATCTCCGGATATGTTCTGGTATACGCCTACCGGGGACGTCTCACCGAGGCGGAGCAGGCTGCGATAAAGGCTTTTGCAAGGGCGGAGGGTCGCAAGACCGTCTGCATCGGCGGGTATCATTCCTTCGGGGATATGTATGTCCAGCCCTCTCCCTTCCGTATCATGGACTGGTTTGAGAATGCCGGCTATGTGATAACCGACACTTTTCACGGCACGGTGTTCTCGGTCATCAGCCACACAAGATTCGGCGTACTGGTGAGGGAGGGTCACGGCGGCAACCGCGAAAAGCTCACCGATCTTCTCGAAAGACTGGGCGCCTCCTCGCGTATCGTCAGCTCGCCGGAGAAGCTGCCTTCAGTGGTCAAAAGCGGCTTCGATTTTGACCGTACCGACGAGATCATAAAGCGAGAAAGGCTCAAAGCCATGGAGTATCTCAGAAACAACCTGTAAGGAGCCCGTTATGGAAAACCGATCCGTTACTGTCAGGCCGGACAATTGCTGCGGCTGCGGGGCTTGCAGGGCAGTGTGCCCTGTGGGGGCGGTCAGCATGACCGAAGACGAATACGGCTTTGTCATGCCGAAGACCGACCTTGCCCGGTGTATCGGCTGCGGCAGATGCGTGAGTGTATGCAGTTTTCTCACGCCGGAAAAGTACCTCAGCGGCAGTCTGCCCATAAAGGCCTATGCCGCCGTCAACAGGGATGAAAAGCTTTTGAAGCGTTCATCCTCCGGGGGCGTTTTTGCCGGCGCGGCGCGGGCTGTCCTCAACAGCGGCGGTGCGGTGTACGGCGCTGCCATGGGGAAGGACTTTTCTGTAAAGCATATCGGTATAGATTCGGAGAATTCGCTCCGCCGTATCCAAGGCTCGAAGTATACTCAGAGCGATACGTCGGAGGTCTTTTCATCCGTGAAAGAAAAGCTTGCATCGGGCAGGCGCGTGCTTTTCTCCGGCACCCCCTGTCAGGCGGCGGCATTGAAGGCTTATCTCGGCGACGGGCATGAGGGGCTTTATATCATCGACCTCGTTTGCCACGGAGTGAGCAGCAACAGGCTGTTCAAGGAAGACATCGCCTGTCTGAGCCGGAGATACGGCTCGCCTGTCAGAGCGGTCTTGTTCCGGTCAAAGCGAAGACCCCGGGGCGCCTGGGGAGAGCTTGTCCTGGAAAGCGGGATAAAAGAATACAGCCCCCTGACCTCGCCCTATTACTACTATTACTATGCAGCAGGCAGCATCCTGAGAGACAGCTGCCACCACTGCCCCTATGCCCAAAGAAAGCGTGTGGGGGATATGACCGTCGGGGACTTCTGGAGGATCGAGACTCTGTTCCGCAGCGGCGGGATGAACACCGGCAAGGGCGTGTCCTGCCTTATGGTCAACACCCCGAAAGGCATGGAGCTGCTGGATATGTTCCGGGAGCAGTTCATGCTCCGCGAGGTGGGATACGAGGAGATAGTCAAGCGAAACGGCAACCTGCGCGGACACTGCAAAGCAGATAAAAAGCGGGACAAGCTCCTTGAGCTGTACCGCCGGAAGGGCTACGGCGCTGTCGCCTCATACTATCGTACCAATGAAAGAAAAAACGTCGCAATCTTAAAGCTCAGGGGGATCATACCCACGCGGCTGAAGACTGCGCTGAAAAGGAAACTACTGAAATGAGTGCCGGGAAACGAATGAAGGTATTGGCAGTCTGCACGGTCAGACTGATGAAAAACGGTATATCGACGGTCATTTTGCAGTATTATGAGTATTTGAAGGATCGGACGGACTATGATATCGTCTGCCTCAACGAAGCTGACCCCGATACGGTGCAGCGCATCGAAAGCTCCGGCGGGAAGGTCTTTGTGCTCCGGGAGCGCCGGCAGAGGCCTGTTTCATACGTCAGAGCCCTTGCGAGGATATGCAGGGACGGCGGGTATGATATTGTACATATCCACGGCAATTCTTCCTCGGTGCTGCTGGAGCTGCTGGCGGCACGCCGGGCGGGAGCCCGGATAGTCCATGCTCATGCGGCAACCTCGGCGCACCCGCTCCTCAACCGCCTGCTGAGGCCGGCAGTGTCCTTGCTGGCAGACCGCAGACTGGCTTGCAGCGACAGGGCCGGAAGATATCTCTACGGCGGCCGGCGGTTCACGGTCCTTCCCAACGCCTTCGATACCGAAAGCTTTGAGTTCGATGCGCAGAAAAGAGCCGATTACAGAAAGGCGCTCTCCCTGAGGGATGACGATTTTGTTATAGGCTGTGTCGCGGTGTTTTCCGAAGTGAAGAACCATACTTTCCTGATAGACACCTTCTGCGAATACTGCCGGTACAACAGCAGCGCCAGACTGCTCCTTGCGGGGGACGGCAGGCTGTATCAGGAGATCAGAAAATACGTCCTCAGCAAACCGTTCGGCGATAAGATAATATTTTTGGGCGTAAGAAACGATGTGAGCGGTCTGCTCAACTGCTTCGATCAGGTGCTGTTCCCCTCAAAAAGCGAGGGACTGGGCATCTCGCTGCTGGAAGCGCAGGCCAACGGACTGCCTGTCATAGCCAACAAAGAGGGTATAAGCGAGGCCGTGAAGATCAACCCAAACTTCTTGTTCCTGCCCGCCGACGATCCCCGCAGGTGGGCTTTGCAGCTGTTCAGGCACCCGGGTAAGAGGATATCCGGCGGAGCCGAAAATGTCAGGAGAGCCGGGTACGATATCAACTGTCAGGGGGAGAAGCTGTACAGGGTCTATTCCTCGCTGCAAAAGCGGCAGCACTCCCGCCGCCGGCAGGACAGATAAGCAGTCCGGGTCATAAAACGATAAGGGAAGTACTGAAATGAAAAGGATCGGTATACTGACATTTCATCAGGCATTGAATTACGGCGCGGTCTTGCAGGCATATGCTCTGTGCAGAGCTGTCAGCGATAACTGCCCTGACGTCAAAGTCGAGATCGTTGATTACAGATGCCCTTATCTTTCGGACGTGTACGGCCTGAGCGGTCAGAAACGCAAAAAGCTCATCAGAACGCTGCTGGCCTCGGGCAATTACCTTGTGAAGAAAAAACGGTTTTGCAGCTTCAGAAAAAAGCATCTGCCCGTCAGCCCGGAGCGTTACGGCAGTGGCTCGGTAAAAGCCGCCGTACCCGGATATGACTGCTTCATCGTCGGGAGCGATCAGGTGTGGAACCCGGAGCTTACGAATAACGATCTCAACTACTTCCTGCATTTTGCGCCGCCCTGCAAAAGGTTTTCCTACGCGGCCTCGGTGGGCTCCGATAAGCTTGATCCTGATATCAGCAAAGTCATAGCCGGCGACCTGCGGAGGTTTCGCACAGTCTCCGTAAGAGAGAAGTCCGCCAAAGCCTTTATCGACAGCATCGCAGGGGGCAATGCGGCGCAGGTGCATATTGATCCCACCCTGCTGCTTTCAAAGCGGGAGTGGGAAAAGCTCTGCGGCGGGAAACGCAGCAGCGGATATATCCTGGTCTATTCCGTGAAGTATTCCCAGCGGCTTATAGACGAGGCTCTCCGGCTGGCAGCGAAAAAAGGCCTAAAGGTGCTCTGCGTCGGGCAGTACCGGAAAAACAGAGGGGTAAAGTACATCCATGCCCCGGGCTGCGGGCGGCTGCTCTCGCTGTTCAGAAATGCCGACTTTGTTTTCACGAACTCATTTCACGGCACTGCTTTCTCTGTCATATTTGAAAGGCAGTTCTGTTCAATGCCGGATATCAAAGATGATAAAAAGATCAGGATACTTGATCTGCTTTCCTTGCTTGACCTGAACGACCGGATATCCCCCGGTAACATAGATACTCAGATACCCTGGAAAAAAGTCCGGGGCACAGTCCAGAGGGAAAGAGACAAGTCATTGGAGTATCTCAGAAGGATCGCTGACAATGGAGAGTAGGACCAAAAGGAGTTTCCGGAACACTTATTCGGGGCTTATCAGCAGGTGCGTGAATCTGCTCGTGCCGTTCTTTATCCGGACGGTCATCATCCACAAGCTGGGCTCGGAATATCTTGGCCTGAGCAGCCTGTTCACCTCGGTCATCCATGTGCTGAACCTCGCTGAACTGGGCATAGGCAACGCGCTGGTATTCAGTATGTACAAGCCGGTGGCGGAGGACGACCGTCCACGGATCTGCGCTTTGCTGGCACTGTACAAAAAAGTATACCGGATCATCGGCTGTATCGTGCTGGCGGCAGGGCTTGGGGTCATGCCCTTTCTGCCCGCCCTCACGGACATGAAAGCCCTCGAAGGCACGGACATAAACCTGTATCTGATCTTCCTGATCTACCTGTCCAACACGGTCTGCACTTATCTTTTCTTTGCCTACAAAAGATCGGTGCTCATCGCCAACCAGCGGCAGGATGTGGTCAACACCGTTGACAGCGCCGTTCATCTGACCATGTATGCGGTGCAGATCGTGCTTTTGTATCTTGTGCCGGATTATTATATCTATATACTGATGCTGCCGCTGTTTACCCTTATCGACAACGGCGCTGCCGCTTATTTTGCCCACCGCCTGTTCCCCTATATCCGGAAGAAAAGCGATGTGAAAGCCGAGATCGGCCCCATACTGCAAAACACCAAATATCTGATCGGTCACAAGATCGGAGCGGTCATCATCAGCTCGGCGGACAGCATCGTGATATCCGCATTTCTCTCGATGAACACCCTGACCTCTTACAGCAATTACTTCTATGTGATCTCGGCTCTGAACGGCTTTATAAACGTGGGCTACAATGCGATCCTCGCAGGGGTCGGCAACAGCATCATCAAGGACTCCAAGGAGAAACTCTGTTCGCTTTTCCGGGAGCTGTCCTTTATACTGTTTTATATCGTCTCGGTGTGCACGGTCTGCCTGCTGGCGCTGATACAGCCGTTTATGATGCTGTGGATGGGCGAGGGGCTCATGTTCACCGCGGACACCGCCGTACTGTTCGCCCTGTACTTCTACACCTGGCAGGTCAGGGTCATAGGTCTGAACTTCAAGGACGCCGCAGGTATGTGGAAGAACGATGCCCTCAAACCCTATGTGGGCATGGTCGTCAATATCGTTATGGATCTTGTGCTGGTGAATACCGTAGGCGTGAACGGAGTGCTGAGCGCGACCGTCGCGGTCATGGTTTTCGTTTATTTCCCCTGGGAGACAAAGGTGCTTTTCAGAGATCTCTTTGAGAGGTCCCCGAAAGCCTATGTCCTCTCCGAGCTGGGATATGCGGCGGCGACAGCACTTACAGCTGCTGCGGCATATTATACCGTAAGCCTGATACCCCTCGGCGGCGTCCCGGGACTGATGTTAAAGGGCTTTATTTCCCTTGCCGTGGGGAATATCTGCCTGCTGGTGATGTACAGCCGTTCACCTGAACTGCGGCTCGCCGCTGCCAGAATAAAGAGGATGATCAAGAAATGAAAAACGTTGCATCGCTGGATATCTTCGGGCAGTGTACCGGGTGCTGCGCTTGCAGGAACATCTGCCCGCAGGGGGCTGTCGTTATCGGGAAGAACGAAAGAGGGTTCTATGTCCCTGAAGTGACCGGGGACTGCGCGGATTGCGGGCTGTGCCTTTCGGTGTGTCAGATATGCAGCAAGCCCCCTTTACACAGCCTGCTGGGCGCGGCAGCCGGCAAAAGCAGAGACCTCGCCCTGAGAATGAGATCATCCTCCGGGGGGCTTTTCAGCGAGATATGCAGTCTGTTAAGTCAGCGCCACCGGGACAGCATAGTGTTCTACGGGGTCGTATGGGCTGATGACTGTCACAGAGCAGTCCATGAAAAACGCACCGCCGCCGGGGTATCAGACTTCTGCGGTTCAAAGTATGTGCAGAGCTATATCGGGGATGCTTTTTCCGGGATCGCGGAGGCACTGCTCAGGGAGAGCTATGTGCTCTTTTCCGGCACGCCCTGCCAGTGCGCGGGACTTGCGAATTTCCTCCGCGCCAAAAGCATATCCGATGAAAGGCTGTATCTCATAGATGTTGTCTGTCACGGCGCAGCCTCGCCGGGGCTATGGGACGAATACATTACGGTGCTGGAAAAAGAGCATAATGAAAAGATCCGGCATTACAGCTTCCGGGACAAAAGCGTTTCCTGGCGCGGCATCCACCCGGTTGTGGAAACGGCCTCGGGTAAGCGCCTCGAGCCTGATGAGATGATAATGTCCTACGGCAAGCTGTTCAACAATACCTCCCTCAACGAAAAGTGCTACGACTGCGACTACGCCTGCACCCGCAGGGTAGGCGACCTGACTCTCGGCGATCACTGGGGTATGGACAATGCCTGCAAAGAGCTTGACGACGGCAAAGGCGTGTCTGTCTGCCTTATCAACACCCCGAAGGGCAGGGCGCTCGCAGAGGAGCTTTTCAACACCGCAGATATGACCGCCATAGAGGATGAGTCCTACTTGCAGCCGAATCTCCGGCAGCCCACGAGCCGGAATCTCCGTCAGAAGAAGTTCTGGAAGGATCTCGAAAAACACGGCTACGAGTACGCCGCGAAGAAATTCACGGTACATTCAAGGCTGTCATCTGCTTTGTACAAGCATTACAAAAACATAAAGAAAAGGTGAAAGTATGGAAAGAAAAGACTATAAGCAGAATGCCTACTACCTGATCTATCTGATCCGGTGTATGCTCCGTAACAGAAAGCCCTCGGCAGAGCGCGTCGCCAGGATAGATCTGAGGCAGCTGTTCTATGTCGCCAAAGCCCACTCGCTGACAGCGGCAGCGGCCTTCGCTCTCGATCACGCCGGCGTGAGCGACGATGAGTTCACTCAGGCAAAGGCACAGGCCATGCGCCAGACCATAATCCATGACCATGAGAGGGGATGTGTCCTGGAAAAGCTGGAGGAAAACGGCATCTGGTATATGCCTTTGAAAGGCGTTATCATGAAGGACTACTACCCTCAGTTCGGTATGCGCCAGATGTGCGATAACGATATCCTCTTTGACAAGAGCCGTACTGCCGATGTGGCCTCGGTCATGCAGGAGCTGGGTTTTAAAATGGAGTACGACGACTCCGGCCACGATATGTGCTTCGTCAAGCGTCCCGACTGCCTCTTTGAGATGCACACCGCTCTGTTCGGGACGAATTTCACCTCCAATTTCAACGACTACTACGACAAGATCAAAGCAAAGCTTATCCGGGACGAGGATAAGGAGTTCGGCTATCATTTCACCGACGAGGATTTCTATATATTCATGATAGCCCATAGCTACAAGCATTTCTGCTACGGCGGCATCGGCCTGAGGGCGCTGCTGGACACCTGCATCTTCCTCGAGAAATTCAAAGCTTCTCTCGACTGGCAGTATATCTACAAGACCTGCGACGAGCTGAAGATCAGAAACTACGAAAAGACCAACCGTGCGCTTGCCGAGGCGGCCTTCGGATCCGGAGTCATGAACTCCGGGCAGAAGGAAATGCTGGACTACTACATCTTCTCAGGCTCCTTCGGGAATACCGAAAACAAGGTGAAAAATGCTGTCGGGCGGGGCGGACACGGCCTTGGGGCAAAGCTCGGTTACGCCTTTGACCGCTTTGCCGTTCCGATGCGGAAAAGCAACGGCAATTACGCCCTTTATGCGGCGCATTTCCCCTTCTTTTACGAGCACAGGATCCTGCTGCCCATGCTGCCATTTTACAGGCTGGGCAGGTCGCTGATAAAAAGCCGCAGCAGTGTTCTCAGCGAGATCAGGACGCTGTTCAAAGCATGACCGATGATATCAGAAAACGGCTCCCGCACAGCTGCGGAAGCCGTTTTTCAGCCTTCGATAACAGTGTAATTGTCAGCCGCATTCTCCTTGGTAGCGTATTCGCTGACGCTCAGGACGCGGACCTTCAGGGGCTTCTGTCCCATGTTTATGGTGATCTCATCTCCCACCTTCACGTCGTAGGAGGCGCGTGCGATCTTGTCGTTCACCAGCACTCTGCCCTGGTCGCAGGCTTCGTTGGCGACGGTGCGGCGTTTTATCAGCCTTGTTATCTTTAAATACTTGTCGAGTCTCATATTTCCTCCCGGTAAAGAAAAACAGCCCGACCGGCGTGCGGGCGGGCTGAGTCTGCTTACTTGCTGACAGCGTCTTTCAGAGCCTTGCCGGCCTTGAAAGCGGGTACCTTCTTGGCGTCGATGTGGATAGGCTTCTGGGTCAGAGGGTTGATACCGTCCTTAGCCGCTCTCTCGCGTACCTCGAATGTGCCGAAGCCTACGAGAGTTACCTTGTCACCGTTAACGAGAGCATCGGTAATTACGTCAACAACAGCCGCAACTGCCTTCTCGGCATCCTTCTTGGAGCAGCCGTTCTTCTCTGCAACAGCAGCGATAAGTTCTGCCTTTGTCATTTGTGTTTTACCTCCCTTATTATTTTATAATTAAACGGCAGTACATAGACTGTACGTCCGTTAATTGTCCTGATTTTTGTACAGTTCTTCGGCGGCCTCCGCATCGGTGAGCCTGCCGGAGCTTTCAAGCGCCTCAAATCTCTGAGTAAAGCCGTCGCACTCAAAGCCCAGCGCCTCCTCACAGTCAACGCCTGTGAGCCGCGCCAGCTCGGTACACAGCATCAGCATGGATCCGAAATCGCTGTCGGAGGGCGTATCTGCGCTCTCTATCGCTGCGAGCCTCTCTCTGATGAGCTGTATGGCCTGCTCCTTGCCCGCAAGGTCTACCCCTGCGCGGCTGGCACGCTTGGTCAGCTTCTGCGCCCGCATCAGCGACGGAAAAACTTTGGGCACGCTTTTGAGGGTATCGGTGTAGGTCTCCTGATGCTTTTCGTCCTTCTTGATCGCATCCCAGTTGGTCAGCACCTTGTCAACGGTGTCTGCGCATACGTCGCCGAAAACGTGGGGATGCCGGATTATCAGCTTTTTGCAGACCTCGTCAGCCACTGCGTCGAGGTCGAAGACGCTCTTCTCAGCCTCGATCTGCGCATGGAACACCACCTGCAAAAGCACGTCTCCCAGCTCCTCCCGGAGCATAGCAGGGTCGCCGCAGTCAATGGCCTCCAGTACCTCGTAGACCTCCTCCAGCATATCCTTGCGGATAGTCTCATGGGTCTGCACCTTGTCCCAGGGGCAGCCGTTCTCGCTGCGCAGTATTCTGACAATATCTGCCAGATCGTATACGTTGTAGCTATCCTTAGCCAGTATACTGTTGATGAGCTCTTTCAAGCCTTCCGCTCCCTTCGCTGTTTTTGGCGTGTATTATTATAATAACCTATATTCGCGGAAATTTCAATAGGTTTTGCGAAATTTTTTAAAATATTTTTTTATCATCTCCCGGGGCAGGATATCCATGAGCCACAGCGACAGAAGATATACTCCGAGGCCGGTACACAGTCCGAAAAGTGACAGCCCTCTGCCATTTGTGTCAAGACCGTAGGCCTCCGGTATATCGCATAGGAGCCGTGCTGCCGCCGCCGAGAGCAGTGCTGCGAACATGGGCTTTAGTATCACTCCCGGGGCGAGCCTTGTGGATGTAGTACGGATCAGCGTCCCCGCCGACAGCAGACAGATCAGTCCCTGCGATACCGCCGCCGCCGCAGCCGCGCCGCTGATGCCGAGAGAGGGCATGGGTATCAGCAGCAGGTTCAGGATAAGCTTCACGCCGCTGCCCGCCGCGATGAAGACCATGGGCATCACCCGCCTCCCCAGTGTCTGCAAGGCCGACAGGCAGGGCAGCGACACCGACAGAAACACGCATCCCGCCCCCAGCAGTCTCAGGGCGGGGGCGGCGCAGCTTATCTCGGCGCTGCGCCCCGCGAACAGCAGCCCCAGTATCTCATAGGGCATCACCGTCAGCAGCGCCCCGAAGGGCAGCGCCGTTACCGCCGAGACCCTGATGAGCCCCGACACCCTCGCCGACAGCATCCGGGTACTGCCCCTGGCGGCGGCCTCGGTGAGGGAGGGCAGGGAGCTTTTGCCGAACATCGCCGTAAATGTGGGAACCAACCCGCAGACCATCAGCGCCAGCCCGGTGTATGAGCCGTAGATGAAACTTGGAACGGCAGCTGCATCCAAGCCCTCCGGGAGGCTCATGCCGGCATCCAGGGCGGCTTTGAGCCCCGCAGGCACCGTCAGCAGGTCGATGAACCCCGATAAAGTCGTTATCACCGCCGCCCCCGCCACCGGCAGCGAGTGGGCGCAGAGCCGCCTTGCTATGCAGAGGGTGCTGTCGGTGAGGCGGTCTGAGGCCAGCTGTTCCGGGGTGATGCCGTCCCCCCGGAGCCTGTGGGAGACCGCAAGGCTCGCCACCGCTATCCCCGTAGCCACTGACCCCGCGAATATCGCCGCCGCTGCCGCATAGGGCAGGGTCAGCGCCGCCGCATCGGCCTCGGTGCGGCAGAACTGCCCGAAGCAGCCGTGGGTGGCTTCAAAGTCAGCACGGGCATATCTGAACACAGCATACGCCCCCGCCAGCCCCAGCACCGCCCGCAGGACGGTCTCGATTATCTCGGAGACGGCGGTAGGAAGCATATTGTGCAGCCCCTCATAATATCCCCGCTGTACCGAGAGCACCGCACACAGCACCAGCGACGGCGCCAGCGCACACAGCGCGATAGCCGCCGTTTCAGAGGGCAGGAACGCTCCCGCCAGTCTCCCGGACAGCAGCACGAGTATCACAGCCGCCGTCAGTGCCGGGAGGGTGTAGATCATCATGGCGGTGCGGCGAACCTTTCGCAGATGCGTATATCGCCCGAAGGCGCAGCTCTCGGCGGTGAGCCGCGCCACCGAGGCGCTTATCCCCGATACCGTCGCCGCCAGCACCGGAGAGAATACCGCAAATGCCCCCGAGTAGTAGGCCATACCGCTGCCCCCAAGCATATGGGTCAGCGGTATCTTGTAGGCGAGCCCTATCGCCTTGGTGATGAACACCATCCCCAGCAGTATCGCTGAGCCCTTCAAAAACCCCTGTTGTTTCATAGCGCCCTCCAATAGTATGATATAACACTATATGAAGGGCTGTCCCGGAGTAGTACAGGCAACACCGCGCAGGGATAGTGCGGAGTTGACTGAAAAGACCCGGCCTGAGTTTCCTCAGACCGGGCTTTTTCAGGAGCTATGGGTGATCATTCCTCTGTATCTTCTGCATTTCTGCTTTTTCTTCTCAGCAGCTTGCTTTTCTCGGTATCCTGATAGTAGACCAGTACCGCCGTCGCTGCTATCGCCGCCACAGCAAGGGATATGACTATCAGCGTTATCTTGATGACGCTGCGGTTCTTTTCATCCGCTTCGCTGGCAAGCTCCGCCTCGGCTATGGCTTTTTCGGCTTCTGTCTGCGCCGCTGTGATCTCCGGGGCAGCCGCCTCCACGGTCCGGGGCTCGACGGTGGTGGTGGCGGTCTTCACCGGCTCGGTTATGATGCCCTGGGGGCTGATCTTGGCGCCGTCCTCCACCTTCGCGGCGATCTCGTCGAGGGAGAGGGCCGAGTTGGCTTCATTGAGGGAGGCTATCACCACCAGATCATCGCCGTTGTACACCGTGAAGTCCACCAGATCGTCTGCAAGGGGGTCGGTGGCGGGATTGTAGGCCGTTACGGTATAAAGCCCGCTCTGGGTGAACTGCTCATCCGGCGAAGGCGCCCGGCTGAATACTTCCGACTTGGTGTAGCCGTTGTCGGTCTCGCTGTACTGGGTCAGCGTCACGTTGATGTCCAGATAGCCCGAGGACAGCCCCGTGAGCTTGAAGCCCTCCTCCGTCAGCATGGCGGAGAGGCCTGTCTGCGAAGTGAGCTCACTTCCGTCCTTTAAAGACGATGCAGACACCGTGCAGCCGGAATTGCGCACCTTGAAGGTGAAGAATATCTTGTAGTCGTAGAGCGAGTCGTAGAAGAATCCGTCCTCGCGGATCCTGTAATCGAGGGCAGCCTCATAATCGCCCTCGTCGAGAAGTTCTATCTGAGTCTCTGCCCCGGGGGTCGCAAGCGTCGTCAAAAAGTCGGGGAAGACTTGCGGCGCTTGCTTCACACCGAGGGGATCGGTGTATCTGATGATAAGAGCTCCGCGTCCGAAATACTCCGCGGCAAGCCCGAAGTAACTGTCTGTGCCAACTGTATCGCTCTCTATTGAAAGGTCGGAGTCGCCGTTGAGGCGGTCAACGTTGTACTGCCTGAGGAAGAAACTCAGGGAGATCTTATCCTCCGGGGATTTGATGAAGACGTTGCCCTCGGCGGCCTCGCTGTAACCGCTCACCGAGAAGTTACCCAGCTGCCAGCCGTAGTGGGGGTCTTTTTGCGGTATGGAGGACGACCCTGTGTAGCCGTTGTCCAGCCCCGCCGACACGGTCTCGCCAAGATTCGTGGATCGCCCGGAGGTGGGCTGCCCCTGCTCGTCGGAGGCTCCGTAGCTGGCATAGAACTCATACACCTCGGCAACGCGCTTTCTGTCCTTGTCGGAGGTGTCGAAGAACCAGAAGCGGGTGTCGTCCAGCTGTTCCTCCAGCATATAAGCGGCGATGACCCGGTAGTAGCAGCCGTTGACCAGCTGCACCGAGTTGGTGGTGAAGGTCTTGGTCTCGAACTGATCCCCGAGGCTGCGGGTGATGTCCAGCTTGGCGTCGTTGAGGGTCCAGTTCACCCTGTCGTATGAGGTGAGCAGTATCACGGCGCCGCTGCCTATCCTGCCGCCTATGGATATGCCGTCTATCTCGGTGGCGGAGTCGTCAACTATATGCCAGTTGAACTTGTCCGACCGGAACAGGTCGTTATTGTATGTATACTCTATCACAAGGTCTTCGTACAGCGGCACCTCAAAGGCCGCCACGTTTTCCTCGGTGGCGCTGCCCACCATTTTACCGCTGACCGAGAGCTGCCCTATGGTATCCAGCTCCGAGGTCTTGTCCAGATAATAGTAGGACGACACGGTGTAGGCGTGCTTTTCGCTGTACTCGTAGACCTTTCCGGTAAGGTACAGATCGGGATCCTCCGCAGAGGCACCCAGCGGCAGGGCGGCTGCAAATACAGCGGCAGCCGAGATCGCGGACAGCAGCTTGTTAAGTATCCTCATGTACAAGACCCCTTTCTTTCCTTTGTTTTTGCACTTACAGTATAATCGAAAAGCCCCGAAAAGTCAATGAAGGTGCGGCACTTGTAATCAAATAAGCTAATTTGTAATCATTATACTGACTTATATGGAAACTGTCTGACGGAAATGTGATAAGCAGATGATGAAAAAAGACTTTGCCAAAACCGCAAATTTTGACCGGGGTTTGGTATTGACTGAAAGGCATAAATATAGTATAATGGTGTAAACGATTAACCTACTAATTTTTTTGTTAAAGGAGTTTTGTATTATGGCTTATGTTATCGGAGTTGACTGCGGGACCAGCGGCACCAAGACCGTCCTGTTCGACGAGAAGGGGAGCGTCATCGCTTCAAAGACTATCGAGTACCCCATGTATCAGCCAAAGAACGGCTATGCCGAGCAGATGCCCGCCGACTGGGCAAACGCTATGGTAAACACCATCAAGGCCGTCATGGCGGCAAGCGGCGTGTCCAAGGACGACGTCAAGGGCATCGGCATCTCGGGACAGATGCACGGACTTGTTATGCTTGACAAGGACAATAACGTCATCCGCCCCTCTATAATATGGTGCGACCAGAGAACTGCCAGCGAGGTCGCCTGGATGAACGAGAATATCGGCGAGAAGAAGCTCATCGAGATCACCGCCAATCCCGCCCTCACCGGCTGGACTGCCGCCAAGATCCTGTGGGTGAAGAACAACGAGCCCGAGAACTACGCTAAGGTGGCTCATATACTGCTGCCCAAGGACTATCTGCGTTTCGTGCTGACCCACGAGTATGCAACAGAAGTCTCCGATGCCTCCGGTATGCAGCTGCTGGATGTTCCCAACCGCAAGTGGTCTGACGAGCTGCTCTCCGATATGGGTATTGACAGGAGCTGGCTGGGCAAGGTCTATGAGTCCTGCGAAGTCACCGGCACCCTGACCAAGGCCATGGCCGAGGAGCTGGGTCTCAACGAGGGCACTATCGTCGTGGGCGGTGCGGGAGACAATGCCGCCGCCGCTATCGGTACCGGCGTCTGCGAGGACGGCAAGGCCTTCACCACCATCGGCACCTCCGGCGTGGTGTTCGCACACACCTCCGGCATAGCTATCGACCCCAAGGGCAGAGTACACACCTGCTGCGCCGCCGTACCCGGCAGCTGGCACGTTATGGGCGTTACCCAGGGCGCAGGCCTTTCCCTTAAATGGTTCAGAGACAACTTCTGCGGCTCCGAAAAGGAGACTGCAAAATACATGGGCGTTGATGAATACTACCTCATGGACAAGCAGGCGGAGACCGTTCCGGTGGGCGCTAACAGGCTGCTCTATCTGCCTTATCTCATGGGCGAGCGCACCCCTCACCTCGACCCCGACGCAAGAGGCGTGTTCTTCGGCCTCTCGGCTATGCACACCAAGAAGGAAATGCTCCGCGCCGTTATGGAGGGCGTATCTTACAGCCTCCGGGACTGCGTTGAAGTGTTCCGTGACATGGATATCAGCGTTTCCGACATGATGGCCTGCGGCGGCGGCGGAAGCTCACCGCTGTGGCGCTCCATGCTGGCTGATCTCTACAACTGCCCCGTGAAGACTGCCGCCTCCAAGGAAGGCCCCGCCCTCGGCGTGGCACTGCTGGCACTGACGGGAGCGGGCGTTTATTCCAGCGTACCCGAGGCCTGCAAGGCTGTTGTCAAGGTTGACAAGACCCAGCAGCCCGATGCCGCCAAGGTGCCTGAGTACGAGAAGTACTACCAGCTCTACCGGGAGATCTACCCCGCTCTCAAAGCAGAGTTTGCCAAGCTGGCAAGGCTCTGATGCAGCATACTGCACAAAACTGTAACTGAATATTTGGTGACAATTACCCCATAAAAGAACAAGCTGTCCGACGTATATATTACAGATGCGCCGGACAGCTTAAACTGTATACAGCCTCCGGAGCAGATACTAAGTGTACAAAATATCGGACATAAAGTTCCGCCTTTGAGGTGACAGACATGATGAAAAGAACAGTAACACTTCTCCTGGCGCTGGTAACGGCGCTGACGGCAGCCTCCTGCGGCAAAACCGGCAGCTCAACTGCCGGCGGCAGCTCGACTGCCGCATATACCCCTGAAAGCAGAGCCGCCGAAACCCCCGCTCCTGAAAGCAGTGCTCCTGAGATCAGTGCTCCTCAGAGCACCGCCGATGCCCCGGCTCCCGCCGAACCGGTATCCGGGAGCGTGACCTTTGAAAAGAACTCCGGCACCCTCTCAGAGGGCTTCAAGACCGCCGCCGCAGACTTCTCGCTGGAGCTGCTGAAAAAGGCCTGCGCAGAGCAGATAGGCGCCGTTGAGAATGCCCTTGTGTCGCCGGAATCGGTGATGCTCGCCCTCGGGCTTGCCGCCAACGGCGCCGGCGGGCAGACCCTGCAAGAGTTCGAGACCCTGCTGGGCGGCGATATGGAGAGCCTTAACTCCGATCTTTCGGTGCTGATGACTGCGGCTGCCGAGGATGAGGATATCGACTTCGGGATAGCCAATTCCATATGGGTGCGGGACGATGCGGAGCGCATCAGCATCAAGCGCAGCTACGCCGAGGTCTGCAAGCGCCGCCTGGATGCAGAGAGCTTTCTGGAGCCCTTCGACAGCTCCAGCGTTGACAGGCTCAACGGCTGGGTCAGCGAGAAGACCCGCGGCATGATAAACAGCATCAAGGACAGTTTTGAGCCCGACGAGGTGGCGGTGCTGCTCAACTGCATAGCCTTCGAGGCCAAGTGGGAGACCGAGTATCAGCCGGAGCAGATCACCGAGGACAGCTGCTTCTTCATCAGCGACGATAATTATGAGAGATGTACGATGCTCTCGTCTGTCGAGAAGCTCTACCTCTCCGACGACAGGGCACAGGGCTTCATCAAGCCCTACAAGGGCGGGCGTTACGCCTTCGCCGCCATGCTCCCCGACGCGGATATAAGCCTCTCCGATTACATCAGCAGCATGACCGGCGAGAAGTTCACCAAGCTTATCCGCAGCGCCACCGACAAGTACACCGTCAATGCGGGGATACCGGAATTCAAGTTCGACTGGGGCGAGAGCATCGCCGACAGCATCAGGTCTATGGGGCTCAGCACCGCCTTCACCGACGGCGCGGATTTCTCCAACATGACCGACGCGCAAATAAGCATCAGCGACATCATCCACAAGACCCACATCGAGGTAGACAGCAACGGCACCAAAGCCGCCGCCGTTACCGCTGTGACCATGCGGGACAACTGCGTTGCGATGCCCGACGAGAACGAGAAGACGGTCATCCTGTCAAGACCCTTTATGTTTGCGATAGTAGATCTCGAGACGGAGCTGCCGGTGTTCATCGGCGCAGTGAATACCGTCTCTGACAAGAATTGAGGTGTTTGGTATGAATAAGATGATATTATCCGCATTGTCTGTGATCAGCTTTTCCCTGTCGCTGGTGGCCTGCGGCAGTTCCGGCAGCAGCACTGCCGTGCCGGAGGCCGTGACCGCCGGGGATGAGTACAGCTTCGAGAAGAACGACGCCGAGCTCTCCGCGGGTTTCAAGACCGCTGCTTCGGACTTTTCGGCGGAGCTGCTGAAAAAAGTCTGCGCAGAAGATATCGCAGCAGGGAAGAACGCCCTTGTGTCCCCGGAGTCTGTGATGCTCTCCCTGGGACTTGCGGCAAACGGCGCAGGCGGTCAGACTTTAAAAGAATTTGAAACTCTGCTGGGCGGCGATACCGAGACCTTCAACTCCGACCTCTCCGCACTGATGACTGCGGCATCTTCCTCGGAGGACGTGAAGTTCAACATCGCCAACTCCATATGGGTGCGTGAGGACGAGCGTATCAACATCAACAAAAGCTACGCCGAGACCTGCAAAAAGCGCCTTGATGCCGAGAGCTTTCTCGCGCCCTTCAACAACGGGACCCTTGATAAGCTCAACGGCTGGGTCAGCCAAAAGACCGACGGCATGATCGACAAGATACTTGAGAAGTTCGCCGAGGATGACCTTGCGGTGCTGATAAACTGCATAGCCTTCGATGCACAGTGGCTCAGCGAGTATGAGGATAACGATGTGAAAAGCGGCATCTTCCACCCCGCTGACGGCTCAAAGCAGATCTGCGAGATGCTCTCCTCCGACGAGAACATCTACCTCTCGGACGGCAGCGCAGAGGGCTTCATGAAGTACTACAAGGGCGGGCGTTACGCCTTTGCCGCCATGCTGCCCAATGAGGGCGTGAGCCTCTCGGATTATGTTGCCGGCCTCACCGGCAGCCGCCTGACACAGCTGCTCGCCGGCGCTCAGAACGCTCAGGTAGAAGTTTCCATGCCGGAGTTCAAGTTCGATTACAGTCAGGACATCACCGACAGCGTCAAGAGCATCGGCGCTCAGAGCGCCTTCACCAAGGCCGCTGACTTCTCCAATCTGTCCGATGCCGAGCTCTACATCAGCAGCATCGTCCACAAGACCCACATAGGGGTCAGCCGCGAGGGCACGAAGGCCGCCGCCGCCACCGAAGTCACTCTTACCGCCAAGGGCATCATCGTCCCGGACGAGAACGTCAAGCGCATCGTCCTCGACCGCCCCTACCTGTTCATGATAGTTGACACACAGACCTCTCTGCCGGTCTTCATCGGCGCGGTAAATACAGTAGAATAAAACAATAACGCGGGGCGTCAGGCACGCCCCGCGGTTGCTTTTTCAGGTTTTAGTATTTCCTTCAGTTCTTCGATATCGGAGTTGTCTGAAATGAGCTTGTCCTGTGCGGTCTTAAGCTCTTTTTCAATCATAGTCATACAGTTGGTCATGTTTTTTTCAAACTCATTCAGCCACTCGGCGTACTCCTTGTTCTCCGTGTCGGGAACGATCGGTGTAAACAGCTTAACGGAAGCTCCGCAGAAGAAACGGTCTCTGCAAATATGAGTATTATAATCTTTGTAATCGCTTTGGGTCACTGGCGAACACAAAGCCCCGGGTACACAGAAATGGTAAGTATTATAATGCCTAAGGGAGTAAAAATACATATCCCGTTTAAGTTTGACTATGCCATCCTTGAACTTGTCAACAACAAGATTTTGGGTTATATACAGCTTGGCATCGATGATATAGAACGGCTCTGACTTTTCTCTTGGTACATTGTAATACACATAATCCGGAATGATTTTATTCTGTTCATTTTTATTCCTTCGCCCCTCATTGAGAGCTGAGCGGACAGGATCTTTGAGAGTAGCGATATCCAGCTTGTCCTGCGCCTTGAACTTATCCTTCATCGGCAGATGCTTTTCAAGATACAGCTCCCACAGGTCGGGGGTGTACACCAGTATGCCGCAGACATCGGGATCCTGAGTGCCGGAAAACAGGTTCGCGCCCGCCTCGTCATAGAGGATGTTCAGGCAGAGCTGTCTCAGTTCCTCGTAATCGGCGTAGTAAGGCCCTGTGACCGGGCGCTGACACTCCTTGATGCAGCCTTGCAGCTCCTTCATCTCCGGGTCATGGCATAGCTCCTTTATCGCCTTGAACGCCGTGTAAAACTCGATGTCGTTTTTCTCGATGTAGTCGGTTATGCCGGGATAGCTGTCGCAGAGGGTCTTCCAGGTCAGGACTATGAGCTTGTTGAGGGGGTTGTCCTCGGTATGCTCGCGGGTGACGTAGGCTATGGAGGCGGTGACGCGGCCCTCGTTGAGCCTGATCTGCCGGGGGATGTCAATGGCGCCCCGGAGCCTGTCGTCGTTGTATTCTTTACGGACGTAGGTGCGGTAGCAGCCCGACTGATAGGCGGTCTTGAGCATATTTGCGAACATCGCCGCCTTGAGAAACTTGAAGATATCAAGCTTGTCGTTGTTGACATAGGTGGTGCCGGTGAACTTCTCGGTGCCGGTTATTATCTGCGAGAGCATGGTCGCCATGAACCAGGGCCTCTCCGGTGTATCGAACCGCGATCTGATCTCGAGAGTGACGTCGTATTCCTCGCCGCCGTACATGAACGAGTTGCGTATAACGCCGGCCATGTTTTTAAAGCCTGTTATTTCTCCATTGTTGTAATAAAACAGGTCTCTGTTTTGGTCATTTCCTACCCAAAGCGGTTTAGTCTCGCGGAAACCATTTTTGCTGCCAAATACAGAAAGATGCTTGACCTTGTCTGTTTCCAGCAGTTTTTCTACTAATTCTGTGGCATTGACGTTTTCATCACCCTCGACGATTTTAAAATCTGCTTTTTTTCCCGCCTGCACGAGTATTTTAACTTTTTTCATTCGTCGTCACCCGTCAGGTTTGGCTGTTACCGTCGGTTTGAGGTTTCGGTCCATTCCTGAAAGCAGTTCTGCATTCCTTGATGAAATCTGCTCCGCCGTTGCGCCCGCGGACATATTCTTCAAGTATCTGTTTGAGCTCGTCCTCGAAGTAATTATCGTAATTATCATGTTCCGTGCTGTCTTTGTACTTACTGAAATACGACTGCCCGAGCTTGAAGTCATTTCCGAGCTTGAAAGTGTCTTTGGCATTTCCGATGACTTTGTTGAGCTTCTTTGCGTGGTTATCAATAAAGTCTGTGATATTTGTGACTTCTCCGTTCAGCCGATCCTTGAGCAACTCAAGCGAAACGTCAGCATCAACGTTGATAAACTGAAACCGTCTCCTGAGGGCGAAGTCAAAGCTCTCAACGCTGCGGTCGATATCGTTCATGGTGCCGATGATGACAAGGTTCTCGGGGATATAAAAACCGTCCTTGAAGATGTCGTTTTGCATGACCTCTGCTACATCAGAGTTTGCCGGATAATAGTATGTCGGCAGCCTGTCGTACTGAGTCTTTATTTTGTTTTCTTCTCCGCGGTAGCTCTCGTCAAGGCAGTACATCAGCTCGCCGAACACCCGCGAAAGGTCGGCGCGGTTGATCTCGTCGATGACGAAATAGTAGTTGTGGCTGAGATCATCGGCAGCCTCGCGGCAGAAGGCCTTGAAAACGCCGTCCATACGCACGAATGCAGTCTCTCTTGTTTCGGCGTTGATCACAGCCGGTTTGAGACCCTCAACGAAATCGGTGTAGTCATAAGAGGGGTGGAACTGGACAAATTTGTATCTTTGGACGTCGGTGCCTATGCTTTTTTTGACAAATTCCTTGACACCGTAAGTTTTTCCTGTACCGGGTGCGCCGGTGAGGATGAACTGGCGCCGTGTGTTATTTAATATATTGTGATAAATAATTTTAAGATATTCTCTGCTGGTGTGGGTTTCATCATTGTCTATTACGTTGCCGAATACCGGGTCGTTATCATTCAAGAAATCATGAACAAACGTTACGCCAGCTACAGTTGGAGTATAATCTCTAAAATAATCATCGTTCAAGGTTTCCAAGAGCTTTCTTGGATTATAACCGTTAGCAGGAAAAAAAGGAGCATTTCCATCAATATTATCCCTGAAACTTCCAAGTGTTGTATTATCGTTAATTGTAAAGTTGTTAAGAACATGGAGTTGTATATTGTTGTTGTTATCGTACAGATTTCTAAGATATTGATCATTGGTGTTGTTCATGCAATCTTCATATCTTCTTTTTGCATTAGGAGAGTTTCTCAAATACTTATATGTTCTAAACTTGTCATCGTCCAGAAATATCCTGAATAACCAGTCGTAAAGCATTGCTGACCAAAGCTGGCGGATCTTATTTATTCTTTCAACTATTATTTCCGGCATAACATCGTCAAATGAATCGTTTATCTCCGCCTTCGTTGTCTGATTGGTAAAAACATCCAAAAACCTAAACGCCATAATTATCCTCCTAAAAAAGTTGATTTTTCCCGGCACTTGCCATTTGACATTATATCATATATTTGTTCAAAGTTCAAGACATTTTCTGACATATTTGAACAGAATTTTAACTGTCCAAATAAACGCCCTCCCGGGCGGGAGAGCGTTATTTCGGGTCTACTGTGTAGGTGCGTCCGCGGTGCCAGTGCCTGGCTATCAGCCCCGGCAGCCGGCCCACGGTGAAGTCGTATACCGTGCTCACCGCAAAGCTGATAAGATAGATCAATACGATACAGATAAGCAGATGCAGCGCCGTTACCGCCGCACCCTTTGCAGTATATTCTTTGATGCGGCACCAGCTCAGCAGGTTCGCGTGTATCAGATACACCGGGAATGATGCCGCCGCCAGCCGGTTGATGACACGGTTGTGCCTGATTTTAAAGCTGCGGAAAAGCAGGAAGAACAGCACCGCCTCGCAGATCACCAGGGGATTCTGATAGTACCAGCCGGTGGTGTACCACAGCTCCGAGCCGGATAGTTTCTTTTCGATGTACGCCCAGCCGGTGATGAGAGCGGTGTTGAGGCACAGCAGCAGCGCCAGACGGCTCGTTCTGAACTGCTTGCCCTTGTCGTCCAGATCCCGGAGCTTGCATCCGATGAGGTACATCAGGACGAAATTGACGATGGTGTAGCCGTTCTGCGCTCCGTCGATGCCCACGGTGGTGATGCCCCGCATATGCGTTCCCGCGAAGTGCTCCAGCATCTCGGTCAGGGTAGGCCATACCGAGAACAGCCCCAGCATCACGATCAGCAGCGTGCGCTTGCCCTTATCCTCCAGCTTCTGCCAGATGACGTTGATATAGGGCGAGATCAGATACAGCGCGATGTACACGAACACGAACCAGTACATCCCGGTGAAGTACCCCGCAAAGGTCTTCGCTGAAAACCCTTTCCCCTTGGGCAGCTCTTTTATCAGGTAGAAGCCGGTCTCTAAGACCGCCAGCTGCATCAGCAGGTTCACCGGCTTGATGAGGTCGCGCTTCATGGAGTTTCGCATGAAGTATCCCGAGATCAGCACGAACAAGTCCACCGCGCAGATCGCCGCGGATTCGGTGAGAGCCATGAAAAACTGTGTCACCGAGCCGTCGGGGGCGTAGGCAAAGCCCTTGCCGATCTTGGCGGCGTTGTAGTGAAGAACAATTACTCCGCACGCAGCAGCGATACGGAGCAATTCGATGTTTGACATTCTTTTTGATCTTTCAGACATATGCGTTCTCTTTTCCGGGTCACAGCGGCACTTCGTAGTAGTGTCTGCTGAGACGATTTTCAAATTCCTCCACAGGCAGCGGCCTGTCAAAGAGGAAACCCTGGGCGATGCCGCAGTTGTTCTCACGGATCATATTGAGCTGCTCCTGAGTTTCCACGCCCTCTGCGATACATTCGAGACCCAGCTCTCTTGCCATGGCGATAACGTGTCGGAACATTATGCACCGCTGGGGGTACTGGATATCCTCACCGGCCGGGAGAAAGCTGCGGTCTATTTTCAGCACGTTCCAGGGTATGGCGCGGATCAGGTTCAGCGACGAATAACCAATGCCGAAGTCGTCCACCGAGGTGGCGATGCCCTTCTGCTGGAGGCCGCTTACCACGCGCTTCAAGTCACTGAACTCAACGTCGGTGGTGGTCTCGGTGAGCTCTATCTCGATGTATTCGTGGGAAATGCCGCACCTGTCGATTATGCCGGTTATGGTGCTGAGCAGGTCGGAGTTCATCATATGCTTGCGGGAGAGGTTGACTGATACCCGGACTACCTTTCTGCCCTCGTCGAGCCAGCGCTTGATGTCCCGGCAGACGTGTTCAAGCATATACAGGTCGAGGCGGCAGATGTCGTTGGTCTCCTCCAGCATGGGGATGAAGTCCCCGGGAGGTACGATCTCGCCCTTGCGGAACCATCTGCAAAGCGCCTCTGCGCCGCAGAGCTCCCCGGTCTCGATGTTGACCTTGGGCTGATAGAAGACCCTGAATTCTTCGTTGCGCATGGCCTCCGGGAAAAGCTGCTGCACCTTCATGCTCTTTTCCTTGCGCTTGATTATGGTGGAATCGAAGTAGACTATATTGTCCTGACCGCCGGTCTGTGCCGCGTGGGAGGCGGAGATGATCTTCTCCATGACTTCGCCGTTGTTGTGCATGGTGAAGCCCTCGGGTATCATGAATACTCCGACGCTGCACGAAAGGCTCACAGAACTGCCGTCCCGGTCGTAGACGATCTTGGACTCGTTTAAGTATCTGAGCACATCGCTGAGCCTGTCAGCATCGAAAAACGCCACGAAATTATCTCCGCCCAGTCTGAATACGCTGCCGCGATCCGCCAGCAGCGCCTCGACGCTCTTGTAGTGGTTCTTCATGACCACATCGGCGTTGCGGCGGCCTATTTCGAGGTTCACGAGGGTGAAGTGGCGCAGATTGTAGTGGATAGCGGCCTTGCCGTCCAGCTTGCCCTTTCCGTGGCAGTTGTAAAGGTAGGTGTCCATGCTTCGGGAGTTGCGGTAACCCGCGTCATCGAAGAATGCCAGCTCCTCCACGATATCCCGCAGCCTGTTGCGGCTGATGAAGCTGACTGAGGTGCGCATGACGAGATCCAGCTTTTCCTGCTCATCATCGCTTAAGGGGGGCTCGTCCGGTGACTGGAAGACCTCCATGCAGACGATAGACATCACGCTGGTGACCACCCGTACAGAGTGTATCAGTTTGCCCTCCTTGCCGTTATCGTAGGAGATGAGCGTTTCGCCCCGGCCTTCGTCCTCCTCGCGGGGATTGCGGTAGACGTGAGTGATGCCCTTGGAAAGGCGCAGAAGGGCAGCGAGCTCATTGAGCAGCGACTCTATCTTCGGCACACTGATGCTGGAGAAGTTTGTCATGGAGCTGACAAGTTCCTGAAACAGCGCAGAGAACCGGGCATTACGCTCGGCAGACATTTTAGACATCTCACTCAACTCCTTCCGCAGGCGGTTTCATATACTTTCGCTTTACTGTATTATACCATAATCGTATCATTAAATCAACCTTTGATATGCTGCCGGAAAATAATTTACAATTGGCAACCTTTGTCATGTCGTGACAATAGCCTGCCAAAATCCTGTCATTTCAGCAGGGGCAAATTGCATTTCTTGCAGCGGTCGGCCTCCACCTGGTTCTGCGTGCCGCAGCTTACGCAGCAGATATAGGGGGCCTTGGACTTGTCGTACAGCTCATATGGGAAGGCGAAATGGGGGTGATACCTGAAATGCTCCCCCACAGGCAGATAGTTGTAGGCGATGATGCGGCTGCCCTCGCGCTCGACTATCTTCCTTTCCTTGCCCTCGGAGGTGATGACGAAGGTGGTGTACTCCCTGGTGCGGTCGCTGTTATTTGAATCGTTGTGCCGGTAGACGAGGGCGGTCCTTTTGTCCTTGACCACGGCATCATAGCTTTTGGCGGCTCTGTCGCTGACAAAGCTTATCACCGCGAACATCAGGAATATCCCGGAGACGCCGCCTCCGTATAAAAGAGAATCAAAGGTATCCATTTTCCCGGTGACCTTGCCGTAGATGATGAAACCGATCAGCGGCAGCGGCACTATGAAGAACGACCACAGTTTGGCGAGGCTGCGGTTCTTCTTCACGGCGGCGAGTATCTCGGGGTGATCCTTCCGGTCGGAAAAGCCCGGTGCAGGCACGCCCTCACGGACGGGGCCGGTGAGTGGTCTTATCTGCGGCGGGGAGGGCACGGGGCTTACGGTTCTAAGCTCTGCCTTCGGAGGCTGAGGGGGCGCTGATCTGACTTCTTCCTCAGCGAGGTTAGCGCCGCAGCTGCGGCAGAACCTGGCATTATCCGGGAGCTGACACCCGCAAAAGCTGCAAAACATAATATCCCTCCCTCGCTATCTGCCTTTTATCTCGATCCTGTCCAGTATGCCCTGCACGCTTACGCCGGGGTGGGTCAGGTACATCCTGGTGACGTCCTGCACGAATACGGCATCGGCGCCTGTTCTGCGCTGTATCTCGTCAACAGGGCAGCCCTTGTCGATAAGGCGGGTTATGGCTTTGACCTGGGCGTGGATGTCTGTGGCTGTGCTGTTTGGGCGCTTAATAAGCGCCCAGACACCCTTGTCCACCTTAGCGGCCCCGGCGTGACCGTAGTACACGGTCTTGGGTTTAAGCGCCAGCAGCTTCTCCCAGCTCTCCCCGATCTGAGTGCCCTTGTGCATCTCAAGCTCGTAAAGGGGGTTCAGGTCCCCTACGAACAGCGCCCGCTCCTTTTTGAGCCACAGGGAAATGCTGTCGTCGCTGTGGCCGGGGGTGTGGATAAGCTCCCCGGAAAAGCCGTGAGAGGCCAGAAATCTGCCGCTCTCCGACTCGCTGATGACCGTCAGGCGGCTGTCGTCGATGGGCTTGAAGCCCTTGTCCTCCCGAAGAAGTATCCCGTCGGAAGCGTGAACGAAGTCCCTCTGTACGTCGAGTATCACGACCTGCGCCCCCGCATCTGCGATCTCCTGCGCTATGCCCATGTGGTCGGGGTGGAAGTGGGAAATGACTATCAGTCCTATTTCCTGTACAGTAAGCTTAGCCTCCCCCAGAGCGCGGAAAAAGGCCGGCAGCGTCCCTGCCCAGCCCGTGTCAAAGAGCAGGGAAGTCCTCTTGCCCCTTATCAAGTAGGTGTTGGTGTTGGTATACCTGAGCTCGGCGATCACTGAGTCCACCCCCGCACATACCGTATTTTGTTTATTATACCACATTTTAACACATTAGTCAACCGGAAAACTGTAAAAAATGCAGAAAACGTTTAAGTGCCGCAGCTTAGGTGATCTGAGCTCACAGGTAATGTTTTATATGACGGTTTACAAAATGATATGGTATAGTTGCCGAAATGTAATTGACAATTTCCCCCGGTTGTATTATAATAGGATTTAACAGCATAGTTTATCCGCGTGATTCCCGGGGAGGGATTTTATGAGTGATATGAACGGACGCCGCACTCCCGACAGTTCCGGCGGGTCGGCTCCCGATAACAATAGGATGAAGGACAGCTACGAGCTGGCCTACGAGGAACAGCTGCGCAAGTTTACTGAGCTTGACAAGGCTGAATCCACCCAGCCTGTGCCTGTGAAGAACGTCATGGGCAGGGATTTCGTACAGCACCCCAACCTTGCAGGCAAGTCCTCCGAGGGCAGGAACGGCTCATCGCGTCAGCCCGGTCAGGGCTCCGGCAGAAAGCCTTCCGGAACAGGGCAGGGCAACTCATCCAAAAAGAAAAAGAAGAAAAAGAAAAAGTCCTCCGCCAGGCGGGAGGTGCATATCAACCGAAGCGAGCCGCTGCAGTTCGGTATGTCTGATAAACGGAAAAAGGACGGCGATGCCGCGGTGAAGAAAAAGTCGCCGGTCAAAAAAGCTATAATCATCGTACTCATTATCATTCTTGTGCTGGTTCTGCTTTTGCAGATAATCATACTCAGGTATGTGACCAAGATCACCTACCGCTCCACCGGGCCGAGATTCTTCACCACTGCCAATCTTCATTCCGACGACGTGCTCAACATCCTGCTCATCGGCTCCGATACCCGTGACTCCGAGGAACGGGGCCGCACCGATTCGCTGATACTGCTCTCGGTGGACAAGAGCAATAAGAGAACTACCATGACTTCTTTCATGCGTGACTGCTACGTCACCCTGCCGGAGTACGACCTTGACGGCGACGGCTCCTTCTACGGCGCAGGGGACAAGTGCAAGCTCAACGCAGCCTACGTCTACGGCGGCGCAGAGCTGCTCATGGACACCATAGAGTACAACTTCGATGTGGCGGTGGATAAGTACATTTACATCGACTTCTTCTCATTTATCGACATCATCGACGCCGTGGGCGGCATAGACCTTGATGTCACCGACGAGGAAGCGGTGGGTATGCAGGATCCCATGCGTGAGCAGAACCGCTACCTCGGCAACGAGTACGGCACAGATTACCTCACTAAGGGCGGCAGCAAGCTGCACCTCAACGGCAATCAGGCTTTGGGCTACGCAAGGCTCCGCTATGTGGGCAACGCCGACTTCCAGCGCACCGAGCGTCAGCGCACCGTGATCTCCAAGCTGTTGGAGACCGCCAGGAGCTCCGGCATTTTCACCCTGGACAAGTTCGCCTCGGCGATCTGCTCCCATATCGAGACCAACATGACCAAGTGGGAGATCTACAAGCTCTGCTACCGGGTGCCCTTCATCGTCAAGTACGAGACCAAACAGCTGAGAGTGCCCTCCGACGAGGAATACTCCTACGGCTCCGGCTGGGACGGCTCGTCAGTCCTCGCCATCGACTATCCCGCAGTCATAGACAGACTTGGGCGGGAGCTCTACGGCAAATAATACATATCATCCGCGGCGGCAGAGCTGCTGCCGCCGCATTTTTGTGACAGGCTTGAAAAATTTTTGAAAAACACTTGCAATTTCCGGAAAAGTGTGTTATAATAAATTGTACCGAAGATCGGGTGTAGATTATTGTTCCTCATCGATCCGAGATATAGGTGTGCGGGTCCTGCGCAATGAAGCGCTGTGAACCATGTCAGGCGGGGAACCGAGCAGCATTAAGCGGTCTGTTTCGTGTGACGCAGTTTCGCCTGCACATCTATATGTCGGATC
>JAFXNC010000019.1 GCA_017529875.1 Ruminococcus sp. | reverse complement strand
TCTTTTCTCAGCTCGATGACGGTGTTGTCGTCGTTGAGACGCGCCTTGCCGGACTTGGTAAGCTCCAGCACCGCAAGGAACGTCGCTATGCGCTCGGAGCGGTCTTCCATGCCGTCGTAGAGGGTGCTCATGTCAAAGCTGCCGGTGGTGAAAAGTCTTTCAAGCACATAGGCTATCTTGGATTCCACCGAAACTATGCGCTTTGAAACGAGGGGCGAGAACATATTTGCCCGCAGCGGTGTGTAATTCTTAGCCTTGGACGCTATGGCCATATAAGCGTCGTAGAGTACCTGCTTGTCGTAGATGCGGGTGTGCTGCTTGTTCACCGGCAGCTTCACCGGCGCCCTCACGAACACAAGTCCCCCGGCGTAGTTCTCTTTGAGACGCTGGGCGGCAAGCTTACACAGCGAGTACTCGATCATCCTGCCCTGGAGCTCTTTTTTGAGCTCCTCCGCTTCCTCCGGCTGAGGCAGCAGATAGCAGGTCTTTATATAGATCAGCCTTGCGGCCATTTCAAAGAAATCCGCCGCCTGATCGTAGTCAAGTTTTTCGATGCCCTCGATATACTCCAGATACTGATCCAGAAGCAGGCTGATCTCGATATCGTAAATGTTCAGCTTATGCTTTGAGACAAGGAACAGCAGCACATCAAGAGGACCTTCAAAGGCATCGAGCTTAAATGAAATTGCCTCCATCAGCTTACGATCGCCTTAACTATAAAGTCTACCCAAAAGGTCAGCTTGTCCATGATCCAGAACATACCCTCCTGCACCCAGCCGAGGGGCTTGTCAAGAGCGCCTGCGACCAGCAGCAGCAGGAATCCCAGGGAGATATAAAGCTGATTCTGAGCGATGAACCTGTCAAACTTAGCCGGGGTGAAATACCCCAGGATCTTCGAGCCGTCAAGAGGCGGTATCGGGATAAGGTTGAAGGCCGCAAGACCCACGTTTATCAGGGTGAAATACTTGAAAATGAGGGTAGCCCAGTAAAGTGCATCGTTGGTGTGGATCATATATTCGGCGTAGGTTATCTTGAAGAAGATGATGCCGATGAAAGCCATGATAAGGTTCATTATAGGCCCCGCGGCAGCGGTGAGAGCCATGCCTCCGCGGTATTTCCTGAACCGGGTGGGATTGACCTGAACAGGTCTGCCCCAGCCGAAGCCGGTAAAGAAGATGCAGACAGCACCGATGGGGTCGATATGGGCGATAGGATTGAGGGTCAGGCGATTCTGATACCTGGGAGTATCGTCGCCCAGCTTGGTGGCTGCCCAGGCGTGAGCGAACTCATGCACCGGTATAACCAAGAATATAACAATAAGCTTAACGCCGTATTTAAGGATAGTTTCCTGATCCAGATGCATACGCGGCCTCCTGAAAATCATATATATTATATTATAGCACAGTTAATCTGATAATGCAAGCAAAAAATCACATTTTATAAAAGATTTGGCAAAAGAAAAAAGGCAGCCGCTGACGACTGCCGTTTATCTTTTTAGCCTGTATAGCATCACTTACAGGATCAGGCACGCTCAACCTTGCCGGAACGCAGGCATCTGGAGCACGCATAAACGTGTGTGGGAGTACCGTTTACAACAGCCTTTACACGCTTTACGTTAGGCTTCCAAGCCCTGTTAGTTCTTCTGTGCGAGTGAGAAACCTTGATACCGAAAGTAACACCCTTTCCGCAAAAATCACATTTTGCCACGGTGCAGCACCTCCCTTTCCATACATAAAAGAAACATCAATAATACGGTTATCCGCAATACTAAAATATTATAACATACTATTTCCGAAAATGCAAGCCTTTTTTGAAAAATTCACAATTATTTTCTCGGCTCGCCCGTTTCAGGCCGCGTAGAGCCTTTCCCGCTTGTCCTCGGAGGGGGGAGCAAAGATGCCTTTGCTGCCGGAGGCGGTGTCCGCCTCGCCCGACCAGCCTTCCTTGCTCTTGTTTATCATATCGTAGTAGATTATGGCGTTGGAGATGTTTATTCTCTCCTCGGCGTAGCTGACATAGCGGGTTATGTAGTCCTGATCCACGGCGTTGTTGTTTGTCCTCAGAGCGGCGGCATCGGTGCCGTAGGCGGTGTTGGCGGTCTTCTTGTACATACCGTCCCGCTGTTCCTTATAGGTCGGGATCGGATCGTCTTTGTAGGTCTGATTGCAGGAGGCGTGCTTGGCGACATTGTCGTAGCCCCGCAGATCGAAGTATGTACCCTTCTGATTGTTGTAGTAGACCGTATCGGTGACGAAATTGCCGTTGGGGAAGATGACCACGTTCTCCTCGTTCTCGTCCAGGGAAAAGATGTCGTGTCCCAGAGCGTAGGAGTTCTCGAATCCGAACATATTGCCGAGGGTAGGCTGTACGTCGTACATACCCATGACGCGGGTTATCTCCCTGGGCTCGGTGAGATCCTTGCTCCAGATGATGAAAGGCACCTTCCTGTTGACGTTGTAGTAGAAGTCGTCCACAGGGATATAGCCTTCGTCGCCTTCCACAAGCACTTCCTCGGTGAAGGGATCGTAGTTGTAGTAGTACTCGAACTGGTCTTCCTTGACCTTGGCGTCATGGTCGCCGTAGATGACTATAACTGTGTTTTCCAGCAGGCCCTCTTTTTCAAGGTCCTCCATGAGCTGACCGATAGCCTCGTCGGCGTAGTGCACCGACTTAAAGTAGCTGCCCAGCTTGGTGCCCTCAAGGAAAGGCGCGGAGACTGTTTCCTCGGCGCCGGTGAGGGGGTCAGTGCGCTTGTACTTGAAGTCCACGGAGTAGTCGCTGACGCGCTCTATGTCGGTAAAGGGCGTGTGGTTGGTGAGCATGATAAGAGTGCCGTAGAAGTTCTTATGCTCCTTGGAGAGCGACTTGATCTTGGGCACAGCCTGACGGAAGAAGGATTTATCCGAAAGTCCGAGTCCGATCATATCGTCGAGGACGAAGTCGTTGGAGTAGTTGTAAAGCTTGTCATAGCCCAGCGAGCTGTGGAGGTTGAGCCTGTTCCAGTAGGAGCCGTTGTTGCCGTGCATACTGAAAACGTAGTAGCCCTTGTCGCCCAGCATGGACTGGACGGTGGTGTAATCTCTGTCCCAGTAGTTTATGGCGACTGTGCCGCTGGAGGCTGGCATCAGAGAGGTGGCGAAGGTAAACTCGCTGTCAGAGCTGGTGCCGACGGACTCCTGAGCATAGAAGTTGGAGAAGTACAGTCCCTGGGAGGCAAGCCTGTTGAGATTCGGGGTAAGGGGCTCGCCGTTTATATAGGTGTCAAGGGTGAACTGCTGTATGCTCTCGGCATGGATGGTAATGACGTTCTTGCCCTTGAAGATATCGGAATACTCGTTCTTGCCCTCCACGGACTGAGAGTCAACCTTCTCGGTGTAGAAGTCCGCAAAGGCCTGCTGGTTCTCGTCGTAGCCCAGCCACATATTGATCTTGGAGTGGATGCTGGACACGGTATCGGAGAGCTGATATGTATACAGTCCGAAGGTCCCGAGAACGTACTCCCGGTTCCACTGCTTGGCAAGACGGGACACGTCGGTGCTGGTCAGGGTGGTGGCGAAAACGCCGAGGGTGCCGAGGGCTACTGCGAAGGTGGTCAGGGCGTACTTGCGGCTGACGTGGAGCTTTTCTATCTCGTCAAAGTAGTCGGGCTTTTTCTTCCTGATAAGGACATAGACCGCGATCTGAGCGATTATAGCCCACAGGAACACCAGCTGCTTGAACTCAAAGAGGTTCGTCACCGCACCCATGACTCCTCCCAGCTGTGAAGCGGTGGAGATCAGCGAGACGGATATAAAGGACTTATAATTCAGATAATAAATAGAGTTGGCGATAGACAGCACCGTGAAGATGATGTTCAGTATCAGAAAGAACACGAACCGGCGCTTAGGGCGGATGCAGTATCCGAAAAGCCCGAAAAACAGCACCATGCCGATATCGGCAAGGAGCGGCTTGATGACATTGTAGTTGAAGCCGACAGTAAACGCCCTCAGCAGGAAGGAGTTTATGACCATCGACACAACGAACGTCATAAACATCAGGTTGCGGCTTATATATATCTTGGCCTTATCCCTGAACGAGATCAGATGTTTGTTCATTTTTTCCTCCGTAAAAAAATCCTGGATCACACATAGTTTTTTGAATAAGTATATTTTAATCGGTTTTGGTCAACTTGTCAATATCGGCACTGCATTTTTGTATGAATTGACCATACAGAGCATTTTGTTAACCGGAAATAGCATAATTACATACATAAGTTAAATCAAATAACCTCTGTGCAAGGGCGCAAACAGGGCTTTTCCGGAGATGCAGCAAAATATTTTTCAAAAGCACTTGACAAAGAGATAAGTTTAGTGTATAATATACAAGTCACTTGATGACGGGAGCTTAGCTCAGCTGGGAGAGCGTCTGTCCTACAAACAGAGGGTCATAGGTTCGAGCCCTATAGTTCCCACCAACGGGAACGGTGAAAGCCGTTCCCGTAAATATGCGGCCGGGTAGTTCAGTTGGTTAGAACGCCAGCCTGTCACGCTGGAGGTCGTGGGTTCGAGCCCCATTCCGGTCGCCAATATGCGGATTTAGCTCATCTGGTAGAGCGCCACCTTGCCAAGGTGGAGGTAGCGAGTTCGAGCCTCGTAATCCGCTCCAAATCGGCGCTATAGCCAAGTGGTAAGGCGTAGGTCTGCAACACCTTGATCGCCGGTTCAAATCCGGCTGGCGCCTCCAGTAAACCGCCCCTGCGAATAAGCAGGGGCGGTTTTGTTATATATGAACGACAGTATGCGAAAACGTCCGGGCAAAGTTCCCTGCCCGGACGTTTGTATACATTATTATATACGGAAAAGTCTCTTGCTGTCCGAGGCCTTGCCGAGGGTTATGAAGATCACCGCGCCCATAGCCGTCTGTATGGAGTAGAAGGGCGTCTGCGCGAAGGCCGTGGTCAGGGCGGCTCCCAGGGATGTGGGGGTCATGACCAGCGCCTCGTAGATGCTGTAACCGAAGATGTTGATGATCAGTGCGGGTATCAGCGCCAGGAAGTTCCGGCGCACCAGCACTCTCCCCTGCTTTGAGGTGAAGGCCAGCACCGTAAGCGTTTTGAGTATCACCGTGGCGGGAGCCCAGATAGCCATTCCGCTGACGATATCTGCCAGGGACGCTCCGAAGGCCGCCGCCGCTATGGCATAAGGCTTCGGCAGCAGCGCCGCCGCAATAAAGATGAAACCGTCCCCTAAGTGTGTATATCCAAGCCCCGTGGGTACGTGGATGTAAGCAGTCGCAACAAAGATCAGCGCCGTGAGCATACCCGCGGCGGTGAGCCTGCGGATCCTGATGTTTTCTGACATTTTTGTCAAGCCCTCTTTCATTTGGTTTTTCGATGATATTATTATAATGCCTTCCTGCGGAAAAAGCAAATCATACCGGAATACTATGGTTGCTCTCCGGTTTGTGCAAAGCACACATCAAACGGCGAAGATAGTCCCAGGATAGCTGTCGGTTTTGCACAAGGTTTTACAGCCCGTTTCACAGCCGTAATTACCTCACCGTCACAATCGCTCAAAGGCAGCTGCGCCGAGGGACGGTTTTTGTTCAGTTCGCAGATTTGCATTTTACTGCCGGCACACTGCTGAACAAACCTCATATATTACATTAATAATGCATTACAAAATCGGGAATCCTGCAAAATCCGGTTGACAAAATAAAAGATTTGCGGTATAATCAAAATAGGGAAATTTGTAATTTCTACTGAACACTTTGAGAGGAGTTTTTTACAATGGCAAGCTTGACTAAAAACCCTAATGTCAACAAATGGGTAGACGAGATGATCGCTCTTACACAGCCTGATAAGGTAGTGTGGATAGACGGTTCAGACGAGCAGCTTCAGCAGCTCAAGGACGAAGCCCTGAGCACAGGCGAGATGATCCTGATGAACCAGGACGAGTATCCCGGCTGTCTCTATCACAGGACTGCTCCCAACGACGTTGCACGTGTTGAGGACAGGACCTTTATCTGCACCAAGACCAAGGAAGGCGCAGGCCCCACCAACAACTGGATGGATCCCGATGATATGTGGAATATGCTCGAGCCCATGTACAACGGCGTTATGAAGGGCAGAACAATGTATGTTATCCCCTATTCCATGGGTCCTATCGGCTCGCCCCTTGCTAAGGTCGGCGTTGAGGTAACCGACTCTATCTACGTTGTACTCAACATGGATATCATGACCCGTATGGGCGCCAAGGCCTTCGAGAACCTGGGCGACACCTCTGACGACTTCGTAAGAGGCCTCCATTCCAAGGCTGACGTTGACCCCGAGAAGAGATACATCGTTCAGTTCCCCGAGAGAAACTGGATCTGCTCCATCAACTCCGCTTACGGCGGAAACGTTCTGCTGGGCAAGAAGTGCTTTGCTCTTAGGATCGCTTCTTTCCAGGGCAAGAACGAGGGCTGGATGGCCGAGCATATGCTCATCCTCGGCGTTGAAAAGCCCAACGGCGAAGTTAAGTACATCACCGCTGCATTCCCCTCTGCCTGCGGCAAGACCAACCTTGCAATGCTGATCCCGCCCAAGTTCTACACCGAGCAGGGCTACAAGGTATGGACTGTCGGCGACGATATCGCCTGGATGAAGCCCGGCCCGGACGGCAGACTTTATGCTATCAACCCTGAGAACGGTTTCTTCGGCGTTGCTCCCGGAACCAATGCCAAGTCCAACTTCAATGCGCTGGCTTCCACCAAGAAGAACGCTATCTTCACCAACGTTGCTATCAACCTCGATACCATGACTCCCTGGTGGGAGGGTCTTGACAAGAATCCTCCTGTAAACGCTGAGGAGTGGAAGGGCGCTCACGTAAACGGCCCCGAGTATGTTGCAGGCGGCGAAAAGCTTGCTCATCCCAACTCCAGATTCACTGCTCCCGCAGAGAACTGCCCCTGCGTATCCCCTGAGTTCAACAATCCCGAGGGCGTTCCTGTAATGGCTATGATCTTCGGCGGCAGACGTGAGAAGACCACTCCGCTGGTATATCAGTCCTTCGACTGGGTACACGGCACTTATGTCGGCTCCGCTGTTTCCTCCGAGACCACCGCTGCTGCTGCCGGTGCGGTAGGCGTTCTGCGTCACGATCCTATGGCTATGAAGCCCTTCATCGGCTACAACGTAGGCGACTACTGGGCTCACTGGCTGGAGATGGGCGAGAAGCTTGGTGACAAGGCTCCCAAGATCTTCAACGTAAACTGGTTCAAGAAGGATGCCGAGGGCAACTTCATGTGGCCCGGCTTCGGCGACAACATGAGAGTACTCGACTGGATCATCAAGCGCTGCGAGGGTACTGTTGACGCTGTTGAGACTCCTATCGGCTACCTGCCCAAGCCCGAGGATATCAACCGTGAGGGCATCGAGGACGAGGTTTCCCTTGACAGGATGAAGGAGCTGCTTGCAGTTGACAAGGATCTCTGGAAAGCTGAGATCAAGGAAATGCGCCGTTACTATGATGACGACATCAAGGCAAAGGGCGGTCACATCCCCGAGGCTCTGTACAAGGAGCTTGACAAGATCGAGGCAAGACTCAACAAGTAATTCCTCTCAATAAAATGAAAGACTGTCCAATTTCTTGGACAGTCTTTTTTGTGCTCATTCAGCTTTGTATTCAATTCCGTTGTAGATCACGCTTTCAACGTTGTCGATGTCTATGATCCTGCGCGATATCAGGAAGCTGTGATCTTCTCCGCCCTGTGCAAATCCGTAATTGTCAAGAAGGTTTTCTTTGCTGCCGTCTTTAAGAATGAGACTGTATCCGTTGTTTCCTGATGCTAACGGTTTGCCGCCTTTTCCGCGGATGACTGTGATACCTATCTTTGAAAGATAAAGCTTGTTAGCTCCGTTTGAGAATTCCTTTACTTCTAAGCCTTTGCTTACATCGAGCATAAGCGACATCCCGTCAAAGACAGAAGCTTCGTTGGTTCCGCTCGCTCTGTAGTCTTCCGGCACGACATATATTTTTTCGGGGTTGTCATTTCCAAAGAAATGCGAGAATGTAAAGGAGAACGAGCCGTCTTCATTGAACTGCGCTTTCTTCGTTTGCGAAGAAAAATTACGCTTGTAATTCGCCATCTGGAGCTGTTTGGTGTTCATATCGTCCCGAAGCGTTTTGATGTTGTATATCAGGTCTTTACTTTCACTGTAAAACATTGTAGGCATCGGGACTTCATTCTCGCGCTCCATATATGCTCTGCCTTCATCGTCAAGAGCTTCAAGCGAGAAAACTATATGCACCATATAGCCATCGCTCAGAACGGTATCGGCTGTCAGTCGGAGGTGCTTGTTCTCGGTGGATTTTGTGCCGATTATAAGTTCGGGGTTGCTTTCTTCCGTGATGCCAAGATTCTTTACGCTTTCCTTATGGACAAAAGTGTTGTAAGCCACGGCTGCACCGACAGTCACCATTGACATTGCTATCACAGCCGCCGCCATTCCCGCCGAGAACCTTCTCCTGCGGTGCTTTATGGTTTTAGTGTTCTTTATCTCCGCCTCTTGCAGATATTTTTCATCCGCCAGTCCTATGATATCAAGCATTTTGTCGTTCATAACAATCCCTCTCTTTCAAGTAGTTTTTTCAGTTTGCTTCGCGTCCGGCTGAGAGTGACCTTCACCTTGCTCTCGCTGATGCCAAGTGCCCCGGCGATCTCGGAGATGCTGTGCATATACCAGTACCGCCGCAGGAATATCCTCCGCTGTTCCTCCCCCAGCGAGGCAAGAAAGCTGTTGAAGGCCTCCCGCAGAGACAGCGTGTCGTCGATGCGGTCAAGGGCGTTATCGCTGCCCGCCGCGTCGGAGAGCTCCTCCAGCAGCAGCTCTATGTGCCCGGAGCCCCGTTTTTCCGCCTTAGTGCGGCGCCAGCGGCTTATGGCGGCGTTGCGGGTGAGCTTTGCAAGGTAGGTGCGCAGATTCTCCGGCCGGGCAGGAGGTATGCTCTGCCAGGCCGCCAAAAGTGCGTCGGCAACGCACTCGTCAGCGTCGTCCTCGCTGCGGAGGATGTTGAGTGCCACCGTTTTGCAGTAGGTGCCGTAGAGCAGCTTAGCCTCAGCGACTGCTTTTTCATCCCGCGAAAAGAACAGTATGGTGAGTTCGCTGTCTGTCATCTTCCCTGCCCCTTTCCTTTGATTTGAAGCGCTTCACTTATATACACGCAAATTCTCATAATTTAGTTACATTATGATTGACAAAATTATATACAGTATGTTATAATTATGAAAAGATTTTTTATTATGGAGGTAATGAATATGAAATGTATGTACTGCGGACGCGACAATCCCGATGACGCTACCTTCTGCGAGTGCGGAAGACCCCTCCGGCTGGGCGGGGCATCGAGCACGCCGTCCTACACATCCACGGACACTTCACCCTTTGCAAGCCAGACCCTTGCGGATGTGAAGTACAAAAAGCCTATCCCGAAGGCTCCCCTGCTGCTGCTTTTGCTGATCGCGGTGGGCGTGGGCGTGTTCTTCCTGCTCAGGTTCCTCAGCGACAAGAAGATCACCGACGAAGGCTCCTGGGAGACCATCAGCAAGCCCTTCTACTCCATAACCGTACCCAGCTCCTTTAAAGAGGGGGATATGCTCACCGTGGGCAACAGCGTTGAGGTACTGCTCGACTTCTACACCTCCCGCCTTGCAGGCTTTGATGTAAGCAAGCGCGAGTACACAGCTCCCGAAAAGGAGATGTACGGCAGCCTCACCGCCAGGGATTTTGCCGAAGCCCAGCAGATCAGGACGGTGAAGATCAACGACCAGGAAGTCAAGTACCAAGTCAGAGAGGGACACGAGTACATCTACGGCGAGTTCAGCAGACACTGCATCAACTACATAGGCAAGACCGATGACCTGTGGTACATCGAGGCCATGTTCCCCACCAAGAACGCCTACTATCTGGTAAACGTATACTGCGCCGAGGAGGACAAGGCTCAGTACCGCGACGCTATGATGAAGTGGCTGGACAGCTTTACTCCCAAGGACTGATGCTCCCGAAGCTTTCACATTCTTTCACCTGTTTTTCATCTTGCTTTTAAGCAGGTTTTAGGAAGAAGGGTTATAATGTATACAGAGCCAAGGAAAAGAGGGCTCAACTTAAAAAAGACATTTTCCTTTCTTCCTTCTTAAATCATACATACAGTCAGCTCCCGGATCCGCCAAGTCCGGGAGCTGACTGCTTTTTGCGATAAATCATAGCAAAAGGGGTGGTTGCATTTTGTAAAAAGATATGTTATAATATAGTGCGGCGGAGGTGAGAGCATGGACAGAGTAAGAAAGCATATCGTGTTCAGAGGAAATGTGCAGGGCGTGGGCTTTCGTTACAGGATGTACTATGCCGCCCGAAGCAACGGCGTCAGCGGCTGGGTCGAGAATATGTATGACGGCTCTGTTGAAGCCGAGCTTGAGGGCACCGAGCTCGCCATAGACATGACGGTAAGTCAGGTGGCCAACGGACGGTTCGTTGAGATATCCGATATGCAGGTAAAGTCCGTGCCGATACACAACGACCACGATTTCACGGTAAGATAACTTTTTTCTTTCTGTAACGATTTCGACTTGAAGCGACAGGACAAAGGTGTTATAATAGCATCAGCAGGAATTCAGATCAGGAGTATAGATATGGGAAACGTAAAAACAAGTCATAACGGGCCGCGAAAGAAATACACCAAGGCTCAGTTTCACCGGGACAGGATGCAGGCTCTCGGTGTCATCACCGGAGTGGCGATCGCTCTTGTGGCAGTCGCATCGTATTTCTTTATAATCCGTCCGCTCCTTGATCCCAAGACCGAGGAAACGGCAGGCACTCCGCAAACCGTTACGATGCAGAAGGGGCCGGCTCCCTCCGAGGCAGAGTCCGTCGCCGATACAAATGACAGCTCGGGACAGCCCGCAGCAGTTACCGAACCGGCTCAGACAGATCCGGGGCTGGCAGGCTCCCCCGCCGAGACCTCAGTCACCAGCGCCAAGGAGACCGAGAAAACTCACAAAGAGGCCGAGGGACACAAACTCGAAGTCAAGGACGGCATAACCTATGTTGACGGCATCATGATAGTGAACAAGACCTATTCCCTGCCGCCCACCTACGCCCCGGGACTTGACCCGGAGGCCGAAGAAGCCTTCAACAAGATGGCAAATGACGCCTGGGGACAGGGCTTATCGCTGTTCATATGCTCGGGATTCCGCTCTTACAGAGAGCAGGAGATGCTCTACAACGGCTACGCCGAACAGCGGGGCGTCGAGGAGGCTGACAGAGTTTCCTCCCGCGCCGGACACTCGGAACACCAGTCGGGGCTGTGCATGGACATCAACACTACCGACTTCTCCTTTGCCAATACAAAAGAGGCGGTATGGCTCGCCAACAACTGCGCGGATTACGGCTTCATCATCCGGTTCCCTCTGGGCAAGGAGAGCATAACAGGCTACACCTACGAGCCCTGGCACATCAGGTACGTGGGTCTGAAGGCCGCCAAAGAGATCTATGAGCAGGACATCTGCCTGGAGGAATACCTGAACGTTACCTCAGATTACAAAAACTCCAAGGATCAGAACGGCAACTGAACTAAAAATGCATCGCGGCATATCCCCCGAAACCGGGCGGATATGCCGCTTTTGGGCTCTGAAAATGTCCTGGAACGCAAAGTGAAATCAAAATCAAGAAATCAAGAGAAATGAAGAATTTCAAAGAGAAACGCAGCGTGAGAGGGTTATAAATTAAAAATTCGGCGAATTGCCTATTGACAAATCCCGGCGGGTATTGTATAATAGCTTATGTTGTGAGTCAGATGGGCAGATGCGCCTGTATGACCGGACCAAAATCATCAAGGAGGAAATCATTATGGCAACATTCATGCCCAAGACAAGCGATATCACCCGCAAGTGGTATATTCTTGACGCCGAAGGCAAGTCCCTCGGCCGTGTAGCTGCCAAGGCTGCACACATCCTTCGCGGTAAGCACAAGCCCACCTTCGCGCCCCATGCTGACTGCGGCGACCATGTTATCATCATCAACACTGACAAGGCTGTTCTGACCGGCAAGAAGCTGGATCAGAAGTCCTACAAGTGGCACACCGGCTGGATCGGCGGTCTCAAGGAGATCAAGTACAGCAAGCTGATGGCCGAGCAGAGCGACAGAGCTATGAGGATCGCCGTTGAGGGAATGCTCCCCAACAACACCCTCGGCAGAGCCGCAGCCAAGAGACTTAGAGTTTACAAGGGTGCAGAGCACAACAATGCTGCTCAGAAGCCCGAAGTTTGCGAGTTTTAATGAAAGGAGCAGCTAAAATGTACGAATCCAAGAGAACTGAGTACTACGGTACAGGTAGAAGAAAGCATTCTGTTGCTCGCGTCCGCGTTTACGAGGGTACAGGCAAGATCACTATAAACGGCAGAGATATCGACGATTATTTCGGCCTCGAGACTCTTAAGCTCATCGTTCGTCAGCCCTTCGGCGTTACCGATACAGTTGACAAGTTCGACATCGTTTGCACCGTTGCAGGCGGCGGCGTTACCGGTCAGGCCGGTGCTATCAGACACGGTCTTTCCAGAGCTCTGCTCCAGTTCAACCCTGAGCTGAGATCCGCGCTCAAGAAGGAAGGCTTCCTGACCCGTGACCCGAGAATGAAGGAAAGAAAGAAGTACGGTCTCAAAGCAGCCCGTCGCGCTCCGCAGTTCAGCAAGAGATAATCAGTCGCGAACTTACTTTTTTATCAAAAACAACGAAAAACCTCGTAACCACTGTGTTTGCGAGGTTTTCTTTTTGCCTGAAAAACGTGCTGAGAACTGCTCAAAAACTGAAGGTAGCACCCATACAGCACCCATACAGCACCCACTAAAATATAAACGTAAAGCCTCAAAAAGCACTATCCCTCATAAGACTGTTTGGAAGTCTTATGAGGGATTTTCTTGTGGAGTTGAAATATTCACTTATGAAAGCGGGCGATTTAAGCTTGCTGCAAGCAGAAGGTTTTTCTGGTACGCCTCGAAGTCATTTAAGGCTTCCTTTAGGGTATCCGCTCTGCCGGAGGTAATGCAATCAGAAATATATGAAAAAGCATAGCTGTTCCGGTAACTGATCGGAAGCCAGGACAGTGTGGGATCGTTCTCAATATCCTTTTATCTTATTTACAGCCTCGTCATATTTCTGCTTTTTCTTTATGAATGCGACGATCGCCAATGCTGTCGGTAGCGGAACTTAGCGAAATGGAAGAAGATGAGACATGGTAAGACTTGTTGTGTAGCACCCGTACAGCACCCAAAGATTTATAAAAGTGCCTATTTACGCGGATTAAGGTAGATATCGTAATAGCTCTTGCAGAAATCCTGATAGGAGTTGGTGAAATTCCAGTTATCCTTGCCCCACACGAATTTATTGTTCGACGATACCGACCTGATGGTGAAGGCCTTGGTCAGGGTGCCGGTGTAATTGCCCTTGCCGGTTATGGTGATCTCTGCGGTGCCGACGTTCTTGTTGTTGGAGTATTTTACGGTGTAGTCGGTGGATCTAAGGGTATTGCCGGCCTGATCCTTGACTGTCACAGTGGGCTTGATCTCGCTGCCTGTGTAGTCGTAGGTGCTTTTCGGGATAGAAACGGATCTGAGCTTACCCTTGACGGTCACAGACTTCGCCGTACAGTAATCGCCGTACCGGGTGCCGTCAATGACGATGTAGGAGCGCATCCTGACGTACCAGGTCTCCCCCACCGTCGGGATCTTCACAACATTCACCGAAGTGTCGGTATACTTGTCTTTCGTGGTGGAGTGGCAGTCCCGGGAGAAGGACGAGTCTTTGCAGTACTGCACCTGATAACCGGTCGCGAGGCTGTCGGAGTTCCATTTTACTGAAAAGCCGTCGTCGCTGCCGGTCAGGCCGGTGGTCAGTGTCATGGCGTTGAGCTTGGGGACTATGATGAAATTCCTGCTGACCGAGCCTGTGTATTTGCCCTTGCCGGTAACGGTCACGGTGGCGCGGCCGGGCTTGGTGTTGTTCTTGTAGGAGACCGTATAATCGGTGCCGCTTGTAAGCGTGGTAGAGCCGAGCTTAACGGTCACGGAGGGCTTGATGGCGCTTCCGGTGTACCTCTGATTGCTGATGTTAGAAACGGTGCATTTCGCCACGTCAGTCTCGGCGGGCTTTACGATAGAGAAGGTCTTTGTAACACTGCCGGTGTAGTTGCCCTTGCCGGAGACCTTTACCGAAGCGGTGCCGACAGCGGTGTTGTTGCTGTACGATACAGTATAATCCGTGCCGGAGTAAAGCGAGCCGGTCTCGTCGTCGTATACGCTTACCGACGGTTTCTTGGCGGAGCCGTCGTAAACATAGGAATAGGAGCTCAGCGATACCGAGGCATAGGCGATATTTCTCGGAGAGATAGTAAAGCTCTTAGACACCGAGCCCGAATAGCTGCCCTTGCCGGTGACGGTCACGCGGGCGGTGCCGGCATTGATGTTGCTGCTGTAAGAAACGGTATAGTCGGCGCCCTCGGTCAGTATGAAGGACTTGTCCTTGACGGCGATGAGAGGCCTTTTCTCGGTGCCGTCGTAAACGAGGCCGTCACTGCTGAGGATCAGCGTTGCCGAGGAAATGTCGCTGGAGATTATCGTAAACGTCCTTGTGACCTTGCCGGTGAAATTGCCCTTGCCCTCCACGATAGCCGAGGCAGTGCCCACTTCGGTGTTGTCGCGGTAGGTAACGGTGTAGTCGGTGCCCTCAGTCAGCTGCTTTGAGCCGAAGGAGACCGTGACCGCCGGGGTGATCTGATAGCCGGTGTAGTTGAAGGATGTCTCCTCAAGGGTCACAGCTGCCGAGGCAATATCCTGGGGAGAGATCGTAAAGCTCTTTTGCTGGCTGCCGCTGTATTTGCCGGTACCGGTGACGGTGATATACCCGGTGCCGACGCGGATGTTGTTTTTGTAGGAGACAGTGTAATCTGTACCCTCAGTCAGCTCGGTGCCCCTGTAAACCACCGTAACAGCGGGGCGCTTCTGAGAGCCGTCGTAGATGAACCTGTCGTTTTCGAGGACTATGTCGGCATCAGCCAGGGTGTCGGAGGTGATCGTGAAGCTGACAGTCACCGAGCCGGTATAGCTGCCGATGCCTGTAACTATGGCGTAGGCAGTGCCGGGGGCGGTATTGCTGCGGTAAGTGACTTCGTAATCCGTACCTGAGTTTAGCGTCCTGCCGTCGAGCACCACCGTGACCTTGGGGCGCTTTTCGGTGCCGTCGTAGAGGAAGGTGTCCTTATCGAGGGTGACGTCGGCGTTGTCCACGGAGCTCCTGGAGATTATGGAGAAGTCGTGCGATACGCTCCCGGAGTAGCTGCCCGTGCCGATCACAATGGCGGTGGCTGTGCCGGGGGCGGTATTGTTGCGGTAGACGATAATGTAGTCCGTTCCCTCGGTGAGGGAGATACGTCCATCAACAACAGTAACAACAGGGCGTTTTTCAGTGCCGTCTCCAATAAAGCTGGTCTCGACGAGAGTTACAGCACAATTGTCTATGGGGGCTTTCTCGACCACAAAGGATACATGGCTTTTCTTATTGGCATATCCCTCGGCAACGGAACCGCTGAATCCGGCAAGAATGAAACTTTTCATGACGTCCAAGTAAATCGAATTCTGCGATATGTGATGGCTATAACCGAAAGCAAGATCACCGATTGAAATAACGCTTGAAGGAACAAATATCTTACCGATACTGTTGATCCCGACAAAAGCCTCTTTTCCTATTTCTTTAACACCGTTTGGAATAGCGATCTCTTTAAGCTCAGCACAGCCGAAGAAAGCGTAATCTCCAATAGATGTAACGCTGACCGGGATAGTTATGCTTTTAAGGCCCGAACAGTTGAATGCATATGCCCCAATGCTTGTAACGCCTTTATTAAGGACGACCGTTTTGACATCATAATTATAACACCATGGTGATGTTGTTCCACCACTTTTATAATCCCAAATCTCTCCCCCGTGCCGCTGATTGTCAGGGTGCCGGTGGTGTCGTCGAATGAATATGTGAGATTATCGCCGCAGGTGCCGGTCTGGGCGGCGGCGCTGACCTCTATCGAGCCAAGGCCATCCAGCACGCCCTCCGGCAGCACCGCCGCCGAGCTGAATGTAAACGCCAGCGCAGTCAAAAACGCCAGTAGTTTCCGTTTCATGATCCTTCCTCCTTTTTACTAAATGTAACAGGTGCGTTTTGTTTATTATACCACAAAACCTTTGATTTTTCAATGTCCCGATTGTTGAAAATGCTCAAATAGTTTGTATTATTTGCACAGGCCAATCCAGATCGCCGGGACACAAAAAGCCCCTACCCGGAGTTCTGCCCCGGGTAGGAGCATTATGCTGCATATGATGACCGGTCAGCCGCGCTTTTTGCGTATCACCGTGTTCGGCGGGAGTATCAGCTCCGAGCCCAGGGAGAAGTTCATGGCGGCGCGGTTGGCCATTTCGGCGGGCTCGCCGTTCTCGTCGTAAAGCTCGCCGGCGGTGAAGGCTATGGGCTCCCGACCGGGCAGGAGGGCTTCAAGCTCGTCGCCCCGGAGGAACTTGTTGCGCTGAACACAGTAGATGCGGCCGTTTTCGCAGCCCGTCACTATCGCCACCACGTCATAGTCCCTGATGTAGCCGCTGTCGGGGTAGTACTGGCAGTCCCTGGGATGCCCGAAGAAGAACCCTGTGCAGTAGGGGCGGTGGCTGACCTTGAACACCTCGTCGCGGATCCACTGAGGGAGACTGTAATGCTCCGGGTCGGCATGGTAGATGTCCATAGCCATCCTGTAAGCGTTGGTCACCACCGAAACGTAGTAGGAGGACTTGGCTCTGCCCTCGATCTTGAAGCTGTCGACCCCGGCCTGTGCCACCTTGTCGATGTGGTCGATCATGCAGAGGTCCTTGGCGTTGAGGATGTAGCTGCCCTGCTCCCCCTCGAATACCGGGTAGTACTCTCCGGGGCGTTTTTCCTCCATGAGGGCGTAATTCCAGCGGCAGGGCTGGGCGCACTCTCCCCTGTTGGCATCCCGGTCAACGAGATACTGGGATATCAGGCAGCGCCCTGAAAAGCTCATGCACATGGCTCCGTGGACGAAGGCCTCTATTTCAAGCTCTGCGGGGGTCCTGGCTCTGATCTCTGCGATCTCGTCTAAGGAAAGCTCCCTTGCGAGGACGACACGCTTTGCGCCCATGGCGTAGAACTGCCGTGCGGACTCGTAATTCACTATGCCCGCCTGAGTGGAAATGTGTATCTCCATATCGGGGGCGTATTTTTTTATCAGCGACAGCACACCGATATCGGTGACTATCAGTGCATCCACGCCAGCATCGCAGGCCGACTTGACAAAGCCCTCCAGCAGCGGCAGTTCGCTGTTGCGGGGGAGGGTGTTGCAGGTCAGGTAGATGCGCTTGCCCCGCTTGTGTACCTCTGCGGCGGCGGTCATAAGGAGCTCAGGGTCGAACTTTGCCGACTGGGCTCTCATGCCGAACATGGTGCCGCCGAGATAGACTGCGTCCGCGCCGTAGTCCAGCGCGGCGTACAGCCTTTCCATATCACCTACCGGTGAAAGTATCTCATGCTTTACTCTGCTCATTTCTTTTTGAGACCTGCCTTGACCAGGTTCTTCTCATGCTCCTCAAGGGTCTCGGCGAAGTAGCTCTTGCCGGTCTTGAGGTTGTTGCAGAAGTAGTAGTACTTGGTGCTCTCGGGATTCAGTACGGCGTTGATCGCGTCGAGGCCGGGGTTGCAGACGGGTCCTGCGGGCAGGCCGGTGCATACATAGGTATCGTAGAGATCGGCGTAGTGATCCTTGCTGGCGGTGTCGCCCACAACGTTGATGACCTTGGTCATGTAATTGCCGGTGGCATCGGACTGGAGCTTCGGGAAGGTATCGGGATCCGCAAGACGGTTGAGGAATACAGACGCTACCTTGGGCATATCCTCGGCGGAATTAGCCTCCCACTGAACGATGGACGCAAGGGTGATGACCTCGCTGAGAGTCATCTTCTTGGACTCAATGGTCTTGAGCATGGTGTCGTTGACCTTAGAGGCGAAGTTGGTCTTGATAGTTCTGGTGACGTTGTAGCCGGTGTCGTCCACATAGAACTCATAGGTATCCGGGAAGAAGAATCCTTCCATTTTGTAGAAGGTATCGGCGGTCTCGTCGATCTGCTTCTCGAAGGAGAATCCCTGAGACTTGTTGAACTCGAACAGGAAGTCCTGTGCGGTGCAGACCTTGTTTTCTTCCAGCAGATTGGCGGCCTCAAGCAGAGTTATGCCCTCCTTGAAGGTGACAGACACGGTCTTTCTGATGTCGCGTTGCTTGCTCAGCTCCTCGATGACGGCGGAGTAGCCCATTGAGGGGTGAAGTGTAACGTCGCCGGGGTAGAGAGTGGGCGAGTGCTGGAGCTTCATGGCGATCTTGAACAGCGTTCTGTTCTCGATGATGTTGTTGGCTATAAGTATCTCGCAGATGTCGTCGGAGGAGGCGTTCTCGGGGATGTTGAAGGTGATGTCATCCTCGCTCTTGCCTACGCCGAGATACTCCATACCGATCTTGATGCCGGTGATCGCCACGACCAGCGACACGGTCAGGATGATCGTTACCAGTATCAGGGCTCCGAAAATGGAGTTGTTGACCCTTGACTTCTTTTTCTTTTTCTTTTTGGTTGTGCGCTTCGGTGGAGAATTTCTGCGCTCCCGGAAGTCCATGACGCCGTTGGTGGCGGTGGCATGGAGGGAGATATCGGGCTCGTCGTCATAGTCATCCTGAGCCTCAACATCCTCCGCGATCACAGGTTCCCCGGCCTCATCCTCGGGAGCCTCGTCGGAAAGTTCTTCGGGCTCATCGTCGGAGTAGTCCTCGGGATATTCCTCTGCCTCGGGCTGAACATCCCCGGGAGTTCCTTCCTCAGGCACTTCTTCCTCCTCGGAGGATCCCTCCGTGGTGTCGTCGTCACCGAAGCCGGCAGTGAACTCTAAAAAGGTATTGCTGTACTGAGCCTGTTCGTCCTCCTGCTCCGGCTCCCCGGGATCGTCGGTCTCCTCAGGGTAGTCAGGCTCCGGCTCAGGGGCTGCGGGCTCCTCAGCCTCGGGACGGGGCTGCTTTGAAGAAGACCCGAAGGAGAAATCATCCTCAAAGTCAGGCTCCTGCCGGGAGCTCTGCTCCCCGGAGGGATCTTCTTTATTCAGATCACCGAAGCTGAAATCCTTTTCATCCATTTTCTTACCATTCCTCTCATTTGTCAGCAGAGATATTCTCTCTTGTCAGTAATGATCATATCAACAGGGATATCAAAGCTTTCCCTGAACACATTTTCTATGATAAAGCTGTCATAGCAGATACCGAGCTTAAAGCCCTCGAAGTCAGACAGGAACCTGTCATAGAATCCCCGCCCAAAGCCCAGCCTGTGACCCGAAAGGTCGTAGGCCAGCGCAGGAGTGACGCACAGGGCGTTCTTCACCGGGAGGTACTGCTCGCAGTGAGCCTTCGGCTCCAGCAGTCCGAAGCGGCCTTCTTCGAGGTCGTCAAAGGATGTGATCCTGTGGAAGGTCATGCGATCCTCGGCCTTGAAGCAGCGGGGCGTGAAGACCTGCTTGCCGTCGGCGAGAGCCTGACGGATCAGACGCCGGGTGTCGGTCTCGATACCGTCGGAGACGTAGATAAGCAGGGCTTCACAGCTTTTGTACTGCTCACATCTCACTACGCGCCCAAAGATCTCAGCCTCTGCATCAAGGCGGGTCTCCGGCGGCATGGCCTTGCGCAGACGGATCAGCTCTGCTCTCAGCTCTTTTTTGCCGGTCATCTGTACTGCATATTCGACGCCAACTGATCGGCCTTGTTTCTGCCGTACAGCGCGGTAACGAGCTCAAATGCAAAGTCAAAGGCCGCACCTGCGCCCTTGCCGGTGATGAACTTTCCGTCGGTAACGGCGGGCAGGCCGGTGATCTCGGCGCCCTTGAGATCCTTCTCAAAGCCGGGGAAGCAGGTTGCCTTCCTGCCGCTGAGCAGACCCTTGTGACCCAGGATCATGGGTGCGGCGCAGATAGCGGCGACAAACTTGCCCTTGGCGGCGCAGTAGTCGATGGCCTTCTGAACCTCTGAGCTGGCTTCAAGATTGGTGGTGCCGGGCATACCGCCGGGCAGAACGATCATATCCAGATCATCGCCGAGGGTGATGCGGTCAACGGTAGTATCGGCGAGCACAGTTATCTTGTGGGCAGAGGTGACTTCCCTGCCGGTAACGCCCACTGTCTTCACCTGAGCTCCGGCTCTCCTGAGTACATCCACCTGAGCAAGAGCCTCGACTTCTTCAAATCCCTCAGCTAAAAATACATATACCATAATAACACACCTTTCTATTCAGATCACAGCCCCAGCAGGGCGATAAGCTTCGAGCTTATGTCGTCTATCGCAAGCGGTTCGGGGCCGTCGGAGCAGCCCAGCACCGACCAGCCCAGCTTTTTCGCGGCGTAAAGGGCAGCTACCCGGCATTTCTTCATGAATCCCACGTTGGCCTCGTGGATGTCCTTCTTGTTCTCGTCGCCATTGTAGCGGCTCGAAAGAAGTTTTTGGGATACCTCAACAGGCATATCGAGAAACACCACACTGTCCGGCTCCGGCAGACCCAGCAGCCTGTACTCGTAATCGCAGACCCAGTCGATGTAGCTGTCCCACTTTTCCTCCGGGAGCTTCACCGTCTGATAGATCAGATTGGAGGTGGCATACCGTGCGGCAAGTATCAGACTGCCGTTATTATAATCTTCCTCCCAGAACTTCTTGTAGCTCACATACCTGTCCACAGCGTAGAAACTGGAGGCGGCGTATGCGTTCACGTCCTCGGCGTTGGGGCTTATCTCCCCCGCCAGGTACATCTTCACCAGCGCCGACGAAGGCTGCGCATAGTCCGGAAAGCTTATGGACTTATGCACGACGCCCTTCCCGGCGAGGTATTTATCCAGCAGCTCGAACTGCGTGCTTTTGCCGCTGCCGTCGAGCCCTTCAAGTACTATCAGCTTACCCATTTTTCAGCACCTTGTATTTCTACTTCAACTTCCTTCATCTTGCCGCAGGTCATTTTGCCCTCGGGACATCTGCCTGTCATGACGCAGGAGGGGCCGGATCTTCCGAAGACATTGGGAGCCACCTCGCAGCAGAGCCTGAGCATCTCGTCCGCCACCGCCCTGATCTCCCACTGAGCGCGGTTGCAGCAGCGGTGCTGGAAGAAGTTGAACAGGCTGCGCACGTTCATGGTCACAACGATCTTGGTCTCGCAGGCGTTGGGGAGCAGGAACCTTGCGTCCTCGTTGGCCATTTTCCTGGCCTTGGAGGCGGCGGTCTTCTCGTCCATGCCCTCGGCGATGAACTGCTGCTTGTGGCTCTCGGTGAGCAGATCGGCGATCTTGTTGTAGCTCTCGGTGAGCGCCGCCATCTGCCTGTCGAACTCCGCCTTTGCCTCGGGCAGCGCCTCGATGGCAGGGGGAGTGATGAAGTCAAAGCCGTTCTCGTTGACGTAGCGCTGGCTTTTCTGGGAGTAGGATGCTATCCTGTGGCGCACCAGCTGATGTGAGCAGGCGCGGGATATGCCTTCGATGCCGAAGGTAAAGCTGACGTGCTCCATAACGCTCTCATGACCGATAGCGGCCAGCATATTGACGAACTCGGCTGTTTTTTCCTCGGTCAGGCCGTCTTTCAGCGAGCTGATGTCGCTTGATGAATAGCAGAGCTTGGCTGCGGTGGCGATGACCTTTTCGGGCTCGGGAGTGTGCGCCAAAAGTAATACCTTCATATCAAAGCTTCCTTTCCCATGATCTTTTATGCCATAAAGTCTCATTATGTATTATACCATTAAAATCACGTCAAGTCAACAAATATCTGAAATTTTCCCGGTAAAACTTCGCAGCCGGCACTGTATACGGATCTGACTGCCGAAGACGATACGCAAAGCCCGGGCAAAACAAAGAAAGCCGCCTTCTGCGATCTTGCAAAAGGCGGCATTGCGTGGTGCACGCTGTGCACTGGTGGAGTATAGGGGATTTGAACCCCTGACCCCCACACTGCCAGTGTGGTGCGCTTCCAGCTGCGCTAATACCCCGTGGTTATCAGTACCTTAATATTATACCAAATCCCGACGGATTTGTCAAGTACCTGAGCGCATTTTTTTGAAAAAATTTTCAGTCCTCCGGATGTGCGCCACAGCCTGCGGTCAGTGCCCTCGGCTTTAATTTCATTTTCTGATAATATTATATAACAAATGCACAACGACGGTCCTTTAAATTCGTTTAAACTGACGGTATTCAAGAGCGTTTTTTTCTGTTATAATGGACTTAGTTAGAATGTAGATTTTTGTTTCATATTTTTGCATTTCCGCGTTTGTTCGCGTGAAATGAGATCGAAGGAGTATAAGCTATGAGAGAAACGGTACTTTTCTGCGACGGCTGGGAGTTTTCGATGCAGCCCATAGGCACCGAATACAGAAGTGACTTTGAATGGATGCCCGTTGATATCCCCCACGACTGGCTCATCGAGGACACCAACGACCTTTACAAGACCTCCACAGGCTGGTACCGCCGCCGCCTTACCGTCCCCGCCGACGGCAGGCGCACTTCCCTGCGCTTTGAGGGCGTGTACATGGACAGCCGCGTATACGTCAACGGCAGGCTGGCAGGAGAATGGAAATACGGCTACACCACCTTCGAGTTCGATTTGACCGACCTGCTCTGCGAGGGCGAAAACGAGATCACCGTCCGGGTGGATCACCGTGCCCCCAACTCCCGGTGGTATTCCGGTGCGGGCATATACAGGCGGGTATGGCTCAACAGGTTTGAAAATACACATATCCTGCCCGACGGCATCTACATTTCTGCCGACGTTGACGGCACCGTGACCGTTACTACTGAGGCTGAGCGCCCGGGGGATACTGCCTGCGCAGGGCTGACCGTCAAGGCCGCCGTTTACAGGGCATCCGACTCCGAAAGATCTGATGTCCTTGCCGGGAACACCGCCAAGCTCTGCGCCGCAGACTGCTCTGCCCTGGTGCCGGAGGTAGTCAGGGAGGGCTTTAAGTACTCTGTGAACACTCAGATACTCAAAGTAAACAACCCCAAGCTGTGGGACATCGGCTCCCCGACGCTGTATCTCTGCGAGGTGGAGCTCTACTGCGGTGAGGAGCTGCTTGACCGGAAAGAGGTCAGATTCGGTTTCCGCAGCATTGAATTCACCACCGACAGGGGTTTCTTCCTCAACGGCAGACACGTCAAGCTCCACGGAGCCTGTATGCACCACGATCTCGGCGCTCTCGGTGCGGCGGTGAACCGCTATGCCATAAAGCGCCAGCTGCTCATACTGCGTGATATGGGGGTAAACTCCATACGCACCAGCCACAACCCTCCGGCGGTGGAGCTTCTGGAGCTTGCCGACGAAATGGGTCTCCTGATACTGGACGAGGGCTTCGATATGTGGGAGCGCCCCAAGACCGAGTTCGACTATGCGCGGTTCTTCGACGAGTGGATCAACCGCGATGTGGCCTCATGGGTAAGGCGTGACCGCAACCACCCCTGCATCATCGGCTGGAGCATCGGCAACGAGATCTATGACACCCACGCCGATGAGCGCGGGCAGGAGGTCACTTCCCTGCTGAAAGCTCTCGTAGAGAAGAACGACCCCCGGGGCAACGGCTATGTTACGATAGGCTCAAATTTCATGGGCGGCGAGGGCGCAAGAAGATGCGCCGACATCCTGAAAGTGGCAGGCTACAACTACTCCGAGCGCCTCTATGACAAGCAGCACGCCGACCATCCCGACTGGATGATGTACGGCTCCGAGACCTCGTCGGTGGTGCAGAGCCGGGGCATATATCATTTCCCCCTTGAACGCGCCATACTCTGCGACGACGACGAGCAGTGCTCCTCCCTTGGAAACAGCTCCCCGGTATGGGCAGCCAAAAACTGGGAGGCCTGCATAATCCCCGACCGCGACCGGGATTACATTGCCGGACAGTACATCTGGACCGGCTTCGACTACATCGGCGAGCCCACCCCCTACTCCACCAAGAACAGCTACTTCGGGCAGATCGACACCGCAGGATTCCCCAAGGACAGCTCCTTTGTGTTCCGCACCGTCTGGACGGACTATAAGACCGCGCCCTTTATCCACATTTTCCCCTACTGGGATTTCAAGGAGGGGGATATTATCGACGTGCGGGTAGCCACCAACTGCCCCAACTTCTCGGTGCGGTTCAACGGCGAGCTTATCGCGCAGCGCAGCTTTGACCCTGCTCACGATACTGCCCTGACCTATGACTTCAAGCTGCCCTACAAGGAGGGCGTGATCCGCGCCGACGGCTATGACGAGAAGGGTATGCCTGTCGTTGTGGCACAGGCAAAGAGCTTCGGCGATACGGCGAGGTTCAACCTGACCTCCGACAGAAAAGCTCTCCGGGCGGGCTCGGATATGCTGGCGTTCGTGGAGATCAGCGCCGTGGACAACAACGGCGTGACAGTCGCCAACGCCAATGACCGAGTCACCGTGAACGTAACAGGCGCCGGCAGGCTGGTGGGTCTTGACAACGGCGATTCCACCGACTACGAGCAGTATAAGGGCATCTCCCGGAGGCTGTTCTCCGGCAAGCTCCTTGCGATAATCGCCCCCACCGCCGAGGCCGGCGACATAAAGATAACAGTCACCTCCCCCTCTGCTCAGACTGCGGAGCTGGTCATCAAGTCCGTGGAGAGCGAGCCGGTGCAGGGTATGTCTTTCCTTGCGCATAACACTGAGCGTCCCTGCTGTGCTGATGTTGACACCGATATCCCGGTCAGGAGGATAGCTCTCACCGGCGAGCGCACCGGGTTCGACCAGGAACACAAGGAGCTGCGGTTCTCGCCCCTGCTCTGCCCTGCCTCCAACACCTACAAGGACAGCATCGAGTACCGCGTGACCACAGCCGAGGGCATTACCTCACCCCTGGCGCAGATAGTGACCAGCGACGCCGAGGGCGTGACAGTGCGCTGCCTCGGTGACGGCGAGATGTACCTGAGAGCCGCCTGCCGCAACGGCACTGACAAGATACACGTCTTCGGTATGCTGCGCCTCACCGCCGACGGCATAGGCTCGGCGCTGACAGACCCCTATCAGCTTGTTATGGGCGGGCTCTACACCCTCTCCGGCGGCAACGTATCCACCGGCATCTACCACGGTGCCGGCATCGGTCAGGGCGGCGGCTGGATCGGCTTCGAGAACGTTGACCTGGGCATGGCTGGCAGCGACGAGATCACCGTACCGCTCTTTGCCAACTACTCCACCCCTGTGCGCATGAAGATATGGGACGGCACTCCCGACAGCGGCGAGCTGCTTGGGGACTTCGAGTACGCCCTTGAACCCAAGTGGCTCACCTACCAGCCCATGACCTACAAGCTGCCAAAGACGCTCCGGGGCATACATACCATTTCGATACAGTCGGATCTGGCCTACGACGTGCAGGGATTCCGTTTCACAGAGCGCCCCAAGGAGACTGCTGAGATCACGGCTGCGGCTGCCCTGAACATTTACGGCGACAGCTTCACCATGGAGGCCGAGGCCGTCACCGGTATCGGCAACAACGTGACCCTCGATTTCGGCAGCTTCGACTTCGGGGAGAACGTCCCCTCCCGCATCGTGATAACAGGGCGCTCTGCGCTGCCGGTCAACAGCATACACCTGCAAAGCGAGGGCTCCGAGACCCGCCGCTATCTGCTGGAATTCGAGGGCTGCTCCGACTACACCGAACGCAGCTTCCCTCTGGACGGCCTTGAAAGCAGGACAAAGATATCCTTCTTCTTCCTGCCGGGGTGCGACTTCGACATGAAGTCCTTCCGCTTCGAGTAACAGACCAAACAACGCAAAACACCCGGAACAGCGCGTTCCGGGTGTTTTCATATACCATAAAAAAGGCGTACAGCCGGAGCTGTACGCCTTGAATAGGTGTATCTTATCAGTGACCTCTCTTAACGTAGGTAGTGTGCAGATACTTGTGAGCCTCGTGAGAACCGGGCTGCTTGTAGAAGTCGTTGTAGAGCAGATCCATAACAGGGCTCTCGTGGGACTTCCTGAGTGCCATCTTGTCATCAAGGTCATACAGAGCCTTAGCTCTGAGAGCCTTGAGGTCAATGTTGTTGCGAACGGTGTCAGGCTGATAGGGCTGACCGCCGCCGTTGATGCAGCCGCCGGGGCAAGCCATTACCTCAACGAACTGATAGTCCTTCTCGCCCTTGTTGATAGCCTCGATAAGAGTTCTTGCATTGGCAAGACCGGAGCAAACAGCAACCTTGACGGTGACGCCGCCAACGGTATACTCAGCCTCCTTGATGCCCTGAGTGCCTCTTACCTCGTTGAATACCAGAGCCTCGGACTTACCGTCGAGCTTGAATGCTGCGGTTCTGAGAGCAGCCTCCATAACGCCGCCGGTAGCGCCGAAGATAGCGCCGGCACCGGAAGCTACCTCGAACGGATCGTCGAACTTCTCCTCGGGCAGAGCGTTGAAGTCAAGACCTGCACGCTTGATCATTCTGGCAAGCTCTCTTGTGGTGAGTGCTACGTCAACATCGTCGTACTCAGCAGATCTCTGCTCTTCTCTGGTGACCTCGAACTTCTTCGCGGTGCAGGGGATAACGCTGACAACGAAGAGCTTGTTGGGGTCGATATTGTTCTTCTGGCAGTAGTAGCTCTTGAGAACAGCGCCGAACATCTGCTGCGGGCTCTTGCAGCTGGAAAGATGCGGCAGGAAGTCGGGATAGTAGTGCTCGCAGAACTTGATCCAGCCGGGGCAGCAGGAGGTGAACATCGGCAGAGTGCCGCCGGTGGTGATCCTCTCGATAAGCTCGTTGGCCTCCTCCATAATGGTGAGGTCGGCTGTTACGTCCATGTTGAACACCTTAACGTTGCCGAGTCTTCTGATAGCGGCGACCATCTTGCCCTCAACGTTGGTGCCTACGGGGTTGCCGAAGGCTTCGCCGAGAGTAGCACGAACGGAAGGAGCGGTGAAGAATACGACTTCCTTCTCGGGGTCTGCCATAGCGTTCCAAACGTCCTGGGTGTTGTCCTTCTCGGTGAGAGCGCCTACGGGACAGGCAACGATGCACTGACCGCAGCCTACGCAGGGAGCGTCGCCCAGCTTGCCGTCGAAGGCACAGCCGATGTGAGTGTCATAGCCTCTTCTGATCTCGCCGATGCAGGCTACGCTCTGGAGCTTTTCGCAGGCAGCAACGCAGCGCTTGCAGTTGATGCACTTGTTGTTGTCTCTTACAACATAAGCGGAGCTGTCGTCGATCTCGTATCTTGTGCCCTCGTTGATGAAACGGTCCTCGTCAACGCCGTAATCTCTCGAAAGTCTCTGGAGCTCGCAGTTCTCGCTTCTCTCGCAGGAGAGGCACTTCTTGTTGTGGGTAGAGAGCAGCAGCTCGAGGGTGGTCTTTCTGGACTTTCTTACCTTGGGAGTATTGGTCTGTACTTCCATGCCCTCCGAAACAGGATATACGCAGGCAGCAGCAAGACCTCTGCCGGGTCTTCCGCCCTCACTGTACTCAACAACACAGACACGGCAGGAACCGATGCAGTTTATATCTTTAAGATAGCAAAGCGAAGGAATGTCAATGTTAGCAGCCTTTGCAGCCTGAAGTATGGTAGAGCCGGCAGGAACTTCAACATCTATACCGTTCACTTTGAGATGAACCATTGTGTTTTCCATAAATCCTTACCTCCTTACACTTACTTCTTGATAACTGCGCCGAACTTGCAGTTCGATTCGCAGACGCCGCACTTGATGCACTTGGCTGTGTCGATCTCGTGAGCAGGCAGCTTCTTGCCGGGAGCCACATAATCGGTCTTGGAGATGGCGTTTACAGGGCAGTTCCTTGCGCAGAGACCGCAGCCTATGCACTTGTCCTTCTCGATCTGGAAGCTTACCAGGCTCTTGCAGACGCCGGCTGTGCAGTGCTTGTTCTGGATATGGTCGATGTACTCGTCCTTGAAGTACTGGATAGTAGAAAGGATCGGGTTGGGAGCGGACTGACCGAGAGCGCAGAGCGAGGAAGTCTTCATGTGGTTAGCCAGATCCTCGATATTCTCAAGATCCTCCATCTCGCCCTTGCCGGAGGTGATCTTCTCCAGGTACTGGAGCAGTCTTCTTGTACCTACGCGGCAGGGAGTGCACTTACCGCAGCTCTCGTCAACGGTGAAGTTGAGGTAGAACTTGGAGATATCCACCATGCAGGTGTCCTCGTCCATTACGATAAGTCCGCCGGAGCCCATCATGGAGCCCAGCTTCATCAGGTTCTCGTAGTCGATAGGAGTGTCGATATGCTGTGCGGGTATGCATCCGCCGGAAGGTCCGCCGGTCTGAGCAGCCTTGAACTTCTTGCCGTTGGGGATGCCGCCGCCGATCTCCTCGATGATCTCGCGCAGAGTAGTACCCATAGGTACCTCAACGAGGCCGACATTGGTGATCTTACCGCCGAGAGCGAAAACCTTGGTGCCCTTGGAGGTCTCGGTACCCATAGAAGCGTACCAGTCAGCACCTCTGCGGATGATCTTGGGGATGTTGGACCAGGTCTCAACGTTGTTGAGGATGGTAGGAACGCCGAACAGACCCTTTACAGCCGGGAACGGAGGACGGGGTCTGGGCTCGCCTCTGTGACCCTCGATGGAGTTCATCAGAGCGGTCTCCTCACCGCAGACGAATGCGCCTGCGCCGAGACGGATCTCGATATCGAAATCGAAGCCGCTGCCGAAGATGTCCTTGCCGAGGAAGCCGTACTCTCTTGCCTGAGCGATAGCGATCTTCAGTCTGTCAACAGCGATAGGATACTCAGCACGAACATAGATGTAGCCCTGGTGAGCGCCGATAGCGTAGCCTGCGATAGTCATAGCCTCGAGAACAGCATGGGGGTCACCCTCAAGGATAGATCTGTCCATGAATGCGCCCGGGTCGCCCTCGTCGGCGTTGCAGCATACATACTTAACGTCGCCCTTGGAGGCCTTGGCGAAGGCCCACTTTCTGCCGGTGGGGAATCCGCCGCCGCCGCGTCCGCGGAGGCCGGAATCGAGCATGGTCTGGATAACGTCATCCGGAGTCATCTCGAACAGTACCTTATAAAGTGCCTGATAGCCCTCGGTAGCGATATACTCCTTAACGTTCTCGGGGTCGATAACGCCGCAGTTCTCGAGAGCTATTCTCATCTGCTTCTTGTAGAAGTTGGTCTCGGAAAGCGAGAGGATAGTGCCGTCCTCATGAACGGTCTCTTTATAGAGGAGGTCCTTGCAGATGTTGCCGCCGATGATATGCTCATCAACGATCCTTTTCATATTCTCGGGCTTTACCTGAGAATAGAAGCAGCCCTCGGGGTATACTATCATAATGGGGCCGAGTGCGCAGAGACCGAAGCAGCCGGTCTTAACGATAAGAACGTCGTTTACGTTCTGAGCCTTGAGCTCGTCCTCCAGAGCGGCGATGACCTTCTTGGAGCCGGAGGAAGTACAGCCTGTACCTCCGCAGACAAGGATCTGCTTGCGGTAGCCGGTCTTTTCAGCGAGCTTGGCGCCCTCCTCGGCGACTACCTTTCTGACCTTGACGAGGTCCTCGTACTCGGTCTTGATCTTGTTCATATCTGCAACTGTCATTACTTATCGGCACCTCCTTTATAGGAATCAAGGATCTTAGCTACCTGATCGGGAGTGATCTTTCCGTAAACGTCCTCATCGACGGTCATTACGGGAGCCAGACCGCAGGCACCTACGCAGCGGCAGGCGTCAACGGAGAACTTTCCGTCGAGGGTGCATTCGCCGGACTTGATGCCGAGCTTCTGCTCAACGGCCTCAAGGATCTTGTCCGAACCCTTAACATAGCAAGCGGTGCCGAGACAGACGCTGATGCGGTGCTCGCCCTTCGGGGTAAGGGAGAACTGAGAATAGAATGTCGCAACGCCGAACACCTCAGAAAGAGAGAGTCCGAGACCGTCAGCGATCATCTTCTGGACTTCTACGGGCAGATAGCCGTAGATCCCCTGTGCCTCCTGAAGCGTGGGCATCAGACCGCCGGGCTGTTCGCGGTGAGCTTCGATGACCTTCATAAGCTCTGCTTCCTGCTCGGGAGTGCCCTTGAACGGGATCAGGGTTTTTTCACTCATAACAAAACCTCCTACAAATATTGTACGGCTTTCGCCGTCAGAGCCGCCGTGACCTCACATGACGGGCTCTTGAAAAACCATTTTCACGGCAATGCACAGCACGCCGTTATACATTTTATTATATACCAATATACTGATATTTGCAAGTGTTTTAACAAACATTTCAAATAAAAAAACGTTTTTTGTCGATATTACACTAAGAATAATCTTAATTTTGTCAAATCCTCTGCACCGTACAGAAACGACCCGCCGAAAGCACGCAGATGCGCGGCTTTTGACGGGTCGGATATCACGCTTACGAGCTCATGCTCATATCGGCTGAGGCTTAACACATATAGTTTTATACATACCTGTCATGTATCAGCCGACAATGAACTGTTCCAGCTCCACGGGAGAGAGGGAGCCGGTGGCCTTCTTTACCAGTTCGCCGTTTTTGAACAGCAGAAGGGTGGGGGCATACATGATCTTGAACTCTGATACTATCTCAGGGCAAAGGGTAGCGTTCACGCTGGCAAATACCACCTCCGGCAGATCCTCCGAGCCCCGCTCGAACACCGGCTCGAGCATCTCGCAGGCAAAGCAGTCGGGGCTGTAAATATCCACAACGACAGTCTTCCCGCTGTCGATAGTTACCTCTTTGAAATTCTGATCGGTAAGCTGTATAACCGCCATATATTCCCTTCCCTTCCGTATAGTATAGATCAGGATGCGAAGACCGAGCAGGTCTTTGAGGTGGCCTTGATGCCCTTTGCACCGTTGACTACCGTTTCGCCCCACTCAGCCGAGAGGGTGAGGCCGTCCCAGTCCTCCGAGAGGTCAAGATACTCAACGCCGCCGCCGTTGCCCTTCCAGCTCCAGCCCAGCCAGCCTATTGAGTTATCCTCACAATAGTCCATGATGAACTCCTCGTCAACGTCGCCGTCGGAGTGCTTGTAGCCGAACTCGCCCACGCATACGCAGAGCCCCTGGTCGGTGACGCCCTCCAGGTTTTCTGTTATTGTACTTTCGTTCTTGCCCGAGGAGCCGTACATATGTATAGAGAACATGGTGTTCCTGTCGGGATCGGACTCGAAGACCTCCATGCCCTTCTCCTTGATGGACTTGCCGTACTGTCCCCAGCCGGCGGCGTCCACCATGATAGTGTTCTTGATGCCCGCCTCACGGAGCTGCGGGATAACGGTGGTATAGCCCTCCGCCCAGGTCTTGCTTTTCCACTGGCCTATCCACTCGTTGGCGATGTTGAGGATCACATAGTCCTCGTTGCCGATGAGGGCGTCCTTGACCTTGACCCAGAAATCCGCGGCCTTTTGCAGGTCGGCGATCTTGTCCTTGCCGGTGGCGTCGTGGACTTCAAGCACGGCGATCATCTCATACTCCTTGCACTGGTCCACCAGAGTGTTGATAGACTCAACGGTGTCCTCGTTCCACTGCTCACCGTCCGCGAGCACAAGCCGGACGCAGTTGGCGCCGGTGCGATCGATCGCCGCAAGTGCGGCATAATCGTTCTTGGTGAACCAGGCATGGGAGTGGTTCACGCCCCGCATGACGAACTCGTTGCCCTTGCCGTCAAGAAGCTTGGTGCCCTCAACGTGAAAGCCCGCAGCCGAGGAAACGGGAGCGGCCTTGCTGTCGTCTGCGGGAGCAGCGGTACTTTCGGCGGCTGCGCTTGATGCCTGTGATGAGGTCTCAGCCCCGGAGGAGCTCTCCGAGCTGCCGCAGCCTGCCAGCAGCATAGCCGCCGGCACGATAAGCGATAACAGTTTTCTGATCTTCATAATTTTCTCCTTTGATGTTAAAGCGTACAGTTTCGTATACTCATATTATATCATATCACATAAGCTTTTGCAAGAGATTTTCACGAAAAACTTTTCGAGTTCTCGAAAACGATTTCGCAAGCCGATGTATAAAATTTCAATTAATCGCGGCACGGTATTGCATTTTACGATATAAAGTGCTATAATCAATGTGTGCGCTAAAATTACAGAAATGCGCCGATATCAGGAACAAAGGAGAATAGTGAAATGAACCTGAAGCTGTGGAAGACGCACCCTTACCCCTGGTTCTGGGCAATGTGCATCTTCTCATTCGTAACCACCGTCGGGGTGAGCCAGTTCGGAGACCTGGCCTTCGACAGCAAGAGCAACTACCCTACCCTCATGAAGATCCTCACCGGCGTCAGCGTGGTGCTGATGTGGGCGGGCATATGGCTGGCCTTCCGCGCCTATGACAGGATCGAAAAGCCCCTGAAAGCCAAGCCCATAGTCTTCGCGCTGTTTGCGGCTTTCCAGGCCTACGCCCTCTCGGAGCTGTGCATGAACGCGGTGTTCTTCAAGCTCTACCCCCTCTACAATCTGCTGGGTTATATAATGTATGCTGTGCCCTTCCTGCTGGGAGCGGTGATACTCAAAAAGCCCAAGATCTGGTTCATCGTGCTGGAGGTGTTCTTCGCCTTCTACTCAGTGATGCAGTACTACATAACCAGTTTCCGGGGCTCGCCGATCAAGTTCACCGACCTGAGCAACATCAGCAGCGCCCTTGACATCAAGAGCGAGTACGAGTTCAAGATCACCTTTACTGTGATCTGCGCGTTATTGCAGACCGCCGGGATAGTCTTCCTGACAGTAAAGACCAAGCTTGAGACCGAGCATCGCAAGCCCCGCCTCATAACCTTGGGCAGCTGCGGCGCGGCAGCGGCGGTATTCCTGCTGCTGACAAGCTATACCTACAACTACGGCATCAAGAACCGGGTCATCTGCCTCAACTTCTCCGGTGCTGAGGACACCCGCACCTCCCGCAGCGTGGGCAGCCTTCTGATGTTCTACTACGATGGAGTATACAACCGGGTACATGAGCCGGACAACTACTCCACCTCCGGCGCCGAGGCTATCCTCGATCAGTATACCCAGCAGGAGGCCGAAAAGAAGACCCCTGTGATAATCGGCATACTCAACGAAAGCTTTGCGGACTACTCCCATATCGCCCCGGTTGAGACAAGCTGTGACTACCTTGCCAACTGGCACGCCCTGCAAAACGAAGCCGTCACCGGCTATGTAACGGTCTCCCCCTACGGCGGCTACACCTGCAACTCGGAGTATGAGTTCCTGTCGGGCAACTCCATGCACTTCCTGCCCCTGGGCTCGGCGGTGTACACCAACTATCTTGACTCGGATCAGGATTCGATAGTTTCTGCCTTCAACGACATGGGGTATCAGACGGTTTCCTTTACTCCGTGCAGCACCGCCCTTTGGAAGATCGGCAAGGCCTACAACTATCTGGGGTTCAGCGAGCAGTACTTCAAGACCAACATCAAGCTCAAATCGAATCTGAAGATCAACAACGAGCCCGCTGACAGCGCCATCTACGAGAGGCTAAAAGAGGTAGTGGAAAAGCGGGACAAGAACAAGGGTATGTTCGTGTGGGTGACTACCATGCAGAACCACGCGCCCTTCAACACCCCGGTGGATGCAGGGCTGGAGCTGAAAAGCCCCTACAACGGCTATGCCGAGAGATATCTCAGCTCCATAAAGCTGGCTGATCAGGCTCTGGGAGACCTGATCGACTATTTCAGGGACTACGACGAGGAAGTGGTCATCGTGATGTTCGGCGACCATTACCCCCATATCGAGGGATACGCCGACGAGCTCTACGGCAAGGCTCTTGCCGACCTCAGCACCGAGCAGTACTCCCTGGTACACCAGACCCCCTTTATAGTATGGAGCAACCGCAGCAATGAGGCCAAGCACATCGAGGACATAAGCCTCAACTACCTCTCCAACGAGATGTTCAAGGCGGCGGGGCTTCCCCTGACGCCTGTTCAGCAGGAGCTGGAGCATATCAGAGAGAGCCTGCCCATAGTTTCGGCCTTCGGCGCCAAGACTGCCGACGGCACCTGGTACAGAACAGGCGACGACCTGGGCAGCGCTCAGAGCATACTCAACGAATACGCCACCGTACAGTACTACCGAATGTTTGACGATGACCGGCGGATACTCGCCGGAAAGGACTGATACCGAAAGGAGAGTTACCATGACACTCAGAGAATCCGGCGAAGACTACCTGGAGACCATACTCATCCTGCAGGAGCGGACGGGGTTCGTCCGTTCTATCGACATTGCCACAGAGCTTGGCTACTCCAAGCCCAGCATCAGCCGCGCCGTGGGGATACTCAGGGACATCGGCTACATCACCGTTGAAAAGGACGGTCAGATACTGCTGACCGAGTCAGGCAGGGTCAAGGCCAACGAGGTCTACGACCGCCACAAGCTGCTGCGAAAATTCCTCCGCGAGACGCTGGGCGTCAGCGAGGAAAACGCTGAGGAGGACGCCTGCCGCATCGAGCACGTCATCAGCACCGAGACCTTCGAGAAGCTGGGCGCATTCATGGAAAAACAGGTATAACAAAAGCAAAGCATATTCTCCCCGGAGAATATGCTTTGTTGTTTACTGTATCCTTTTTACTTCGTACCCCTGTTCTTCAAGCAGATCGAAGATGCCCCGCTCGCCGCAGAGGTGGTTGGAGCCCACGATATAGAAGGCTTTCCGGCCCCCGTCGATAAGCTCCTTGGCCTTCTGAGCCATGTTGACGTTGCGCTCAAAGATGATGTGCTCGTTGTATTCGTCCAGGACCTTCTGAGCCTTCTCCGAGATCTTCTCGCCGGCGGCGCCGGTGAGCTGGGAGGCGTCGTCGGGAATTATCATCTTATCCACATCCCCGGTGGCCCAGGCGGTGTAGCTCTGCTCTAAGTCGGCGACCAGGGCGTCCTTGTTCTCGGCGGTGTAGCTGGACAGCATCACCTCGAACAGCTCGTCGGAAAACCCCATGAACAGCTCGGTCTGATAATCGGCTGTCTCCAGCTCCAGTATCTCTTTGCCCAGCTCGTGAGCCCGCTGCAAGAGCTGTATATCTATCCCCAGGGACAAATCAAGGTCGGTCCGGGACATGACTATGGACTCCGCAAGCGCCGCATAGACCCAGGCCTGACAGCCGTCATACATGGAGAGATCGGTGCCGCAGGAGAGGGCGAACTCTTTAAAGCCCTTCACCACCTCCGGGGAGATGTGGTTCTCCACGGTATCGCCGTCGGCGTAGTACATATTCTGCAGCTGCTTCATCTGTGAGGTAAAGGTGCTGGTGGTCTGTGAGATATCGCACTCCACGGCGAGGATATCCGAGGAATCCAGCACCCCTGTTACGGATGAAGGCAGAGGGTAGGCTTCCTCTTTAAGGGCGTGCATGGAGCCCATGAAGACCACCCGGGCGCCGTTTTCGGAGGTACACTCCCACATAGCCGGGGTGATATCGGACTCGGGCGGCTCGGGAAGGCTGTTCTCCGCCGCCGACGAGACCGGCTGCAAGGTGACGGGCGGCGCCGCAGTAACGGCCTGAGAGCTGCCCTCCGAGGCAGTATGCTCCGAGCTGCCGCCGTCGGATGCGCACCCTGCCAGCATAGCCGCCGCCAGGAGCACCCCCATCAGCTTTTTAAATAGCATCGTTTTCTCCTTTAAACAAAAGAGCCCCTGGATCCAGAGGCTCACGATAGGGTCTTAATCCTCGCTGACAGCGGCTTCTACGTATCTTACAACGTCGCCGACAGTCTTGATGTTTTCGAGCTCCTCCTCGGAGATCTCGATATCGTACTCGTCGCCGACAGCCATTGCGACCTCCATAACGTCCAGCGAATCAGCGTTGAGATCGTCCTGGATAGAGGATTCCATTTTAATGTCGTCAACCTCAAGGTCGAGCTGCTCCGCGATGATCTGGCGGATCCTTTCAAATATCATACATACCCCTCCTGATAATATTTTCGTTTCCGGCTCATCACTGTGCCGTGTCATACTGATATTATAACGTCATCTTACAGTTTCGTCAAGCCCTTTTTTAAAAAAATTTTTTCGTGGCTTTTTCCTATTGCCAAACAGGGCAGTTTGTGCTATAATTATCGTAAATTTACAGTATGGGGAGGAACTGCTATGAAGCGCAAGGACTATCTAAGCTGGGACGAGTATTTTATGGGCATCGCACTGCTTTCGGCGGGCAGGAGCAAGGACAGCAACACTCAGGTGGGAGCCTGCATTGTCTCCGACGAGAACAAGATCCTCTCGGTGGGCTACAACGGTATGCCCACAGGGTGCAGCGACGACGAAATGCCCTGGGCCCGTGAGGGAGCCTTCCTCGAGACCAAGTACCCCTTTGTCTGCCACGCGGAGCTCAACGCCATACTCAACCGCTCCTCCGGCAGCCTGAAAAACGCCCGGATCTACGTTTCACTGTTTCCGTGCAACGAGTGCGCCAAGGCCATAATCCAGACCGGAATCAGCGAAGTGGTCTACTGGGAGGACAAGTACGCCGAAACCGACGGCGTAAAGGCCTCCAAGATGATGTTCAACATGGCAGGGGTCAAGCTGCGCCAGTACGTCCCCACCGACCGGGAGATCCTGCTGAAGGTCTGATGTATAATCTGCACAACTGACCAACGGTCAGAAATTGCAAATGTGCGCTAAATGTAGAATACTCCGAAAACAGTTGATTTTTTTATGAAACTGTGCTACTATATTATCTGTAAGTCCGGCACAGGGCCGGGAACTGTTATCAGAAGGAGTAGAAGAACATGAAAAACATCAAAAGGATCGCGGCATTTCTCATCGCTGCTGTCATCGCCTGCGTATGTCTCGTGAGCTGCAGCGGCAAGGACGATTTCGTAGGCAAGTGGGAGCTTGAGGAAATGGACATGAACGGCACCACTATGACCGGCACCATGATGGGTATTGTCCCCCTGGCATGGGTAATGCAGGTCGAGCTCAAGTCCGACGGCACCGGTTACAGACAGTCTGTTGACACCGGCAGCGGCGAAGATAAGAGAGACGACTTCACCTGGGAGTACAAGGACGGCAAGGCTGTCATCACTTCTGACGGCGAATCTGTCGAGTTCGAGCTCAGCGGCGGTATGCTCTCTGCTGAAATGGAGCAGAACGGTCAGAAGGCCGGCATGAAGCTCAAGAAGGTAGATTCCTTCACCGAGTACGATCCTTCCAAGCTCACCGGTCTCCTTGGCGGCGGCAGCAAAGACTGATAAGAAAGAACACATAGCCTCCTGCGGCGGGTATTTGCCCCCGCAGGGGCTTTTTTTATGCCCCCTCGTCAACTGCCCCCGCATCGGCTGCCCCGGGGACGGTTATCACGAACTCGATGACGCCGTCATGCTCGGTGCGGGAGAAGGTCGCCTGCACCCCGGCCAGTTTCATGACCTTGACGGCCTTGTCCACCGTGTTCTGGAACAGCCTCACATCCCCCAGCACCGCCGCACGCTTTTTGTAGCTGCGGCGCTTGTTTTCCTCCGCCAGCAGGTCATCTATGTACTTCTCCGTCCGGGCGACGGTCATACGCTCCGACAGGATGTGCTCCAGCGCACGGTTTATCTGCAAGCCGTCCGAAAGCCGCAGCAGCGCCCTTGCGTGGCGCTCGGTGAGGCCGTTCTCGCAGATCAGGCGGCGCTGCTGAGGGGTGAGCCTCAGCAGTCGGAGCTTGTTCGACACGGTGGACTGGGCGAGTCCCAGCCTCAGAGATACCTCGTCCCGGGTCATGGAGTAGTTCTGCATCAGGGCGTTTATGGCCTCGGCCTCCTCAAAGCAGTCCAGCTCCGCACGCTGGATATTCTCGATGAGCGCCACCACCGCAGAACGCTTGTCCGTTATCCTGACGATGACGCAGGGCACGCTGCCGCAGCCTGCCAGCTTTGCGGCGCGAAGCCTTCTCTCCCCCGACACCAGCACATACCCCTCCCCGCTCTCACGGACGGTCAGAGGCTGGACTATGCCGTCCTGGGCGATACTCTTGGCGAGAGCTGTCAGAGCGTCGGCGGGAAAGCGTTTCCGGGGCTGGTCAGGGTTTGGGAAGATCTTCCCCACGGGTATCTCCACTATGGACGCGATCTGAGGCAGGCGGGCGGCCTGCTGAGATACGTTCTTTGTATGCTTAATCATATCATGCACCTCCGTGCAGGGCTGTCATTGCCCTGTTTATCTGATTATAACACTTCCCGCCGGGATATTCCACCGGATATGCGGGGATCTCATCGTTTTTTTGCGCCGTGAAATCTCATAAAAAGCCTTGTTTCGGTATTTTGCGGCGAGCCTCCCCACGCCCTGTGTCGGAATTGTGAGAAATGTGAAAACTACGCCTCACAAAGAATACGCATGATCATTTGTAACCTGTCAAAAATTTTTGCGTTGATTATCATAGAGCTATCACATTCGGGGGTATAATTGAATATAGAAACAAAAAAGAAACACAGACAGCCCGGAACAAACCCCGGTAAGCCTGTGAAAAACATACAGGAGGCTTTACTATGGATAACTACAACAATAACAATTACAACAACGATAACAGCAACGGCTACAACAGCTACGGCAGCCAGTACGGCTACACCCAGAACAATCAGCAGAACTACAACGGCTACTACGGCAGCTATCAGGATTACAGCAACGTCAACGAGGTGGTCTACACCCCCAAGAAAAAGAAGAACGGCGGCAGGAAGGTTCTTGCCGGCATCGTGGGCGTGCTGACTGTGGCGGCTATCGGAGCTACCTCCATAGTGGGCTACAACCTCATCAGAGGCGAAGGCTCGGTAGGCACCTCCGACAACAGCTCCACTGACAAGAGCGTCAAGACCTCTGCCTCAGCAAGCACCTCCAACGACACCGACTCCAAGTCCGATACCGTTGAAAGGGATATGCCCTCTATCACACAGCTTGCATCTCCCGCAGACGCCATGAGCATCCCGGAGATCGTTGAGAAGAACACCGCAAGTGTTGTCGGCATACAGTGTGTTGCCACCAACGGCGTGTTCATGGGCACCGGCATCATAATGAGCGAGGACGGCTACATCCTTACCAACGCTCACGTTGTTGAGAACGCAAGGTCCGTATCGGTAAAACTGCCCAGCAGCTACGCCGACGACAGCGAGTCCGACGACAGCGATCTCACCATCTCCGCGCAGATCATCGGTACCGACGCTCAGTCGGATATCGCAGTACTCAAAATAGACAAGACCGGTCTCACCAAGGCTGAGTTCGGCAAGAGCTCGGATGTCAAGGTGGGCGAGGTGGCCATAGTTATCGGCAACCCGCTGAGCATGGAGCTTGCAAACTCCGTAACTGCCGGCATCATCTCCTCCCTCAACCGTACCATTACCATTGAGGACAGGACCATGAACTACATCCAGACAGACGCCTCTATCAACAGCGGTAACTCCGGCGGCCCCCTGATCAACGCTTACGGTCAGGTAATAGGCATCGCATCGGCAGCCGTTACCAAGTCCTACGGCGAGGGCATCGGCTTTGCGATCCCCATTGACGAGGCTATCCCGATCATCGAGGACCTCATCAAGAACGGCCACGTTACCGGCAGACCTACCCTCGGCGTATCCGGCGAGAACATCACCGATATCTACTCCAGGTATTACAATATACCCAAGGGCTTCAGGATCAAGGTCGTTAATTCCGGCAGTGCCGCCGAGGAAGCCGGCATCAAGGTCAACGACATCATCATCGGCATCGAGGGCAAGCTCGTTGAATCCATCGAGGAATTCAACGCCGTCAAGAACCAGCACAAGGCCGGTGAGACCGTTAAGATCTCGGTATACAGAAACGGCGAGATACTGGACTTCGACGTAACTCTCAAGGAGGCTGCCAACGAAGCAGAGTCCGCAGAGCAGCAGACCCAGACCAATGAATACGACCCCTATAACGACTACCGCGAGTTCTTCAATCAGTTCCCCTTCTGACGCGGTAAACCAACTTTGACCTCTACTGTTTTTTCATATTCTTTTACTTCTCGAAAGAGGCTGCCAACAAAGGCGGCCTCTTTTGATCATGTTTTTACCTCCCGAGCCGACGACAGGCGGCGAGGGTAAAGCGGCAGCACACAAAAACAGCAGGACAGCTCTCGCTGCCCTGCCGTTTTATTATATGCTGTATTATGCGGGGTACTCGATCTGCTTGCCCATGAGGAGCCTCTGCATGAGCGCATAGTCTCTCATGTTGACCTTGCCGTCGCCGGTGAGGTCACAGGGCGGCAGGAGTATGTCGGTGCTCTTACCTATCATATAGCGCTGTAACAATGCGTAGTCACGCATATTTACCTTGCCGTCGCCGTTGTCAACATAGATGAGGTTGTATTCCTCGGAGGAATACTCGTCAGCGTAGGTGGGCCACACCGGTGCGGGGTCGCTGTTGCAGAGCTTGATCTTTTTGAGCCTTATAAAGGGGTCTTCGGGGTATTCCTGCCAGCACCTGGAGAAGACCTCATAGGTCCAGCCGTACTCATAGGGGAGGGATACCTTGACGTTACCGTGATCGTCGGTCATATATGCCCTGTTCAGGGGGATAAGGTAATCGTCGGAAGGATCGCCCTCCAAGCCTTCTTCGGCGACAAAGTCCCAGGCAGCTCCGGGGCCGCGTACAGCGACGTAGGCCTGTTTGCCGTCGTTGTCGGTGATCCTGATGAAGTAGAATGCCTGCCGCTCCTATTGCGGAGTCCTCGTCCTCATATTCCCGGCTCGCCGCGGCAAGCTCTGCAGCGTTGCCGGACACAGTGATCTTTCCGTCATCATAACCGCAGTAGGCTGCCTGCCAGTTCCATTGCTCGTTGCCCATTACATAGAAGCTGGCTCCGAACTCCGGCTCCACCTCATCCTCAGCGCTCGCGCCGATGACCGACGACACCCCCGGCAGACTGCCGGCAAGGGAGAACAACATCATCCCTGACGTGAGCAGGCTCAGAACGCGCTTTTTGAATTTTCTCTTGCGAGATCCTGCGTGATCCAAATAGATCCCTCCGTTTCATATACTTTTTGTGAAACACAAAAACGCCGAATGATCGGCTTGTATTTACATTATATCAACAGATCGGCAATAAATCAATTCGCAGCTTTGATAAAATTGCACAAAACGGATTGTCAATTATGCACAGTGATTATGCGCATTGACATTTTCAGGAAAACAGAGCAAAAAAAGGCTGCCGCAGGATGCAGCAGCCGGGTATTCGGGTATATGCTTATTCGACGATGAGCTCGGTGGTCTGTACGCTTTTGATCTTCGCCGAGACCATGTAGGAGAAACCAGCAAAGCAGGCGCATATCACTCCCGCAGGCAGCAGTATGTCAAAGGCAGTCAGCGGGGAGGAGAAGTCGGTCATGCCGGTTATGCGCATCAGCGCCGACAGCAGCGATCTTGAGAACAGCAGGGCCAGTACTATTCCCACGGCGCAGCCCGCAGCCCCCACCAGCAGGAACCTCAGGGAGAACATTCCCCGCAGGGTGCCGGTGGTGAAGCCGGTGGCCTTGAATATGCCGATGTCCGTCCGCTCCCGCAGGAAGGCGATCTTGCAGATCATCCCCACCGCCACCAGCAGGAACACCGAGGATATCCCCACAACTACCAGCATGATGACCAGCAGGAAGGCGTCGATCAGGTCAAAGAGGTTTCCGTTGGACTCGATAGTGTCATCGGCCTTGGTGTAGAGTATGCTGCCGAAATCGCTGTTGAGCTCCCGGCAGATCTCGTCGGTGCGTGACTTGTCCGAGAGGAAGATGTTGGCAAGCTGAGGCTCCATGCCGATGCGCTTGCCACCGTCGAGGGTCATGGCGAAGATGCGCCCCGCCTGACTGGTGGTCTGGTATATCCCGACGATGATGTAGTCGGCCTTCTGCCCCTGGTTGGAGACGGTGACGCTGTCGCCGATGCCCTTGCCCAGCTCCTCGGCGAAGATGCGGGTCACGATCATTTCATTGTCGTATTCGCAGAGCTTGCCCTCAATGGGCTTGAAGTACTTCCCGATGCCGTCGGTGGCGGTGACGCCGAACAGTATGTCATCGGCGAGGATGTTGTCGATGTAGGAGACATAGTACACCTCGGAATCTCCGTCCAGCTCAGTGAGCCGCTCCGAGACCCGCTGCATATCCTTGTCCTCGAATTCGTTGAACAGCTTGGCGTTGGCGGAGTTTTCCACCTCACCGAAGATCTCCCGGAAGTTGAGCCCCCGGCAGAGGTTGAACACCGTAGTCATGAAGAACATGAGTATAACTGTGATAATGAGTATGAACACATAGTGCCTAAACCCGGAGGTCAGCTGCCTCAGAGAGACGGTGAGGGACAGGGCGTTCTGCTTAACAGGGGCATTGAGCCTGCCGGTGAAATGCACGTCCCGGTGGGCGTTGTTGAGGGCGTTGACCGGGGAGAGCTTGCCAAGCTTGCGGGTGGAGAAAAGTATGATAAGGGTGAATACCGCGATCATGGCAAGGGCTATGAGGCCGCAGCTGAGAAAGTCGATACGGCAGTCTGTGTGTATGCCGGTGACAGTGCGGAACATACTCCCGAAGACCTTGAGCAGCGGCACCGACAGTATCAGCCCTATGACTGTGCCTATCACAAGGGCGATGATGTACTGTAACAGATAGGCCGCCCTGATCTGCCAGACCGTGAAACCCTGGGATTTGAGGATGCCCAGATCAACATACTGCATCTCTATGGTGGAGTTGATGCTGTTGAGCATCATCAGCACCACTACCACAGCCAGCAGTCCCACGAAGATGTACAGAAGGCTGGTGCCGGTGTCGGCGTAGAGCTCGGTGTAGCTTGCCAGCTCGGGGCGGGTCACGTAGAGCATGGACTTGTCCACCAGGCCGCAGCTGTCGTTGAGCTGCTTTACCAGGTCGAAGGGTTTGAGCTCGCCGTCCGAGAAGATGTGGAGCATCTCGGTCTTGTAGACGTAGTTGCTGTTGACTTCTCCGCTGTCTATGCCGGCGGCTATGCGGTCATAGTCCTCGGAGCTGACAAAGAATATCTCATAGGCCACAAGGCTGGTGCCGTAGAGGGGCTCCTCGGTGAAGCCCTTTATGGTGAACCTCTCCCGGGTGTCGGGGGAGGTCTGTATCTCAAGGGTGTCCCCCTTTTTGAGCTGCTTCACCTTGCCCAGGGAATAGGACACATAGACCTCGCCCTTGTTGAGCTTTGGCGCTTTGTCAACAAAACCGGTCTCGTCGTCGTTGAAGAGCTTTATCTCATCTTTCTCCCGGACGAGGCGGGTGTCGAGGTTCTGATCCCTGCCGTTGAGGAAATACTCCATTCCCACATAGAGCAGGGGCTCAGACCTCCATGAGCTGACGTGGCTGTCGGAGTCGAGGCCGTGTTTTACTTCGTCGGTGAACCTGCCCTCGGCGTAGGTCATGACTATATCCCCGATGCCGTAGTGGTCAAGAGAATCGTTGAGGGCCCGGTGCAGATTCTTCGAGTTGCTCACCGAGGCGGAGAAGGAGAAGACTATTATCGCCATGAGAGCGATTATGCCCTTGAAGGCGCCGGTCTTGCGGCGGATGTTGTTTTTCAGGATGTGCAGTACCGATCTCATAAGGCCGCCCCCTTACCAGTGCATGGAGGTCAGCCAGGAGTTCACCTGGGTCTCGCGGCTCTGTTCGCTTTCCTGCTCGTAGTGGGGCAGGGTGAGCTCTCCGCTGATCTTGCCGTCCTCGATGTAGATGATGCGGCTGCCCCGAACGGCGGCACGGATATCGTGAGTGACCATGAACACCGACTGTCCCTCGGCGTTGAGCCTTGTGAGCAGGTCGAGGACTTCGGTAGTATTGCGGCGGTTAAGCGCGCCGGTGGGCTCGTCGGCGAAGAGCACAGCGGGCTTGCTGATGACCGCCCTTATTATGGCGCAGCGCTGCTGCTCGCCTCCGGAGCACTGGGAGGGCAGGTGCTTCATCACGTCAGCGATGCCCATAGTTTTGAAAAGCTCCTGAGCCTTTTCGTCCGTGTCCCGGGCGGGAACGGTCTTGTCCAGATAGGCCGGGACTGTGACGTTCTCGAACATAGTCATGTTGCTGACCAGATGCATCTTCTGAAAGACGAAGCCGAAGTCCTTGCGGCGCAGCAGGGTCAGCTCTTTCTCGCTGAGCTTCACTAAGTCTTTGCCGCCGTAGATGACCTCGCCGGAGGTGGCTCTGTCCATGCCGCTGAGGGCGTAGAGCAGAGTGGATTTGCCGGAGCCGGAGGCTCCCATGACCACGGTGAAGTCCCCCCTGTACACCTCCAGGTCTATCCCGGTGAGCACATGGTTCTGAACGCCGTTGGCTGCGAAGGACTTGCAGAGCTTCTTTGCGGTGAGTATAGCTTCTTTCATAGGTATGCTCCTTTCTTTTGCTGTACTCATTGTAGCACACCTTAGATTAAGAAATCTTTAAGATATCAGGCGTCTGTTTTCATTACCGGCAGCGTCAGCATTATTTCAAGTCCGCCCTCTTTGTTGGCGGCGGTGACTTCCCCGCCGGACTGCCGGGCTATATACCTGACTATATACAGCCCGAGGCCGGAACCGCTTATTTCCTTAGAGTTGCTGCCCCGGTAGAACTTATCGAAGACGAAGGGCAGATCCTTGTCCGGTATGCCGCCTCCCTGATCCTGAAAACGCACCTTGTAAAAGCCCTCCTCCTTCGCGATACCGATATGCATTTTACCCCCGGCGTATTTCCGGGCGTTGCCGATGAGGTTGCCGATAAGCTGAGTAAGGCGGCTGCGGTCGGCAAGGACTGTCACCGGAAACATGGGTCGGTCAAAGGTCACCTCCGGGGCGGCAGATTCCTTGACCGTCTTCTCCATGAGCTCGGAAAGATCAACTGCCTCCGGCTGCATTTTAAGGGCGCCCAGCTCGCTTATGGAGTGGGTCATCATGTCGTTGGTAAGGCGGGAGACTTCCTCGCATTTGCGGGAGATCACCTCGAGGAAGGAATACATCTCCTCGGTATCGGCATAGAGCCCGTTGACCAGCGCCTCGGAGTAGGCGGTGATAGAGGCCAGCGGGGTCTTCAGGTCGTGGGAGAGGGATGCGATGACAGTCTTGTTGTTGTCGATAGCCTCCCGCTCGCAGCTGCGGGCCTTGACTATCTCCCGGCGCATACTGTCGAACGCCCAGGTGAACTTCCCGAAATAGTTGCCCCGCTCCTGACCCAGAGGCTGATCGAACTCCCCTGCCGCAAGGCGGTCGGCATAGGCTTCAAGGCGGTGGAACGGCCTGATCATGGTGAACCACACATAGGCCACACAGACGTTGACCGCCAGCACTGCCGCGATGCAAAGGAGCCACACCCCGGCGCTGCCCTGGCTTTGTTTCGAGGCCAGCTGAGCGTCGGCGCGGAGCTGCTCGGCCTTTTCGGCGGCGGCAGCGGCGTCCCCGGCGGCTATAAGGTTGACGGTCTCGTTGGCCTCCACCGAGAGGCGCGGGAGATACTCGTTCCTGCTGCCCCGCCCCGCAAGATACACCCCGAGGGTACACAGCACCATCAGCACCGACAGCACCCCTGCGGTGATAAAAGCCTTGTATCTCACTTCCCGCTCACCTCCAGCATATAGCCCACCTTGCGGACGGTCTTGATGTATTTCGGCTCGGCGGGGTCGTCCTCCAGCTTTTCACGAAGCCAGCGGATATGCACCGCCAGCGTCGAGGGCTCGACTTCGGTGAAGGCTCCCCAGACCTCGGTGAAGATTTTCTCTTTCGGCACCGGGGTATTCATGTGCTCGCAGAGGTAGGCCAGCAGGTCGAACTCCCTCAGGGACAGCGCCGCCGGAGCGCCGTTTTTGGTAACAGTCCGGGCGGTGATGTTGACGGTCACGGTGCCGAACTGCACTATCCTTTCCTCCGGAGCGTTGCGGTAGGTGCGGCGCAGCAGGGCGTTGACCCTGACAAGCAGCTCCCGCATGGAGTAGGGCTTGGGAAGATAGTCGTCGCCGCCGATCTCAAAGCCTGTGACCCGGTCGTCCTCGGCGGTGCGGGCGCTGGCAAAGATCACCGGCACATCGCAGGCCGACCTCAGCTCCCGGCAGACCTCAAAGCCGGTGCCGTCGGGGAGGTTGACGTCCAGCAGCACCAGGTCAAAGCTGTTCTCTGTCAGCAGCCGGAAGGCGTCCTCACAGCTGTGGGTCATGCTGACGTTGAAGGAATAGCTCTCCAGCATACGCTTTATAATGAAGGACAGCTCCCTGTCGTCATCGACTATAAGTATCCTTGCGCGGAGATCGGAGTTGTTTGCCATAATGCTCACCTCTTGATCGAAATACTGTTATGCAGCTAATCTGATTATACCCTGACGCAAGGCATATGTCAAGCCGGAGGGGACCTATCAAAAGGTCAGAATATCAGCACTGTTCATTATTTTACTGTTGACTTTATACGCCTGCGGGAGTATAATATAATCATATAACTGCGGCACCTTGCGCCGTGCAGGAGGTAAATAAATGCTTAGTATAAAGGATCTGAGCTGGAGCCTGGGCTCCGGTGAGGAAATTCTCAAAAACATCTCCCTTGAGCTGCCCGAGGGCAAGCTCACCGTTATAACCGGCCCCAACGGCGGCGGCAAGACCTCTCTTGCCAAGCTCATCGCGGGTCTTGAAAAGCCCGACAGCGGCGAGATATCCCTCGACGGCGAGAATATCACCGACTGGGACATCACAAGGCGCTCCAAAGCCGGCATCGGCTATGCATTCCAGCAGCCGGTAAGGTTCAAGGGGCTCAACGTCCGCGACCTGATGGAGCTTGCCGCACAGCGCAGCCTCTCCGAGCGGGAGATCTGCGAGATACTGGGCAAGGTGGGTCTCTGCGCCAATGAGTACCTTGACCGCACCATTGACGCCTCACTCTCCGGCGGCGAGGCAAAGCGCATCGAGATCGCCTCGGTGCTTGCCAAAAAGGACGCCAAGGTGCTTGTCTTCGACGAGCCGGAGGCGGGCATTGACCTGTGGAGCTTCTCCAGCCTGATAGACGCCTTTGAGCGGCTCAAGGCCACCGAGAACAAGTCTCTGCTGATAATCTCCCACCAGGAGCGGATCCTCGAGATCTCCGACTACATCGTAGTTATCGCCGACGGTAACGTCACCAAGGCCGGCACCCGCGAGGAGATACTGGGCGGGCTGTTCGGTGAGGAAAAGGCCGAGCGCTGCCCTCTCGGCAAGGATAAGGAGGATAACAAAAATGCTTGACAAGACCACAGAAGAACTCCTCGGTATAGTATCCGACTGGAGCGGCAAGTTCAACGGCGCTTACAATATCCGTTCCAACGGTCAATGCGCCGGCAGGCAGTCCTCCGAGAACATCCTTCTCGAAAACAAGGAGGACAACCCCGGTCTCGTAGTGAAGATCAAGCCCGGCACCAAGGGTGAGACCGTATACATCCCCGCCTGCGTCACCAAGGGCGGCATCAACGATCTGGTCTACAATGACTTCTTTGTAGGCGAGGGCGCTGACGTGACAATCGTTGCAGGCTGCGGAGTGCATACCGATGACGGCCACGACGTGCGCCACCACGGTATACACCGCTTCATCCTCGACAAGGGCGCAAGAGTGCTCTACAAGGAAAAGCACATCGGCACCGGTGCAGGCGGCGGCGCCAAGCACATCGACCCGGTGACTGAGGTGATACAGGGCGAGGACAGCTACCTTGAAATGGACACCATACAGATCGGCGGCGTAGACAGGACCTTCCGCAAGACCACCGGCACCCTGGGCAAGGGGGCACAGTTGGTCATCAAGGAGCGCATCATGACCGAGGGCACCCAGACCGCCAACACGGATTTTGCTGTGGAGCTCAACGGCGAGGATTCCAGCGTGGATATCGTTTCCCGCTCTGTTGCAAAGGGTCAGTCCTATCAGGAGTACCACTCCAAGATCAGCGGGAACGCCCGCTGCAAGGGTCACTCCGAGTGCGACGCCATTCTTGCCGACAAGGGCAGGGTCAATGCGGCGCCGGAGCTTTTCGCGGGAGACCTTGACGCCGAGCTGATACACGAGGCGGCTATCGGCAAGATCGCCGGCGAGCAGATCATCAAGCTGCAAACTCTGGGTCTCTCCGAGGAGGAGGCCGAGGCCAAGATAATCGAGGGCTTCCTGAGAGGATGAGCCTGACCGAATAATAAGGAGAAATATACCCGAAGGGAGATATTGTGATGATAAAGTCAGCTTCTGTTTTTTCAAGCAATATGGTATTGCAGAGAGAGAAGAACATGGCGGTATGGGGCGTCAGCGACGAGCCCGGCACCGTCACCGCCGATCTCAACGGCGTCAAGGCCTCCTGCACTGTCAGGGAGGGCAAATGGTCGCTGCTGCTGCCCCCTATGGAGGCAGGCGGCCCCTATGAAATGACCCTTTCCCTTGACGGCAAGGAGTTCGCCAGATACACCAATGTCATGATCGGTGAGGTATGGCTCTGCGGCGGACAGTCCAACATGGAGCTGGAGCTGCACTCTGAGGTCAACGGCGAGAAGGAGCTTGCCTCCCTTACCGCTGATGTACCGGTAAGATTCTACTACACCAACAAGGTAGGCACCGTCGAAGAAGCGATCGAGGCCGAGAAGAACTGCGGCTGGGGCGTGGCAGACCCTCAGGGCTCCCGTGCGTGGAGCGCGGTGGGGTACTACTTCGCAAGAAAGCTCTCCGCTGATCTGGGTATCACCGTCGGGCTCATCGGCTGCAACTGGGGCGGCACCTCCGGCACCAACTGGATCGACAAAGATCATATCCTCGGCAACAGCGAGCTTGCCTCCTACATGGACGAGTACTTCGAGAACACTAAGGGCGTGAGCCTCGAAGAGCAGAAGAAGATCTACGACGAGTACACCGAGTACGACAAACAGTGGAACGAACGCGCTCAGGAGGTCTACAAGACCGAGCCAAAGATCGGCTGGAACGAGATACAGGAAAGGATCGGCAAGAACCGCTGGCCCGGGCCCCGCAACGACTTCAACCCATTCAGCCCGGCGAAGATGTTTGAGGCCATGCTCATGAGGGTATGCCCCTACACACTGGCGGGATTCCTCTACTATCAGGGGGAGAGCGACGACCACAAGCCCCGCTCCTACTACACGCTGTTCACCACACTTATCAGGGTATGGCGCGAACGGTGGGGCGACGACGAGCTGCCCTTCATTTTCGTGCAGCTGCCGGGCTACAAGGTCTCCAGCGACCCCGACTATAAGCACTGGTGCCTGATACGCGAGGCGCAGATGCGGACTTTCAGGACTGTGAAGAACACCGGTATCGCCGTCTGCATCGACTGCGGCGAGCTTGACAACATCCATCCGGTGGACAAGCGCCCTGTGGGCGAGAGGCTCTGCTTGCAGGCGGAGCAGCTGGTCTACGGCATCGAGGAGGACGCCTTCGGCCCTATGTTCAAGGACTACATGGTCAATGACCGCATGATGTCGGTATATTTAGAGCACGCCGAGGAAGGCCTTACCGCCGGCGAAAAGGGTCTGACCGGCTTCGAGCTGGCAGGGGACGACAAGGTCTTCTACCCCGCCGAGGCGGAGATCGTGGTGGACTGCATCATGCTCTACTCCGACCAGGTGACAGAGCCCAAATACGCCCGCTACGCCTGGGGCAACTTCCCCGAGTACTCGGTATTCGGCAAGAACGGCATCCCCCTGGCACCCTTCCGCACTTCTATGGAGGACGAATAATAACTCAGCCCGCCCCGGAAATGACCCGGGACGGGCTTTTGATTTTGTTATCAGAACAGTATCCCCTTGAAGCAGACCTCGGGGCGGTGTTCGTCGAAATTGTAGCTGTGGAAGGCATCGCCGCGGCAGAAGGCGGCTTCGGGGCAGCCCTTGCACATCTCGGCGTCGTCAGAAAGGTCGCGGCGGAACTCCTGGAAACGGTTGAGCCAAACGTCGCTGAAACGGTCGCGCCTGATGTTGCCCTGTATGAACTCGGGGCGGCGCTCGATGTCCAGGCAGGCGGTTATGTCGCCGTTGCACATGATGCTGGCGGTGTAGAGGCCGGCGGTGCAGAGGTAGTACCAGTCCCGGACCTCCCGCTCGTACTCGGTGCCCAGGTAGTGGCTGCATCCGTAGCAGACCGGCTGCCCGCCGATGCGCTTGTTGCGGATGAACTCGAACATATACCTGTAATCGTCGGGGGTCAGGATAAGCTCCGGGTGAGCCTTGGCGCGGCCTATGGGCTCGATGTTGATGACCCGCCATGAGTCGATGTCCATTTTGTCGAATATCCCGAAGAGCTCGTCGAGCTGACCGATGTTCTCATGGGTCACAACGGTAGTCACCTGGACGTTTCGCCAGCCGCCGACTTCAAGCAGGTTCTCTATGCCCTGCATGGCCTTTGCGTAGCCGCCGGGGGTGCGGCGGAACTTGTCATGGGTCTGCTCCAGACCGTCGATGCTTATGGAGATAGTCTTCATACCCACCCGCTTCAAGTCCCGTGCGACGTCCTTGGTGATAAGGGTGCCGTTGGAGGTCATGCCCCAGTTGAAACCCAGCTTGTCGGCAGTCTCGGTTATCTCGAAGAACTCTTTCCTCAAAAGCGGCTCGCCGCCGGTGATGCAGAGCATCTTGCGGCCGGTGCCTAAGTCTTCCTTGACCTCCCGCAGCAGCCTGTCGTACTCGGCGACCTCCAGCTCTTCACTGGGTACGTCTCCGCAGGAGCTGCCGCAGTGAATACACCGCTCGTTGCAGCGCAGAGTCAGCTCCAGAAACAGGTTGCGCAGCTCCGGCTTTTTAAGCAGACCCCGGCGGTATTCCGCGAGGGTCTGCAAATTCTTATTCTTTACGTCAACGTTCAGCATATTACTCGTTGCCTCCGGCCTCGCTGTCAAAGGCCTCGGGAGGGCCGTAAACGCAGATCACATTGTCAGCTTCGGGATCATATCCTATCGAGGCATCGGAGTCCAGAGCCTCGGGAGGACCGTATACGTCCTGCTGTATCTCGGAGGACGGATCGTAATCATCCTCGCTGCTGTCGAACCACTCGGGGGGGCCGTAGACCTCCTGCTGCTCCTCGGAGGCAGGGTCATACTCCACCGGTGCGCCGTATTCGGTCTGAGGCTCCTCAGATGCGGGATCAAACTGCGACTCGGCAGCACTGCTCTGAGCATCGGAAGTCTTTCCGTCCGACTCCACCTGTGCGGAGGGCGGATCTATCGGTGCCGGCGTATTGGAGGAATTTCCTCCGCCGCATGATGCAAGACTGATCGCCGCGAATGCTGCCGCGATCATAGCGGTCTTCTGGGTCTTTTTCATATTCAACCTCTCCTTTTATAGAAGTGCTGTATGATATACGTTTCAGGCTTCGGGCTTTTATGGGGTGATACTGCACAATTTTGCGGTATGAAAACTGTGCATATCCACAGTCATCAGAGGATGTTCTCCAAAAACGCCGCGGTCTTGGGGTCGTATCTGAGATCCTGGGCAGCCATGTCCTCGTCAAGATGCCAGAGCTTTGAGGCGGCAAATACCGAGGACACAAAGAACTGCTGGCTGTTGAGGTAGCCCAGCGGCACTACTGCCGGGGGAACGCCGGTCTCCTCGCTGATCTTCTTGACGCGGGCGAGCCGGGCAAGGTTGGCGGTTGAGGTGAACTGACCGTCCACAGGCACGGTGGCGTCGCCCTTGGCAAAGCGGGCAAAGAAGCCCTTTGCCTGGGGGGAGAAGGCCATTACCGGCATCTGGTGCTTTCTGTACCAGTTGTACTCCCACATATTCATGCACACCAGAGTGGGGTCACCGAAAGTATCGGTGGACGAGTGTGCCAGGCTGTAATTGATCTGGCTCACCCGGAAGGGCTCGGTGTTGTGCTGCTCGGCCCACTTGTTGGCCTGCTCGATGCGGGCGGTGGTCCAGTTGGAGGCGCCGATGAAACGCACCTTGCCGCTCTGTACGAACTCCGCCAGGACTGGCATGATCTCGCTCACCGGGATCTGATCGTCGTCGCGGTGCAGGAAGTATATGTCGATGTAATCGGTCTGGAGACATTCAAGGCTGCGCTCCAGGTCGTAGTTAAGCGAATCCCTGTCCAGGCGGGACTTGGACATATCGTTTACGTCCGGATGACCGCCCTTGGTGGATAAGATTATCTTAGCACGGTTGCCCCGCGACTTCATCCAGCGACCCACCACAGATTCGCTGGCGTCCTTGCCGTTTTCCAGCCACTCGCAGTATACTCTTGCGGTGTCGATGCAGGTGCCGCCCAGCTCAACGTATCTGTCCAGCAGGGAGAAGTAGAACTCGTCATTATCCTGGGTCTCGAAGTTAGCCGTGCCGTAGGTCAGGCAGGGCAGCTCAAGGGCGTAACGCTTGTTTTTCAGCGTATATTTGAACATATCAGTTTTCCCTCCGTAATTTCCGGCGTTGTTGCCGTTTACCTCTAATTTACATACAATTGCTATTATATTTATATTAGCACAAACGTATGCACCATTTCAAGGGGTTTTTTGAAATTTTTATATATTTTTCAAAAAGTGCTTGACAAGCTGATTAACTTGATATATAATTAAAAGGCAGGGTAAAGCACGTATACTTTACAGCTGTACAAAAAATCAGACACAACGGAGGGACAGGCTTGGATAAGAACCTTTCTATGAGCGATCTGCTCGATATCTACGGCGAGCTGCTTACCGAAAAACAGCGCGATATGCTGGAGCTTTACTATAACGACGACCTCTCCCTCGCGGAGATAGCCGAGCATTACGAGATCTCCCGTCAGGGCGTGCATGACTCGATAAAGCGCGGCGAGGAGGCCCTCAACGAGTATGAGAGAGTGCTGGGGCTCCACAGACAGCAGGAGACCTACAAGGCGGAGCTCATGCACTACAAGGAGCTGGCGCTGGAGGTCTTCGAGGAGTGCAAGAAGAACTCTTTTGCCCGTAACATCGCGGAGAAGACCATAACCCTGCTGGAGACCCTCGACGAAAAGCTCGAGGCCTTCGACAACAGCAAGTACTTTGAATAAGACGGGGCATCCCCGATCACAGACCCGATAAGGTGGATAAGATATGGCATTTGAAGGACTTTCCGAAAAGCTCGGTTCCGTTTTCAAGAAGCTCAAATCCCGAGGCAAGCTGTCCGAGAGCGACGTCAAGGAGGCTATGCGCGAGGTCAAGATGGCTCTGCTCGAAGCGGACGTAAGCTATAAGGTAGTTAAGGAATTTATCGCAAACGTTACCGAGAGAGCTGTCGGCGAGGAGGTTTTAAAGAGCCTTACTCCTGGTCAGCAGGTCATCAAGATAGTAAACGACGAGCTGGTCAAGCTCATGGGCGAGGCCAACTCCAAGATCAACTTCCCCAACAAGCCCCCCTGCATCGTCATGATGTGCGGCTTGCAGGGCTCAGGTAAGACCACCCACGCCGCCAAGCTGGCTAAGCATTTCAAGGCTCAGGGCAACCGCCCTCTGCTGGTGGCCTGCGACGTTTACAGACCTGCGGCTATCGAACAGCTGAAGGTAGTAGGCGCGAGAGCAGAGGTATCCGTTTTCGAGATGGGTCAGATCGACCCGCGCAAGATCGTCAAGGAGGCCCTCAGGCACGCCAAGGATCACGGCTATGACCTTGTTATCCTGGATACTGCCGGACGTCTGCACATAGACGAGGAGCTCATGAACGAGCTCAAGGACATCAAGAAGATCGCCGAGCCCAACGAGATCATGCTGGTAGTTGACGCCATGATCGGTCAGGACGCCGTAAAGGTGGCCTCCAGCTTCGACGAGGCTCTGGGCATCGACAGCGTCATCCTGACAAAGCTGGATTCCGATACCAGAGGCGGTGCGGCGCTGTCCGTACTCTCTGTAACAGGTAAGCCTATCAAGTTCGTGGGTATGGGCGAAAAGCTTGACGAGTTCGAGCCCTTCCACCCCGAGAGAATGGCCTCCCGTATTCTGGGCATGGGCGATATGCTCACCCTCATCGAGAAGGCTCAGCAGACTGTTGACGAGAAGGAAGCCGAAAAGCTCGCCAAGAAGGTCAAGGAAAAGGGTTTCGACCTCAACGACCTGCTGGATCAGATGAAGCAGATACACAAAATGGGCTCCATGCGCTCTATCATGAGGCTGATACCCGGTGCAAACAAGATCACCGACGAGCAGCTTGAACAGAGCGAGATACAGCTCAAAAAGACCGAGGCGATCATCAACTCCATGACCAAGGCGGAGCGGGAAAAGCCTCAGATCATCGACCCCAGGCGCAAAAGGCGCATCGCCGCCGGCAGCGGCACTCAGGTCAGCGATGTGAACAACCTGCTCAAACAGTTCGACCAGATGCAGAAGATGATGAAGCAGTACGGTCTGGGCGGCAGCCTCCACGGCAAGAAAGCCCGCCGCAACCGCAAGGAGCTGCTCAGAGGTCTCGGCGGCGGTATGCCCCCGAAGGAATAAGATATCAGCGGCGAGAGCCTTGATATACAACTAATCCGCACAGCCCCCATTTGCGGGATGTGCATTGGCAGAGTGAGGTGAAAGTAAAATGGCAGTAAAGATCAGACTCAGAAGAATGGGCGCTAAGAAGGCTCCTTTCTACAGAGTAGTCGTTGCGGATTCCAGATATCCCAGAGACGGTCGTTTCATCGAGGAGATCGGTTATTACGATCCCACTAAGGAGCCCACCGTTCTGAAGATCGACGACGAGAAGGTTAAGAGCTGGATCGCTAAGGGCGCTCAGCCTACCGACACCGTTAAGGCACTTCTCAAGAAGAACGGTACTCTTTGATCCGCGCTTTCTGTCGGCAGGAGCCTATCCCACCGCTCTCCTGCCGTGCACAGAGGCGGGGCACTGCCCTGCCGGTTTCCGTGGGAAAACTAAGGAGGAATCAACATGGAACAGCTTTTGAAGACTATCGTCTGCGAGCTCGTTGACGATCCGGCAGCTGTCGAGGTCGTAGTTGACGAGCCCAACGAGGAGGGCGAGGTAGTTTATCACCTCCACGTCGCTCCCGACGATATGGGCAGAGTGATCGGCAAGCAGGGACGCATCGCCAAGGCGATCCGCACCGTTATGAGAGCCGGCTGCTCGCGCATCGGACAGAAGATCCGGGTAGAGATAGACTGAAAACAAAAACGTCCGCAGGCTGCGGGCGTTTTGCTTTATACAATAAAATGCCCGTCCGGGGTCAGGCTCCGGACGGGCTCGTTTTTACTTTTTCTTGGGAACGTAGTTCTCGTAGATGGCGATATTGTCCTCAATGGAGGAAATATTGGTCATGGACTTGCAGTTTACGGCGATGTAGGTTTTGCCGTCGTACTCATAGAAGGTCTCGAGGGAGAACCCTGCTTCATCGGTGAAGCCGGTCTTGCCGCCCTTTATGCTGCCGTCGCCGGAGTTGTCGCCGTCAACGTCAACATAATAGCCCAGCAGCCTCTGAGCAACGATGCTGTAAAGGGTGATACCCTCGGGATGCTGCTCGGTCTTGGATGTAGTGTAGGAATCAGCGGAAAGGACCTTTTTGCAGGTCTTGTTCTGGAGGGCATAGGCCATGATTATACCCATGTCCTTGCAGGTGGAATAGTGATCATCGTCATGGAGACCGCTTGAATTGGTGAAGTGAGTACCGGTGAGACCCAGCTCCTCGGCCTTCTTGTTCATCAGCTCAACGAACTTCTTCTCGGAGCCCGCAACGATATTTGCAAGACCGATAGTGCCGTCGGCGCCGCTGACCAGAATAGAGGAATAGAGCAGGTCGTTGAAGGTAACGCTCTCATCGGGCAGGAAGCCTGCAACGGAGGCATTATCCTCCACCAGCTTGTTTACCACCTTGTCGGTGAACTTGTACTTGGCCTTGGTGTCCTCAACGTTCTCGATAGCAACGATAAGGGACATGACCTTGGTGAGGGAGGCGGGGTAGATCTTCTTCTCATAATTGGAGCCGGCGATTATCTCGAGGGAATCGGCGTCCATGAGGATATTGTACTTGGTGGTCATTTCCAGCTTTTTGAAGTCAACGTCCTTGAAGCCCTCGGACTTGACAGCCTTTTCGGCGAAGGCAGGCTCCTTGACCGGCTCAGGCTCGGAATCCACAGGCTCAGGCTGTGAATCGGGAGCTGATTCATCAGGTGTTTCTGCCTTGCTGCTGTCGTTTATCACAGCGGGAACTGTATCTGTCTCAGCGATACGGCCCTTTCCGGTAACTATCATTATAGCCGTACCCGCCGCAACAAGTATCAGCATGATGAGCACCGCTACAAGCGCCGCTCCGCCCCGTTCTTTGTTTCTCATCTTCAGGTCTCCTTTATTATACTAAATTATCACTTGATCATTCGCCGCTGTTTTCCTTTAAGAAAGTGTGGCAGTACTGGAGGATATCGCTTCGGGTGACTATGCCGATGAACACCTTCCGGTCGTCGATGACAGGGACGAAGTTCTGGTTGATGGCAAGCAGGACCAGTTCCTCCACCGTTGCAGTGACCGATACCGGTGTGGAGCGCACCCGCCTCGGGATATCCGAGATGCGGTAATGCTCTAAATCGCGCAGGTCGAAAATATTGTTATCCAGCATGAAGTAGAGAAAGTCGCCCTCGGCGAGGGCCTTGACGTACTCCCCTTCCCTGCTGATGACCGGGATCGCGGTAAAACCGTGGTTTCGCATCTTTTCGATGGCCTGTCTGACTGTACAGTCGTCATAGACGTAATCTATGACTGCCTTGGGTTTCAGTAGCTTTAATATATTCATATTGTATGTATCCTCATTCTGCCTCGGAGGGCAGATCGTCGTTGTCTGTGTCGGATGAGGTGTCGGCAGAAGACGAGTCCTCTGCGATGTCTGCGCTGCTATCAGCAGCGCCGGAGCTTTCCCCGGAGCTGTCGTCCTCCGGCCGCTGATGCGGCTTGCCGTAGGTGTGTATCAGGGCGAACAGCGTATCGTAATCCACTGTGCCGAGGTCAGATACCGAGATGCCGAACTCGTACATCTCGTCGGAGGTCACTCCCCAGCTGCCGCAGAGCCCCTGACAGAAGCCCAGCCGCTGTTCCTCGGTGGTTTGGTCGAAATTCACCAGCGTGTCCGCGAAATAGGCGTTGAACACCGAAGTATCAACGTCCTTGTCAAGGCGGATGATCTCACGGGTCTCAACGATATCGTCCTGACCCTCCACCGAATAGGTGGTGTCATACTTCACAAGGTGACTGTCGTACTTGTCGAAATAGAAATCCAGCACGGTGATGTAGGTGTCGCCGGTGTAGGTGTACTGCTCGGTGTCGTACTCGCCGCTCTCGGACTGCTTGGTATGGGGGCTCGTCCTGGGGACGCCCTGCTTCACTATCTGCTCAACTACATTGAGCTCGGGGGTCTTCTGTATCTCGCGGTACATACCGCAGACGTAGTCAAAATCATAGCTCTTTCCGGAGACGGTAACGGTGCCGTGGTCGCCGAGGCGCTCATGCTGGAGCTGATAGCTGTCCTCGCCGTCAACTACCCGCAGGATATCCACCTCGCCCTTGATCCGGCTGCCGGTGAGCTTGCACTGGAGGGTGTATCTGCCGGAGCTGTAAATGTCATAGACCTTCCGGAGTTTCGCTCCCACCTCGTTTTTCGGTGAGTAGGGCGTGCTCTCGGGGGCGCTGCTTTCCGCCGCTGATGATACCTCCGGCTCGCTTGAAACTGCCTCGGAGGATGAGCTCTCCGCTGTATCGGAGCAGGAGGCTGCCGAGAGACAGAGCAGGAGTCCGCAGACTGTCAGTATGATTCTTTTGACCATGCGACTCAGACCTTTCACGAGCACCGCAGCGGGTGATCTTCTCCGGCTGCTTATATCTATTATAGCACCAAACGGCGCACTATGTCAAGTAAAATCCGACAATTAGTCGTTACAATTTGGGTGCAGAAGAAAAGGACACCCGAGAGGGTGTCCTAATTGATGCTTATTCGGGCTTACACCACTGCACCGTTGTTGGGACGGGCGGGCTTAGGCTGATTCTTCTTTTTGCCGGGACGGTTGTTCTCGGGATGCCTCTTCTCAACGTGCTTCTGCCACAGTACCCAAAGAGTAGGAGCGATGCAGTTGGAGGAGTAAACACCGGCTACCATGCCGACGATCAGCGGCAGTGCAAAGCTCATGATCGAGGTGATGCCCCAGATCGCGCAGACAATGCATACGGTAGTCATAGCCAGCACCGTGGTAACGGTGGTGTGGATAGAACGTCCCAGGGTCTGAGTAATGGACATATTTACCAGCTCGTCGATCTCGTACTTTCTGCCGTAGAGAGCTCTGTTCTCACGGATACGGTCGTATACGATGATAGTCGCATTGATCGAGTAGCCCAGGATAGTCAGCAGAACTGCCATGAAGTTTGCGTTGATAGCAAAGCGGCAGAGCACGAAACATCCGTATACCATGCACATATCATGTACAAGGGCCAGTACTGCAAAGCAGCCTGCGGAGAGACCGCCGATCTTGCGGAACCTGAATCCGATGTAGATAACGGTGACTACCATTGCAAAGGCGCAGGCAACGAGACACTTGAAGAAGAACTCGGAGCCGTTGGAGGCTGCAACGTCGGTGGATTCAAGCACTTCGATCTTGTTGTCGGCGAACTTTTCCTTCATAGCCTCAGCCAGCTGCGACTGCTTTTCCTGGCTGATACCGCTGTCGGAGCTGAACGATAATTTCAGGGTCTGCTTGCCGGAGGCGAAGTCCTCGCCCTCGGTGACTATGGCAGTCTCGCTGATGGTATCGGAGACAAGCTTTTCAACGTCGCCGGCGGCGACAGTGCCGTCATAGGTGTAGGTGATGATGGTACCGCCCTTGAACTCGATAGCAACGTCAAGTCCCACAATAATGGTAACAGCGGCGAATACCGCGATGAGGCAGGTGGAAATGGAGTAGAAGATCTTTTTGCGGCTGCAGGGCTTGAGGGTCTTCTTGCGTCTCTCGATCATAGCGTCGCGCTTGGTGTCGTCCTCGGGTACGCCGTACCACTTGCGGCTGCGGAACATCTTGAAGCGGGACAGTGACGAGAGCATAAGTCTCGAGCAGAATACACCGAACACGAAGTTGAGTATGATGCCGACCAGCAGCGTGAAGCCCAGTGCGTAGATCGTACCGGCGGTAGCTGCGCCGAACATGGAGAAGATAGGCTTGAGCATGGTGCCGAATACGCTGTCGGTGGGCCCGAAGGCGCCCATGAGGATGATCGCCACGAATACAACGGTGATGTTTCCGTCGAATACGGCGCTCCATGCACGCTTGTAACCGGTGGTGATAGCGCCGGTCAGGGTCTTGCCGGCGAGAAGTTCTTCTTTGATACGCTCAGCAGTGATAACGTTGGCGTCAACGCCCATACCTACCGCAAGTATGATACCTGCGATACCGGGTATAGTAAGAGTGAAGCTCTCGATGTTGTTGAAGAAGCCGGAAATGCAGGCTACGGAGCCTATTACCTGACCCAGCAGAGCAATAGTCGCAACGAAGCCGGGCAGTCTGTAAATGATCATCATGTAGATCGCGATGCAGACGAAAGCGATAACGCCGGCGATGAGCATAGCGTCTCTTGCGCCGGAACCGAGGGTCGCGGAGATGATGTTGGTGCTGGTGGTCTCCAGCTTGAATTTCAGCGAGCCTGCGTTGATCTTATCGGCAAGGCTCTTGGCGCTGTCATAGGTGAAGTTGCCGGAGATCTGCGCCGAACCGTCGGTGATAGCCGACTGAACGGTAGGTGCGGAGATCATGGTCTCATCCATCCAGATCGAGATCTGCCCGTTGCTGGGATAGAGCTCGGTGGTGGCGGCGGCGAACTTGGAAGTACCGGAATCCTTAAGCTCGAGGCTTACGACGTAGACGAGCTGGTTGGTGTCCTTGTCGTTGTACTGCATTGCCTTGGCGCTCTCTACATCGGTTCCGGTGAGGACGAGGTTCTCGTCTTCAGCGTCATCCGTAAAGGTAGTACCCTTTATAAAGCGGAGCACTGCGGTCTCGCCCAGCTCCTTAACGGCCTGCTCGGGATCAAAACTCTCCTCGCCTGCCTGCCAGGGGAACGATACGATGACACGTCCCTTGGAATAATCCACATAGACCTCGCTGTCAGTGATGTTCATGCTGACAAGTCTCTGCTCGATTACTGCTTTTGCGGAGTCCATATCCTCCTCGGAGGCTTCATAGCCGTCCGCAGGCTCGAAGGTGGCATTAACTCCTCCCTGGATATCGATTCCCCAGCGGATCTCGTCCGCTCCCTTGATATAGGTCGTTCTCGTGTCGCCGAAATAGGTGTGGATACCGAAGAAGGTCAGGTATCCGAGACCCAGTATGCACAGCAGCACGATGAAAAAGACCGGTTTTTTAGTCTTGTGCACTTCATTTCCTCCTAATCACAGACTTATGCAAAAGCTCGTTATGAGCATACACATTCACTATACTATTATAATGCAATCGTCTGAAATTGTCAATAGGTTAGGAGAAATATTTTGCTCAGGCCCTCACACCGAAAGCCCCATAGACACCGAAAGCGCCGAATTGACGGCTGCCATGGCGGCGGTGTCCAGCTCGCCCATGCGCTCTTTGAGGCGGCGCTTGTCTAATGTACGGATCTGCTCCAGCAGAACGATGGAATCCTTGGAAAGACCGCAGCTGCCGCCGTTGACCCTGATATGTGTGGGCATCCGCGATTTTTCGAGCCTGCTGGTGATTGCCGCCGCTATGACTGTTGGGGAATAGCGGTTGCCCACGTCGTTCTGCACGATGAGCACCGGCCTTACACCGCCCTGCTCCGAGCCCACCACCGGGCTCAGATCCGCATAATATATCTCGCCTCTGTGAACTGTCATATTGCACGCTCCTTATATTTTGTGCGGCATATGCCGCCTGTTGTTATTATGCTCAGGAAGCGCGGAAATAATCATCTATTCATCAATAAAAAACAGCGCCCCGCTTTATCCTATGCGGATCAAGCGAAGCGCGTGACAGCTCTTATTCTTCGGCGTACTGCATCACCAGGTCGAATATCTCCCTGACCCGATCATCTCTGCCTGCAAGGTGAAGATAACCGAAAAGGCACTCAAACCCCGTAGCTGCGCGGTATTCTGCCACGGTGGAATGTTTTGGCGCAGTGATGCCTCCGGCGTTGCGTCCCCGGCGGAGGATGTCCAGCTCCTGCTCGGTGAGGCGTTCCTCGTCGGTGAGGCGCTTTACCGCTGCCGCCTGGAACTCGGCGCAGACCTTCTCGATCGTCAGGTCGTGGAGCCTGCGCACCGGCATATTGGCGTCCCGGACTATTCTCTCCCGCACCAGCTGTTCGTAGACCGCGTCCCCCATGAATGCCAGGGTCAGCGGGGAGTACTGGTTGAGTTCACGTTCTGTCAAATCATCACCTCATTTTGGAGCACCATATTGCACCTGTCCCATATTTCGGACTCGTATCTGAAAGCTCCCGCATCACGGCGGCGCTCTTTGAATCCGGCCTTGGTGTAGCAGCGAAGCGCCGCCTCGTTGCCGGAGAAGACCATGAGCTGCACTGCCTTCGCGTTCAGCTCCGTAAATGCATACTGAGCCGCCAGTTTCAGCATCTGCCCGCCGATGCCCTGTCCCCGGAGGGTGCCGTCCACCAGGACGAATTTCAGCATGGCCTCACCGGTGCCGGCATTTGGGGAAAGGCAGAAGAAACCCACCGCCCTGCCGTCAAGTACGGCGGTAAAGGCGCGGTTGCCGCAGGTCTCGCTCTCGGTGCGAAGAAAGGCGTCAAAGCTCTCCCGCTGCACCGGATAAGGCAGCCTGCCGGCGCACCAAAGGGCGTGGATACGCCTGTCCGAGACTGATGCCTCGATAAGGGGGAGATCCCTGTCGGGATCGTAAGGTCTGATCTCCATGCTGCACCTCAGTTCACAAACTCAAATTCAAAGTCGAAGATCGACACGGTGTCCCCCTCGTTGATGCCCATTTCCTCCAGCTTGTCGATAACGCCGGTGGAACGCAGCACCCGCTGGAAGTATTGCAGGGAGGAGTAGTCCTCCATGTTCACCGAGCGCAGGATATCCCAGAGCCAGTCGGCCTCCACAAAGTAGATGCCCTCCTCCACGGTGACGGTGAACTCCCGCTTGCTGAGCAGCTTGTCGTCCAACTCCTCCTGGGTCAGGGGCTGCGCCTCGAAGCGCTTCACCGGCGGCAGAGTTTCAAGCCTCTCCCATACGCCCAGCATCAGCTCCCGGGTGCCCTGGGTGGTGGCTGCCGAGATCTCATAAAACAGCAGTCCCTGATCCTCCACATAGTCCCGGAGGGCAGCGATCTGCTCGGGGGTCGCCATGTCGCACTTGTTGGCGGCGACGATCTGAGGCGCGTCGGCAAGCTCCTGAGAAAAGCTGCGGAGCTCCTTGTTTATGGCCTCGAAGTCCTCTATGGGGTCGCGGCCCTCGATGCCGGAAACGTCCACCACATGGACTATCAGCCTGCACCGCTCGACGTGCCGCAAAAACTCATGCCCCAGTCCCACGCCCTCTGAGGCGCCCTCGATAAGGCCTGGGATGTCAGCCATGACGAAGCTCTTGCCGTCCTCGATCTTGACCACGCCCAGCACCGGGGTGAGCGTCGTAAAGTGGTAGTTGGCGATCTTGGGCTTTGCCGCCGAGACCACCGAGATCAGCGTGGATTTGCCCACATTGGGGAAGCCCACCAGCCCCACGTCGGCGATGAGTTTCAGTTCCAAAATGACCTCGTACTCGTCCCCCCGGAAACCCGGCTTGGCGAAGCGGGGTATCTGCCTTGTAGATGTGGCAAAGTGGGCATTTCCGCGGCCGCCCTTGCCGCCCTTTGCGATGACCACAGGCTCGTCGCCGGACATATCGGCAAGGATCCTGCCGGACTTGGCCTCACGAACCACAGTCCCCCGGGGCACGTTCACCACAAGGTCCTCTGCGCCCCGTCCCGAGCAGTTCCGGGAGGAGCCGTTCTGCCCCTTTTCGGCTACGTACTTTCTCTTGTAGCGGAAGTCGATAAGGTTTGAGATGTTGTCATCCACCTTAAAGACGATGTCTCCGCCCTTGCCGCCGTCGCCGCCGTCGGGGCCGCCCGCCGCCACGTATTTCTCCCTGTGGAAGGACACGCAGCCGTCGCCGCCGTCGCCCGCCTTGATATATATTTTCGCTTCATCGACGAACACTCGATCATCTCCTTTGCTGTCCGTTTATTTGTACTGCTGCCAGTCTATACCGTTACGCATTATAGCAGTCTCGTCCCGGAATTTCCGCTCCCTGCGCAGCTCCGCGAGGGCTATGGAAAGGTTCAGAAATGCCAGCACGCCCAAAGCTATCACGCCTATCCTCATGGCGATCATGGTGCCGTTGGGGTTGCGGGAGTAGAACTCCTTGGTGGCGGCCTTGACGTTGCTGATGCCGCCAAAGCTGATGAACATTGCCCCGCTGTCGGCGGAATACATGGGGCACTCATAGGTCTGCCCCTTGATAAGGGTGGCATACTCCCGGGCTGTTATCTTCTGATTGTGAGGGCCGCCGTTCTCGTCCACGCAGCTTGCATGATAGGTAGTAGTCGTGGAGCGGCGGCTGCGGATGGTGTGCTTGTCAAGGCTGGTTATGGTGAAGCTGTGTACCCCCTCCTCATGCATCAGCGGCGGGGTATAGGTAAGATACGCCAGCAGCGCGATCAGCGCCGCAACCATGAAAAACACCATGATACGGAAAAACGTCACCGCCATATTGTATGACGAGTGGCGGTTATAGTCCTTGCAAAGCCAGCCAAACATACTGCATCACCGTACTGAAAATATTATGCCCTCCGGCACTCATAACAAATGCCCCGAACCATAGGACACGGCTCGGGGCGAAATGTCTTGTTTAAGCCTGCGGATAAACAGATACCTTCTTGCGGTCTCTGCCCAGTCTTTCAAATCTTACAACACCGTCAGCAGTTGCGAACAGTGTGTCATCCGAGCCGCGGCCTACGTTCTCACCCGGGTGGATGTGAGTTCCTCTCTGACGAACGAGAATGTTTCCGGCAACTACTGCCTGACCGTCAGCACGCTTAACGCCGAGTCTCTTAGCCTCGGAATCACGGCCGTTCTTGGTGGAACCCATTCCCTTCTTATGTGCGAAGAACTGCATTGAGATCCTGATCATTGATTACACCTCCGTAAATGTGATCCTGATACGTCCCTGGAACTCGTCGGAGATCATGTAAAGGTGCGTGAGCAGCCCCAGAAGGAGCTTGTCTCCTTCTTCCTCCGGAGTATCCAGTCTGAGTAATATTTCGTTTTCTTCTACCTTAACCTCAGCTTTAAGCTTGAAAGCCTCGGTAACGGTATTGGCTGTGAGCATGACAGCCGAGGACACGCTTGCACAAGCGATATCCTGCCCGTACTCCGCATATCCGGCGTGTCCGCTGACGCGGAATCCCACCAGCCTGTCGGAGCCGTCGCGGTAAAACTCGGCGCGTATCATTATGCGTTGATAGCTTCGATCTTTACCTTGGTGTAGGGCTGTCTGTGACCGAGCTTTCTCTTTTCACCCTTCTTGGGCTTGTAAGTGAAAACAGTGATCTTCTTAGCCTTGCCGTTCTTGACTACCTTAGCGGAAACCGTAGCACCCTCTACATAAGGAGCGCCGATAACGGTCTTGCCGTCGCCGCCGAGTGCCAGTACCTTGTCGAAGGTAACAGCCTCATCAGCCTCAACGTCCAGCTTCTCAATGAAAACATCGTCGCCGACATTTACCTGATACTGCTTTCCGCCTGTCTCGATTACTGCGTACATCTCAAAATGCACCTGCCTTTTCATACAAACTCGCTGCGGACGGTGTTGAAAGCTCTGCGTGAGCGCAGACTTTCCCCTTAGCTACCGTAAACAAGCGGCTTAAATATAATAACACATTTCCCCCGCAAAGTCAAGTGCGGAGGAAATGTGCTGTGAGATTTTACATATTGTTTACATTTGGCGCTGCTTTACTTGCGCTTTTTCTTGCAGATCACCAGAGTGCAGACTGCGATAACAGCGGTCAGGATAGCGAAGGTAGCTTTCAGGCCGGTCTTGGGGTTGTCGTCCTTCTGATCGGGCTTGGTCTCGGGCTTGCTTTCCTCGGGCTGGCTCTCGTCAGGCTCACTGGATGTGCCCAGTGCCGGGATGACCTCGTCGATGTAGTGGGAGGGGTCGTTCTTGCAGTAGTATCTTACAGTACCGTCCTCGGTCTCGGTGGGTTCGAGGATGATCTCGCCGTGTTCGCGGTCATAGTCGTGGCCCAGGGCGGGGATGATGTATCGTATTATTTGTATTCAAGCTCGAAGTTCACGAACTCCGCCTTGCCGTCGCCGAGAGCGAACATACCCAGCATAACGCCGGTGAATCCGCCGGAGACCTCGCTGGTGAGGTACTTGGCATAGCCGTAGCCCAGGTTGGTGGGGATGTTCTCCCCCTCCTCCTTGAATGCAAAGCTGTAACTGAAATTGTCAGCCTTGACAATGAGCCTGGTCTTGTTGCTCTTGAGGGGCTTTACCTTCTGTATGTGCTTGATGCCGCCGATGTTGAGCTTGAGCACGGCCTCGTAGCCGTCGCCTTCCTCGCACTTTCTGACGAAGACGTCATAGTGCTCGTTCTCGCACATATAAACGGTAAATCCTGCCAGGCCGCCCTCGACTGTAACGTCGGCGCCCATGGTGAAGTTGAACTCCTTCTGTCTCAGGGCGATGAAGGTGGGAGAATCCGCCTCCTCGAGACTTACCTCGGAGCCGTAGAGCACAGCTCTGTCATAGTAGAGCTCATATTTTTTAAGTTCGGGCTTGCGCATATAGCACCAGTCAACGTTCCACTTGGTGGTGTTGAAGGTGTAGAGCTTTTTCTCGGTCTGCCTGAAATCGCCGGGGATCTCGAAGGTCTCCTCGGTGGTGCCGTCGGCACCGGCTGTGAACCAGCCGTCATCGCCGAAGCGCACAGGGGTCAGGAACACCTCTCTGCCCAGGTTGTGGAAGGGCATCCACAGATGTATCTGACGGAAGCCGAGGCTTATGATGAACCAGTTACCGTTCTGATCCTGGATCAGGTCGCCGTGGCCTATGCCCTGGATGAGATAGGGAGCCTTGTTGCGGTTTGAGAGCACAGGATTGTTGGGGTTGCGGGAATACCTGCCCCAGAGGGAGCGGGAACGTGCGCAGGTTATCATGTGGCCGTACTCGGTGCCGCCCTCGGCAGCCATGAGGTAGTACCACTTGCCTATCTTATAAAGGTGAGGCCCTTCAAGGAAACGTCCGCCGGAGCCCTGCCAGATGCACTTGCTCTCGGAGAGCTTCTTGCCGGTCTTGATGTCTATCTCGCACTGCACTACGCCGCCGACGCCGTTGTCATCCTCGCCGTTGGACATGAAGTAGCAGCGGTTCTTCTCGAAGTAAAGCGAGGGGTCGATACCGCCCTGATCCACATAGATGGGCTCAGACCATTCGCCGTAGATGTTGTCGGTGTAGACATAGAAATTCTGCCTTGTAGTATCGTTGGTAGTCACCACATAGAAGCGTCCGTTATGGAAACGGATAGTGGGCGCGAACACGCCGCCCGAGGAATTGATCTTATCCAGATCCACCTGAGAGGTGCGGGTCAGCACATAGCCCAGCTGTTTCCAGTTCACAAGATCCTCACTCTCAAAGAGGGGCACACCCGGGAAATACTGGAAAGATGAGCAGACCATATAGTATTTCCCGTTAGCGAAGCAAACGCTCGGGTCGGGATAGAATCCCTTAACGACGGGGTTCTTGAATATCATAAGAAATCAGTCCTCCTTGATCTGACCGTAGTAGGCATTCTTGCCGTGTTTTCTGAGGTAATGCTTGTCAAGAAGCTCCTGCTGCATACGACCCGTACCGGGCTCCAGCATCAGGGCATGGAAGTTCATGAAGGCCGCCTCCTCCAGCACCACGGCGTTATGGACAGCCTCGAAGGGGTCCTTGCCCCAGGTAAAGGGGCCGTGGCTCTTGACCAGCACCGCCGGTATAGTCAGAGGGTCGATGCCCTCAAAGGCCTCGATGATGACCGTTGCGGTCTCCTTTTCGTACTCGCCGCCGATCTCCTCGGGGGTCATGGCGCGGGTGCAGGGTATCTCGCCGTAGAAGTAGTCTGCATGGGTTGTGCCCATGGGGATGACTCCCCTGCCCGCCTGGGCGAAGGAAACTGCCCAGCGGCTGTGGGTATGGCAGATGCCGCCCAGTCCGGGGAACTTCCTGTAAAGCTCAAGGTGTGTGGGGGTATCGCTGGAGGGACGGTATCTTCCCTCTCTGACCTCGCCGGTCTTAAGGCTCACGATGACCATATCATCCGGCTGCATGGTATCATATTCAACACCCGAGGGCTTTATGACCATCATACCGCTGGCTCTGTCCACCGCGGAGACGTTGCCCCAGGTAAACGTAACGAGGCCGTACTTTGGCAGAAGCAGGTTCGCCTCGCAGACTTTCTTTTTCAGTTCTTCAAGCATTTGCTTACCCCATTTCTTTATAAAGCTGTCAGACATCTTCCGCACATTGTACGGTCAACCTTATTGCACAATCATACATCATAAGTATACACAATCCCCCGTCAGATTGCAAGTGTTTTTTGTTCATTTCAGAAGATTCGACAATAGATTAGTTAAAATTTATACATTTTGCTGATGATTCTAACATAATATTGCATCTGTCCTGTTCAGAGTACTGTTGCAAGCATCAAAAAGATCCCGTCATAAAGCGCAGGCGCGATAAAGAAGTTTTGTGGGGGGCACTTTTGTCAGAAAACTGACGGAAGTGCCTTTGCGTTTACTTTGTGCAGCGCCTGCTAAAAGAAGAAAGAAGAAAGAATAAATAAGAAATAATAATAGATTGAACATAGTTCGATCTGGTATCGCCTTCGGCGATGATTTCTAAATTCGTCCGCTTCGCGGACACCACTATTATTCTTTATTCTTTCTTCTTTATTATTTTTTATTTTAGCGGCGGCGCACACAAAAAAATGATATACAAATACTTCTATATCGCCACCGCGCCAACAACGGGCTCAGTATGATCTCAGCTTGCTCCGTCCTCCGCCGTGACTGTACCGGGGTTGAACTCCATGTTGAAGATCTTCCATTTCCAGCCGGTCTTGGCAATGTAACATTCGTACTCCACCGTGTCGGACCCCAGGCTGCCGGAGTAGGTCACGCTGCAATATACGATGTACACCTCGCTGACCGTGGGCGCGGAGCCGTAGTGCTCATTGTAGGCTTTCAGGTCAAAGACCTCCGAGTCGTTCTCGCGGTCCAGCTTTTCTTCCCGCCCGATCTCGAGGCTGATCTTGAAGCCGCTGCCGTAGACCTCCGCAAGAGGCTCCTTGAACCGTTTCATATAGTCCTCGCCAGAGAGTCCCAGCTCGCTGCGTTCTTTGTTGTAGACCTCCTTGATCTCGCCGGGCAGCGTATCGGTGAACTCGTCGAAATCACCGCTGTCAAGGGCTTTGAAGTACTGCTCGATGACGTCCTCCTTCTTGTTGGAGAACAGTATGCCCCGGCTGATGAGCACATAGATTATCACGCCCACTGTCACCACCGCCGCTGCTATGAGCAGGTTGCGCCTTGCGTTGGGATCTACCCGGCGGGTCATGGGCTTTTCGGCCTTCTTGGTCTTGGCGGCGGACTTTTCCTCCTCGGTCATGAAGCGCACCGGCTTCTTCGGGGTGGCCTTCTTGTATTTTTCCAGCACCTTGGATGACGTATCTTCTTTTCCGTAGCCGCACTTTTCGCAGTAGCTCCCCTTGTAGTAGCTGCCGCAGGACTTGCAGATCTTAGCCATTGATTACGACCTTTCTCCGGGTTCCCGGTGTTCTTTCGTTTTCTTACAGTTTAGCACATACCCACCGTAATGTCAAGAGAACCGCCGCCGCAAAAAAAACATCCCCTCCGCTCTGAGGCGTGAACCGAACCATAAAAAACGTACAATGACAAAAAGAGCCTCCTATGGTATAATAGAAACCATAGGAGGTTTTGTTATGGCAAGAAGTTACAGACACATTCAGCAGTACGAAAAAGAGATACTTGAATTAAAGGAACAAGG